>NZ_BAGG01000053.1 GCF_000308695.1 Nocardia takedensis NBRC 100417 | reverse complement strand
GTGGGCGTCGAGGTCAGGACCGAGAGTGTTACGAAATCTTTCGGTTCGCAGCGGATTTGGCAGGACGTGAGTCTTACGTTGCCTTCCGGCGAGGTCAGTGCTCTGTTGGGGCCGTCGGGTACGGGTAAGTCGGTGTTTCTGAAGTCGTTGATCGGGTTGTTGCGGCCCGAGCGGGGTTCGATCTTCATCGATGGCACGGATATCACGACGTGTTCGAATAAGGAGTTGTACGAGATCCGGAAGTTGTTCGGTGTGCTGTTCCAGGACGGTGCGTTGTTCGGGTCGATGAACTTGTTCGACAATGTGGCGTTTCCGTTGCGGGAGCACACGAAGAAGAGTGAATCCGAGATCAAGAAGATCGTGATGGAGAAGCTCGAGTTGACGGGTTTGTTGGGGGCGGAGGGGAAGTTGCCGGGGGAGATCTCCGGTGGTATGCGCAAGCGTGCGGGGTTGGCGCGGGCGTTGGTGTTGGATCCGCAGATCATTCTGGTGGATGAGCCGGATTCGGGGTTGGATCCGGTGCGTACGTCGTATCTGTCGCAGTTGTTGATCGATATCAACGCGCAGATCGACGCGACGATTCTGATCGTGACGCACAACATCAATCTGGCGCGGACGGTGCCGGACAATATCGGGATGTTGTTCCGTCGGCAGTTGGTGATGTTCGGGCCGCGGGAGGTGTTGTTGACCTCGGAGGAGCCGGTGGTCAAGCAGTTCTTGAACGGTCGGATGATCGGGCCGATCGGTATGTCGGAGGAGAAGGACGAGGCGCAGATGGCTCGGGAGCAGGCGTTGGTGGACGCGGGTCATCATCATGGTGGTGCGGAGGAGGTGGAGGGGATCATTCCGCAGATGCGGGCGCAGCCGGGGATGCCGGTGCGGCAGGCGGTGGGTCGTCGTAAGGCGCGGGTGGCCGAGATCATGCATACGTTGCCCCACGCCGCGCAGGT
>NZ_BAGG01000054.1 GCF_000308695.1 Nocardia takedensis NBRC 100417 | reverse complement strand
CCCTTATCATGCCGTCCCTCGACGGCCGATACCTCTGGAGGATCGGATGGGATTTCCCGAACAGCAGCAAGAGGTCCCCGGACAACAGAGCCGGATGTCACCGCTGCCCGACTGCGGTGAGGACAGCTACCGCGGCTCGGGCAAACTGACCGGAAAGGCGGCCGTGATCACCGGCGCCGACAGCGGTATCGGCCGCGCCGTCGCGATCGCCTTCGCCCGCGAGGGCGCCGACGTGCTCATCTCCTACCTCGACGAGCACGACGACGCGAAACAGGTCGCCGCCCTGGTCGAGCAGGCCGGACGACGCGCGGTGCTCGTGGCCGGGGATCTCGCCGATCCCGCGCACTGCCGCGCCGTCATCGACCGCGCCGCGGACGAATTCGGCAAGATCGACGTCCTGGTGTCCAACGCGGCCTACCAGATGACCCACGAGACGATCGAGGAGATCAGCGACGAGGAGTTCGACCACACCTTCGAACTCAACGTCGGCGCCTACTTCCACCTGGTGAAAGCCGCGCTGCCGCACATGCCGCCGGGTTCGTCGATCATCGGCAGCTCCTCGGTCAACTCCGACATGCCCTCCCCCACCCTCGCCCCCTACGCCGCCACCAAAGCCGCCATCGCGAACTTCTCCGCCAGCCTGGCCCAACTCCTCGGCGAACGCGGCATCCGAGTCAACAGCGTGGCCCCCGGACCGATCTGGACCCCGCTGATCCCCTCGACCATGCCACCGGAGAAAGTCGCGAACTTCGGCGACGACGTACCGCTGGGGCGCGCGGGCCAACCCGCCGAACTCGCCCCCGCCTACGTCCTGCTCGCCGGCGACGACGGCAGCTACATCTCCGGCGCGCGCCTGGCCGTCACCGGCGGCAGACCGATCCTGTAGGCCACCGGGTTTCGTGACGCCGGCCGCCGCTCGCTCCGAGAAGCTCCGTCGGGGCGAGCCGGTCGGACGTGCCCGGAACGTGTGCGCGTCGACCCGCCGGCGTCGATCGGAACTCGGGTGGGCCGGCGCATCGGAACCGTTGGTTGAGGTGCTTCTGCCGGGGTAGCACCGCGGGGCCTGGTGTCCACCGGCAGCAGCAGAGAGGCGCTTTCCATGTCGGGTAGTTCGCAGACCGAATCCGTGGCCGAGACCGTGCGTCGAGTCGAGAGGCTTCCGCGGGACACGGCGGCGCGGCAGCAGGTGATCCGAGTGGCCTCGGTTCCCGGATCGCATGTGTACGTCAGGCATCTGTCGGCCCCCGATCGCGGTGACCGGGTGATCCGACTACCCGATCCCGTGCCCGCCGACGGTCGTACGGTGCCCGGCGGATGGTGGCCGCCGCTGATGCTGGATCCGGCGTGGATTCGTGCCCATCACGCGCGATTCGACGTGTTCCACATCCATTTCGGGTTCGACGCGCTCGACGCCCGGACGCTGACCGAAGTGGTCGACACCCTGCGCGCCCACGGCAAACCGCTGGTCTACACCGTGCACGATCTGCGCAATCCGCACCAACCCGATCCGCGCGAGCACCGTGAGCATCTCGACGTCCTCGTTCCCGCGGCGGACGCGCTCATCACCCTCACCGACGGCGCGGCCGAGGAGATCCACCGGCGGTGGGGCCGTAGCGCCGAGGTGTTGCCGCACCCCCACGTCGTCGGTCCGGCGCTGTTGTGCTCACCGCGGCGCGCTCGCACGGGATTCGTCGTCGGGGTCCACGTCAAGAGTCTGCGGGCGAACATGGACCCGCTGCCTGTTCTGGACACCCTCGCCGACGCGGTGCGCTCGCTGCCCGACACGGTGTTGCGCGTCGACGTGCACGACGAACTGTTCGATCCGCGAAACCACTGGTACAACCCGGAAGTGGGCGAACGCCTGCTCGCCTACGGCCACCGTCCGCAGGTCGACGTGCGGGTGCACCCGTACTTCTCCGACGCCGAACTGTGGCGGTACCTGTCCGAGCTGTCGGTGTCGGTCCTGCCTTACCGGTTCGGCACGCACTCGGGATGGTTGGAGGCGTGCCACGATCTCGGCACCGCCGTCATCGCGCCCGATTGCGGCTACTACCACGATCAACGTCCTTGCCACACCTACGGTCACGACGAAGAGCGCTTCGACCCGGACTCGCTCGTCCGCGCGCTCCGGGCGGCCCGGACCGCGGCCGTTCGACGTCCCGGATGGCCGGAGCGGCGCGCCGAACGCGCCGAGTTGGCGCGCGCGCATCGCCGAATCTACGAACGGGTGTGCCGATGACGTTGCGGCACAGGTCGTTACACATCGCGGTGTTGGCGTCGAACCGTCATCCCATCGCCGAACCGTTCGCGGGCGGACTGGAGGCCCACGTCTGGCACCTGAGCCGTGCTCTGCGCGCTCGGGGCCATCGCGTCACCCTGTTCGCCGCACCCGGCAGCGATCCCGCCGTCGCCGACCGCGTCATCACCGTCCAGAATTTCCGGGTCAGCGCCCTGGCCGCCCTCGACCCGTCGATGCCCACGGATGCTTTCCTGACCGACCACCACGCCTACCTCGCCCTGATGACCGACCTGATGGCGCTCGGGCCCGCGTCCTACGACGTCGTGCACAACCACAGCCTGCACTACCTGCCCGTCGCGATGGCGCCCGCACTGCCCATCCCCATGCTCACCACCCTGCACACTCCGCCGACTCCCTGGCTCGAATCAGCGCTGGAGGTCACCAAGGGAGCCGGTTCGGCCTTCGCCGCAGTCAGCAGGCACACCGCCGCGACCTGGTCGCGCTCGCTGCCCGCGATCGAAGTGATCACCAACGGCATCGACACCGACCGCTGGCCCGCAGGCCCCGGCGGCTCCGATCTCGTCTGGTTCGGCCGCATCACCCCGGAGAAGGGCACCCACCTGGCCATCGAGGTCGCCGCGCGAGTGGGACGAACCCTGCACCTCGCGGGTCCGCTCAGCGACCGACGCTACTTCGAGGACGTCGTCGCGCCCCGCCTCGGCCCCGGCGTCCGCTACCACGGCCATCTGGCCCAGGACGAACTCGCCCGCCTGGTCGGCGACTGCGGCGTCGCCCTGATCACCCCGCGCTGGGACGAACCCTACGGACTCGTCGTCGCCGAGGCGCTGGCCTGCGGCACCCCCGTCGCCGCCTTCGCCCGCGGCGGCATCCCGGAGATCGTGGACACCTCGTGCGCGCGACTGGCCGAACCGGACGACCTCGACAGCCTGGCCGCCGCCGCGGAGTCCGCCGCCGAACTGCCCCGCCAGGCCGCGCGCAGACGAGCCCGGACCCACTGCGGCTATCCGACGATGCTGGAGTCCTACCTGCGCTGCTACCACCGTCTACTGCACGCCGCCGACGACCCCGACGGCAGGCGTGTCGCATGATCGGCTACTACATCCACCACCACGGAGCGGGGCATCTCGTCCGCGCCCGGAGCATCTGCGCGGAACTGTCCGAACCGGTCACCGCGCTGAGTTCGCTTCCCCTGGCCGACTCGCGGCCCTTCCACGCCACCGTGACCCTGGCACGCGACGACCGAGGCGCGCCCGCGCGAGACCCCACCGCCTCGGGATGCCTGCACTGGGCGCCACGCGCGGACGACGGCCTGCGGGACCGCATGTCGGCGATATCGGCCTGGATCGACGCGGCGCGCCCCACCGCGATGGTCGTGGACGTCTCGGTCGAAGTCGCGTTGCTGGCGCGACTGCACGGGATTCCCGTGATCACGATGGCCCTGCCGGGGGTCCGTACCGATCCCCCGCACCGCATGGTGCACGAGTTCGCCGACTCGATCATCGCCACGTGGCCGCGGCGATTGTACGAACCGGACTGGCTGCGCCCCCACCGCGCCAAGACCTGCTACACCGGCGGGATCAGCCGCTTCGACGGACGTCCCCGCACGGAATCCGACCGACACCGTGAACCGAACGTCGTGGTGCTGGGCGGCGCGGGCGGAACGGACTTCACCCCGGCCGACGTCGGCTCCTGCGCGCGATCGGACCTCCGATTCGTCTGGCACACGGTGGGACTCGACGGATGGCAGGACGACCCCTGGCCGCGCCTGCGCACGGCCGACATCGTCGTCGCCCACGCCGGACAAGGCTCGGTCGCCGATATCGCCGCCGCCGCCAAACCCGCCGTCCTCATCCCCTCGCGACGCCCCTTCGACGAACAGCACGCCACCGCGGCCACACTCGCCCACGCCGGCCTCGCGATCACCACCGACACCTGGCCCACCGAACGGCGGTGGCCCGAACTTCTCACCCGCGCACTGGACATCGACACCCGACGCTGGCGGCAATGGCGCACCGCGGGAGCGGCCGCGCGCGCCGCCCGCGCCATCGAACGCATCGCCCACGGAGCCTCCCGATGAGAACCGCCGTCATCACCATCGCCGCGCACCGTCGAACCCATCTGCGCAACCAACTCGCCGGACTCCGCGCCGCGACCGAGCGCGCGGATCACCACATCGTCGTCTCGATGGGCGACCCCGACATCGTCACCACCTTGCGCGGCACCGGAGCCGACTGCGTCGAACTCCCGCCACGCTCACCACTACCGCTGGCCGCCGCCCGCAACACCGGAGCCCGCGCCGCACTGGCCGTCGGGGCCGAACTGCTCGTCTTCCTGGACGTCGACTGCGTCCCGAGCCCGCAACTACTCACCCGCTACCGCCACGCCGCCCGACACACCGCCGACCGACTGCTCTGCGGCCCGGTCACCTACCTGCCTCCCCCGCCCGCGCTCGGCTACGACCTCGACCATCTGGCCGACCTGCGCGACCCACACCCCGCCCGACCCGATCCACCCCCTGACAGCCTCCTCGACGGCGACGACCCCGCACTGTTCTGGTCGCTGTCGTTCGCCATCCCCGACGCCACCTGGCGGCGCATCGGCGGTTTCGACACCCGATACCGGGGATACGGCGGCGAGGACACCGACTTCGCCTACCGAGCAGCCGAACTCGGCATCCGCCCCTGCTGGGTCGGCGGCGCCGACAGCTACCACCAGCACCACCCCGTCGAGGACCCGCCCATCGGGCACCTCGCCGACATACTCGCCAACGCCCGAACCTTCCACGACCGCTGGGGCTGGTGGCCCATGGGCGGATGGCTCGAAGGCTTCCGATCAGCCGGGCTGATCACCTACCACCCCGACCACGACACGTGGACTCCCACGGAGGCGGGCACCGCGACGATGCGGACCCAGGCCCCGTCACGAACACGGCCGGTCTTCGCCGGAATGTAGGGCATGCCGAATCCGCACTGGCAACCGTTCTTCGTCGCGGCAGCGTTGATCGCGATCAGCCCCGGCGCGAATCAGTTGTTGTCGTTGCGCGACGCCTTGCGGCAAGGATTCACCGACGCCGTGGTGGGTCACCGGACCGGCAGCGTGAAGCAGAAGCGCGCGCCGTCGGTGTAGTCGGTGTCGATCCAGATGCGCCCGCCGTAGTGGTCGACGATCTTGCGGCAGATCGCCAAACCGATACCGGTGCCCTCGAACTCGCTGCGGTTGTGCAGGCGTTGGAAGATCACGAACACCTTCTCCGCGTACTCCGAAGAGATCCCGATCCCGTTGTCGCTGACCGTGATCAGCGCGAACCCCTCCGCACCCCCGTCGATATCGACAGGGTCGCCGCCGTCGGGCGGGTCTGGAATGGTAGTGGTCGCGATGGTGATCACCGGGGTCTGATCGGGCCGGGTGAATTTGAGGGCGTTGCCGATCAAGTTCTGCCACAACATCGTCAACAACGTCGCTTCGCCCTGGAAGTCGGGCAGCGATGCCGGGCGGCGGATCTGCGCGCCGGATTCCTCGACGATCGTGCTCAAGGCGGTCAAGGCCGTGTCCAGTGCCGTGGTGAGTGTCATGGCGGGCGCGGGGGTGAGGGGTTCGGCGCGTCCCACACGGGAGAAGGCCAGCAGGTAGTTGATCAGGATCTGCATCCGCTTCGCGCCGTCGACGGCGTAATTGATGTATTGACGGCCCCGGTCATCGAGGCGGTCGCCGTAACGTTTGGCCAACAGTTGGCAGAACGAGGCGACTTTGCGCAGTGGTTCCTGCAAGTCGTGGGAGGCGACGTAGGCGAATTGCTCGAGTTCGAGGTTGGAGCGGCGCAACTCCTCGGTCTGGGCGTCCAACCGCGCGGCCTGACGCGACAGTTCGGCTTCGGCGGCACGTGATCCGGCCAGATCGGTCACGACGCGTTCACGCATCGACTCGACCGCTTCGGCGACCGTGGCCAGGTCCGCGGGCCCGTTCACCGGAATGTGGTGATCGAGGTCGCCGTCGGCGACCCGGCGCGAGGCGTTCTCCAGTCCGCGCAGCGGCGCGGCTACCAAGCGGCGCAGCACGACCGTCAACACGACCATGGTGAGCAGGAACAGCAGCACCGAGCCCGCCAGGACCGCGTTGCGGGTGTCGCGGCTGTGCATCACCTCGGCCCGGGTGTCGACACGGGCCTGCTCGAGATGGCGGTTCTGGGTATCGAACCTGGCCCGCAGGGCGTCGAAGGCCGCCTTCCCGTTGTCGGAGCTCTCCCGGGAGCGCAACCGGGCCCCGAGACCCGCGGCGGGGTCGGGCGCGGTGACCAATGGTTCGGCGTAGACCTCGCGCCACCGCGCACCCGCCTCGGCGAGCGCGTCCAGATCCGCGGTCAGTTCGGTGCGCCCGCCCAGCAGCTCGCGCAGCCGCCGCGTCGAGCGCTGTTCCTGATCCCGCCCGGACCGATAGGGTTCGAGGAAACTCGGATCTCCGGTGATCGCGTAGCCGCGCGCGCCGGTCTCCTGATCGATCCACGCCGCCTGCAACCGATAGGCCTCCGACACCGCCGGTTGGATCGCGTTGATCAACTCCCCGGTACGGTCCTTGGTCGTCTCGATCGCCCGCGCCCCGACCGCGGCGCCGAGCAACACCAGCCCCACCATCACGCCCATCACCAATTGCAGCCACGCCTGCACCGTCAACCGACGCACCAGCGGCACGCCCGCACGAGAAACCACCACAAGGTCCCTGATCTCGAGGATCCCACGCGCCCGAACGATCGCACACCCGACCGGGACCGCCCCCGACGGGCACGGCGACCGGCCGGGCCATGAACGACCCTCGAACGGCTCGCACCGTCCCCGGAGCACGCGCACCGAACTCTGCCACATCAATTCGCGCGTTCTGCACCTGACCAGGTGTGTTGCTAGGGCTGACGCACGTGTGGCTCGAGTAGCGTCGCGAGGGATGTCTCCGCATCATCCGACCGAGAGGCGGCCATGTCCGGGACCACCAACATCGACCACTCGGGACGCTCGGACCCGAGCTCGCCGCTGGTCCGACAGATCAACGGCGGCAACTGGCTGCCGAGGCGCGAAGCGGAATCACTTCGCGCGGAGTTGGTCTACCAGCGCGCGGTGCACGCCTATATGACCATGCTGCCCGCCCTGAACGTGATCGGGATGCGGGACGGATCGGAGAGCGTGTTCGGGCGCGGGTATCACATCCTGCCGATCTGGAAGGATCGGATGGACAGCCGCACCTGGGTCCCGACCCCGAACGCCGATGTCATCTACGCGATGAGCTATCTGGACCTGAAACAGACGGGACCGTTGGTGGTCAACGCGCCCGCGAATGTGATCGGGATGTTCACCGACTTCTTCCAGCGCACGCTGACCGATGTCGGCGCCATCGGCCCGGATCGTGCGCGGGGCGGTCTCTATCTGCTGTTGCCGCCGAACTACGACGGCCACATCCCGAACGGCTACTACACCGTCACCTCCACCACCTACAACGTCTTCCTGTTCTTCCGAGCGCTGATGGGCCGCGGCGACGGCGAGCCGGACCCGGCCGCGGGTGTGGCGGTCGCCGAACGCACCCGGGTCTTCCCGCTGTGGACGCCGGAGAAGGATGTCCCGGCCATGCGCTTCCCCAACGCCAGCGGACAGCGCCTGAACATGATGTATCCGACGGACTTCACGTTCTGGACCAAGCTGAAAGAGTTCGTCGACTACGAACCGGTCTGCGCGATCGAACCCGAGTCGCGCGGCGTGCTGGCCTCGATCGGGATCATCAAAGGCGAGCCGTTCGAGTCTTCGGACTGGCAGCGCACCGCGCTGGACCGAGCGATTGCCGACGCACCCCGGATGATCCTGGCCTCGGCCCAACTCGGCCGCGAGGACGAGCGCAACCTGTACTACGACGACCGCCGCTGGCAGGTCGCCTGGGCGGGCGGCACTGCCGAGTGGATGCAGGACAGCTACCTCGACATCACCACCCGCTCCCGGTTCTTCCAGTACGCCTATTCCTCGGCCCCGGCGATGAACATCCACTCCACCGGGGCCGGATCGAAATACCCGTTCACGTATCACGACGCCGCCGGTGAATTCCTGCACGGCAGCCATACCTACAAACTGCGCCTGCCCGCCGACGTGCCCGCCGGCCTGTTCTGGGCGACCACCGCCTACAACGTCACCGACGGCGCCATGCCCGAAACCGAACAGCTGCTGCCCTCAACCAACGGCTACTACGACATCCCCCACAACACCGACGGCTCGATCGGCATCTGGTTCGGCCCCCGCAAACCCGACGGCGTAGCCGACGCGGCATACGTCCAGACCATTCCCGACCGCCACTTCATCGTCGCCCTGCGTCTGTACGGCACCGAAGTCGCTTCTACGACCAGACCTGGCGACCCGACGACCTCGTCAAAACGGGCTGATCCGGTCTGCCGACGTGGATGGCGCGGGACGTCTCGGGTCCATCCGTCGAGGCGGAGTCGATCGAGGAGACCGTGATCGACTTCCGAACGACATCGTCGGTGCGACAGTCGGATCCGACCTGATCAGTCCTCGGCTCGGAGCAGGCCCGTGGCGTGGCCTGCGCGTCGAAGCGCAACCGCCGGCGGCCCGCGCGGGGCGAGAGCGAGAGTGCCGCTACCGGTGCGCGGGCGATTCGGCGGCGATCCGGAGCAATCCGGTGGCGACCGCGCCGCGAACTCCTGGTGTTCACACTCCGGCGGCGCATCACTCGGCCGCCCACGACGGAAGAGGTTGACACCAATGACAGTCATGCGTTCGGTTCTCGTGGCGGCGATGCTGACGGCGGCGCTCGGCGCGACCGCCTGTTCGGACGACAGTTCCGATTCCGCGACGAGTTCCTCGAACACAACCGCCTCGGCGGCCGCGTCGTCGACGATGTCGGCCGATCCGGCGGCAGGTCTGGTGGGCCCGGGGTGCGCCGCCTACGCCCAGCAGGTGCCCTCCGGCGCCGGATCGGTCAACGGGATGGCCGAAGCCCCGGTCGCCACCGCCGCGGCGAACAACCCGATGCTGACCACGTTGACCGCGGCGGTGTCAGGACAGCTCAACCCCCAGGTGAATCTCGTCGACACCCTCAACGGCGGACAGTTCACCGTCTTCGCGCCGGTGGACTCGGCGTTCGCCAAGCTCGATCCGGCCACCGTCGAGTCCTTGAAGACCGACTCGGCGACGCTGACCAAGATCCTCACCTACCACGTGGTGCCCGGTCGGATCGCGCCGGACAAGATCGCAGGCACCCACAAGACCGTCGAGGGCGCCGAGGTCACCGTCACCAGGTCCGGCGATCAGATCGAGGTCGCCGACGCCGCGGTCATCTGCGGCGGGGTCAAGACCGCGAACGCCACGGTGTACATGATCGACACCGTGCTCACCCCGCCCGCGGCCTGATCCGCCGCCACGTCGTCGACGCCGCCGGGAGACTCGTACCCGGCGGCGTCGACGACCGCAGGCGATCCACGTCCCCCTCGGAGAACGAGAAGTGAGGAACATGCCCCGAGCATCGGTGTCCGCGCCCGCCGCGGCGAGCGCGGGCATCCTCGCCGGTGCCGCCGTCCTCGGTGTCGGCCACTTGGCGGCGGCGTTCATCGATCCGAACGCCTCCCCGTTCTACGCGCTGGGCGCGTGGATGGTCGATCACACCCCGCGCGAATTGAAGGACGCGGCGATCGCCCGCTTCGGGACGAAGGACAAACTGGCGCTGTTCCTTTCGATGGCGGTGGTGATGACCCTCGCCGCGGCGGCGGCCGGACTCCTCGAGCGACGACGGCTCGGAAGCCCGCTGTTGGCCCTGGGCGTGATCGCCGCCGCGGCCGCCGCGCTGGACCGCCCCGCGGCCACCGCCTGGTTCGCGCTTCCGGCTCTGCTCGGGGGCATCGCCGGAATCCTCGTGTTGCGACTGCTGTTCCGCCCCCCACGACACGACGCCGAGCCTGCGTCGCCCACCCGACGGCGGTTCCTCACGCTGTCCGCAGGCCTCGGCGTGGTGATCGTCGGCGCCGCGGTGGCGGGCCAGTGGCTCGGAGACCGATTCCACGACGTCGTCGCCGACCGCGATCGGTTCCGCGTCCCGGTACCGAGGCGAACAGCTCGCCCCGCCACCGACCTGCGGGTTCCGGGCCTGACCGAGTTCGTCACCCCCGAGGACCGGTTCTATCGGATCGACACCGCGTTGCGTCTGCCCGCACTGTCCAGCGGCGACTGGCGACTGCGTATCCACGGCATGGTCGACAGGGTCGTGGAACTCGATATGGACGATCTGCGCTCGCGGACCGCCGTGGCAGCCATGATCACCCTGACCTGCGTCTCCAACGAGGTCGGCGGCGACCTCGCGGGCACCGCCGTCTGGACCGGCTACCGACTGGCCGACCTGCTCGCCGAAGCGGGCGTCCACCCGGACGCGGACATGCTGCTCTCCCGCAGCGTCGACGGATTCACCGCGGGAACCCCGGTCTCGGCGATCACCGACGGTCGCGACGCACTGCTGGCCGTCGGAATGAACGGTCGAGCGCTGCCCATCGCCCACGGCTACCCGGCCCGCCTGATCGTGCCGGGCCTCTACGGCTACGTCTCGGCGACGAAATGGGTGACCGACCTGGAACTCACCCGATTCGACAGAGCCCGCGCGTACTGGACCGACCGCGGGTGGGCGCCGCGAGCGCCGATCAAGACCGCCTCCCGCATCGACGTCCCCGCCGCCTTCGCCGACCTGCCCGCGGGTCCGGTCACCGTCGCGGGCGTGGCCTGGGCCCAGCGGCGCGGCGTCGACCGGGTCGAAGTCCAAGTCGACGACGGCCCCTGGCGATCCGCGGACCTCGGCGCCGAATACTCCATCGACACCTGGCGGCAATGGTCCTTGCGCTGGGAGGCCACCCCCGGCACACACACCCTCAGAGTCCGCGCGACCGACCGCACCGCGGCCACCCAGACCGCCTCGCGCGCCACACCGTTCCCCGACGGCGCCACGGGCCTGCACAGCCGAATCGTCACCATCGAGTGAGCGAACCGGGGTGGCGGAGAACGGCTACACCGGGATCGCGATGAACCGCCGCTGGTGAAAGCCGCGCCGGCGCACATGCCACCCGAAAAGTGGCGTTGACGACAGATGCCCGGGGCTGTCGCGGACAGTGCATGATGTGGCCGCGCGGGGGTATGTCCAGCCAGCCGGTCCGGGCTGTAACCCACTGTCGTCGAGCCGTTCTCGCACAGCGAGGCGGACCGACGCGCGATCGGCGCGATCGATCGACAGCGAGGTGGCAGATGAAAGCAATCCGGACAGGGGCGGCGGTCGGCGCGAGCAGCGCGTCCGCGACGATGCGCGGCATGCTCGCGTTGCCCACGCGAGTGAAACGGAAATTCGCCGGCCCTGCGATCCACCGCGACGGACTCGAGTTGGACCTCGACACCCAACTGCTGCTGCGACTGTCCAACGCCTTCCCCCGCCCTCGCCTGGACCCGGTGACCTCACCGCCCCGGATGCGCGCCGCCGCCCGACGGATGGCCGCGATCGGACGCGGCCGAACGATTGCGATGCCGGTCAGCGACATCACCGTCGCCGGGGCCGCCACACCCCTACCGGCCCGCGTCTACTCCCCCGACGGCGCCGACAGCGCGCTCGTGTGGTTCCACGGCGGCGGATGGGTGGTCGGCGACCTCGACACCCACGACGGACTGTGCCGTCGCTTGGCCGCCCGCGCGGGCCGCACCGTCATCTCGGTCGGCTACCGACTCGCCCCGCAACACCCCTACCCCGCGGCGGTCGAGGACGCCGTCGCCGCCTACACCGACATCGTCTCCCGCGCAGCGCAGTTCGGCATCGCACCCGATCGTGTCGCGGTCGGCGGAGACAGCGCGGGCGGCTATCTCGCCGCCCTGGCCTGTCAACGCCTCGCCGCCCGCGACCTGCCCATCCCGGCCGCCCAACTGCTGCTCTACCCGCTCACCGACTTCACCGCCACCACCGGCTCGCGCGCGACCCTCGCCCACGGCTTCGACCTCACCCGCACCGACCTGGAATTCTTCTCCCGCTGCTTCCTGCCACGCCACATCGACCCGGGCGCCCCCGATGTCTCACCCCTCGCGGTCCACGACCCCGGCGGGTTGCCGCCGGCGCTCATCGTCACCGCCGGATTCGACCCGCTGCGCGACGAGGCCCACGCCTACGCCCGACGCCTCCGCGACGCCGGGGTCACGGTCACCCACCACCAATTCGACAGCTACACACACGGTTTCGCCAACAACACCCTCGCATTCGGCTCGGCGGTGGACCAGATCGCCGACCTGTACGCCACCCTGCTGACCACCACCGGCGACGATGCGACCCACGCATCCTCACCCGCCGCGCAAGCCGGCCTGTCACACCCCTGAACCCCGGAAACCGGACACGGCGAACACTCACTCGACCACCCGCCGAGGAAGGGAATTCATCGACGGGCAACGGGTATACACCGCGATATCGCACGCCGCGACGAGGAAAGAGGTCACCATGTTCGAGCACACCGGCGAGATCGCCGACAACATCGCCGACACCGCCCGTGCGGTCACCGCGAAAGCCAAGCAGATCACCGGAATCCTCACCGGCGACACCGATCTCGAAGATCGGGGACGCACCGAAGCGCGCGACTCCGCGATCGAGGACTTCCGCGACGACCTGCGCGTCGAACAAGCCCACCACGCCGCCCGACCAAACCCGAAGTCGTTGTAGGCGCTGAGCAGGCTTCGTGAGCGCAGCACATCCCGGATCGCAGTCAGCGTCGTCCGCTGTGTGTCGGCGAAGGCGGCCACCAAGCGCGTACGCTCCCCCGCCGCGGCACGACTGCCGGACAACGCCGACGGTTCACCGCGTGCCGCCATTTCGGACAGATGCACGGCGAACAACTCCCACAACGCCGCCCAGATGTTCTCGCGAGAAGGGTTGGCCACCAACACCAATCGCATCGCCCAGCGCGCCGGTCTGTCGGTAGGCACTCTCTACCAGTACTTTCCGAACAAGCAGGCGATGCTCTACAGCTTGGCCGAGCGCCACTTGCTCGAGGGCGGCGTGCGACTCGGCGAAGTGTTCAACAGACTGCGCGCCCAACAACCCCCGTTCGAGGAGGCGATGCGCACGATCCTCGACGTCGTCGTGGACCTGCACGCCGACATGCCCGCCGTGCACGCCATGATGCACCGGCTCGTGCTGCGCCACGCCGAGGAACTCGAGGCGGTCCGAGCCTTCGAGAAATATCTGGTCGAAGAACTCGCCTTCCACCTCGAGCGGTGGGGTCGCGGCGGGGAGAACCCGACGCGGACCGCGCGCACGGTCGTGCACACCGTCGACGCGCAGGTTCATCGCGTCCACCTGTGGTATCCCGTCACCACCGACAGCCTGTTGGCCCTGGTCCGCACTCTCGCCCCGCTGTCCTCAGCGAACTGAACCCCGCAACCGCTCCCGGATGCCGCGCAGCGCCTCGGCCATCTGCCCGATCCCTGGCTCCTCGATCGGGAAATGTCCGCAACCCTCCAGCAGGACCGTCGTCGTCGGTCCGGGAATCCGTGCGAGGAATCGCGCGCTGAGTTCGGGCGGGGTCCATCGGTCGGCCCCCGGATGCAACAAGGTGACCGGTGCGGCGACGAACTCCTCCGGCGGTGTGTGCCGGTAGGCGACGAAACTCGCCAGGAAGCCCAGCGGAACCGAGGCTCCGCCGCCCATCCGGTCCCGCGCGCAGCGCTCGGACAGTTCCGGATTCAGGCTCATCCGGTCCATCGGGACCAACCACCGGATCGGCACCAGCAACCGGCCCAGCACCGGGTCGACGGCCCCGAGCAGTTGCGGGGCGAATCGCCCGGCCTGCGAACATCGCATCGCCGACGCGCGGGCCTCGGGATCACCGGGGTCGAGCAGGCAGGTCGCCACCACATGGGCGACGGCATCGGTCCGCGCGGCCACCTCGTAGGCCAACATGCCGCCCATACTGGCCCCGAACAGCACCAGCGGCCGATCGTCGGCGGCGGTCTCGCGCCGCACCAGATCGCACAGCAGCGCGATCCAGTCGCCGTAACGGACCCCCGCCGGGTCGGGTTCGCGCGTCCGCCCGTACAGCGGCAGATCCACCACCGTGACGTCGATCCCCTCCCGCTTCGCCGCCGCGGCCAGCGGCCACAGCATCCCCGCGTGTCCGCCGGCGCCGTGGATCGCCATCGCCCGTACCGGCGCGTCCTCGACCACCGCCCGCAGCAGATGCACCGTCCGCCCCCGCCATCCCCACCAGTCCGTCAGCGGCTCCGCGTCGGCCCGATACTGCGGCGGGAGGAACTCGAGATAACCCCGGTGGTCCATCCCTCCAGTCTCGCGCGGCCCCCGTTTCCCCACAACTCGCACTTTCGCACCCCGCCCACCTGCGAGAACTCCCGCTTCACCCGCCTCGACTCGGATTTGTCGTACCACCACCACCCGGTTCCGATGCCACCGACCAACACGCCGCCGTCAGGCCCACCCGGGGGTTTCGAACAGGCGCGGACGGACCGCGGTTCGGGAAGTGCAACGCCGCGGCGGTTTCACCGAGGGGTCCAAGCGCTCGATCGCGCGCGTGGCGGGTGAACTCCTGTCCCGGAACGGCTCACGCCGACAAGGGCGGGGAGTGGGGTGCGGTGAGGGGCGTGGCGCGGGAGTTGTCCTTGAGGTCGACGCCCGAGCGGCCCAGTTCCCACGCGCCCGCCACCAGGCCCGCCACCACCCGCGCGGCTTCGGCGTAGCCGAGACCGTCGGGCGGGTGGATGTTGGAGACGCAGTTGCGGTCGGCGTCGGTGCGGCCGGGGCGCGGCAGGTGGGTCAGGTAGATGCCGAGGCTGTCGGCGACCGACAGGCCCGGTCGTTCCCCGATGAGCACCAGGACCGTGCGCACGCCCATGGCGGCGCCGAGGTGATCGCCGAGCGCGACGCGCGCCTGGGTGGCGATGACCGGGGTGGCCAGGGTGTGCTTCGGGCCGAGTTCGCGGATCAGGGCCGCGAGCAGCGCCGGTCCGTGGTCGGTCAGCGCGCGCGGGGACAGGCCGTCGGCCAGGACGATCCCGAGGTCGGCGTCCTCGGCGCGGATCGGGGTCGGTTCCGCGGGCAGACGGCCGAGGTCGGGGCGGCGCAGGTATTCGGAGCGCGACCGGGCGCGACTGGTGACCCGCACCGGGTCGCCCGCGCCGAGTTCGGCGATCCGGGCGGCGAGCGCGTCGACGTCGATGGGTTCGTGCACGGCGTCGCGGGCGGCCGCGTGGGCCGCCCGCAGCGCCAGGACCTCGGTGGTCGGCAGGGCGTCGCCGGTCCGGCCGAGTCCGATCCTGGCTTGGGTGCTGCGCCGCAGATCTGCCCAGAACCGGAGGGCGGCAGGGGAATTCGCCGTGTCGTTCATCGGGTGCCCGCCAGGGCGCGCAGCGGCGAGGACGCCGGTTCCAGATGGCGCAGACCACCGTCCGGGGCGATCATCCCGAGGCCGGCGAGCCAGTCCTCGAATTCCGGTGCGGGGCGCAGACCCATGACCCTGCGCGCGTAGAGCGCGTCGTGGAAACTGAGGCTCTGGTAGCCGAGCATCACGTCGTCGGCGCCCGGCACCGCGATGACGAAGGCGCAGCCCGCCGCGGCGAGCAGGGTGAGCAGGGTGTCGGTGTCGTCCGCGTCGGCTTCGGCGTGGTTGGTGTAGCAGACGTCCACGCCCATCGGCAGGCCGAGCAGCTTCCCGCAGAAGTGGTCTTCCAGACCGGCCCGGATGATCTGTTTGCCGTCGTAGAGGTATTCGGGTCCGATGAACCCGACCACGGTGTTGACCAGCAACGGGCGCAGTTCGCGCGCCACGGCGTAGGCGCGGGCCTCGAGGGTCTGCTGGTCGACCGGCCTGCCGCCGACGCCGAGGTGGGCGTGCGCGCTGAGCGCCGAACCCTGTCCGGTCTCCAGATACATGACGTTGTCGCCGACGGTCCCGCGGCGCAGCGAGCGGCCGGCCTGCTCGCCCTCCCGCAACAACGCGAGGTTCACGCCGAACGCGGCGTTGGCGGCTTCGGTGCCCGCGACCGACTGGAACACCAGATCCACCGGCGCCCCCGCCTCGATCAACCCGAGGGTGGTGGTGATGTGCGACAGCACACAGGACTGGGTCGGGATGTCGTAGCGCAGGCGCACCTCGTCGAGCAGGGCGAGCAGGTCGGCGGTGGCGCGCGGCGAATCGGTGGCGGGATTGACGCCGATGACCGCGTCACCGCAGCCGAGCAGCAATCCGTCCAGAGTGGCGGCGGCGATGCCGCGGGGATCGTCGGTGGGATGGTTGGGCTGCAACCGCGTGCTGAGCCTGCCGGGCAGCCCGACGGTCGTGCGGAAACCCGCGCTGACCCGCGCGGCCCTGGCCACGGCGATCAGATCCTGGTTGCGCATGATCTTGCTGACCGCGGCGACCATCTCCGGTGTCAGTCCCGGCGCGACCGCGGTCAACGCCGTCGCGTCCGCCCGCGCGGCGGCGGCCAGCAACCAGTCGCGCAGATCACCGACGGTGAGGTGGGCGATCGGCGCGAACGCTTCCCGGTCGTGGCTGTCGATGATGAGTCGGGTGACCTCGTCGGTCTCGTAGGGCACCACGGCCTCGGTGAGGAAGGTCGCCAGCGGGACCTCGGCCAGGACCCATTGGGCCGCCGCGCGTTCGGCGTCGGAGTCGGCGGCGCAGCCCGCGAGTTGGTCGCCGCTGCGCAGCGGGGTGGCTTTGGCGAGCAGGTCGGCCAGGTCGGCGAAGACGTGGGTTCGCACGCCGTTGTTGCCGCGGTACACCGTCATTCGAGGTCCTGTTCCGCCTCGGCCAGCGCCGCGAACTCCTCGTCGGGCGATGCCGCGACCAGGTGGCGTCGGCTGTAGAGACCGAAGTAGGCCATGAACGCGCAGAACACGCCGAGCGTCCACAGCGCGGCCTTCGGGTCGACCAGGAAGGTCGCCGCCACCGACGCCGCCGCGACCGCCAGCGCGAACGCCGTGGTGAGGATCCCGCCCGGAGTGCGGTAGGGACGCGGCATATTCGGTTCGCGCACCCGCAGTACGATATGGCTGACCATCATCAGGACATAGCTCAGCGCCGCGCCGAACACCGCCATGTTCAACAGCATCGCGCCCTCGCCGGTCAGCGAGAGGCCGAAACCGATGGCGCCCGGCACGATCAGCGCGAGGACCGGCGCTCTGCGGGAGTTGGTGAGCGACAGGCTCGTCGGCAGATAGCCCGCGCGCGAGAGCGCGAAGGTCTGGCGGGAGTAGGCGTAGACGATCGAGAAGAAGCTCGCCACCAGGCCCGCCAGGCCGATGTAGTTGACCGCTCTGGCCGCCGCGCCGTCGCCCAGCGCCTCCACCAACGGGTTGCCCGACGCCGAGGCCGCCTGCGCGCCGAGCGCGCCCGGAACGAGCACCAGCACGATCGCGCCGGTCACCACCAGCGTCAGCATGGCCACGATGATGCCGCGCGGGACGTTGCGCGCCGGATCGCGCGACTCCTCGGCGGCCAACGGCACGCCCTCGACGGCCAGGAAGAACCAGATCGCGAACGGGATGGCCGCCCAGATGCCGAGGTAACCGAACGGAAGAAAGGCCGAGGCGCCCGCGGCGTCCGGGTCCGGCGCGATATCGGTCAGTTTCGCGCTGTCGAACCGCCCCAGCGCCGTCACCGCGAACACGATCAGACCGACGAGCGCTATCGCGGTGATGACGAACATGGCCTTGAGCGCCTCCCCCACGCCCGCCAGGTGGATGCCGATGAACAGCGCGTACACCGCCAGGTAGACCCACCATCCGTCGGTCACGCCGAACAGGTCCAGCGATTCGACGTAGGCGCCGATGAAGGTGGCGATGGCGGCGGGCGCGATGGCGTATTCGATGAGAATCGCTGTGCCCGTGGCGAATCCACCCCACGGCCCGAGCGCGCGGCGGGCGAAGGTGTAGCCGCCGCCCGCCGCGGGCAGCGCGGAGGACAATTCGGCCATGCCGAGAACCATGGCCAGATACATGGCCGCGATGACCACGGTGGCGATCAGCAGTCCGCCGAAGCCGCCCTCGGCGAGCCCGAAATTCCACCCCGAGTAGTCGCCGGAGATCACGTAGCTCACGCCGAGCCCGGCCAACAGCACCCACCCGGCCGAGCCCGACCGGAGAGTGCGTTTGGCCAGGTAGCCGTCCGCGGGCAAGGCGTCGGTACGCATCGGTACTCCTCATCGGCCGGAGATCTTTCCCTGGACTCTGGCCGATGACTGTTACGGAAATGAATCGAGGAGGTCAGCGGCAGATATTGTCCGATTACGGCCGGGGTCGCCGTCGAGACGTCCGCGCCCCGGTTCGGGGCTGTGTTCGCAACGATTCCGCAGCGTGGGTATCCGGCCCCGCGGATCGCATTATCATGGACGGGTTCCGCCGGAACAGCGGTTTCGCGAAAGCAGGTGACCGATCGGCGGACGTGGCAGGTGTTCTCGGTTCGGCCGGGAATGCGAGCGGCTCGCGCTCCCCACCGCCGTCGGTCCTTCTCGAGAGTAATCGAACCAGCCTGATGTGGTCCCCCGGTGTGGGAGCGCGCCTATTCGGAGCACTGGAGAGAGCGCCATGAGCGAAATGCTGGTCAACACGACCACCGTGGATCTACAGCATCAACCATCCGTCACCGGGTTCGTGATCTCGGGAATCTCGCGATACTTCGCGGCATGGGCGGACAACAGCGACTCGACGATCAAAGGACGGATCTTCGACACCGACGGAGATCCCGCGGGCGGTGAATTCCTCGTCAACACCGCCGCGCCGGGAGCCAACACCCGCAGGCAGCGGCCGACGGTCGGCAACAGCATGTCGGGGCCGGTCGTCGCGTGGATCGAGAACGCGTTCAATCCCCCCGGACCGCGACCGCACGTGAAGATGCAGCGCTACAACGGCGAAGGACAGAAACTCGGGCAGGAGGTACAGGTCAGCACGCAGGACGCCGATCCGACACACCGACCCGCCATTTCGTCGATGATCGACGGCGGCTTCCTGATCGTCTGGGTCGACGCGCGACCCGACAGCCGGATTCGCGCCCAGCGGTTCACCGTCGACGGAGTGAAGGCGGGCGCGGAATTCACCGTCAACGTCGGCGAGGGGTTCCATCAATCCCCCGCCGTGACCCGGCTGACCGGAACGGACGCCGCGGGAAATCAGGGGAACTACGTGGTGGCGTGGCGCGCTGATCCGTCTCCTCCCGGCGGCGGCGCGCTGCACTTCCGGGTGTTCACCTTCGACGGGACGGCCGTGACGAACGAGATCCGGCCGAATCTGTCGGGATTCTCGGGCGGTATGAGCATCACCTTCATCGATGACGGCCGTTTCGCCATCGCCCACGTGCGCAATCTCGGACTCAGCGATATCGGCGTGCCCAAGAGCACGATCAACGTCACCGTCTACGAGGCCGACGGCGCCGACGCGAACATCCCCATCATCGCGACCACGGGCGGGCAGATCATCAACTCCTCCTCCCCCGCACTGGCCTCACTGCTCGGCGGCCGATTCCTGCTGACCTGGGTGCAGAAGGCCGCCGACACCTTCGCCACCTCGACTTCGGTTCGGGCGCGGGTCTTCTCGACCGAACTCGGCTCCGGCGTCGGCGAGGAGGTACAGGTCAGCACGGCGACCGCGGGCGACCGCTCGGAGTCGGTCGTGGCGAGAGCGGGCGGATTCGGCGAACCCGAATCGGCGTTCATCGCCTGGACCGACGACAGTCTCACACCGCCGGACGTCTCCGGTTTCGCCGTGCGCGCCAGGGCCGCGCTGGTCGCGAACGGAGTGCAGTTGCTCGGTTGACCCGATCGCCGGACCGGGACGCACCTCAGCGCGACATCGCCGCTGTCAGTTCGGAACACAGCACGTCGAGCTCGTGGGCGGGAATTGCTCCGGTCGAACTCGCGGGCATCGCTGTCCGCCGTGGTCGTGACCGTTGCCGGGCGACAAATCCGCGCCGGCCCCTTACCTCGGGCACCGAATGCCTGCAGCGGCTCGCGCGCAGGTATCTCGCCGCGTTCTCCGATCAACGGTTCCTGGTCAACGAACAGATCGCCGAGGGCGATTTCGTCACCACCCGCTGGACCGGCACCGGCACCAACGACGGCGAGATGACGGGCATGCCGCCCACCGGGAAATCCGCTGTGGTGCAGGGCATCACGATCAACCGATTCCGCGACGGCGCGATCGTGGAGTCCTGGGGTTGCTGGGACACCCTCGGGATGATGCAGCAACTCGGGGTCGTCCCGGCCGCACATCCCGCAGCCCACTGATCACCCGCGGCGAGGATCGGTAACGGGCGGCGCGGGGGCGGGCAGGGCGGCCGCGGCGCGCAGGTAGGTCTCCAGTTCGGCGGCGATCCCGTGCGCCCGATCCGGGGCGTCCTCTCGACTCGACATCGTCCACCACGATCCTCTCCCGCCTCGCCGGGGCACCGATCGGCCCATGGAATTGAGGGCTCGGGCGGCGATAACGCCGTCCGAGGGCGGGCCGACAGACCGGGTATGAATCTGAAAAACCTTTCCCTGGAACAGTTCACATTACGAGCGGGCGCGGTCGCGGCGGCGATGGCGGTGGCGTGCGGCGGGTTCGCCGGGACCGCGGGCGCGAGCCCCACCGATCCGGTCGCCCAGTACTCCCCGACCCTCACGCGGGTTCCGGGGCCCAACTGTGCGGCGATCGTCGGCGCCGAGACGGTGCCGCAGCCGCAGCCCGGTGTGTTCGGTGTTCGAGTGAAGGTCACGCAGACCGGGGAGTTCTGCGGGGCCTACTACATCACCGTGCACTGGCGGAACCTCGACACCGGTCTGACCAGCGGTCAGTCGCAGCGCGTCGAAGGCAACGCGGTGGTCGGCCTGCCGGACGGCGTGATCACCGGCATGGGCATGGGGCCGGGCGTCGGGCGGGTGGAGTCGTGGATCAGCACGTACTCCGAGGTCTATCCACGGAATGTGGATCTGGAGCACCTCGCGGGCCGCGCGACGTTCACGCTGGGCTGAGCGCACGGCGAGTCGATCGAGAAGTGGCGTGATCATCTGCGACAGCGGACATCACACTTCTCGATCGGCAAGATATTCGGTCAGCAGATCGCGAACCTCGACCATCGGCCGCACCCGTCGAATCACCGGCGGGTGCGGCCGCGCACCCGGGCCCGCGTCCGCATAGATCCGCGTCTACGTCGTTGGCGGGTCGGCCGCCGCCGTTGACATAGGCAGGTAAATGCCTGCATGATTGCCGGGTGGACGAACAGGCCGTGGACAGGGTGTTCAAAGCACTGGCGGACCCCACCCGGCGGCTGCTGCTGGACCGCTTGCGTCGCGACAACGGCCGCACGTTGCGGCAACTGTGCGAGCAACTGGACATGGCCCGACAGTCGGTCACCCAGCATCTGGACCTGCTCGTCGACGCCGGACTGGTCGTCGTGATGCGCCGCGGCCGGGAACGACTGCACTACTTGGACCCGACCCCGCTACGCGAGATAGACCGGCGCTGGATCACCGCGTTCGACAGACCCCGCCTGGAGGCCCTCGACGCCATCCGGGCCCGAGCAGAGGAGAACATCGTGGCCGCAGACACCACGGTCCCCGACTACGTCTACGTCACCTACATCAAGGCCACCGCGGAGCAGGTGTGGCGGGCGCTCACCGACGCCGACCTGACCGCCGCCTACTGGGGGCACGCCAATGTCTCGGACTGGCAGCCGGGTTCGGTCTGGGAGCATCGGCGCACCGACGGTTCCGGCATCGTCGACGTCACCGGTCGGGTGGTGGCGGCGCAACCGCCCACACGGCTGGTCATCACCTTCGACGACACCGTCGACCCGGCCCCGGGCCGGGAATCCTCGGTCGTCACCTTCCTGGTGGAGACACATCAGGACATCGTGCGGCTCACCGTCACCCACGAGAAGATCCCCGATCCGGCTTTCCGGCGCGACATCTCCGCGGGCTGGCCCGCCATCGTGGCCAATCTGAAGTCCCTGCTCGAGACGGGCCGGGTGCTGCCGCAGGAACCGTGGAGCATGGACCTCGCGGCCGATCGACCGTAATCCCGCGTCGCCTCAGCTCGCCGCCAATCGTCCGCAGCGGACGTCGAATCGCTCGCGGACCGTCTCCAACGTCCTGCGGTGGTGGTCACGGTCCCGGCGGTGCGTCCGCAGGAACTGCGCGGCGTTGACCAGGCGGCGCGGCAGCGGGAACCAGCGGCTGACGTCGGCGCCGCAATCGAGGAACGCCTTCATCGGCACACTGTCGGCGATGACGCTGAAGTTGTGTTGGTTGAGCGCCATCAGCGCGTAGGGCAGCACCCTGTTCGCTTTGCGGCGCAGCTCTTCGACGTCGAGTTCGTACAGCGGCGCGTCCCGCAGGCGATCGAGAAACATCAGATGCGTCATGAAATAGGACTGGACGGTGACCGGTTGCAGGGTCGCCGACCGCTGCTGAATCGAGAGCACCGCCCCGCTCGCCGACGCGTACGGCTCGTAGGAATGCTGTCTGGCCAACAGATATCCCGTGCAGTTGACCACCCAACTCCCGTGCGGCACGGGCCTTGTCGAGCCGTCTCGGAACACCAGTTCGGTGATCTCGCCGCGATCGACCGCGTCTACGAGACGTTCCAGGACGGTCGTGGTCAGCCCCGCCGCGATCGTCGCCGATTCGGCGTCGGACAGGTAGCTGAACAGGAAGTTGCTCGCGTCGGGAGTCAGGCGCGTGCAGTAGTTGTCCCGGAACAGCGCGACCATCTCTTCCTCGTTGGCCCCGTCGAATCGGTTGGCCAAGCGGGAGAACAGGCTGATCGGCTCGTTGCCCGCCCACCACTTCCGGATGCCCTCGGGAAACATCCGGTCACGTCGCATGAAATAGGTGCCGGAACCCGTGACGAGGTTGATCTCGCGGCCGGGGTACTCGGCGATCAGCAACTGCGCGGTATCCATGGCGGTCTTGCCGCCGCCGATCACCCAGACGGGGGTGTCACTGTTCTTCAGCGCCCCTTTCCGCAGGTCGTGGTAATCGGGCGAGACCGAGTTGATCCGCGCGCTCGACAGCGGCAGGGGTTCGTTGGGAACGATCTGGCACCCGTAGGCTTTGATCAGTCGCTCGGCCTCGATCACGCGCGTCGTCCCGTCCGCCGACCGAGTGGTGATCCGAACGTAACCACCTGTCTCCGTGTCGCTTTCGAACTCCTCGCCGAAACGGGTCACGAGCTGCACGCGTCGGCTCAGGACATCGAGGCAGCGGGTGAGATGGACGAGCACTTCGTCCTTGGTCGCGAGATAGGACGGTTTCGTGTCCAGATCCCACCCGAGGTCGCCCACGGTGAAGAAGCGGTACGGCTGGTGCAGGCGCACATACGGGTAGGTGTCGATCCACATTCCCCCCGCGCGGGGTCGCCGTTCGATCAGAACGACTTTCTGATCGCGGGACAGATATTCGCCCGCGACCGCGAGGGCGTTGAGGCCGGCAACTCCGGCGCCCACGATGCACACGGCGCACCGCTCGACTTCACCGGTCGACGGATTCATAGCGATTGCCACAGTCCTTCCCTGGCGACGCGGGACTTCCCCCGGTTCGACTGTGCCTGTTCGCCCGCCGAACCGCGGATTCGTTCTCGGCCTGCTGCCGACGCGCCGGTTCATGATCACCGCGTCCGCCGGGGAGGTCAATCGCCGACCGATCACTCCGCGCGATATCCGTTGCGCAGCAGGACACTTCCCGCCCCGACGCCGGCCACGTAGTCTCCCGGAGTCATCATTTCAATGCGACAGCTCGACAGCTGGGGGAATTTTGGCCAAGTTGGATGCGTCAGTGCTCGAAGGTCTCTCCGAGACAGCGCTGTTCACGCTCTGGTGCCGCGGAAGTGAAGCGTCGCGTTCGGACTCCATCATCACCGATCCGCACGCGGTGCGCCTGCTGGCCTCCTTGGACTACCCGTACTACGAGAAATTCGGCGAGGCGAATCAGATCTACGCGATTCGCGCCCTCGCCTTCGACGGCGTCGTGCGCGAATTCCTCGACGAACACCCCCGAGGGACGGTGGTCGCCCTCGCCGAAGGGCTGCAAACCAGCTACTGGCGGCTCGGCTCGGCGGACTGCCGTTGGCTGAGTGTGGATCTGCCCGAGGTCGTCTCGATTCGCGAGCAGCTTCTTCCGAGCGAACCGAACATCGTGTCGGTGGGCGCCTCGGCCCTCGAGCTCGGCTGGGCGGAACACGTGACGCCGGACGAACCCGTCCTCATCACCGCCGAGGGCTTGCTGTATTACTTGGACGAGCCGAGCGCGCTGGGTCTGATCACGGAATGCGCGCGTCGCTTCCCGGGCGGCCGGATGGTTTTCGACAGCGTTCCGCGCTGGTGGGCGGGCCGCCGCGACAAGGCTTTCAGTGTCGGCTCGGCGTTGACGCGCTCCAAGGTGGGTACGGCGGGCTACACCTTCCCGCCGATGCCGTTCGGGATTTCGCCGAGAGAGATCCGACAGTTCCCCCGGCGGGTCGCCGGCGTGGCATCGACCCGCCAGATCTCCCCGCCTTCGGGCCGCGGTCTGCACGGTCGCATCGTCCAAGCCGGCTATCGGTCGCCGATCGTGCCCGCCCCGCTGCGCTTCGCCATCACCGAACTGCGCTTCCGCGGCGAGAGCCGAGGGCGATGATGCTGCCGACGTGCGGTCACGTCGAGGCGTTGGCCGTCCTGGAGGATCTGGGGCAGCACTCGTCGGCGTTCCTCGCACTCAACGCGGACAACGAGTTCTTCACCGTCCCGGGCATTCACGGGTTGATCGCGTATCGCCCGCAGGGGCGTGGTTGCTGGATCCAGTTCACCGGCGCTGTCGGCCCGGACGACTCCGCACGCCGTGAACTCGATGCCGCGTTCGCCGCGGCGGCCGCCCGCCGACGCAAACGGGTGATCGCCGTGCAATTGGCGAAGGCGGACGCCGAGCGGGCCGCCGAGGCCGGATGGGTCGTCAATCAACTCGGTTCCTCGTACAGCATCGACCTCTCCTCGTTCTCGTTGCGGGGACAGCGGTTCGTCAAGACGCGGAACATGATCTCGCGGTCCAAGCGCGAGGGAGTGGTGGTCACCGAGGCCACGGCGGACACCGAACTCCTGTCGCAGTTGGATGCGATCGACTCGGCCTGGCTGCGTGGCAAGGGCCGGCATGTGAAAGAACTCCGACTCATGATCGGCGAGCGCGGCGGTCCGCTCCAGGACCGACGCCGACTCTTCCTGGCCGAAGTCGACGGGCGTGTGGTCGCCTACGTGTCCTACGTTCCCGTCTACGGCGCACAGCACGGATGGCTCTACGACCTGACCCGCCGCGTGCCCGACGCCCCGCCCGGTGTCATCGAGCACATCTTCGCCTTCGCCGCGGAAACCCTGCGGGCCGACGGCGCCGACTGGATCCATCTGGGCTTCACACCCTTCGTCGGCATCGAGCCGGAACACGAATTCCCGCAGGCCGCAAGCCGAATGCTCGCGCTGGCCGCGACCCGAGTCCGTCGGCACGGTCAGGCGCTCTACCCCGCGGACAGTCAGTTGGCGTTCAAATCCAAATGGCGCCCACACCAGGTGAATCCCGAATACATCGCGTTTCCGAGTCGGATCCGCGCCCGCGACGTGTGGCATCTGGCGCGGGCGACCAACGCCCTGTGATCCGCCGCGTCCATTGACACCTCGAAGTCCAGGAACACCGGAATCGGGCCCGACCACGGCGTGGTCGGGCCCGATTCTCACTGCCGCCGGTCTCAGACCGATTTCTCGCTCGTCTCACGGACGTTCTTCCCGAGCAGCGCCGCGACCTCGCCCGCCGCCCGGTGGCCGGATTCGACCGCACCGTCCATGTAACCGACCGATTGGCGGGCGGTTTCGCTGCCCGCCCAGTGCAACGGGCCGATCGGCTTGCGCAGCGCCGTTCCGAACTGGGTCAGCGTCGACGGCCCGGTGAAGGCGCCATAGCACCCTCCCGTGAATTCTTCTGCGGTCCAATCGGTTTCGAGGTACTCGATCGGCTCGCTCGCGGCGGGGCCGAAGTAGGCGGCCAGATCGTCCAGATTCCGCCGACGACGTTCGTCCGGGGACAACAGGGCGGCCTGATCGGCGTGCCGCCCCTCGACGAAGCCCACCAGGACTCCCGGGTTGCCGCCTTGCGGGGTGTTGTCGAACACCGTGCCGACGGCCCGCGACGTGCTGTTCGCCTGCCCGCTCAGCCCCTCACCGCGCCAGAACGGCTTGTCGTAGACCACGTTGATCTTGATGGCGCGACCCATCGGCATCCGCTCGGTGAGCTGAACGCGGTCACCGGGCAACTCGGGCGTGTAGCGCAGTTTCCCGCACAGCACCGGCGGCATGGCGAGGATCGCTCGCTCTCCGGTCACGGTCGAACCGTCGGCCAGTTCGACGCGCACGCCGTCCTCGTCCCAGTCGATCCCGCGCACCGCGCTGCCGAGTCTGACACTGTCACCGAGTCGCTCCGCGAGTTTCAGCGCGATCTGCTGCGACCCGCCGACGATACGGTCCTGCTGGGCACCGCCTTTCGTGCTGATCAACTTGTCCGCGCCACCGCTGGCAGCCAGGAACGCCGAAACCCACAGGGTGGACAGCTCTTCGGGCTCGGCGGCGAAAACCGCCTCGGTGATGTATCGCATGTAGCGCTTCCCGCGCTCGGTGCGCAGGTTCTTGGTGATCCAGGACTCGAAGGTCTGCGCATCGAGTTCGGCGGCCTTGCCCGACAGCGGTCTGTCGGGCGAAGGGAGCGAATGGCCACCGCGATCCAGTTGCCACAGGCCGTAGCCGAGATCGGCGAGCAGCACCGGACTCACCCGCGGAATCCGTCCGCTGTATTTCACGAGCCGACCATCGAGTTCGACGATGTGCCCCCCCGAATCGTAGGTCGGAAACAGCGAGAGTCCGAGATCGGAGATCAGGGACAGCACGTGGGTCTGGCCCGGGCCGACCCATTGGCCGCCGAGTTCGATGGGTGCGCCGCCGGGCAATTCGGCGTTGAGCAGACGGCCCCCCACCCGATCTCGCGCTTCCAATACGGCCACGGTGTGCCCCGCGGCGACGAGATCGCGGGCGGCCACCAACCCCGCGACACCGGCGCCGATGACCACTACGTCGACTTCGGGCGGCATAATATTTCCCTTTCGGTCACTCAACTGATCTTTTAGGACAATCGGAAATCCAGCGTCCGGTCCGATTCGGGCGGCGTCACCTCTTCGGCGCGCGGCGGGTGATCCGGGTGCTGATGATCGAAAAAGGCCAGCATCACGGTGGTCACCAGAAGGTACACCGCGAAAAGGCCGAGCGGAAGGTACACGGAAATGAGTCCGTTGTACGCGAAGGGGCCCGTCTTGAAGAACGCGACCAATCCGTTGATGACGGTGCCGCCCGCTATGGCTTCGAGAATGCTGAAATATCCCCACCACCGAGGAAGGGTGGGCGATCCCGGCGGCGCCAGGAAGACCGGCAACGCCATCAGCAGGATCCACGCCGCGAAAGGCGGCCAGCCGTAGATGGTGATCAGCCAGGCCAGATCATTGAACGCCTGCGTCAGTTCCGGGCTGACGCTACCCGCCCGAAACGCGGCCAAGGTCCACAGGATTCCCATGAAGACCAACACCAGGTAGCAGCCCGTGAACGCCACGAGCTGCGCCATGCTGAAGAACGCGAATCGTTTCTCCAGCATCCTCGTGCGGGCCGCGATGAGCACGGCCAGGGGAATGAGGAACGAGGTGCCGATCATGTACGAGAAGACACCGACTTGGATGAGTCCGCGATTCTCGGTGTAGAAGGCGGTGACCTGCTCGGCCGTCCAGTCGGGATCGGTGATGGGAGAGGTCCATTCCGCGGTGAACAACCGACCCCAGAAGACCCCGGCCGTCAACGCGGCATAGAGAATGAAGGCTCCGACCGCCAGGCGTCTCTGATATGTGTAACTGATGAGTGTGTTCATCGATGGTCCTACTTCTTTCGGGCCCGGGTCTAGAAGAAATACGGCACGGTGAGCGCGACCACGAGCAGCACGACGTAGACGTCGAGCGCGGCACGCAGCCACGAGGCCGACCGCCTGCTGTCCATGAAATGGAACGCGATGAGCCAGAATTTGACACCCGCGCAGGCCACCACGACCACGGGCTCATAACTCCAGCCCTCCGCGTATCTGCTCGAAATGACCGACACCACCGTGATCGCCAGCAAGAGCAACCACACGCGAACGGCGATACGATCCGCACCCCACGTTTGTTTCGACGCCGTCGCGCCGCTGCCGCCGTCCACAGGAACTCCTAAGCCAGATAGAAAAGCGCGAACAGAAACATCCAGACGGCATCCACGAAATGCCAGTAGACACCGACGCCTTCGATGAAATTCGGACGCAGACGGACCGACTCCGGCCCGAAGCCGATGATCAGCAAGAAGATGGTGGCCGCGATCACGTGGCACAGATGCAGCATCGTCAGGATGAAGTACAGCTCGAAGAAGATGCTCGTGGTCGGCACGGTGCCGTCGGCGATCTTGGTCCCGTACTCGAGCACCTTGACGACGAAGAAGACGACGCCGGTCGCGGCCGCGTACCTGAACCAGCGAGCCACCTGCGGCGTCGCTTTCCGTTGCGAGGCGTGGACGCCCAGGACGACGAACAGCGATCCGGTCAGCAGCACGACGGTGTGACCGGTGCCCACCGCCAGGCTCATGCTGTCCTTCGCCGCCCGGAACACCTCCGGATATTCGAGGCGATAGTAGGTGACGCATCCGAAATAGACGCCGAAGATGATCAATTCGGCCAGGATGATGATCCACAGCCCCGGTTCTCCCGGGACCTTCCGCGGCACGACGCCGGCGCGTGCTCCGGTGACCGACTCTTTCGTATCGATCAGCATGCCGCGCATCCCCGGTGCGGGCGATGAGCAACGAACTGCCCGCGGACACGATCTCTCAACATGACTCTCCTCAGGCAGCTCAGTAGTCCAGCAGTTCCGGACGACCGATCTCGGTCAGATAGCTTCGGTACTCGAGGTAGATCGGCTCGAACGCGGGCAGCAGACTCAGCAGCTTGATCAGCGGCCCCGAGACCTTGACCTTGCGCGTGGCGAGCGACTTCTTGATGTTCAGCGAACCGAGCAGCAGGCGGTGACCGTCGTCGGCCGACATCGACAACTGGACGTCCGCGTCGTCGACCGCGGCGGCGTCGCCCACCCGGACGCGTAGCGCCTCCTCGGTGCGCGAGTCGAGGAGAAAACACGCGTCCGGATTCGCGTAGACGATGCGAAAACTGCCGATCTTCTCCAATTTCTGGGTGAGCCCGTTCGCCATCACCCGTTCCAGGAACGGTGTGGCGAGGGTGTAGATCTCTTCCGTCGAGCCGAAGATTGTCATGCTGTGGGTTCCCTTGTCGGTCATGTCTCACTGCCCCATGGCCAGATCGATCAGTTCGTTCGCGTCGAGGTCCTCGATGGTCTTCTCGCTCGACTGCTCGACCGGGCCGCCACCGCCCGGATGCTGCTCGGCCAATCCGCGGGCGATCTCGGCGATGCCCGAGGTGCGAATGATGTCGATCGGCAACCGGCTCAACAGATTCCGTAGATCCGACTCGGAGAGTTCG
>NZ_BAGG01000055.1 GCF_000308695.1 Nocardia takedensis NBRC 100417 | reverse complement strand
CCCCCTTCGGCCACGGCGCACCCGCCACCCACCCCAACCAATGCAACCCCTCGGGCAGCTCGAGACTCATCGCCCAACGACTCCGACGACAACCGCCCCCCGGCACTGTCCGTGGCGCCGCACACGGTCATCGGCGCGCGCTCCACTCGGCAGCGGACCCCTGGTCGAGCGCGACGACCACCGCGACTCGGGCGGAATCCGGATGCTCACTGCTCGACCACCCTCGTACGTTCGACCTATCCCACTCAGCTGCGATCCGGAGGAAGTCCTTCCGTCGGGAACCGGATCGATGCGCACGTCGCTGATAAACGGTACGCCAACTCGGCGGAAATGCACGGTGTCACAGAATGATTGCTAGAAAAGTGCTATCGGGCGAGAAGGCGATTCCGCGCGCGGATCACTCGAGACGGCGACACCCATCAGATCGAGAGCCCGCATGGAACACCGCCTGGAGAGTTGCCGGTAAGCGGAGCGTCGCACGCCCGATCGCGACTCGAATTCCGTTGCGACGCCGAAGCCGACAAGAGATATCTACGAGTTTGCCGACACGAGAGCGCTATACGGGATTTCAGGTTACATTCTGGTGAATCCGCCGTTGCCTCGAACGCCTCCCTGTTACGGCGGGCGACTCCGCGCAGTTCAGCGACTCACACCGACGAACCGAGCGCCCATGCTTCGAATCACACCGGCTCTGGGCGCGATTCGCACTCCGCGCTCACGCGAAGCGGCGTTGTGCTCGGTTTCGCCTGGACCGCCGCCTCCCGTCGCACCGCGCCCGCCCGCGTGGCCACGGCGCCGCACTGCGACTGCTCTCCCTCGGCATCGGTCTCGGCGTGCAACGCGCCTTCGACCCGGAGATGCCCGTCGGCTCGGTCGTTGACCTGCTGCGCACCCTTCTCGGCAGCGATCGCACCGCCGCCGCGACCGCCGAGTGAGCGAAGCGTGACGGGTGGGCAACTGCGGGGACCTCGGGGCGCAATCTCGGCGGTCGAGGATCGACGGCCTGGACATCGCGGTATTCGAGATCGAGGGGATTCGGTGTGGAGGCTGCGCGGCGGACGGTGGAGACGACGGACCGCGTGAGCGCGCGGGGCTGTCGCGTGGGCGCGGTGGCGGTGCGCGATCTCGAATCCGTGCTGCGGGAGCGGGTGTCGCCGCTGCCGATCCGGTGGGGTCCGCCCGCCGACGCGCTGGGGGCGACGCTGGCCGAGCCGATCCTCGCGGGGACGGCGTTGCCGCGCGCCGACACCGCCGCGATGGACGGATACGCGGTCAACGGCGCGGGCCCGGTGTGGGTGTTGCGGTCGGAGGTCCGGGTGGCGGGTCGGGCGGGCGGTCGCGACCTGGACGCGGACTGCGCGGTCCGGATCGCGACGGGCGCGACGACGCCGCGCGGAACGACCGCGGTGTTGCGTGACGAACACGTGGTGCGGACCCTGGCCGCCGGTCGCCGAGCCATCACCCTCGCGCCGGACGCGCCGTTCAAGGACGACACCCGCCGCCGTGGCGAGCACTGGGTGGACGGGCAGGAACTGGTGGCCGCGGGCACGGCGGTGTCGGCGGCCGTGGTGTCGGTCGCGGCGAGCGCCGAGGCTCCGCTGCTGGCGGTGCGCGGACCGGTATCGGCCGATGTGTTGATGACCGGTGACGAGATCCGCGCGACGGGCCCGCTCGGGCAGGGCCAGACCCGTGATTCGCTGTCGCCGGTGCTGCCGGAGTACCTGCGCGCGTGCGGAATCGGCTGCGAGAGCGTTCTGCGCCTGGATGACGATCCCGAGCTGTGGCGGGACTGGTTCGGCGCCTCGCGGACCCCGCCGCTGCGAATCGTGGTGGGCGGCACCGGACGAGGCGCGGCCGACCATCTGCGCACGGTGCTGGCCGACCTCGACGCGCGGATCGTCCTCGACGGTCTCGCGATGCGTCCGGGCGGTTCGCAACTGGTCGCGCTGCTGCCGGACGGCCGGGTGATCCTCTGCCTGCCCGGCAACCCGTTCGCCGCGATCACCGCCCTGCTGCTCACCGGTCCGGCGATCGTGGACGCGCTGACCGTCCGCACCCCGCTTCCCCGGTTGCGCGGGCGGATCGTGGGGCGTTTCGCCGTGGACGCCGAGCGGACGCGTGTCGTTCCGGTGCACCAGATCTCGGGCGGGGTGTGGCGCAGTTCGGGTGCGCCGCAGACCCCGCACCTGGGTGATCTGGTCCACGCCCAGGCCCTGGCCCTGACCGGACCCGCGAGCGCCGACGGCGGCTTGGCCGAACTGCTGATGCTGCCCCGCTGACCTCGCGTGTGACCCGCCCTCGCGCGAGCGCCGGCCCCACGGCGGCGGCGAACCCGAGCGCCGCCGCGCGCCGACGATCGCCTCTCGGCGATGCCGGTGTCCTCGGTCTCCCCCGAGCGGTGCGAGACGATCGCGGCGTAGCCGGCGCGGCGGGCGATGGCCGCGGTGTCGAAAGTCTCGGTGAGCGTGCCGATCTGGTTGATCTTCAGCAGGATCGAGTTGCCGATGCCGGCCCGGACCCCCTCGCGCAGCAAGGCGGGGTTGGTGCAGAACACGTCGTCGCCGACGAGTTGGCAGCGGTCTCCGACAGCAGCGGTCAGCCGGGTCCACCCGGACCGATCGTCCTCGGCGAGCGGATCTTCCAGCGACACGATCGGATACGCGTCGAGCAGGCCCAGCAGGTAGTCGATGTGCTTGTCGACAGTTCGGACGGTGTCGTCGGCGCGGTAGTGGTAGGCGCCGTCGACGTGGAACTCCGTCGCGGCCGGGTCCAACAGCAGGACGACGTCCGCGCCGGGCTCGTAGCCGGCCCGTTCGATCGCGGCCACGATGCGGTCGAGGGCCTGTCGGCCGAACGCAGGTCCGGGGCGAAGCCGCGCTCGTCGCCGACGTTGGTGTTCTCCCCCGCGGCGGCGAGGTCGTCCTTCAGGGTGTGGAACACCTCCGAACCCATCCGCACCGCCTCACCGAAACTGCTCGCTCCGACGGGGGCGATCATGAATTCCTGGAAGTCGAGGGGATTGTCGGCGTGCGCGCCCCCGTTGACGATGTTGATCATCGGCAGCGGCAGCACCCGCGCCGCGGCGCCGCTGATCCTGCGCGAATCCGGCTCGGCCACCCGCTCGGTCCTGCACGACCGACTCACCACCCTGCCCGACCCGCTCATCCTGGTTCCCGCGATGGAACTGACCTCGGCCACCGCCATCGAGAACGCCGCCGCGAGCGGCCTGGGCCCCGCCGTGCTGAGCGAACTGACCGTGCGCGACGAAATCGCCGACCGCACCCTGGTCGAAGTTCCCGTCACCGCCCTCACGCTGCGGCGCGACCTGCACGCCTGCTGGCGGCGCGGCCACCGCTTCAGCGCTCCCGCCCGTCACCTGCTCGACATCGCCACCACGTCCGGCCAGAACGCTCCCGCGCGGACCTGACGACCTAGCTGCGCCGACCCCACACCGCGCTCAGCCAGATCTCCCGCGCCGCGGCCAACGCGCGGTCGGTGGAGACCTCGCCTGCGGGCACGCTCTCCTGGCGCAGCACGCCGATGGTCATGCTGAACAGCGCCGTGATCAGCGCGGGAATGTCGGTGACAGCGGGCGCGGCGCGACCGGCGGCCACCTGGTCCCGCACGAATCCGACCAACTTGCGGACGAACGCGCCGATGAACTCGTCCCACAGGTCGCGCAACTGCGGATCGCTGTCCCTGGCCTGCACGCAGGCGTTGAGCAGCGGCGCGTGCCGCGACCAGACGGTCACCGCCGCGTCCAGCATGCGCCCGGTGAAGACCTCGGGCGCTTCGCCGTCGCCGTAGTCGCCGAGTTCGGCGGTGGCGGTGTCGACTTCAGCCCAGACCTGGGCCAGCGCGGCGGCGACCACGGCGTACTTGGACTCGAAATAGAAGTAGAACGCGGGCCGCGAGACCCGGGCGTGGTCGGCGATCCGCGCGACGGACAGATCCTTGATCGGCACCGCGCCGAGCAGATCGGTGACCGCGGCGATGATCGCCGCGCGCTGCTGATCGCCCCGACTCGGCGCGCGCCGGTCGCCGCGGCTCGCGCGAGCGGCGGGTCTCGACATCACGGTTCCTCTCCGACGGGTGCGCCCAGCATAGCGATATTGACGCACTGTCAGGTTTCCTGACACACTGTCAGAATTCTATCGAGGAGGCACCGTGGCCGAGCAGTCGTTCGCCGGACGTCGCTGGGTGGGCGGCCGCGCGCTGGCCCGCCGGATCGCCGCGCTGGACCCCGTGACCGACCACGAGGAGCTGACCAGGCTCACCGTCGAGGTCCGTTACGGTGACGCGCTATTCGTGCACGCGGCCTATCTGGTCGCCTTCGCGCGGCAGGTCGCGGTGCCCTCGATCGCGCGGACCGTGCACCGGGGCGGGCGCGGCGATCTGATCCGCGACGTGCGGCGACGCAACGACCACACCCTGGTCTTCTTCGGCGAGATGCTGCGGCACGGTCATTCCCACCCGCGCGGGCGCGCCGCGGTCGACCGGATGGAGGCCATCCACCGCCGTTTCCGGATCGACCACGACGAGAAGCTCTACACCCTGGCCTCGTTGGCCTTCGAGGGTGACCGCATCCCCGACCGGTTGGGGCTGCGCCCGTTCACCGACGCCGAACTGCTGGCGCAGTACCACTTCTGGCGCGGTGTCGGCACACGGATGGGCCTCACGACGCCCGACGGCCCCGCCGCCTTCCGCGCCTGGGCACTGGACTACGAGCGCCGCCACTACGGCTACACCGACGGCGGTCGCGCGGTGGTGGACCACTTGTTCGCGGACTGGCGCGCGCGCTGGTTTCCCGGTCGCGCGGGCGCGGTGGGCGACCGGGTCCTGTCGCTGCTCATGGACGACCACCTCCGCGAAACCCATCGCCTGCCCGCTCCCCCGCGCCGGGCGGAGGCCCTGGCCAGGCCCTTGGTCCGCGCCTACCTGGCGTTGCAGGCCGCCCGACCGCACCGGCCCGGGCGGTCCTGGGTGGATCACTTCGGTTCCGGCGACATCGCCCGCTTGGACATCGCGGACTACGGACACCGTCCCGGGGCGTGAACCGAGCGAGGGTTCGGCGGGCGGTCGGCTTATTCGCGGCAGGCGGCGGAGGGCGGCGGGCGGAAGGGGACGGCCGGGTCGGGGCGCGATGTGAAATACGGTGCGCGACAACGGGTGGGGTGGGTCGCTCCGGCGCGAGGGATCGGGGCGGGTTCGGTACGGTGTGCACGTGAATGCGCGGAGCGAGCTAACCGGCGGCACCGAGTGCCCTGACCACCCGCACGAGGTCGCCTCGTGAAGAACGGCCCGCGCGGCGCGGCACCCTCGCGCGCCGCCGTCGCGATCGACGACACCGATCGCGTTCTGCTCGACCATCTGGCCCGCGACGGCCGGATCACCAACAACGCCTTGGCCGCGGCGGCGGGGATCGCGCCGTCGACCTGCCTGGGGCGGATGCGGGCGCTCGTGGAGCGCGGCGTCATCCGCGGTTTCCACGCCGAGATCGACCCCGCCGCGCTCGGCCGCGACTTACAGGCGATGATCGCGGTGCGACTGCAAGGCGGTTCGCGGCGGCATCTCACCGAATTCGGGCGGCGGTTGGCGATGCTGCCCGAAGTCCTGGACGTGTACGTGGTCGCGGGTGAGGACGATTATCTGGTCCGGGTCGCCACCGCGAACATCGAGGAACTGCGCGCGTTCGTGCTGGACCATCTCAGCGAGAACGCCGCCGTCTCCTCGACCGAGACCATGCTCATCTTCGAGCACCTGCGTCCACTGGCCTCCTGACCCGCTCGGCGGTCCCGACCGGGACCGCACTACAGTGCATCTTGTGTCTAAGACGTATTCATCGGCTGAACTCGCCTACCGCGAGGTCAAGGAACGCATCCTGACCGGGGCTCTGCCGGGGGGCGAGCTGATCAGCGAAGGCGAGATCGCCGGTGCGCTCGGCATGTCGCGCACGCCCGTGCGGGAAGCGTTCCTGCGTCTCGAGGCCGAAGGGTGGATGAAGCTGTATCCGAAACGGGGGGCACTGGTGGTCCCGGTGCCCGTCGCGGAGGCCGAACACGTCGTGCACGCGCGGTACGTGGTGGAGGTGGCGGCGGTGCGGGCGCTGGCCGCGGCCGACCGCACGGCGCTCACCGCCGAACTGCACTCCTCGCTGCACCGACAGCGCGAGGTCGCGGCGACCGGGGACCGCGAGGCGTTCGCCTCGGCCGACACCGATTTCCACCGCGCCTATGTCGTCGCGGGCGGCAATCCGCTGCTCACCGGGTTCTACGACTCGCTGCGGGAACGGCAGCGGCGCATGAACAGTCTGGCCTTGCGGCGCGGGAACTCCGAGATGGGGCAGATCATCGACCAGCACGCCGATCTCGCCGACCTGGTGACCGCGGGCGAACCGGAGCGATTCGCCGAAGCGCTGGTGGCGCACCTGTCGGGCGTGCACCGGTTGGAGCTACGGGGCTTGTGATGGCGACAACGGGGACCGCGCCGCGCGGATGGGTCGCGGTCGCCGCCGCGATGTTCGCGATCGCCTGGGGCGGCAACGAATTCACGCCGCTGCTGGTCATGTACAAGGGCGCGGGGCTCGGCACGACGACCGTGGATCTGCTGCTGTTCGCCTACGTGTTCGGGATCGTGCCCGCGCTGCTGGTGGGCGGACCGCTGTCGGACCGCCACGGTCGGGCCCCGCTGCTGCGGCCCGCTCCCCTGATCGCCGCCACCGGGTCGCTCGTGCTGGCCTGCGGGGCGGATTCGGTGGCGCTGCTGACGCTGGGGCGGGTGCTGTGCGGGATCGCGCTCGGGTTGGCGATGGCTGTGGGCGGCAGTTGGCTAGAGGAACTGTCGGCGATCGGTCACGGGCGCGCGGGCGGCGGCGGGGCTCGGCGGGCGGCGATGAGTCTGACCGGCGGGTTCGCGGTCGGGGCCGGGGTCGCGGGTGTGCTGGCGCAGTGGGGGCCGTGGCCGCACTCGCTGGCCTACCTGATCAACGCCGCGCTCTGCGTCGTGGCCGCGGGTGGATTGCTGCGGACTCCGGAGACGCGCTCGACCTCCGCTGACCGAGCGCCCTCCGCGCTGTGGGCGATTCCCCGCTTGCCCTCCTGGGCCGCGCGACGATTCTTCGGGGTCGCGCTGCCGGTCGCGGCTTGGCTGTTCGCTTGTGCGGCAGGGGCGTACGCGATCATGCCGACCTTGATGATGCCGCACGCCGGGAGCACGCCGATCGCGTTCTCCGCGTCGATCACCGTGCTGACGCTGGTGTGCGGGTTCGCGATCCAGTCCGTCGCCCGCCGGATCGACCGGCCGGGGACCGCGCGGGCGGCGACGGTGTCGCTGACCCTGGTGGTGGCCGGGATGGGGTGCGCGGCGTTCGCTGCGCACGCGCTCACCCTGTGGGCGACGGTGCTGACCGCGCTGGTGCTCGGCGCGGGCTACGGCATCGGGATGGTGGCCGGACTCCAGGAGGTCCAGCGCTTGGCCCACCCCGACGATCTCGCGCGGCTGACCGCGATCTTCTACTCGGTGTCCTACCTCGGATTCGGCCTGCCCGCGCTGCTGGCGGCCCTGCACCAGCGCGCCGGCTTCGGCTATCCGGCGATGTTCGTGGCGGTCGGACTGGTGGCCGCGGCGTTCCTGGGCCTGGTGGCGCGCAATTATCGGACCGAGGCCGAGCCGGACGCCGACAACCCACGCGAGTTCGTGGCGGCGCTGGTCGAGCAGCGCTGACGCGGGCGGTCGCGGCGGCTCGATCCGATCGGGCAGGCCCACCCGACGGTCGCGGACGACAGCGGCGCGGCTGACAGGCGGGCGCGGACCCGGGCGACTACGGTGCTGACACATCCGCTTCCGCACCGAAGGAGGGACCTGTGCTCGCGATCGTGCAGATCCTGGCGATTCTGGCCGCGCTCGTCCACGTCTACATCTTCACGCTGGAGAGTGTCCGATTCCGGGATGTCCGTGTCCACCGCGGGATCTTCGCGGTGGAGCGGGACGATGTCGAGGGCGTGCGCCCCTGGGCGTTCAACCAGGGCTTCTACAACCTGTTCCTGGCGATCGGGACGTTCGTGGGGGCGATCCTGGTGCGGCCGGAGCCCGCGGCGGGGTGGGCGCTGATCGTGCTGGGCTGCGGGTCGATGGTCGCGGCGGCGCTGGTGTTGGTGGCGACGGATCGGCGCATGGTGAAGGCGGCCGCGTCGCAGGGGACGATTCCCGCGCTCGCGTTGCTCGCCTCGCTGACCCAGTTGTAGCGTGCCCGCCCCCCCCCGGCAGTGGGGCGGGCACGGTCGATCAGTGGGCGGTGACGCCGCTCAGCTCGTTGGGGGCCGAGGGCAGGGTGACCGAGGCGGTGACGGCGCCGGTGGCGAGGTCGACGCGATGGACTTCGCCGGTGGCCGGTTCGGTGACGTAGGCGATGCCGCCCCGGGCGAACAGCGCCGGGCGGGCTTCCTGCCACTTCAGCGGTTCCTGCCAGGGCGCGGTGACCTCGATACGGCGGGTCACCGTTCCCGTCACCGGATCGATGACGTGCAGTCGGCCGTCGGTGCCGAGCACCAGCGCTTCGCCCTGCGGTCCGCGGGCCAGCGAGCGGAAGGTGTAACTGGCGCCCAGATCGACCAGGCGCAGCGTGCCCGCCGCGGTGTCGATCAGCGAGACCTGTTGCGGGCGTTCCAGTTCGGCGTCCTTGTCCTGCTTGTAGTCGCCGAGCACGATCGGGGAGGCGTCGCTGCCCGCCTGGTTGCCGATGCGGCCGTACGGGGTCGGGCTGTTCACCTTCGTGATCACGCCGTCGCGGTAGACGAGCACGCCGGTCTGGCACCCGAGGACGACGGTCTCCCCGGCGGCGGTGGCTTCGCCGTGCACGCCCGGGCAGTCCTCGTTGCGGGTGATCTCCTTGCGGTCACGATCGAGCACCGCGATGCCCGTGCGCTTGTCCTCGGTCCCGAGGGTGACGACCATGCGCCCGTCGGCCAGTTCCACGGCCACGCCGTGATGGGGTGCGGCGGTGCGATGGGTGGCGGTCTTCGGGGCGTCGTCGCCGACGTCGGCGGAGTCGAACGCGGTGATCTCGCCGCTGCCGTCGGCGAAGAGGACCGTGCGGCCCGCGTGGTGGACCACGTGACCCGGTTTCGCGGCGGCGAATTCGGCCCCGAACGTGGCGTCGTGGGTGTCCAGGACGCGGAACCCGTCGGCGGTGGAGACGATCAGGTGCCGGTCGTCGCCCGCCGGGTTGAGGCGGTTGAAGCCCGGGAGGTCCACTTGCGCGGTCTGGGCGAGGGTGTTCCCGTCCAGCACGCGGATACCGCCGTCGTGGGTGACCGCGATCGGGTCGGCCGGAATCCTCACCGCGCCCGAGGTTTCGGCGTCGTCGGCGCCGCAGGCGGTCAGCGCCGCGGTCACGACTCCCGCGCACACCGCGGCGAGCGCGGTTCTGGACCGGAATTGCATGTGTTGCTCCATCTCTCGTTCGTACGGAAGTCTCAGGGCGCGCTCAGGCCCGCGACGAGGGCGGCGGTGTTGGCGCGCATCATTTCCAGGTAGGTCTCGGCTCCCCCGCCGGGTTCGCTCAGCGATTCGGTGTGCAGGGCGAGGACGCGCACGTCCAGGCCGACGCGCTCGGCCAGCACCCGTGCCAGCCGGTCCGGTTGCGAGGAGTCGACGAAGATCGCGCCGACCCGGGCGGTGCGGACGGCGGTGGCCAGCGAGTCCAGGTCGGCGGCGCTCGGGGAAGCGAGAGTGGTGCCGCTGGGCACCACCGCGCCCAGGACGCGAAAGTCGAAACGCTGTGCCAGATAACCGAAGACGTGATGGTTGGTGACCAGGACACGGCGTTCGGCGGGGAGGGCGGCGAAGCGGTCGGCCATGTCGCGGTCGAGACGGTCGAGTTCGGCGAGATAGTCGGCCGTGCGCTGCCGCACCGCCGCGGCGTCGACGCCGTCGAGTTCGGCCACGCGCTCGCCGATGGCCGTGGCGGCGCGACGCACGCGCCGGGGGTCGGTCCAGAAATGCGGGTCGGGCACGCCGTCGGAATAGGCGAGGGGGTCGACGTGGTCGCCGACGGCCAGGGTCGGGATGCCCGCGTCGGCCGCGGCGGTGACGTGCCGGGCCACGCCTTCCTCGAGGCCGAGTCCGTTGTGCACCACGAGCGCGGCGCGGTCGAACACCGCGGCGTCGCGGGCGGAGACGGCGAAAGAGTGCGGGTCCGCTCCGGGCCGCATGAGGACGGCGACGGGGGCGGCGTCACCGACGATCGCGCGGGTGATGTCACCGAGAATCGTTGTCGTCACGATGATCTCGGTGCGCTCGGCCGATCCGGGCGCGCACGCGGTGAGCAGCGCGACGAGCACGACCAGGGCGGCGAAGACACGCGAGAGGATGCTCATCGGCCGGTCGCCACCAGCTGGCGCGGGGCGATGTCGAGCGGGAGCGTGCGGGCGACCCGCAGCGCGTCGGCGTAGTCGATCTCGTGCACGGCGCGCGCCCTTTCGTCGGTGAGGTAGGCCCGGGATCTGTCGACCTGGATGCGCGGGTCCGCGCCCGGTTCGGCGAGCAACGGTCGCGCCGGGCCGGGCACGCCGGTGCGCGGGTCGAGCCCGTGCAGGACGCCGTCCGGGGTCAGCGCGAGAACGGGTGCGCCCGCTCCCGCGGTGTCGACCGCGGTCACCGGGCCGACCGGTGCGTGCGTCCAGATACCCTGTCGGACATCGAGAATCCAGACACCCGAGTCGCCCGCGCGGGCGGCGAGGGTGTCGCTGCCGGGGCGGTGGGCGAAGGCGATCGCCCGCTCGCGCTCGGGCACCGGGCGCGGGTAGGGCACCGCGCGGGCCCGGAAGTCCCCGTCGGTGACGATCACCGCGCCGTCGGCGCAACCGAAGACGACGCCGCGGCGGGTGACGGCGCGTCCGCGCGGATCGCGGCACGGCGGGTCCAGGACGGTCTCGGTCGCGCCGTCGCGCCCGCGCACCTCGAGGCGACCGGTAGACCCCACCGCGACGAGCAGTCGTTCGCCGAAGGGCACGGCGACGCCGTCGGTGACGCGTCCGCGCTCGCGAATCGTCCCGCCGTCCAGGGCTTGCCGGTCCAGCAGGACGGTTTCGCGGTCGCCCAGTACCAGCGCGGTCAGCGCGCGGTCGCCGTGCACCGCCGTCACCGGGCCGACGGCGAGCGTGCCCACTTCGCGCACCGGCGCGCTGTAGTAGTGCACGTGGTCGCCGTGGTCGACGGTCCACCCGCCGCCGTCGATCACCCGCACGCCCGCATCGGTGTCGAGGAAGGCGTACCGGTCGTCGCCGACCATGGCCCGCACGCCGGACACCTCGCCCAGGACGGTCGTCTCCTCGGTGGCCGGATCGAGGACGTGGACCCGGCCGGATTCCGCGGCGAGCACGAGGCGGATCTGCTCGTCGGCCATCTCCCGCGCGCCCTCGACATATCCGTGCGGCGTCTCTTCCGTTGCGGCGTCGCCGGATTCGGCCCCACAGCTCGCGACGAGCACACCCGCCAGCAGCACCGTCCCGACGCGACGGAACCGCCGACGCGCGCCGACCGACCCGCCGACCGCCGAGGCCGCCGGAGTACCGGACGCACGACTCGAATCAGCCACGGCGGCAGCGGTTTCGCTGTGTACCGAAGGGTGGACGGGAGCGACCGACGGGCTCCCGAGCGGGTCCGGGGAGGCTGTCGACGAGCCACCAGCGGAATCACCAGCGGCACCGGGTGTGCGCGGGGGCTCCGCACGCGACGCGCGCCGTCGACCGCGCATCGCGTCGATGGCCGCCACGACGAAGAAGATCCCGACCGCGACGCCCGCGATGGTCGCTCCCGCGGCGGTTTCGGCGTGCCAGGACAGCAGCAGGCCGAGGAAGGTCGACAGTGCGCCGAACAGGGCGGCGAGGGCGATGGCGACGGGGATACGGCTCGCGAGGGTGAGGGCGGCGGCGGGCGGGGCGATGAGCAGGCCGAAGACCAGCAGGGTGCCGACGATGTGGAAGGAGGCGACGATCGCCAAGGTCATCAGGCCGAGCAGCGCGAAGCGGGCGAGGTCGGGACGCAGGCCGAGGGTGACGGCGGTGCGCGGGTCGAAGGCGAGGGCCAGGAAGGCGCGGTGGCCGAGTGCGGCGACGACGGCGGCGAGGACCGCGGCCGCGGCCAGGAAGCCGAGGTCGGCGGTGCGGACGGCGAGGACGTCGCCGAACAGGAAGCCGGTCAGGTCGACGGCGAAGGACTGCGAGCGCGAGACGATCACGACGCCGAGGGCGAGCATGCCGACGAACAGCAGGCCGATGCCGGTGTCGGCGCTCAGGCGGCGGCGGGCGCCGAGCGCGGAGACGCCGACGGCCATCACCGCGCAACTGACGGCGGCGCCGATCAGGGGGTTGGCGCCGAACAGGGCGGCGACGGCGACGCCGGGCAGCATGCCGTGGGCCATGGCGTCGCCGAGAAAGGCCATGCCGCGCACCACGACCCAGGTGCCCGCGAGGGCGCAGATGATCGAGACCAGCAGTCCGCCCCACAGCGCTCGTTGTACGAATGCCACCTCGAACGGGGCGATCAGCCACTCCATGACGGGCGACTCTATGATGATAATGATTATCATTACAAGTGGAGTGACATGACGCACACGACGCCGCCCGCGGCACTGGAGATCGACCGCCTGTGCGCGGGATATCCGCGCGCCCGGGTCCTGCACGAGATCACCGCGGCCATCCCGGCGGGCCGCTCGACCGCGATCCTGGGGGCCAACGGCTCCGGGAAATCCACCCTGCTCGGGGTGCTCGCCGGGCTGCTCACGCCGGAATCGGGGACCGTGCGGCGCACCGCAACCGACCGGCCCGCGCTGGTCGTCCAGCAGGTCGAGACGCCGCCGACGCTGCCGGTGACGGTCGGGCAGACCGTGGCGATGGGCCGGTGGGCGCACCGGGGTCCGTGGCGACGGCTGACCCGCGCGGACCGCGAGATCGTGCGGGAGTGTTTGGCGCGCATGGATATCGCGGATCTGGCCGAGCGACGTTTCGACGAGTTGTCCGGCGGTCAGCGCAGGCGCGCGCTGCTCGCCCGCGCCCTCGCGCAACGGTCGACGCTGCTGCTGCTGGACGAACCCGCCGCCGGACTGGACGCGGCCTCGCGGCGCGCGATCTCGACGGCGGTCACCGAAGCGGCGGCGGCCGGCACCACCGTCGTGCAGGCCACCCACGATCCGGCGGAGGCGGGCCGCGCGGCGCACTGCCTGGTGCTGCGCGAGGGCAGGCTGGTGGCGGCGGGTCCGCCCGCGAGCGTGCCGGGTCTGTGAACGACGAAGCCGGACCGCGCGGGTCGCGCGGTCCGACTCGACAAGGGGACGGGATCAGGGGGCCGAACGGATCATGCCCTTGGTGCGCATGAGGTGTTCGCCCAGGTAGCCGTCGTGCGGAACACCCGGACGCAACCACGTGGTGGGGTTGTCGCCCAGGTAGAGGTTGGTGACGGTCGGCTCGTCGAGCAGGGCCTCGATGAGTTCGGAGCGCGTGGTCATCGCGGTGAGCACCAGCGAATCACGCAGCGGGGCGATGCCGTCCTCGGCCCGCCACGGGCCCACCCATACGCACGGGAAGCCCAGTTCGACGTTGAGTTGCGGGGCCGTGCTGCTGGTCACCAGGTGCACGGCGGGCCGCAACACCGCACCGCCGGAGGGCAGTTCGTCCACGACGGTGTCGCCGCCGAGCATCGGGATCGCCGCGCCCGCGACCCGGTGCAGGTACCGGTCGACCTCGCGCGCGGATTCGGTGGGCTGCACGGTGAGGATGGCGTCGGGATGGTCGGCGGGCAGGCTGGGGATCGCGGCCAGCGCCTCGGCCACCGCCCGCGCGACGGGTTCCGGATCGCCCTCGACCAGGATGGCGCTGGCGCAGGTGCAGGCCGTGCCGCCGAGGTGGCTGACCGAGCCGGCCAGCAGGTCGATCTTCTCGCGCCAGTCGACGTCCTCGGTGACCAGGATCTTGGATCGGCCGGGCCCCTGGGTCAGCACGCGCGGGTTGGCCGAGTACTTGTCGACCACGTCCTGTCCGCCGTAGACGATCGCGAAATCGGATTCGGCGATGATGACGTCGGCGGCGGCGTAGTCGGTGGGCAGCAGGGTGACGATCTCCGGCGGGAATCCCGCCTCGCGCAGCGCGCTGACCAACCGGAACGCGGTGAACGGCTCACGGGTGGAGGGCCGCACGGCGACCTTGTAGCCCATCGCGAGGGCTTCGGGCCACAGGCCGTGCACCGCCGGGGTGTTGCCCGCGGCGTGCACCGCGAAGATGTCGCCCTTGCGGGTCCACACGGCCGAGCCGCCCAGGGTCTGCTCGGCGTGCCAGGCGTCGACCGCGCCGCGCGGCATCGCCAACGCCCACATCGGGCGCTGCGAACGCAGGACGTCGGCGACCCAGTCCACCGATTGGCGCACGACCGCCAGCGGCACGCCGGAGGCCGTGGAGACCAGGCGGGCGTAGGCGTCGGGATCGAATCCGGCGATCGTGCCGTGCAGGAACAGTTCGGCGGCCTTGTCCAGGGCGGCCAGGCGCTCCTCGACGGGCAGCACCGCGGCGGCGCGCATGGCGGCCAGGGTCCGGCGCACGTAGAGCGCGGGGACCTGGCTGATCTCGCCGATCCGCTCCCCCGCCAGCGAGGTCAGCGGGCGACGTTCGCGCGCCCGGTAGGCGCCGGTCGGGCCGAGCGCATCGATCTGAATGTCCATCTCTAGTACACACCTTCGATCACGGAGCGGTCGTCGAAGGTCTTGACCGGACCCACGTCGGCGACCGCGCAGCCGAGCGCACCGGGCAGCGGTTCGGCCGCGGTGGCCATGTCGCGCTCCAAGTTGTTGGGCAGCAGCGCGTATTTGGTGAGGTGATTCATCACGACCTGGCCGCGTTCGCCGTAGTCGAGGTCACGTCCGGTCGCGGGGTCGACCACCCGGAAGACGATGTAGGGACTGGGGGTGTCGAAGACCGGCAGGCCGTCGGGGCGCTCCTCGGGCCGTTCCCGCGACATGCCCAGGATGGTGGTGCTGCCGTAGAGGCCCTTGAGCGGGATGCCGGGGAAGATCTCGGTGCGGAAGATGTCGCGGGAGTCGGCGTCCATGTGCGCGCCGCTCCAGCAGATGAACTCGACCTGCTTGCGAACCGCGTCGACGAGTTCGGCCCTGCGCGCCACGCGTTCGAGCAGCGGCGGGGTGGTGATGAGGATGCCGACCGACTGGGTGGTCAGGATGTGACCGACCTGGTCGATGAGGTGTTCGGCGTAGCGGTCGGCCTCTTCGGTCTCCCCGCGCGCGATCAGCGCTTTGATCCAGCGCGGGTCGAGGTCGACGGTGAATTTGACGCCGTTGTGCCGCCGTGCGCGCCGGGAGGCGAACTCGCCGAACATGTGCGGCCCGCTGGGCGCGATGGCCAGGGTGTTGCACTCGCCGAGGTCGGCGTAGTGGAATTCGTCCCAGCTCAGCGCGAACTCCATCCAGCGGTCGAACATCACGAACCGCTTGGGCAGGCCGGTGGTGCCGCCGCTCTCGTAGACGCCCGCGATCTCGCGGTCCGCGCCGGTCAATCCCCGCGGAATGAGGTCTTCGACCGTGACGTCCCGGAATTCGTCGATGACGTTCGGGAACCGGGTCAGATCGGCGAAGGTGCGGATCTCGGTGAGCGGGTCGAAGTCCAGGGTCCGCGCGCGGCGCAGCCAATAGGGACTACCGGTCTCCGGACCGAAATGCCACGCCATCAAGGCCCGGATGTACTCGTCGGGGTCGACCTGCTCGGTGGAGATGTCGAGTATGGCAGAACACATGCGCCCTCCAGCTGCGTGTACGTCACGCACACCTTCGCGCACCGGGGGGTCGCCGGAAACCTCCGCCGCACAACGTCAATGGGTCGATAAGAGAGTCGCGGGGCGCGGCGGAAAGGTCAGGGTGTCTGGTATGTCCGCATCACCGGCGGCCCCGCATCGGGCGAGGTCAGGGGTGGTCGACCGAGGCCAGGAACTCGTTGAGCAGCGCGGTGACCGCGGCGGGCTGCTCCAGCACGCTGGAATGGCCGCAGTCGGGCAGGACGTGCAGACGCGAGCCCGCCACGGACTCGGCGATCCGCCGGGACTTCTCGGGTGGGGTGGCGACGTCGTCCGCGCCGACCACCACCAGCGTCGGCATGGTGATCGCGCCGATCTCCCCGGCCACCGCCGTGCGGTCGGCCACGCCGAGCACGGCCCGGCGGATCGCGGCGCGGTCGGCGCGTCGCAGCCGGTCGGCCCATTCGCGCACGACCGTCTTCCCGTCGGGGTCGGCGCGGAACACCGGACCGAACATGTGCGGGGCGATCCGACCCACCAGCGGAGCGCCGCCCAGCAGTCGCCAGGCCAGCGCGAGGCGCTTGTACTCCCCGGATTTGGCGGGGTCCTCGGCCTCGGCGCTGGTGTCGAGCAGCGTCAGCGACCGCAGCAGGGCGCCGTGGCGCGCGGCCAGTCGCTGCCCGACGAATCCGCCCATGGACAGCCCGACCCAGTGCACCGGGTCCAGGCCCAGACCGCGGATCAGGCCGACCGCGTCCTGGGTCAGCGTGTCCATGTCGTACCCGTCGGGAGTGGGCGGGGTCTCGCCCTGACCGCGCCAGTCCAAGGTCACGCAGCGGTACTGGCCGCGCAGGATCTCGATCTGCCCGCGGAACATCCATCCGCCGAAGAGCAGTCCGTGTCCGAAGACGACGGTGGCCGCGTCGGGCACGCCCGCGGGCGCACCGGTGTCGGTGTAGCCGAGGGGTACTCCGTCGACTGTCAGGGTCGGCATGGTCACACACACTCCGGGAAACGAACGGTCACACGGTGATCGACAACTCGGCCGGTCCGCGCAGGTTGATTCTGCCGTTCCAGCGCACCGCGCGCACCTCGGCGTCGGGGAATCGGGCGACGAAGCGCGGCAACGACACCCGCGCCTCGAGCCGGGCCAGCGCCGAACCGAGACAGTGGTGCACGCCCGCGCCGAAGGACACGTTGCGGCCCGCGTCGGGCCGGTCCACCCGCAGCAGGTCGGCGTCCTCGCCCCAGAATCCGGCGTCGCGGTTGGCCGAGCCGAGACAGCCGATGACCCAACTGCCCGCGGGGATCTCGACGCCGCCCGCTGACCAGGGGGCCACCGTGACCCGTCGCATCAGGTGCACGGGCGAGTCGTAGCGCAGCACCTCCTCCACGGCGTTGTCGGCCAGTTCCGGCTCCGCGCGCAACCGCCGCGCCTGGTCGGGGTGACGCAGCAACGCGTGGATTCCGTTGGCCAGCAGGTTGACCGTGGTCTCGTGGCCCGCGATGTAGAGCAGCATGACCTGGGCGACCAGTTCGTCCTCGCTCAACACGTCGCCGTCGTCCTCTGCGGCGATCAGCGCGGTCAGCAGGTCCTCGGCGGGTTTGTCGCGTTTGTGACGCACCTGCTCGCGGATCATCGCGGTCAACTCGGCGTCGGCCGCGCGCACGCGCGCCTGGAGTTCGGGATCGGGCAGCGGTTCCAGGGCCAGCACCAGCGTGGCGACCAAGGCGCGCAGTCGGGTGTGCTCGACCACGGAGATGCCGAGCAGTTCGGAGATGACGGTGAACGGCACCGGAAAGGCCAGTTCGGCGACCACGTCGGCCGTGCCCGCGGCCTCGATGCGGTCCAGCGCCCCGGTGACCAGTTCTTCCATCCGGGGGCGCAGCGCGCCCACCGCGCGCGGGGTGAAGGTCTTGGCGACCAGTTTCCGCAGGCGGGTGTGGTCGGGCGGATCCTGGTCCAGCAGCGACAGCCCGCCCATCATGCGGTTGCGTTTGCCGATGTCGGCGGAATCGCTCTTCCACGCGGGCAGCCGGGTCAGATACTTCTCGTCCACCGAGTGCGCCGAACGTTGCAGTTCGGCGACCTCGGCGTAGCGCGAGACGATCCAGAACCCGAGCGGATGCTCGTAGGCCGGTGCGACCGAACGCAATTCGCGGTAGTGCGGATAGGGGTTCTCGGAGAAGCCCGGGGCGAAGGGGTCATAGACGTAGGTCTCGGCGCACACGGCGGCCACCTCGAGTTTTCGAACGGTCGTCGGTCGAATGGTCTCAGGAGTTGAACATCTTCACGTTGCGCATCGTCACCAGCGCTGTGGCGCACAAGGTCTCGTCGTCGTCCTGCACCGAGTACACCTCGGCCGCGGCGATGGTGATCAGCGCGCCCGGCTTGATCACCCGCCCGCGCGCCACGACCTTCTCCCCCTTGGCGGGGGCCAGGATCTTGACGGTGTAGTCGATGGTCATGTTGCCCCAGCCGGGCTGCAACAGCGTGCCCGCGGCCGAACCCGCGGCGAAGTCGGCCAGCGATCCGAGCACCCCGCCCTGGAAGAATCCGTCGTGCTGGGTGAGTTCGGGCCGGCGCGGCTGGATGATCTCGGCCTCGCCCGGCGCGACCCGGCCGAACTCGAAACCGAGATGTTTCGCGGCGGGCATGCTGAGCACCACCCCCGTCACCACTGCCTCGTAATCCGGATGTGCCGCTTGCCACGTCGCCACGCTGTCAGCTCCTCGGTGCTCGTTCCACGGATGTGTCGGTTCGGTTCGGCGTCCAGATCTCGAATCCGGCCGCCAGGTGCCGCTGTCGCGCCGCGGCGCGCATGATCTTGCCGCTGCTGGTCTTCTGGAGGCTGCCCGCGACGGTCAGCACCAGCTCGCCCAGGGCGAGATCGTGTTCACGCAGTACCGCGGCGCGGATCTCGCCCGCGATATCGCTGTCGTCACCGGCGTATTCGCGCCGGATCTCCTGCACGACGACGAGTTTGTCACCGTCGCGCCCCGGCGCCGCGAACGCCGCGGTGCCGCCCGCCCGCAACGCGGGATGCGCGCGTTGGACGGTGTGTTCGATGTCGTGGGGATAGTAGTTGCGCCCGCGGATGATGACCATGTCCTTGAGCCTGCCGACCACGTACAGTTCACCGTCCACGAGCAGGCCGAGGTCGCCGGTGCGCAGGTAGGTGCGCTCGGGATCGGCGGCGCGGCGGGCGCGGAAGGTGGCTTCGGTGGCTTCGGGATTGCGCCAGTACCCGGCGGCGACGTGGTCACCGCTGACCCAGATCTCCCCGGCCTGATCGGGCGCGCAGTCCGCGCCGGTCGCGGGATCGACCAGATGCACCCGCTCCCCCGGCAGGATCGCCCCCGAGCCGACCAAGACCCGGCTCTCGCCCTCGGGCGGGGCGTAGCGACGTTCGCCCAGCGCGACCACGTCGGCGGCGAGTCGGATCGCGCCGCGGCCTTTCGCGCTCGCCGAACTCAGCAGCGTCGACTCCGCCAGGCCGTAGCAGGGATACAGCGCCGCCTCGTCGAAGCCGAAGGGGGCGAAGGTCTTCGCGAAGCGGTCCAAGGTCTCGCCCCGGATCGGCTCGGCGCCGTTGAAGGCGACCTTCCAACTGCTCAGATCCAGTTCGGGCGGTGTGGCGGCGGCGGTGGCGCGCGCGACGCAGGCGTCGAAGGCGAAATTGGGTCCGCCGCTGGTGTGGGCGCGGTAGCGGGTGATCGCGGTCAGCCACAGCAGCGGGCGGCGGATGAAGCTCACCGGCGACATGAGCACGGCGGTCATGCCCACGTACAGCGGTTGCAGCACATTGCCGATCAGGCCCTGGTCGTGGAAGAACGGGGCCCAGCCGACCACGGTGGAGTCGCGGTCGTGGCCGAACGCGTCGCGGATCATCTCCTCGTTGGCGACCAGGTTGCGATGGGTGACCATGACGCCTTTGGGCGTCGAGGTCGACCCCGAGGTGTACTGGAGGAAGGCGATCGAATCCGGGTCGAGCGGTTCCGCGACGAATCCCGCCGACTCGCCGGGCGCGTCGGCGGCGATCCACTCCCGCGCGGTGCAGAGCGGGCCCAGACCCAGTCGCAGCGGTTCCAGCAGCGCCGCCAGGCTCAGCACCGCGGTGGGCGCGCAGTCGGCCAGGACGGCGCGGGTGGACTCCTGCACGCCGGTGTGGCGGGGCGGATTGACCGGCACCGCGATCACGCCCGCGTAGAGGCAGCCGAAGTAGGCGACGATGAAGTCCAGGCACTGCGGGAACACCAGCAGCGCGCGGTCGCCGGGCGCGCACCGTTGCCGCAGCGCACCGGCCACCGCGAGCGCGCGCGCGTGCAGTTCGCGGTAGGTCAGGCCGTCGGTCTCGGCGCCCGCGTCGTCGAGGAACAGGTAGGCGGTGCGGTCGGGTTCGTCGGCGGCGCGCCGCCGCAGGACATCGGGAAGCAACTGCACGTCGGTCCTCATTCCAGAGCCGCGGTGATCCGCGCCGCGATGGCTTCGCGGTGCGCGTGGTGGAACAGGTGGTCGCCGGAGTACTCGTGGATCGCGAACGGTCCGTCGCTCAACTCGTGCCACGCCACGATCTCGGCGGGGGCGACCACCGGGTCCTCGGTGCCGTAGAAGGCGGTCAGCGGGCAGCTCAACCGGGGCAGGCGGGTGTGGGTGTACTCCTCGGACAGTTCGAGGTCGGCGCGCACCAGCGGCAGCGCGTAGCGCAGGAACGACGCGCTGCGCGCGGCGACGCCGAACGCGCCGATCGCCGCCAGCGCCGCCGCGAACTCGGCGTCGGGCAGGTGGTGGATCGGGGCGCGGCCGGGCGCGCGATGCGGGGCCCGCCTGCCGGAGACGAACAGGTGCCGCGGCGGCGTGCCCGCCGCGGTGAGCGCCCGCGCCACCTCGAAGGCCACCAGCGCGCCCATGCTGTGCCCGTAGAGGGCCAGTTCCGGGCCCGCCCAGGGCGCGAGTTCGTCGGTCAACTGCTCGACGGCCTCGCCGACCCGACGCAGCGGCGCGCTGCCCGCGACATCCTCGCGGCCGGGCAGTTGCACCCGCACCACCGCGATGCCGGGACCGAACAGATCGCGCCACCGGGTGAACGAGGACGCGCCCGCCCCGGCGTGCGGCAGGCACACCAGGCGCAGCGGCGCGTCGATGCCTTCGTGACGCAGCAGGCTCTGCCGCGCGCGGGTCGTCTCCGTCACGACCGCACGCCGATCGACACCGGCAGCGCGGTCAGGCCGCGCACGATGAAACTGTGGTTCTGCCACGTCAATTCGTCCGAGGCGAGGGTGAGCCGCTCCGGGCCGCCGAACAGTCGGCCGAGCGCGATCTCGGCCTGGAGTTCGGCCAGCGTCCCGCCCAGGCACCCGTGCATGCCGTGCCCGAAGGCGAGATGATCGCCACCGGGACGGGTGATGTCGAACGTGTCGGGACGCTCGAACACCGCCGGATCGCGATTGGCCGCGCCCATGCACACCATGACCTGATCGCCTTCGGGGATGGTCGTCCCGCCGATCTCCACGTCACGGGTCGCCAGGCGTTTGGTCAACTGCAACGGGCTGTCGTAGCGCAGCGCTTCGATCACCGCGGCACGGGCCGATTCCGGCCGCTCGCGCAATGTCTCGACCTGATCGGGATGGCGCAGCAGCGCCAGCGCGCCGTTGCCGATGAGCGATTTGGTGGTCTCGTTGCCCGCGACGAAGCACATGATGCAGACGAAGACCAGTTCCTCGTCGGCCAGGCTGTCCCCGCCGCCGGTGCGCGCGGTCAGCAGTTCGCTGATCAGGTCGTCGCCGGGCGTGGCCTTACGCTGTTCGAGGACCTCCGACAGCGCCTCGGCGAAGGATTCGACCACCTCGACCACCCGCGCGAAGTCGGCGGCCTTCATCAGACCCGGTTCCAGCAGGAACCGGATGTCGTGGGTCCACGGGCCGACCCGTTCGCGCAGCGACGGCGGCAGGTCCATCCACTCGCACAGCACCGTGATCGGCAGCGGCGCGGCCAGATCGGCGATGACGTCGAACTCCCCCGTCGCCAGCGCGGGCGCCAACAGCGCCTCGCTCACCCGTCGCACCAGCGGGCGCAATTCGGCGACGCGGCGGGCGGTGAACACCCGGTTGACCAGTCCGCGCAACCGCGCGTGATCGGGATTGTCGGTGAACACCAACGATTTACGACCGAGCCGTTCGACGCGCCCGATATCGCTCTGGCCGAGTTTGCGCGCCTGTTCGGAGACCAGACTCGGGATCAACCCGGCGCTGAAGGAGCGGTCGTGCAGGACCGCGCGCACGTCGGCGTGCCGGGTGAGCACCCAGGTGCCCAGGGATTTCAGCACCGGCGCGTGTTCGCGCAACTGTTCGTACATGGGATACGGGTCGCGGCGGAAATCCGGGCTGAACGGATTGAACCGGACCCGGCGGGGCGCGGCCACCGGGTCGGGCGTCTGCGTGGTCATCGGCCGGCCTCGGTGCTGAAGAACCCGCTGCCGTAGGGCGTCATGACCAGACGCAGCAGGCCGATCTTGCCCATCCGGAAGCCCAGCGCCGACAGCTTCAGGTAGCGCTGGTAGCGCGCGACCTGCTCGGCTCCGACCAATTCCGTGGCGGCCTCGCGGTTCTCGCGCAGCCTGCGCGCCCATTCGCCGCAGGTCCAGGCGTAGTCCAGTCTGCCGTTGCTCAGCGAGCGCACCTCGAAGATCCCCTCCGCCGCCGCGGTGATCTCGGCGAGCGTCGGCAGATCCGCGTCGGGGAAGATCTCCTGCTGCATGAACGAACTCGCCTGCTCGCGCGCCATGTTCGCGTAGGCGATGGTCTGCAACGACAGCGCGCCGCCGGGGCGCAGCCAGTCCCGGCACCGCTCGAAGAACTCCCGGTAGACGGCGATCTTCTGTTCGGGGGAATCCTCGGGGGTGGCGAAATGCTCGAACGCGCCGATGGAGATGATGCCGTCGAAGGGCCGCTCCGGTCGGTAGTCCAGCCAATTCTCCAACCGCACCGAGACCCCGGGCAGGCCGAGGGAGTTCACGTACTCGGCCTGTTTCGGGCTCAGGGTGAGACCGACCGAACGCGCGACGCCGCGCCCGGACAGCCGTTGCAGGATCGCGCCCCACCCGCACCCGATGTCGAGCACCGATTCCGCGCCCGCGGAATCCACCGCGTCGAGGTGGTGGCGCAGCTTGTTCTCCTGCGCCAGTTCCAGTGTGTCGTCGGGCTTCTCGCGCCAGGCGCAGGAGTAGGACAGCGAGGAGTCCAACCACAGCCGGTAGAACTCGTTGCCCGCGTCGTAGTGGTGCCGGATGGCCGCCGCGGCGGCCTCGGTGCGGGCCGTGCCGATCGAGGCCGACATGATCACGCCACGGTCTTCGGACTCTGCTGATGCAGGTAGGCGGCGACCGCGTCGAGATTGGGGTTCTCGAACAGGTCCTCGGGCGCCAGGTCGACGCCGTAGCGCTCCTCGACCTCGATCAGCAGTGCGACGGCCAGGGCCGAATCGACGCCGAGCTTGTCGAAATCCGCGGTGGGATCGATGCTCTCGGCGGGCACCTCGAGCAGGTTGGCGAGATATTCCTGGCACCAACGGACGATCGCTTCTTTACTGGTGTCCACGATTTCTTCCTTCGGGCTGCGTCGGATGAGAGGGTGCGGAACGACTCGGATCAGGCGATCCGCTTGGCGGCCATGCGCGCCTCGGAGGGCATTTTCAGATCCCAGGCCAATCCCGTGACGGACAGGATCCGGATGAGCCAGAAACCGGGATCGAGCCGGTACCAGTCCAATCCGAAGGACGGCGATTCGGGGAAGGCGTGGTGATTGTTGTGCCACGATTCGCCCAGGGTCGCCAGCGCGAATATTCCGCCGTTGCGGCTGTTCTCGCGCGATTCGTAGGGCTTGGTGCCGAACATGTGCAGGAAGGAATTGATCGCCCACACGATGTGCTCGAGCACGAAGATGCGGACGAATCCGCCCCAGAGCAGGCCGCTCACCGCGCCTTGCCAACTCAAGGTGACCAGGCCGCCGACGACGGTCGGGATCAGCAGGCCCAGACCCACCCACCAGTAGTACAGGCGCGCGACCTTGACCAGGCCGCGATCCTTGATCAGGTCCGGGGCGTAGTGCACGACATTGGGGTATTCGTGGCGGCGCATCCAGAGGAAATGCGAATGGACCAGGCCGGTCAGCGCGCCCTTGAGACCGCCGCCGGACAGGTTCGGCGAATGCGGGTCGCCTTCGCGGTCGCTGTATTCGTGATGGCGGCGATGCAGCGCCACCCAGGAGATCACCGGCCCTTGGCCCGCCATCGACCCGGCGATGGCCAGCGCGTAGGTGACCCACGGCTTGGCCTTGAACGTGCGATGGGTGAAGAGCCGGTGATAACCGACGGTCACCCCCAGGCCGGTCACCAACCAGAACGCGAACAGCAAGGAGAATTCCAGCCATCCGAACGGGCGGACGAACAGGAAGCCGAGCGCGACGACGGTGCCGATGATCGGCGCGACATCGAAGAGCAGGAAGTGCCTGCGCTGGAGCTTGTGGATATACGGACTGCTGATGGTTTTTCTGCGCGGGGCACGGGCCTCGTCCAGAACATTTTCTTCGGTCATGACAGATCTACACCCCACACCGAATACGATTGGGCAGCTATGAATTTCGATCATAACACCGTACAGCCGTGTGCGCGCTACCGAAGCGGGTACTCCTATCGGCAGATCGGGATTCTCGATCGGACAACGCGTCCAGAAATGGCGTCAGCGTCCCAACAGCACCGGCAGAGCGAACATTCCGCGGATCAGCGTGCTCGGCTGCCACCTGGGTTCGGGTGCGCCCGACGGCAATGCGATATCCGGAAAGCGTTGCAGCAGTGAACCTACCGCGATCGATGCCTCCAACCGCGCCAGAGGCGCGCCCACGCAGTAGTGGATGCCGTGCCCGAAGGACAGATGTCCGCTCGAATCACTCTCGATGCCCAGGGAATCGGGGGCAGAGAAACGCGCGGGGTCGCGATTGGCGGCCGTTACGGCCACGTAAATCATTTCGCCGACGGGAATTTCGTACTCCCCTATTCGCACCGGCTCGGCGGTGTAGCGCGCGGTGGCCATGTCCACCGGACCGTCGAATCGCAGGAATTCCTCGACCGCGGCGGGCACGGCCGACGGATCGGCGCGCAGCGCGGCCAGTTGCGCCGGATCGCGCAGCAGCGCGTACATACCGTTGGCGATCAGGTTGACCGTCGTCTCGTAGCCCGCGACCAACAGCAGGAACGCCATCGACACCAACTCCTCGTCGGTGAGGCGGTCGCCGTCCTCGCGCGCGGTGACCAGCGCCGAGAGCAGGTCCTCCCCCGGCGCCGCCCGCTTGGCCGCGACCAGTCCGCGCAGGTAGCCGATCATCGCCGAGGCGGCCGCGCCGCGTTCGGCCTCGCGGCCGACCACCACGACCAGGCCGTGGGTCCAGCGCTGGAAATCGGCGCGGTCGTCGAGGGGCACGCCGAGCAGTTCGCAGATCACCGTGACCGGCAGCGGCATCGCGAACTCGGCCAGCAGGTCGACCTCGCGCGCCGGGCCGCCCGCGAGCGCGTCGAGCAGGTCGGCGGCGATCCGCTCGACGCGCGGGCGCAGGTCGAGCACCTTGCGCGCGGTGAACGCCTTGTTGACCAGTGTGCGCAGCCGCGCGTGCTCGGGCGGGTCGATGTTGAGCATGTGGTTGGTCAGCGCCAGCCATTGCGGATTGGCGGGCGCGGCGTCCCGACGCTCGGCGAGCAGCGCGTCGATCTCGAAGACATTCTTGCGCAGCCGCGAATCCGCCAGCGCCGCACGGGCTTCGGCATACCCGATGACGACCCAGCGGTGCACGCCGTCCGGGAACAGGACCCGGTGCACCGGACCGTCGGCTCGCCATCGACGGTAGTGGGCGTGCGGATCGGCGAAGAAGTCCTCCTCCAGCGCGCGGACCGGGATCTCGGTGTCGGTGTCGGCCATGACGCTCCTCGCTCGGTGCTGACGGTGCTCAGAGATCCAGGACGAGGCGATCGCCCGCCGCGCGCGACACGCACAGCATCATGGTGTCGCCGCGGTCGCGCTCCTCGGCGCTCAGGATCGAGTCGCGGTGGTCGATGCCGCCCTCGCGCACCGGGGTCTCGCAACTGCCGCAGGTGCCCTCCCGGCAGGAGGTGATCACCGCCACGCCCGCCGACTCGAGCACGTCCACGATGGATTGGGTCGCGCCGATCCGCAGGGTGCGGCCGTCCAGGGCGAGCAGGACCTCGAACTCCCGGTCGCCCGCGGTCTCGACCACGCGCGGGACGAAGCGTTCCGTGCGCACGGGCACGCCGCGCCGGGCCCCTTCGTCCTCCACCGCGGCCAGCAGCGGTTCCGGGCCGCAGCAATACACGGTCGCGCCCGCGTGCTCGGTGAAAATCTCCGCCAACGGGAGCAGACCGTGGGCGTCCTGCGGGAGCAGACGGACCTCGGGGTGGCGGGCCGCGATCTCCTCGGCGAAGGCCATGTGCTCGCGGGTGCGGCCGCCGTAGTAGAGCTGCCAGCGCGCGCCCGCGGCGGCCGCGGCGGCCATCATCGGCAGGATAGGGGTGATCCCGATCCCGCCCGCCACGAAGACGTAGTGCTCGCGCGCTTCGAGCTCGAAGTTGTTGCGCGGGGCGGACACCGAGAGTTCGGTACCCGCGTGCGCGGTGCGGTACAGCAGGTCCGAGCCGCCGCGGCCCTCGGGTTCGTGCAGGATCGCGATGCGCCAGTGCGAACGGTCGGCGGGGTCGCCGCACAGGGAGTACTGGCGCACGCCCGCCGCGCCGACCGCGACGTCGATATGGGCTCCCGGCGACCAGGGCGGAAGATCCGCGCCGTCGAGTGCGGCGAGTTCGAGTGCGAAGACTCCGGTGGCCTCGTCGCTGCGGTTGATGATCCGTACCGGCAAGTCGGTCATGGCCCCACTGTCGCCGAGCGCCGCGAGGCCGGGCCACTCGGTTCACGCAGTCGATTCGCGCAATCGACGTTGACTATCGCCCTCCGACGCCCCCGCCCGCCCACCCACACTGACCCCATGACCTCAGTGGCCAAGCTTGTCGAAAAGACCACCGAATTCGTCCGTGACCACGTGTTTCCCGTCGAGCGCGAGATCATCGCCGACGGCAGGGCAATGGATGACGCCCTGCGTCTGGAACTCCAGCAGAAGGCCAAGGACGCGGGTGTGTTCGGCCCCCTGTCCGACCCCGCCTTCGGCGGTCTCGGACTCGACACCAGGGGCCAGGCCGAGGTGCTCGAGGCGGCGGGCGCGAGCCTGATCGGACCGCTGGCGGTCAACGCCTGGGCCCCCGACGACGGCAATATCCATCTGCTCGACCATGTCGCGAACCCGGAACAGCGTCAGCGCTACCTGGCCCCGCTGGCCTCCGGCGAGGTGCGTTCGGCCATCGCCATGACCGAACCCGCCCCCGGCGCGGGCGCGGACCCGACCATGCTCAGCACGCGGGCCGAGGCCACCGCGGGCGGGTGGGTCATCAACGGCGCGAAGCACTTCACCACCGGCGCGCAGGGCGCGGCGTTCACCATCTGCGTGGCCCGCACCCCCGAAGGCCCGACGATGTTCCTCGTCGACGCCGACAACCCGGGCATGAAGGTCGGGCGGCGGATGCCGACGCTGGACCACACCAGCGCGCCGGGCGGGCACTGCGAGGTGCTGTTCACCGACTGCGAGGTTCCCGACACCGCCGTGCTCGGCGCGGTCGGCCAGGGTCTGACGCTGGCCTCGGTGCGCCTGGCCCCCTCGCGCCTGACCTTCTGCATGAACTGGCTCGGCCTGGCCGTGCGCGGTCACCGCCTGGCCGTCGCCCACATCAACCGGCGGACCGGATTCGGCAGCCCCATCGCCGAGCACGGCATCGCCCAGGGCATGGTTGCCGACAGCGAGATCGACATCGCCGCCGCGCGCGGCCTGATCCGACAGGCCGCGACCACCATCGACGAGCAGGGCCCGACCTCCTCGCAGGCCAAGCACGAGACCTCGATCGCCAAGACCTTCGTCGCCGAGGCCGTGTGGCGGGTGCTGGACCGGTCGGTGCAGTTGCACGGCGGCCTCGGCGTCTGCGAGGACCACTTGGTCGCGCGCTTCCTGGTCGAGGCGCGCGCGTTCCGGATCTACGAGGGCCCCTCCGAGGTCCTGCGCTGGTCCATCGCCCGCCGCGCTCTGCGCGAAAAGGACTGAGCGCTCTGCGCGAAAAGGACTGAGCGCTCTGCGCGAAAAGGACTGAATTCCGACCTCACCACCGCTACCACCCGAAAAGGAAGACGATGACCACTCGTGAAATCGCCGGATTCGCGGCGGCCTACCCCGAACTCGACTGCGCGGCCGTCGATTACGAATACCTGCGCAAGGTCTCCCAGGACATGGTGCCCTTCGCCGAGCGCGTCGGCACCCTGGTGTCCGAGATCAGCCCGGAGCGCGCGGTCGTGGAGATTCCCGCGCTGGACTCGGTGCGCAACCACATGGGCACCGTGCACGCGGGCGCGCTGTTCACCGCCGCCGACATCGCGGGCGCGGCCGCCTTCGTCGGCGCCGCAGCCACCAAGCTGACCACCGTGGAGCGCCTGGTGCTGCGCGCGGGCACCGCCTCCTACCGCAAGCCCGCCCTCGGCCGGGTGCGCGCGGTGGCCACCGTCGACCAGCGCGAACTGGCCGAGGTGCTCGGCGCGACCGAATCGGGGCGCTTCGAGCTCTCGGGCAAGGTCTCGGTGCTCGACGACAAGGATGTCGTGGTCGCCAAGTTCACCTTCGACTACGTCTGCGACGTGGCGGTCCCGGGAGCGGGGGCATGACCACCAGGACCCCCGAGGCCAAATCGGAGTTCGGGTCGCTGGAGTCGACCGCGGTGCGGACCTGCGACGGTGTCACCTTCACCGTCCGGTTCCTGCCCGCCGAGCGGGCCGAGGCGCCCGTGGTGCTGATCATCCCCGCGATGGCGATGAAGGCGCGCAACTATCTGGCGCTGGCCAAATCCCTGCACGCGCAGGGCCTGTCGGTGGCGACCTGCGATCTGCGCGCGCACGGCGAAGCCGTTCCCGCACTGGGCGAGCACACCGATTTCGGCTACCGCGAGATGCTCGAGATCGATATGCCCGCCCTGGTCGGCGCGGTCGCCGAACGCTTTCCGCGGGCGCCGCTGCACTTGTTCGGCCACAGCATCGGCGGCCAACTCGCGCTGCTGTTCGCGGCCGCGCACCCGGAGCGGGTCGCGGGCGTCATCACCATCGGCACCGGCACGGTGTTCTGGTACGCCTTCGGTCCGCGCCGCTGGTTCGAGGCCCTGAGCCAGATCCAGTACATCGGCATGGTCGCCCGGCTCAAGGGCCACTGGCCCGGCGGGGTGCTGATCCCGGCGGCGATGCCGGGCGGCGTCATGATCGACTGGTCGGTGCACTCGCTGACCAGCTACTACCGCCCCCGCGGCACCAAGACCCGCTACAACGCGCTGCTGGCGGAGATGACGGTCCCGGTGCTGCCGATCTCGCTGTCCGAGGACGTGCTGGGCCCGAAGTCGAATGTGGACTTCCTGGTCGGGCGCATGCCGAAGGCGAAGGTCTCGCGCTGGCACATCGATGAGAACTCGGGGATCGAGAACCGCGACCACTTCCTGTGGTTGAAGGATTCGCGCACCCTCGCGCCGAAGCTGGCCGTCTGGATCACCGCGGGCGAGTCGCCCAGCTGAGTCACCGGATACGAAAGAGGCGGTCGAGAGTGTCTCGACCGCCTCTTTCGCTGTCCTGATCGTGTAGCGGTGGTTCAGATTCCGACCGGCGCCGGTTCGGTGAGCGCGCCGATCAGCGCGCCCACGGGGATGTCGGATGCCGGCGGGGTCATCGGTCCTCGCTCGGTCGTGGCACGAAACGGGCGATCTCGGCGGGCAACCGCACGCCCGCGGTGCGCAACTGCGCGATCCGGGTGAGGTAGGCCGCGCCGGTCATCAGTTGATCGGCGATATCGGCGACGTTGCGGTTGCTGGGCGCGGCCAGGTAGGTGCCCGCGGCCCAACTGTTGAACGCGCCCATCGCGGGACCGCACCAGATCTGGTAGTCGGCGGCGCGTTCGGCCTCACCCCGGATACTCCAGCCCGAGGACAGGCCCAGGTACCAGCGGAAGATCAGCGCCATCTTGCGCTTGGGGTCCTCGGCCGCGCCGACCAACTGCGCGGGGTCGCGGTCGGTGAAGAAGGCCACGCAGTCGTTCCAGACGTCCTCGAGCGGCCGCCGGAACACGGTCTTCTCCAAATCGGCGCGCAGGTCGGCGGGCAGCGCGTGCAGGCCGGCGTATTCGCGGTAGGTGTCGTAGAGGCGGTGCGCGCGCGAGGCGAACATGGTGCCGCGGCGCAGCACCTGCACCTGCACGCCGAGCTCGAACATGTCCGAGGACGGCGCCATCGCGCAATCCGCGAAATCCGCGGTCGCCAAAAGCATTTTGGTGGTCTCGGACTGGTCGGCCTCGCGGGTGGCCTGGTTGACCGACCCGGTCACGACGTAGGCCGCGCCCAGGGCGAAGGCGGCCGCGGTGGCGGCGGGGGTGCCGATCCCGCCCGCCGCGCCGACCCGCACCGCCGCGGCGGCCGGGACGGTGCGCGCCACCCGGTCGCGCGCGGCGATCAGTTCGGGCAAAAGGACCGTGAGCGGACGGCGGTCGGTGTGGCCGCCCGAATCGGCCTCGGCGGTGAGATCGTCGGCCATCGGCACGGATTCGGCCAGGCGGGCCTGCTCGGCGGTGAGGTCGCCCGCCGCCACCAACCCGCGCAGCAGTGCGGCGGGCGCGGGGCGCAGGAACACCTCGGCCACCTCGACGCGGGAGACCTTCGCGATCACCCGGTGCCCCACGTGCACCCGTCCCTGCGCGTCCAGGCTCAGCCCGGCGGCGCGGTAGCGCACCACCTCCGGGGTGAGCGCCATGAAGGCCGAGGCCTCCACACAGCGCACCCCGTGCCGCAGGCAGGAATCCACGATCGCGCGTTCCAGCGCCGGTTCTGACGGACTGTGGATCAGGTTGCAGGCGAACGGTTTCGACCCCAGGTCGCGAGCCAACCCGGCCAGCGCCGAGTCCACGATCGAGGGCGAGACACCCGCGGCCCCGTAGGAGCCGAGGTAGCCGGCCCGCGACATCGCCGCCACCAGCGCGGGCGAGGCGATGCCGTTGGCCATCGCGCCCGCCGCGTAGGCGGCGCGCACCCCGTGGGCGGCGCGGAATCCGCTGTCGCCCAGTCGGTCCGCGGTCAACGGGCCGACGGCGGCCAGCACGCCCGCCCGCGCGGCCACCGATTCGTCGGCGGTGGCCGCGACCTTGTTCTCGTGCCGGATGATCCAGCACGGGCGGTCGGTGTCGGCCAGCAGCGCACCGATGTCGGCGACGGTCTCGGCGACCGCCGCGATCTGCGAGGCGGTCATCGCTCAGCCTTCCGGTCGGCCAGTTCGATCCCGAGATCGAGCAGTTCGTAGATGCGCAGGCCCGGCTTCCACAGCGAACCGTCCACGGTGACGATCACGCTGTCGGGTCCGCGCCGCACCGTCTTGATGTGGGCTTCGAGTTCCACCGTGGAATCGGTGGGCAGGAACTGGCCGCGGTAGCGCCAACTGAAGGCGATGTCGGCGGGGATGCGGAAGACCGGATCGGCCATGCCGTCGGCGAATCCGGCGTCGATCATCCACTCCTGGACCGCATGGATCACCGATTCCACCCCGAGCGAGCCCGGGATGACCGGGTCCAGGTGGAAGTGGCGGGCGAAGTACCAGTCCGACGGGTCGATGGTGCGCAGCGAATGCAGGTATCCCGCACCGTGTTCCCCGCCGCCGTCGACCACCGAGACCCGGTCGATCAGGGTCAGGTTGGCGCGCGAGACCAGCACGGCGTCCGGGTCGGCGCGACGCGCGGCCACGTCGATCTCGCGGGTGGTCGTACCCGGACGGCTCGCCAGCCAGCTCGGGACGTTCTTGCCCGCGTCCAGGCCGGTCTGATTGGCCAGCGCCTGATCGCTGAAGTAGCCGAACATGGTCTCGCCGACGTAGAACGGCTCGCCGTCGACACTGAGGGTGTAGTCGAAGGTCTGCAACGACGAACCGGGCAGGATCGTCGTGGACAGCAGGCGCGAGGACTGGGAGATGGTGGCGTCGCGCAGGTCGATCTGCCGCAGCACCGTCGCCGTGCCGCCCAGGTTGCGCAGGCTCAGCGTGGTGTCGGGCTGGGTCAGCGTCGGGCCCGCGTAGTAGCCCATCAGCAGCGCCGCCTGCAACGAGGTCTCCATGTAGACGAAGTGCGGCATGGATTCGTTGGCGGTGTCGCCGTAGTACCACGAGTCGGCGGGCGAATCGTATTCGCTGGTGTAGGACGCGGAGTCCAATTCGCCGCGCGCGCCGTCGAAATCGAGGACGCGGTCGACCAGCAGCAGACCGCCGGTGGGCAGGCGGGTGGCCCGCACCCCGGTGTAGCTCGCGAATTCCGGTCCCATCGCGACAGACTGGTCGCCGCGCGAGAGGTGCACCATGTGGAATTCGTTGAGCAGCAGCCCTTTCGCCGCCGCGCCGGGGCCGACCGGCGTACCCGCCCGCTCCACGACGGCCACGGTGACCTCGAACGGCCGCGCGGACCCGTCGACCCGCACGCTGCCGGTCACGTGCGGACGCGGCACCAGGTCTATGTGCGAGACGACCAGTTCGAGTGTGCCCGAACCGATCTCGCCCGAAGTCGGCGCGGATTCGGTCGCCTCGTCCGCGCCGACGGCCGAGACCAGTTCGCCGTGGGTCAGGCACAGCGGCATGCCGGTGAACAGGGCGAAGACCTCGGCGGCCTGGATGGCCGCCGAGCGCACGTCGCCGTCGAAGTGCGCGACCAGCCTGCCGCGGCCCGTGCCGCCGCGCAGTTCCAGCGCGAGGACCTCGACCAGGGCGAGCGGGGCTGTCGCGGCCAGGCGGGCGGCGACGGGCTCCCGGCCATAGGAAGCGCCGAACACCTCGGCGAGTTCGCCCGCGCCGAGCCGCCGCAGCGCCGCGGCGTCCAGGCTGGTGACCTTCGTGCGCGCCGCCGGTTTGAAGGCCGGTTCCGGCGCGTGCGCCGGGTCGGCGACGGCGGCGGCGAACGGGGAGAGCCCGCCGTGCGCGGTCGTGGGCTCCGAAGCGCCCGCGACCGGCAACGCGCGCCGCAGGATGGCCCGTTGCAGGGCGACCTGGGCCGCCAGCGTGGCCCGGTGCGAGGCGATGACGCCCGCCCGGATCTCCCCGAGGGCGGCGCGCAGGCGCGGGTCCGCCGGGGCGGGGCGCGCGCCGGTGACGCGCGCCT
>NZ_BAGG01000056.1 GCF_000308695.1 Nocardia takedensis NBRC 100417 | reverse complement strand
TCTTCCGCCGCGCCAAGTCCGTGCTGCGCCGCGGNGGCATGCTCTACGTCTCGGAGAGTTGCTTCCGCAACGCCGCCATCCACGCCGATTTCGCGCGCCGCACCGGCACCGATTTCGTGCGCGAGGACATCTTCGGCTGGGGTGATCTGCGTCCGCTGTCGGATCTGATCGTCGCCGCCGAGGGCGCGGGGTTCTCGATCGCCTCGGTCGACGACCTCACCGACGACTACCGCCGCACCATCGAGGACTGGATCGCCAACGTCGAGGCCAACGCCGAGGCGATCGACGCCCACGGTCCCGGACTGGCCGCGAAGCTGCGCCACTACCTGGAGATCGCCAACGCGGGTTGGGGTTACACCACCAAGCACTACGCGCTGGTGTGCCGCAACCGCCGATGACACCGAGGACCGAGATGGACATCGAATCCGGACTGATCCCCGTGGCGGAGGTCGCCGAAGCCGTGGACGGCTTCCTGGCGGCCTCCCCCGCCGCGCGGGCCTGGGATGTGGAGACGGCCTTCGACTGGGACCGCGCCGACGCGGGCCTGCTCACCGAGGGCCAGCGTTCGGCGGTGCAGTTCGTCACGCTGATCGAGGACCACCTGCCGGGCTACTTCGACGTGTATCACCGCTACTTCCCCACCGATGACAGCGTCGACGCGGCCACTTTCGTGCACAACCGCGAGTTGTACCACTTCACCGTGCGGTGGGCGCTCGAGGAGGACACCCACGCCCGCGCGCTGACGCGCTACCAGGAAGCCTCGGGCATGGCCGAACGCGGCGCGCTGCGCACGGAACTGGCCGTGGAGGGGCAGCGGCCCTTCGACCTGCCCTACGAGCATCCGGTGCAGTTCTTCGCCTATGCCTTGGTGCAGGAGAAGGCGACCCAGATGTATTACCAGCATCTGCGGGAGGTGGCGGGCGATCCGGTGCTGGGCGCGGTGCTCTCGCGGCTGTCCCGGGACGAGGCAAGGCATTTCAGTTTCATGGCCGATGTCGTCGGGCGCTACCTGCGGGTGCACGGCGACAACGTCGTGGAACCGATCCGCGAGGTGATCGCCACTTTCCGGATGCCGCTGGCCGACACCATGCGCGGCTACTGGCGGTGGGCGTTGAAGATCGCCGACGTCGCCGACTACGACCACACCGAAGCCTACGAACACCTGGTCAAGGTCATCGACCGCGCGGTGGACGCGCGCACCGATCGGGTGGACGAACTGGTCCGCTTCATCGACCGGTGCCGCACCGTCGCTTGAGAACTACCGCCCGAGAACGCATTTCGGCCGGCTGGGTCCAATGACCCGGCCGGCCGAAGTCGTCTCAGCTGCCCGGGTGCAGGACCAGGATGGTGGTCGAGCCGTGCGCGATGAGCTTGCCGTTGGCGTCGGTGATCTTGCCCTCGGCGGTCGCGGTGCGCCGACCCAAGTGCACGACCTCGGCGTCGCAGGTCAGCCTGCTGCCGTCCAGGGTCACCGGACGGATGAAGTTCAGCTTCAGTTCCAGGGTGGTGTAGGCGATCCCGTCACCGAGACGGGTGAAGACCGCGCTGCCCATGGCGGTGTCCATCAGGGTGGCCAGCACGCCGCCGTGCACGGTGAACATCGCGTTGATGGTGGCCGGATTCGGGTCGAGGTAGTAGCGGGTGACCCCGTCGCCCGCACTCTCGAAACGGATGCCGAGCGACGCGCCGACCCCGAGGTTCTCGCGCAGTCCGCGCTCGAACACCGCGGTCAACTCGCTCACCCGCCGGTCGACGGCGGAATCGGTGGACGGCGCGGCGTCGGTAGCCTCGGAACCGTTGGTCGTGGCGCTGGTCATGGGTCTGCCTCCCTGCTGGATCGCTTGCCGAGTTCGCCGTGCGAGGGCGACGGCACCTCAACGCTGACCCATGACCCGCCCCGCCGCCGCGCGGCCCGAGCATTCGATTGGCGCGATCGACGTTGGCAATCGAGCTACTGGCGGGCCTCGACTCTGCGGAACAGGAACTCCACCAGGGTGATCAACGATTGCAGACAGGTGCCGCGGTGCCGGGCATCCAGCGCGGTCAGCGGCGTGTCCGGGGTGAGATCGAGCGCGTCCCTGATCTCGGCGAGCGGATAGGTCTGCGCGCCGTCGAACTGGTTGACCGCCACCGCGTAGGGCACCTCGCGCTCCTCGAGTACCGACAACACTTCGTCGGCCTTCTCGATGCGCCGGGTGTCCACCAGCACCAGCGCGCCGAGCGCACCCCGGGCCAGCTCCTCCCACAGGGGGACGAAACGCTGCTGGCCCGGCGTGCCGAACAGATACAGCGCCAACTGCGGATTCAGCGTGATGCGGCCGAAATCCATGGCGACGGTGGTCTGCTGCTTACCCGGCAGACCGGCCATGTCGTCGATGCCGACGCTGGCCTCGGTGATCGTCTCCTCGGTGCGCAGCGGCCGGATCTCGGACACGCTGCTGACGAACGTGGTCTTCCCGACCCCGAAATTCCCGGCGACCAACAACTTCACCGAGCGGGTCACCGTCTCCGGCACATAGTCGACGGTGCGCTCAGGCCGGGAGAGCACGGAGCCCATTGAGTACCTCCTCCAACAGGGCGATCTCCGGCAGGTTCTCGGCCGGGGTCGGACAGACCAGATGCTCGCTGTCCATCAGGTCGGCCACCACGATCTTCACCACCGACGGCGGCAGATCCAGGTAGGCGGCGATCTCGGCGACGGACAGCGCGCCGCGGCGGCTGCACAGATTCATCACCCGCACCGCATCCGGCGCCATACCCGGCGTCGGATCGGTGTGGACGACGACCAGCGTGACCAAATCCAGTTCGCGCGAAGCGCGCGAACGACCGCCGGTGCGCACGTAGGCGCGCACCAGGTCGGGATCGCGGCGGGGTCGACTCATCGCCGGTCGCTATCGGCTCTCCGGTGCGACATACTTCCTAGTTCGGTGCCCACGCGGGCGGCCAGCTCGTTCATCCGGTGCGCGATGAGGCTGACGTCGATCTCGGCGGTGGTGGAGACGCCCAGCAGCGCACCGTCGCCCGCCGCGGTGATGAAGATCATCCCGTCGTCGTATTCGGTGACGTTCTGGCGTATTCCCGTCTGCGGCCCCCCGCAGAACTCGCCCAGCGCCTTGCCCAACGACCGCAATCCGGAGGCCGCCGCCGCGAAACGCTCGGCGTCGTCGCGGCTGATCCCGGCCGAGTGCGCGATCCGCAACCCGTCGTCGGACAGCAGCACCGCGAATCGGACGCCGGGAACGCTCAGATCCTCCAATAGCCAACCCAGCTTGTTACTACTGTCGTTGACAGTGTTCGGTGTGGTCATGACGGTGTTGTCGTCCCTTCCGTGTGGTCGCTCGCCGTGGTTTTCCTGACATCGCTACTACTGACATCGTCTCTGCCGTCCGAGGCGCCCGCCAGGCTGCCGAATTCGGCGCTGTCCGCGGCGGCGGCGCGGCCGCTGCGCGAACCGGTCTGCCAGGCGGCGGCGATATCGGGCCTGCCGGGGGCGGTGGCGGTCGCGTCGGATCGGGTGCTGCGGGGACGTGCGGTGGAGGCGGGCGCGACCACACGCCTTCTGCGCTTGGGCAGTCCTCCACTGGTGATGTCGTGCACGGCGAATTCGCTCTCCTGTCTGACCGGTTCGGGCGCGGCGGGTACCAGGACCTGCTCGGGCACGACCGTTTCGGCGGGTGTTGCGGGTTCGTCGACGGGAAGCGGCGCGGACAACAGCGCCTCGGGGACGTAGACCATGGCGCGCATGCCGCCGTAGGCGTTGGGGCCGTCTATGTAGACGGTGAAGCCGTAGCGGCGGGCCAGCGCGGCGATGCCGGGGAAGCCGACCTTGGGGGCGGGACCGAGTTGGTGGATGTCGGTGGGCCGCTCGCCCGCCAGGATCTGCCTGGCCTCCTCCATCTGCTCGGCGTTCATCCGCACGCCCGCGTCGTCGATGATGACGGTGACGCCGTGGTGACCGCTCTGGAAGCCCACATCGACGAAGGAGGTGGGCGGGGAGTAGCGCAGGGCGTTGTCGAGCAGGGTGGCCAGGGTGTGCACCAGCGGTTCCACGGCGCGGCTGATGACCACGCGGTCCAACTGGTTCGGGCGCACCCGCAGGTAGTCGCGCACCCGGCCGATCGCGCCGCCGACGACGTCGGTGAGCGTCTGGGCGGGCCAGCGGCGACCGGGCAGACCACCGCAGACGATCACGTAGGACTGCGCCTGGCGGATCATCTGCTGCACGGTGTGGTCGATGCGGGTCAGCGTCGCGTAGACCTCGTCGTCACGGTGTTCGCGCAGCGCCGCGCTGACCACCTGGCTGACGTCGGCGCCCAGGCTCACCACGGAGGTGCCGAAGGAGCGGACCGCGCCGCTGGTGGCCTCGCGCGCGCCGGAGGTGACCTCGGTGCGCACACTGGACTCGGTGTGCTCGACGGCGCGGCGGACCTGCTCGTCGGCTTCCCTGGCGACCATCTCGCGGATCTCGGACTGCACCAGTCGCAGGTCGCCGTCGTAGCGTTCGGCGATCCAGCGCAGCGCCTGCCCGAAGCGCGAATCCTGAAGGCCGACCGGCACTTCGAAGGCGGGCGGGGTGATGTCGAAGCGGCGGACCGCCTCGGTGGTCGCGGGCATGGTCGTCACCGCGAAGGATTCGATGGCGGCCTCGTAGGCGCTCTGTCTCGCGGTCAGCTCGTCGATGCGCTCGCGTTGACGTCTCGTGATCGTCACCGCGTACACCGCCGCCGCGAGGACGAGGGCGAGGGCGATGGTCCACGGCAGTATTACGGCGATATCCACATTCACCAGTTCTCTCGTTGTCACCTGCTTCGATCCACGTCGAGAACCCCGGGCCTACGGTCCGCGTCCAAACCCATAGCCTGCTGCCACCGAACTCCGTCTCACCTTCCGAACACGTGTCGAACATTGCCGGTCGAGCATCGCGACCTGCCCACGCCGCGGTCGGGCCACCCCTCCGTACGGAGGTGCCGGTACCTGCGGAGAGCGGCGACCGGAGGCGTGAGTCGTCGTCGGCCGGGGCCGCACAGCGCCTGCGGGACAGGCGATCAGACGCGGCCCGAACCCGACGACCCGCCCACCCTAGCAGTTACTCGGGCAATGCCATGATGCAACCGGGAAGACCGGAAAGAAGTCGTTCCGAACGGAATTCCCGACCGTACTCGCCCGCTGTCCGACATTCGAAATCGGCCGGGGCCCGCCGCATTCGGCGGGCCCCGGCCGATAACCGGAAACCTGAGGTCAGGACTGCAAGCCGACCTCTACTTCGAGGGTGAGGGTGATCTTGTCGCCGATCACCACACCGCCGCCGTCGGGCAGCGGCATATCGATATCGACACCGAAATCACGACGGCTGACCACGGTTTCGGCACTGAATCCGGCGACCGGTCCATTACCCATCCCGGGATTCACGCCGAGGAATTCGACCTTCAGCGAGACCGGCTTGGTGACGCCGTGGAAGGTGAAGTCGCCCTCGACCACGAAATCCTCGCCGTCGGGCCGGAAACCGGTGGAGCGGAAGGTGGCGGTGGGGTGCTGCTCGGTGTGGAAGAAGTCGGCGGTGCGCAGGTGCGCGTCGCGCTGGGGGTTGTCGGTGGTCACCGAGTCGACGCGGATCTCGGCCTCGGCCGAGGCGGTGCCGTCCTCGTTCACCACGAGTTTGCCCTCGAAGTCGGTGAAGCGTCCGCGGATCTTGCTGACCATCAGGTGGCGCACGCTGAATCCGACCAGCGAGTGCGCGGGGTCGATGGCCCAGGTTCCGGGGGTCAGGGTGATCGAGGTGGTCATTGTCGCTCCTCCGCGTCGAGACAATTATTGGTTGATGTGGCAACCTATCCAACACTGCGCCCGGTCCGAAGATTTCCAGTGTGACAGACGACACATTCAGGCCCGGCCCGCGACTCCGGCGACGATTACCAAGACCGGCGGTACCGGATACCATGCCGGCATGGCAAAGCTGAAGGTGTCGGTGGATGTTCCACTCCCCCCGGAACAGGCGTGGACGCACACATCCAACCTGGCCGAACTCGATCGCTGGCTGACCATGCACGAGGCATGGCGCGGGGAGGTGCCCGCCGAACTGACCGTCGGCACCACGCTGGTCGGCGTCGCCACCGTCAAAGGACTGCGCAACCGGGTGACCTGGACCGTGCGCAAGGCCGAACCCCCGCATCGGCTGGCCCTGAGCGGCGCGGGTAAAGGCGGCACCAAACTGGGCCTGGACCTGTGGGTCGCGCCGAAAGGCGACGGTTCGGAGGTCACCGTCGACATCGAACTCGGCGGCGCGCCGCTGTTCGGCCCGATCGGTTCGGGCGTGGCCCGCGCCATCCGCGGCGACATCGAACGCTCGCTGGACAAGTTCGTGGCCCTCTACGCCGTGGAGCCCGGAGCCTGACCCACGAGACGACCGGAGGCCGGGCCCGCGTGCTGCGGACCCGGCCTCCGGCGTTCGAATCGGTCGGTACGGTCAGTGCGCCATCACGGCGGGCGCGTCGGTGAGTTCCGGATTCTTCGGCTTGCCGCGGGGCAGGAAGAACGCCGGGATCAACGTCAGCGCGATCAGCACCACCGCCACGATGTAGGTGTTGCCGAAGGCCTGGGCCGCCTGGTCCAGACCGGTCTCGATGCTGCCCGGAGGCAGCTTCTCGGCCACCGTCGGATCGACGCGGGAGGCGATCGCGGCCCCGGCCAGCGGTTGGTCGGTCAACAGGTTGGTCAGCACCACCGAGATCGCGGCGGTACCGATCGAGCCCGAGGTCTGGTTGACGATGTTCATCAGCGTCGAACCGCGGGCCACCTGCGCGTGGGTCAGCGTCTGGATCGCCGCGGTCATGATCGGCATCATCGTGCAGCCCATGCCGAGACCCTGGATGAACAGCGCGACCAGCAGGATCGAGTACGGCGTATCGGCGGCCAACTGGGTGAAGAACACCATGCCCACCGTCAGCAGCGCGACGCCGACCAGCACGATCCGGCCCGGACCGACCTTGTCGACGAAACGTCCGGCGATCGGCATCGTCAGCATCGCGCCCAGCCCCTGCGGCGCGATGAGCAGACCGGCGGCCAGCGCCGATTCCCCGCGCACCTGCTGCAAGTAGCTGGGCAGCAGCAGACCGGCGCCGAAGAACGCGATCGCGAAGAGCACCATCGTGATCACCGAGAAGGTGAGCGCGCGGTTGCGGAACAGGTGCAGATCGATGAGCGGATGTTCGGTGCGCAGCGCGTGCAGTACGAACAGCACCAGCAGGACCACGCCGACCGCGATCGGGATCAGCACCCGCGCCGAGGCCACCGTCCCCTGTTCCGGGATCGAGGAGACGCCGAACAGGAACAGCGCCAGACCCGGTGAGGCCAACAGCATGCCGAGGAAGTCGAAGGACTCCGAGGGCTCCGGGCTGTCGGAGGGGAACACGACGAAGGCCAGCACCAGCGCGACGACGCCGATCGGCAGGTTGATCAGGAAGATCCAGTGCCAGCTGAAGGCGTCGATCAGCCAGCCGCCCAGGATCGGGCCGCCGATCGGGCCGAGCAGCATCGGCACGCCCAGCACCGCCATGACTCGACCGACCCGCTGGGGGCCCGCGGCGTGGGTCATGATCGTCATGCCCAGCGGCATCAGCATGCCGCCGCCGATGCCCTGGAGCACGCGGAAGGCGATCAACGACTCGATGTTCCACGCCGTGCTGCACAGCAGCGAGCCGAGGACGAAGAACGTCAACGCCGCCATGTAGAGGCGTTTGGTGCCGAATCGGTCGGCCGCCCAGCCTGTCAACGGGATGACGGTGGCCAGTGCCAGCGTGTAGCCGGTCATGGTCCACGCGGCGATCGCGTAGCTGGTGTCGAACTCGACCTGGAAGGTGGGGATCGCGACGGTGACGACGGTGATGTCGAGAATCGACATGATCGCACCGAGCACGACAACACCGGCCACCTTGAAGACCCGCGCGTCCAGCTTGTCGCTGGTGACGGCGGGAGCCGTGTTATCCGGAGGAAGTGTCACCGCTTGACCTTTTCATTTCCACGCCGAAGAAACCAGCGACGGGCCGCTCCGGCGCATCATGGCCTTGCGGCCCGCGCATCGACGGGTCCGCTTCGCTCACCCGGCGTCGTAGGCGCGCACGGGCGGGCGGGCCGCCTCGAGTTGGGCGGCGACCGACAGGATGACGGTCTCGCCGTCGGCGGGACCGATCAACTGCACCGCCGAGGGCAACCCGTCGGCGCCGAGACCGGCGGGCACCGAGGCGGCGGGATGCCCGGTGACGTTCCACAGCGCGGTGTAGGCGACCATCGGCGCCGCCGCCAGCAGGGCCCGCACCGCGCCCGCGCCGTCGAGGACGCCGAGCGCGGGCGGTCGCGGCGCGATCGTCGGGGTGAGCAGCAGGTCGTGGTCGGCGAACAGGCGGTCGCCCTTCGCCGCCACCGCCTCCCCGCGCCGGATCCCCCACTCGACGACGGCCGAGCGCGCCCAGGCCCCCATCCGCAGCACCTGCCGGGTGCGCCGTTCGAGCGCGCCCGGGTCCTCGACCGACTCCGCCTCGGCCCGGACCCCGCCGAAGAACTGCGGGAAGAACGCCGCCGAGGGGTCGGGATAGTCCGGGTCGATCTCCTCGACGGTGTGGCCCAGTTCGGCCAGCAGCGCGGCGGTCTCGCGCACCGCGCGCACGTTCTCCGGGTCGGGCCGCACCGCGGGCACCGGCGAGACGACGCTGTAGCCGATGCGCAGGACCCGGTCGCGGCGGCGGACCGCTTCGGTGAAGGACATGATCGGCTCCGGCGCGGTGAAGCGGTCCGTCGCCGTCGTCCCCCGGATCGCGTCGTGGACGATCGCGCTGTCCAGCACGGTCGCCGTCAGCGGGCCGACCACGCCCAGTGCCCACCACAGATGCGGATGCGGCGCGGTGGAGAGTCTGCCGCGCCGCGGTTTCAAGCCGAACAGCCCGCAGCAGGCCGCCGGGATGCGGATCGAACCGCCGCCGTCGCCGCCGAGTGCGACCGGCACCAACCCCGCCGCCACCGCCGCGGCCGAACCGCCGCTGGACCCGCCGGTCCCGTGCCCGCGCTCCCACGGATTGCGGGTCATCCCGAAGGTGCTGGACTCGGTGAACGGCCACTGCCCGAATTCCGGCATGGCGGTGACGCCGACCACGATCGCCCCCGCCGCCCGCAACCGCCGGACCACTTCGGCGTCGGCCGCGGCGGGCGTGCGGTTGGCCCGCGTGCCGAAGGAGGTGACCACGCCCGCGACGTCGATCTCCGCCTTCACGGCGACCGGAATGCCGTGCAGCGGACCGAGTTCGGCTCCGGCGGCGCGCTGCCGGTCGCGTTCGTCGGCCTCGGCGCGCGCCCGCTCGCCCAGAACCCGGGTGAACGCGCGCAGGTCGGCGGCGGCCTCGATGCCCGCCAGCGTGGCCTCGATCAGTTCCCGCGTCGACACCGCGCCGCCGTCGAGCAGCGCGCGCAGGTCGGTCACGCTCGCGCCGAGGATCTGCCGCTGGTCCATCCGTCTCTCGATCCACCTCGTCCGTCGCTGGGTTCCGGTCACCCGGTCGGTCGAGCCTACCGCTCGCTCGTGTTCATCCGCCGAAGGTCGGCGTACCCCCGAGGAAGGTGGCGCGCACGCCGATCCCGGGCAGGTCGTCCGGCGGCACCGCGCGCGGATCCTGGTCCAGGACAACCAGGTCGGCGTACTTGCCGGGCGTGATCGACCCGGTGACGTCGTCGGCGAACAACTGGTAGGCGGCGTCGACGGTCTGGGCGCGGATCGCCTGGTCCAGGGTGATCCGCTCCTCCGGGGCCAGCACCCGCCCCGAACGCGATCGGCGCGTCACCGCCGCGGCCATATTGCGCAGCGGTTCCTCCTCGGTCACCGGAGCGTCGTTGTGGAACGAGATCGGCATGCCCGAATCCACCGCCGACTTCGTGCGCACCCAGCGCGCGCCGTGCTCCGCGCCGAACAGATCGTCGACCAGCACGTCACCCCAGTGGTAGAGGTGGTCCACGAACAGGCTGCACGTCACGCCCAGGCGGGCCGCGCGGCGGAACTGCTCGGTCGTCATCGCGCCGCAGTGTTCCAGGCGCAGTCGGTGATCGGGGCGCGGATAGGTGGTCAGGACCTGTTCGTAGACGTCCAGGACGGTGTCCACGCCGAGGTCGCCGTGCACGTGGCAGGCCATCTGCCAGCCCGGCGGATAGTAGGCGCGCACGATCGAGAGCAGTTGTTCGGGAGTGTAATTGGCGTGTCCGCGATGGTCGTGGCCCAAGCCCAGCGCCGCGGTGGCCGCGGTGTTCAGGTAGGGGAAGGAGGTGTCGATGTTGCCGATCCACGGCGACCCGTCCAGCCACACCTTGATGCCGATCTGACGGAACATGTCGTCGCCGTTGTCCAAGGGACAGTAGGTGATCCCGTCGGCGGTCGACATCTCGTAGACCCGCATCCTGACCTTGGCGCGCCCCTGCCGGTACAACTCGGCGGTGACCGGGCGCATCTGGTCGGAGAAGGCCATGTCGCTGCACAGCGTCACCCCGCGCGAGGCGAGATCGGCCTGCTGACGGGCCAGCAGTTCGGGAGTGCCGAGTTCGTCGAGCAGGATCGGCGCGACCACGGCCAGCACGGCGGGCGCCTCCCACACCCGCCCCGTCAGCACGCCGTGCGCGTCGCGCTCGAAGGAACCGCCCACCGGGTCGGGCGTGTCGCCGTCGAGACCGGCGTTGTGCAGGGCGACCGAATTCGCGTACGCGAGATGGCCGGAGTTCTGCCAGATCACGATCGGCCGGTCCCGGCCCAGCTCGTCCAGCCAGGCGCGGGTAGGTTCGGGAAACCCGTTCTGCAACAACAGGTCCAGGCCGTAGAAGATGACCGGTTTGCCCGCGGGCGCGTCGGCGAGGGTGCGCAGGATCGTCGCGTGCGCCTGCTCGGCGGTCGGGCAGGTGGTGACGGGCCGGATGTCGACCACCGCGTCGGAGTAGAGCATCTGCTCCTGGGTCGGATGGGTGTGCGCCTCCACGAATCCCGGCATCAGACATCCGCCGTCGAGATCGATGACTTCGGTGTCGGGACCGCGCGCGTCGAGCACTTCCGGGCCGCCCACCGCGGTGATCCGGTCGCCGGTCACCGCGACCGCGCTCGCGTCGGGATGGTCGGGATCGACGGTGAGGACGCTTCCGCCGGTGAAGATCATGTCGGCCTTGCTCATCGGAACCTCCGCGGGAGACGGGAGCGAACCTGCGATTGTGTGCCGTGCGGTAACTCTGTTCGGTCGTCCAGGACCCTAGCGCATAGATGATCCCGGTGGTTGGTCGCGGACAGGTCACGAGAATGTGTACTTCTCCCGAACCGGCCCGGGATGGCAACCCTGTGGCATACGGTGGGTCCACCTCGGTAACCCCGGGGTTGCAGGACGGGTCGCGTGGCCCCCGACGCACCCGTCGTCGCTGAGCGGGTCAGGTGGGAGGGGTGGAGTCTTCCTACCGCACTCCCACCTGGCCGGCACAGCGATCTCGCCGACGCTTCCGATAAGGACCACCATGAGCGGTATCGAGGTAGGCACACCGGCACAACGATTGCTGGCGAGTATCGCCCGCGCCGGATACGCGTCCATCGACGAGTTCATCGCGCGACTACGAGTCGATCCGCTGGCCGATACCGTCGAGATCCCCGCCGTGGTCGAGTTCTGGGACATCCCCGCCCGGCAGGCGGGCTGAGGCATGGGCGAGCGTGACGAGGATCTGGACGGCGCGGTGACGCGACCGCTGACCGCCGAGGACCGCGCGTGCGCGAGCGCCGCCGCCGAGGCGATGTCCTTCTTCACCGATCAGGGCTGGTCCTATCCCCCGGCGCGGGTGGCCGCGGCCGTCGAGGTGATGTCGACGGTCGGGCGCTATCTCACCGACGCCGTGGAACATTCGGGCCATCTGGATTCGGCGGATCTGGACCGGCGCTACGAATTCGTCTGCGCGCTCACCGATATGGCCTACGAGCAGCGCAGGCTGTACTGGCTGCTGGGTCGGTGGGCCCAGGAGTGCGCGACGGCGGGCACTCTCGGCGGGATCGACGCCGTGTGGACCGCCCACCGGTTCCGCGACGCGCAGAAGTACGCGGCCGCGCTGGGCGACGCGCTCAACGACGCCCACGCGCGCATCGGCAGCGAGATCGATCGGCGCTGCGCCGATCACGAGCACGGCGAACGCGCGGACGACCCGCCGGAGTGAGCGGTCTCCGGCGGGTCGCCGCCGTTCGTGCGGTCGGACCGAATCAGGCTGTGACGCCGTCGTTCTCGGGGTCTTTCCCCGGTTCCGGCGGCGTCCGGTCCTCCGGTGACTTCTCGCGTGCGCCCGGCAGCAGCGCGTAGCCCAGACACACCACCCCGAAGAACAGGTAGCCCAGCGCGACCTGCGGCGCGGCCGCCCAGTCGACCTCGGCCGCGTGGATCAGGCCGATCCAGCTCAGCACCGCGCCCACGCCCGAGGCGGCGGCCGCGGCGTAGAAGCGTTTGTCCAGGATGAAGGTCACGATGGCGCCGAGCACCAGACCGGCCAGCACCGCGCCGGACCCGAGCGTCTTCAACCCGTCGTAGACCACGCCCGCCTGCCCGAACGCCTCCGCGCCGACCTTCTCCGCGGTGGTGCCCGCGGCGCTGAGCGCGTTGTCGATCTGGCCCACCGCCCATTCCGCGAGGTTGGGCAGCAGCGCGGCGACCACCGCCACCGCGTGCAGGCGCGGCACCGCCTGGAACGCCTGCGCGCCGATCAGCAGGCCGATGTAGAGCAGGATCGGCACGATCGCGGGGATCGGCAGGATCGTGGCGAGCACACCGAACAATCCCAACAGGCACATCACGCCGATGACGACGCCGGAGGCCAGTGAGTACCCGGTGCGCCCGCCCGCGTCCTTCCAGCCGGGATGGCCGATGTAGACGGCGGGCGGGAACGGCGAACCGAAGCCGGACCCGATCACCGCGCCGAATCCGTCGGCGAGCAGCACGCTGCGCAGGTTGTAGTTGTCGCCCGCGGCGGCGGCGCTCTCCACGTTGCTCATCGCCTCGGTGAAGTTGTAGACGCCCAACGGTATCGCGGTCGCCAACAGCGGCGCGAGGTCGCCCAATCCGTCGAACAGCAGGTCCAGACGCAGATCCGGCAGTCCGAGCGCGATGTCCCGCACGGCCTGGGACACATCCGGCGCGGACATGTAGCCGCCGATCCAGCCGATCGCGGTGCCGACCAGTAGCGCCACCAGACCGACCGGAATGTTGCCCGGCAGTTTGGCATCGGTGAAGAAGCCGATCAGGATGATCGCCAGCACGGGCAGACCGATCCAGGCCGCCTCCCACATCTGCGCGGCCGGACGCATGGCGATGAAGGTGATCGAGATGCCCGCCAAGGTGCCGAGCATGGCCGCGCGCGGGGTGATCCGGCGGATGAACGGACCGACGAACGCGCCGATCATCACGATGACGCCGATCATGAACGCCCACGCGAGCCCGGCCGACCACGCCTGCAACGGATCTCCGGTGCGCAGGTAGATCGGCAGCATCACCACGAACACGACGATGAACATGTGCGGCACGCTCGGCCCGTAGGGCAGCGCGGTGACCGTGTCGCGCCCTTCGCGCCGGGCCAGCCTGCGCGCGAGCACCATGTAGTAGAGATTGCCCAGGACCAGGGCGATGCCGAGCGCGGGCAGCACGGTGCCGAGCACGTCGCCGCTGGGGATCTTCACCACCGCGATGGACAGGGTGGTCAGGGTCAGGACATTGACCAGGATGTTGAAGGACAGGCCGAAGAAGGCGTTGGTGTCGCCGCGGGTCCACCACGGCAGGCGCAGCGGTCTGGCGGGTTCGGCCTTGTCGGCCGGGGCGGTGTCGACGGACATGGTGGTTCCTCAGGCGGTGGTGGCGGTGGCGGGAGTCAGGGCGGCGTGGACGGCGGCGGAGTCGGCGACCCAGCCGAAGATGCCGCCCTGCGCGGCGATCATGTCCAGTCCGACGCGCTGGAATTCGGGGAAGTAGGAGCCGACGCAGTCGGCCACGACCAGGCATTCGTAGCCGCGGTCGTTGGCCTCGCGGACGGTGGTGTGCACGCACACCTCGGTCGTCACACCGGTGACCAGCAGGGTTTCGATGCCCGCCGCGGCCAGCACCGCGGCCAGTTCGGTCGCGTAGAACGCGCCTTTGCCAGGTTTGTCGATCACCGTCTCCCCCGGTTCGGGGGCGAGTTCGTCGACGATGTCGTGTCCGTATTCGCCGCGGATCAGGATGCGGCCGTAGGGCCCTTCGTCGCCGATGCGCTGGGACGGGTTGCCGCGTTCGAGTTTGGCGCGCGGGCAGTCCGACAGGTCGGGCAGATGTCCTTCCCTGGTGTGGATGACCGGCACCCCCGCCGCGCGGGCCGCGGCCATCAGCGCCGCCAACGGCTCGATGACGGTGCGCAGCAATCCGACGTCGTTGCCCAGGCTCTCACCGAATCCGCCGGGTAGTAGGAAATCGCGCTGCATGTCGATCACCAGCAGCGCGGTGGTCGCCGGGTCGAAGGAGAAGGGGTCCGGGCGCGCCGGAATCTGCTGGACTGCGGTCATCTTCGTTCTTTCTGTGCGAGCCGGATTTCGTCGTGCGCCCCGTGCGGGCGCGGCTCGTCGAGGAGGCGGGCGGCCGCGGCCAGCACGGTGTCGTCGGCCAGGGCGGGTCCGAAGACCATCGCCGAGACCGGACGCCCGTCACCGGCCAGACCCATCGGCACGGCCACCGCGGTGAGGTCGAGCAGATTCCCGAAATGGGTGTAGTGCCCGAGGATCGTGTTGGTCGCGATCGGATCGGCCAGCACCTGGTCGACGGTGAAGGTGGTGCCGATCGTCGGGACGACCAGGACGTCGACGTGCTCCCAGGTGCGCGCGACCACCGCGCGCAGCCGTTGCAGCGTGTGCTGGGCCCGGAAGACGTCCACCGCGTCGAAGCGCTGTCCGCCGGTGAGGATCTCGCGGATGACCGGCAGGACGGAATCGGGCCGTTCGGCGAGGAAGTCGCCGAACACCACCAGTCGTTCGGCCACCCAGGGACCTTGGTAGAGCAGTTCGCCCGCGTCCAGGAACGGCCGCAGGGTGGTGGGCGTCGGCTCGAACCCGAGTCTGCCGATCCGGTCGCGCACGCCCAGGTGCGCGGCGCGCAGCACTTCGTCGCCGAAGAAGTCCAACTCCGCTTCCGGCGGCAGGCCCACCCGGATCGTCGCGCCCGCGTGACGCGGTCCGCGCGCCCGACTCCAGGGATCGTCCAGGTCCGGTGCGGCGATCACGTCGAAAACCCGGTCCAGATCCTCGATCCGGGTCGCCATGAGCGTCAGGCAGTCCAGCGATTCGCAGGCGGGCACCAGGCCGACGGTGCTGATCAGACCGCGCGAGGGCTTCCAGCCGACGATGCCGTTGAGCGCCGCGGGCACCCGTCCCGAACCGGCGGTGTCGGTCGCCACGCAGAACGGGACCTGGCCCAGCGCGACCGCCAACGCCGATCCCGAACTCGACCCGCCCGAGATCAGGTCGCCGCCGAAGACGCTGCGCGGCACGGTGTACGGAGTCCTGGTGCCGTTGAGTCCGGTGGCGAACTGGTCGAGATTGGTCTTGCCGACGAACAGCGCGCCCGCGTCGAGCAGTCGCTGCACGGCGGGCGCGGTGGTGGTGGCGGTGTAGGCGTAGTCGGGGCAGGCCAGGGTCGTCGGCCAACCCGCGACGTCGATACTGTCCTTCACCCCGAACGGCACGCCGTAGAGCGGGAGCGTGCGCGCGCCCGGCCTGCGTTCGATCTCCGCCGCGTCGGCCAGCAACCGTTCGCGCGGGACCGGGGTGATCCAGGTGCCGTCGTCCCCGCGCGCGGCGATGGCGTCGGCGACCCGCGCCGCCGTGGTCGTCGGTGCGCCGCTGCCGCTTTCGTGCGAGGTGAGGATCTCCGCCACCGTCGGCCCTGGATTCAGCATCTGTCGATTGTCGACAGAATGTGTGAAGGCCGAGGTCTCCCCGTGTATCCGCTGTGTTAGCAGATATCCAGATTCAGATACGTCAGCTCGCCGTGGCGGCGCAGCGCGGTGCAGGCCACCTCGGGATCGTTGGTTTCGAGCGCCTCCAACAACTCCGCGTGCCTGCGGATGCCGTTGCGCCGCGCGGCCACCCGCGCCTCCTCGCGCAGATTGCGCGCCATCGGCAACTGCAATTTCAACAGGATCGGGGCGTAGGCCAGATCCAACTGCCGGTTGCCCGCCAAGGCCACCACCTCGAGGTGGAAGTGGTGGTGCGCGTCGTCGCGGGCCAGCGAATCCTCCGCGGCGTCGGCGGCCCGCATCCGCTCCAACGCCGTGCGCACCCGCGCGAACGGGTCACCGTCGGCGGGCAACGGCAGCGCGCTCTCGATCGCGTGCCGCTCCAGCACCCGGCGCAGCTCGAACAATTGCAGGATGTCGGACCCCGACCACACCTGCACCCGGAATCCCCGCCGCGGCAGATGTTCGACCAGCCCCTCCTGCGCCAGCAACCGCAGCGCCTCGCGCACCGGGGCCCGACTGATCCCGAGCCGCGCGCACACCGTCTCCTCCACGATCCGCTCCCCCGGCTCGAGCTCCCCGCTCAACACCCGGGCACGTACGTGCCCACTCGCCAGATCCACCAGACTCGGCGGAAGCACACTGGTCTTCATCCGCGAAGTCATGTAAACGAGTGTACGAAGACCGGCGCGCGGGGTGGGCGGGCGAACGCGACTGTGCATTCTCACGAAGTGAGGCACGGTTCCATTGGAGTAATCACGTTTCCCTGGCGATACCACCGTGGATGTGACTATGTTTTCTCCAGTATCGACGTGTCGGAACGCCCGCGGGAATCGGGGTGCTCACCGCCGTGATCGAGCCCTGACCACCACCGTCGCCGGACCTCGCGGGCGCGAAATCTGCCGAAGGAGTACGTCGTCCATGGTGTCCGAATTGTCCGCCGCCCTGCACGACCACCGCGCCGCGCGCTCGCGTATGGCCCTCGCCGCCGGATCCGCCTGCCACGTCCTGGCTTTCCGTCCCGCCGACGCCTGGCGCGGCGACACGCGGCCCGGACGGTTCCGCGAAGAACTCGAACACCGCTGCGGGGTCACCGAAGCCCACGCCGACACCGTGGTGATCCCCGACCACGCGGTCGCCGCCGAGGACCTCGACGCCGTCGTGCACGCGGCCGCCGCGGCGGCGGGCCCGCGCCTGTTGGTCACCGCCGTGCACGCCGCCCTCGGCGATCTCGCCACCGCCCGCGACCAGGCCCGCGAACTGCTCACCCTCGCCGAAGCCCTCGGGCGCGGTCCCGGCTTCTACCGCTTCCGCGACCTGGCCTTGGAATACCAGCTGACCCGCCCCAGCCGCGCCCGCGACCTACTCGCCGCCACCGTCGCGCCGCTGCGCCCGGAACTGGCCGCCACACTGAGCCACTATTTCCGCGCCAACGGCGACCCGAACGCCACCGCCCGCGCGATGAACCTGCCGCGCGGCGCGATCACCACCCGCCTCGGCGACATCGCCCGCCTCACCGGCCTCGAGCCCACCCGCCCGGCGGACCTGTGGCGGTTGCACTCCGCGCTGGTCGCCCGCACGGGCGTCGACATCGGGGACGACGAGCGATCCCCCACCTCGCGGCACTGACGATCGGCTACCCGGCCCGCGCTCGCTCAGGCCGGGTAGGACCGGGTCTCGGTCGCCTTGACCGCCGCCCACACCCGCTGCCCCGGCCGCAGACCGGACTCCGCGACGGCTTCCGGCGTCACGTCGGCGAGCACACCGGGCGCGCCGTCCAGACGCAACCGGATGGTGTGGGCGTGCTGCTCGATCCCGGCGACGGTCACCGGCCAGACGTTGCGCGGACTGCCCTCGGGCCGGTGCGGATGCACCCCGACCGCGCGGGGCGCGAAGGCCACGTGGACCCGGCCGTGCGCGGGTTCGACCACGTGCAGGGTTCCGCCGCCGTCCAGGTGCACGGTCGTGCCGTCGGCGGTCCCGCGATACAGGTTCAGGCCCATCAGCTCGGCGACGTAGTCCGAGCGCGGGCGCGCCGCCACCTCGGCGGGGGTCCCCTGCTGCACCACCGCACCGCGTTCGAGCACGATCAGGCGGTCGGCGAGGACCATCGCGTCGAGCGGATCGTGGGTGACCAGCACTGTGTAGCCGGGGAATTCCGCGAGGTGGCCGACCAGGTCGGTGCGCACCTGCGCGCGGGTTCCCGCGTCGAGGGCGGCCAGCGGTTCGTCCAGCAGCAGCACACGCGGGTCGGTGACCAGCGCTCGCGCCAACGCGACGCGCTGCGCCTGCCCGCCCGAGAGCGCGCCGGGTCGATGCGCCGCGCGGTCGAGCAGGCCGACGCGGTCCAGCCACGCGGCGGCACGCTCGCGCGCGGGCGCGCGCCGCTGTCCGCGCGCGCGCAACCCGAAGGCGACGTTGTCCAGCGCGGAGAGATGTCCGAACAGCAGGTAGTCCTGGAACACCACCCCGACGCGCCGCGCTTCGGCGGGGACGAACACCGAAGGCGGCGCGTCCCACACCTGGTCCTCGACCCGCACCCGCCCGTCGGTCAGCGCGAGCAGGCCGGCCAGTACCCGCAGCGCGGTGGTCTTGCCCGCGCCGTTGGGGCCCAGCAGCGCGACCACCTCACCCGGCGCGATGCTCAGCGGGAGGTCCAGCGCGAATTCGCCGCGGGTGACCCGCACGTCGGCCTCGAGGCTCACACCGCACCTCGGATCCAGCGTTCCCGCAAGGTCACCAGCACCGCCACCGACACCGCCAGCAGCACCAGACTCAGCACGATCGCGGCGTCCGGGTCGGTCTCCAGGGCGAGATAGACCGCCAACGGCATGGTGGTGGTCCGGCCCGGGAAGTTGCCCGCGAAAGTGATCGTGGCCCCGAATTCGCCGAGCGCGCGCGCCCAGCACAGCACGCCGCCCGCCACGACGCCCGGCAGGACCGAGGGCAGCGTGACCCGCCGGAAGGTGTACCAGCGGCTCGCGCCGAGGGTGGCCGCGGCTTCCTCGTAGCGCGGATCGGCCGACCGCAACGCCCCTTCGACCGCGATCACCAGGAACGGCATCGCGACGAACGCCTCGGCCACGATCACCCCGGCGGTGGTGAACGGCAGCGAGACGCCGAACCAGCGGTCCAGGTACTGCCCGATCAGCCCGCGTCGGCCGAGCACCAGCAGCAACGCCACGCCGCCGACGACCGGCGGCAGCACCAGCGGCACGGTGACCAGCGCGCGGATCAAGCCGCGACCGGGCAACTCCGCGCGCGCCAGCAGCCAGGCCAGCGGAATGCCCAGCACCAGGCAGATCACCGTGGCCGCGCTCGCGCACACCAGCGAAAGTCGCAGCGCCTCACCCACTTCGGCGCTGAACAGCCGCTGCGGCATGCTCGCCCACGGGGCGCGCAGCAGCAGCCCGACCAGCGGGACGACCAGGAAGGCGAGTCCGCACACGGCGGGGAGCAGCAGCGCGAGCGGTCGCCGCCCGCGCACCGCTCGCCGCCGCGCGCGGTCGCTCACGGAGTGTCGAATCCCGCGGCGGCGAAGACCGGGTCGGCCTCGTCGGAGGTGACGAATTCGACGAAGGCCGCCGCGGCGGCGGCGTTGGTCGCCTGCTTCAACGCCGCGATCGGGTAGTCGTTGACCGCCTTCGCCGATTCGGGGAACTCGATCCCCTCGACCTTGTCCCCGGCGGCGTCGACGTCGGTGCGGTACACCAGCGCGGCGTCGACCTCGCCGAGGGTGACCTTGGTCAGCACGGCTTTGACGTCCTGTTCGCGGGTGTCGGGTTGCGGGGTGATCCCGGCCGTCTCGAACACCGTCTTCGCGGCCGCGCCGCACGGCACCTGTTCGGCGCACAGCGCGATCTTCGGCTCGGTCTTGCCGAAGTCGGCCAATCCGGTGATCTTGCCCGGGTTGCCCTTGGGCACCGCGATCTCGAGTCGGTTGCGCACGAACACCACCGGCGTGCCGTTCAGCTCGCCCTTGTCGGCGACCTGCCGCATGTTCTTCGGCGCGGCCGAGGCGAACACGTCGGCGGGCGCGCCCTGGTCGATCTGTTCGGCGAGCGCGGAACTGCCCGCGAAACTGTAGACGACCTTCACCCCGGGGTGGGCGGCCTCGAACTGCTTGCCGAGTTCGGTGAAGGTCTCGGTCAGCGACGCCGCCGCGAAGACCGTCACCGTGCCCGAGAGTCCGTCCGCGGGCGCGGACCCGGTCTCCTCGTCGGAGCCGCAGCCCGCGACCGTCAGCGCCACGGCGGCCACGACGGCCCCCACGCGGGTCCTGTCGAACGCCGCCGCGCGGGCCTTGTCGAACACAGTCATCCTCATCCTTCCGGAACCTCCACCACGACATGGGTGGACTTCACCGAGGCGACCGCGATGCTGCCGACCTCGAGACCCAGTTCGTCGACCGACTCCCGGCTCACCAGCGAGACCAGCCGGAACGGTCCGGCCTGCATCTCCACCTGGGCCATCACGGTGTCCTTGACCACGCGGGTGACGATGCCGCGCAGGCGATTACGCGCCGAGGCCGCGACCGTCACGCCGGGGTCGGGCGCCTCGGCGTTGGCGCGCAGGAACTGCGCGAGTTCGACGCCGCTGATCCCTTTGCGACCGTTGTCGAGGTGGATCGCGCGCAGCCGACCCTGATCGATCCACCGGCGCACCGTGTCGTCGCTGACCCCCAGCAACGCGGCGGCCTCGCTGATCCGCAGATCCGACACCGATCCCACCTTCCTCCGCGCGACGAGCCGCCCTTGTCCGGCTGGGGACAGCCTATCCTCGGATGCCGATCGACAGAACGGACAGATCCTCATCCGCGTCTATTTCTCGCCGTTTTCTCCGCAGTTGCCGAACGGTGACAGCGGCCTCACCGCACGACCGGCCGCAGAGTGCGTTCGCCGGCGGGCGAATGTAGGGAACCTTCACAAAGATGTCGCCCGATGATTCGCTCCGGTCATGAATCCCGGCCGCCGCCCGGTGCGAGCCGGGCGCGCGACGTAGTGTCGGATCGAGGACGAACCGGCCACGAGGATCAGGGAATGCCATGGGTACGGGCTCGCAGGACCCGGACCGCGCCACGGCCCGGAGCAGCGAAACCGCGCGGGCGCGCGGCGGTCGTCCCCGCGATCCCGACGCGGTCCTGAAGGCCGGATTCGAGCTGGCCCTGGCCGTGATCGAGGCCGTGCACGCCGCCGAACCGGCCCGCTGAGCCGCTCACGCCGGTCGACTGTGATCCTTCACAGTCGATTCCGAGGTCGTTTCGACAAAATCCAGAAGCGTTGCGGCGTCCCGAAACCGAGGACAGCACCGCGTTACCGTGATGTGCTTCGCCACATGCGGATGGAAGGAGTCAGGATGACCATCGGCGGCGGCGGTACTGCCCACCCGGAAATGATCGTCTCGGGACAGCCGGTGACCTCGTCACTCAAGGATGTCCGCGCGCTCTCGCGCAGGATGGTGGGTCACTTCATCGAGAACGTGGTCCCGTGCCGGACCCTGCCCGGCGAGGCACTGGACGGCGACGTCACGGCCATCACCCGGACCTGCCTCGAGATCGCGGTCAGCATGCTCGACGGCGCCGACATCCCGGAGAAGACCCAGCAGTTGCGGGTCGGCGCGGAGGGCTGGGCGCGCGAGGGCATCCCGATCGACACGATCCACCACGCCGTGCACGAAGGGTTCAAACTCGGCTTCGACCTGATCCTCGCGGATGCGACCCCCGCGGATTTCGACAGCCTCAAATTCGTGAGCAGGCGACTGCTGGAGATCCTCGACATCATCACCTCCACCGTCTCCTACGCCTACGTGCGCGAACTGCGGGCGGTCGCGGGCGAGCACCACACCGCCGCGCACACCCTGACCTCGGCGCTGCTGGGCGGCCACGCCACCTCCACGATGGCGCGCGAGTGCGGGATCGAGATCGCCCCGGCCTACACGGTGCTGGCCGTGGCGATTCCGCCGCACCCCGAGGAGCGCGACACCCGCCTGGACGGCAAGGTCGTCGCGCGCCGCAAACTGCGTCGGGTGCAGGCCGAACTGGGCACCCGGTGCGGCGAGCGGGTGCTGTCGCTGCTCAGCGTCGACGGCGGCACGGTCCTGCTGCCCGCGGGACTGCTCACCGACGAAGCGCTGGACCATCTGGTCGAGCAGTTGTCGCGGGCGGGGCAGGTCCCGATCACCGCCACGCTGGTCGAGGCGCCCACCCCGCAGATCCCCACCGCGGCCGATCAGGCCCACGAACTGCTGGACATGGTGCAGCGACTGCACTGCGTGCGCGGTCTCTACCGCTTCGACGACCTGGCCCTCGAGTACCAGCTCACCCGGCCGGGACCGGGTCTGGAACGGCTGCGCACCATCCTCGACCCGCTCGACGAGCACCCGGAACTGTTCGAGACCCTGCACCGCCACATCGCCAACAACCTCAATCGCCAGCGCACGGCGCGGGCGCTGCACGTGCACACCAACACCGTCGACTACCGACTCAAGCGCATCGGCCAGTTGACCGGTTTCGACCCGGCGGAGGCGTCGGGGCTGTGGTACCTGCGGGCGGCGATCGTCGCGCGCAGCTATCAGCAACCCGGCAGCCGCGCCTCGACACCCGCGCTAGCGCCGCCCGCGCGCCCGTGACAACGCCTGCGCCACGCACCACTGCCTGACCTCGACGCGGCCGCGCCGGTTGCCGGTGGCGATGGCGAACCCGACGAGTCCGAGCCAGTTGCCGTCGGTGGTGCGCGCCCACGCGTAGAGCAGGCCGGGCACACGTCCGGTGACGTGCAGTCCGCCCGCTTTGACCCGCATGGTCGGCGCGGCGGTGTGCGGGGCGTGTCCCGGCACGGGCAGCGCCAGGCCCAGGTCGACCAGTACCGGCTCCGGCGGGTCGATCACCCGCCGGAGCGACGAGGAGAAGTCGTCGTTCCAGTACTCGAACATATTTGCGAATACTAGTCGGTCGGTTACTCGTCTCAGCACATGATCGGCAACAAACCGCACAGTCGGATAGCCGTCGACTATTTTGGGTGGTGCGGGCCGTTCGCCACGGTGCCGCACCCCACCCGGACCGCGCGAAAGGGGAACCGATGAGCGCGCAGCCGACCGACCGGATCGAGGCCGCGCCGCGCACGCCGCCGGGCCTGGAGCCCATCCTGGGACTGCACCTGATCGTCGTCTACGACAACGGGTGGAAATACGAGATCTACATCCGTAACGCGCACACCATCGCCTTCCGCTGCCTGATGGGGCCGATGTTCGGCAGTTGGTCGGTCGATCAGCCCGCCAAGATCGCCCACCTGACCGACGACCTGTACGAACTCGCCTGGATCGAGCCGACCGGCATCACCGCCGTCGCCCTCGCCCGCCTGACGAGTCGCGTCGTGCACACCACCGTCGTCTACCCGCAGTGGTTGCTGGAATACCCGGACATCGCCATGGGTCGCTACCAGGACGTCGTGCCCGAACTCGAGGCCGCCCGCGACCGCGGCCCGATCTACCCGCTCACCATGATCGTCTCCACGGGCCGGATCACCTTCCTGACCACCCGCGAACAGAACGACGACACCGTCATCGACCGCGCGCCCGGCAAACTGCCCAGCGACTACGCGGATCGGACGAGCTGACCGATCACACCGTCGCAGACAGTTCACCCGGAATTGCTCGCCACACAAGACGTTTCGCCTTGACGCGAGCTCGCGGGCGGGTGCAGACTGGACACCACCGGACATAACTATCCGGTATACCGTTCGCTCGACCGGCAACTCCGAAAACCTCAGGGAACATTCAGGAGAATTCGGCCACCATCGAAAGCGAATGTCATTACCATCATGTCGGTCAGGGCTCCCACGGAGTCGACCGCACCGCAGCAAGGCAGTACTCACCGTGCTCGATCACACCGGCCGCGCCGGATACCCCCACCGCACGCCCCCCACCGACCACCGCGCCGGAATCACCACGCCCCCAGGGGAATCCGTGGTCATCGACGCCCGCCCCGCGGTTCCCGCCGAGGAATCCACCGTCGTCACCACGGTGACCGATCTGCTCGACTTCTTCGAGAAATGTCCGCGCTGCGGCTATTTCGCGCAGGCGACCGCCACGGTGCGCCGCTACGACACCGGCCGGGTCGACACCGCGATACACCCCAGTTGCGGGCTGCCCTGCGGCTGGCACGGACCGGTGCGGGTCACCACGCGCCAGCGCGGCGGCGTCGAGAGCCCGCGCCCCGCACGGTGATTCGACTCAGCGGGTCAACCCGCGGTCGAGCACCTTCCACGCCTGCGCGGCGACCTCGCGCTTGACCTGCGGGCCCGCCTTGGTCACCACCGCGGCCAGCATCGACAGGGCCATCACCACCTCGCCCGCGCCCAGGTCGGGATGCAGGCGACCGCGCTGGGCCGGATCGTCGAGCTTGCGACCCAGCAGCGTGGCCAACCGCACCGACACCTCCAGCAGGCGCGGGTCGTCGGTGGCGGTGGGGTCGAGCATGGCGATGAAGGCCGCCGAGGTGGTGATCTGGTCGACGATGACCGACAGGACGTCGTCCAGGGTGGTCGCGGGGTCGGCGGCCAGCGCCTCCACCTCGACGATGTTCTCGTCGAACACCGCCAGCGCCAGACTCTCCCTGGTCGGGAAGTGCCGGTAGAGCACGCCCTGCCCGACTCCGGCGGCCCGCGCGATGGAACTCAGCGCGGCCTCGAAACCATTCTCCGCGAAGACCTCCCGCGCCGCGCGGATCAACGCCGCACGGTTGCCCGCGGCCGCCTTGGGACCGCGGTTCATCCTCCCCGACGCTGTCATCGGGACCACGTTACCGGACCGGTCGGTAACCACGACGCGACGAACACCCGCTACCGCGCCTCCGCCGCGCCCTCGGCCCGCGCGCGGTTGCCGCGCGGCCACGGTTTGCCGTGGTAGCGCTCGATATCGGTGTTGAACCGCGCCAGGTAGGCGGCGAAGGCGGCCAGATCCGCGCCCGACCAGTCGGCCAGGATGGCGTCGATGTGTCCGATGTTGTGGGCGCGTTGGGTCTCCCACTGCCGCTCCCCCTCGGCCGTCACCCGGAACTTGCGCGCCATCCCGCCGTGCGGGTCCGGAATCCGTTTGAGCAGACCGCTCTTCACCATCGCCGCGGTCTGCCGGTTGACGGTCGAATCGTCTAGTCCCAACCCCTCGCCGAGTTGGCCGATGGTCATCGGCCCGGCGGCGTGCAGCAGGGACAGCAGCGTGTACACGCTGCGGTCCAGGGTGCGTCCGGCGCGTTTGCGCGAGGCGAGGCTGTAGCGGCCGAACAGCATCGTCTCGAACTCGATCGAGTCGACTACCTCGTCCATCGCGGTCCTTCCCGCCGCCCGCGCGTCCCGCGCCCGGCTGCCCGCAACCAGGTATACCACGCGATATCCAGGGCGGACGGTACCTGCACCGTACATGAAACATGCATCACACACATTATGTGCACAATGCACATCGCATGTAGGGTGCACACCGTCGGTTCCGTCTGCAAGGAGATGTCCGTGAGCGAAACCAGCTCCACCGTCCGGCCCAATGCCGTACTGGCCGTCCTCGCCTGCGCGGGCATCGTCGCCGCGCTGATGCAAACCCTCGTGGTGCCACTACTGGGTCAGTTCCCGGACCTGCTGCACAGCTCCGCCTCCAACACCACCTGGGTGGTCACCGCCACCCTGCTCGTCGGCGCCGTCGTCACCCCCGTCGCGGGCCGCCTCGGCGACATGTACGGCAAACGCCCCATCCTGCTGGCCTCGATCGTGCCGCTGGTCCTGGGTTCGGTGGTGTGCGCGCTCGCGAGTTCGGTCGTCCCGATGATCATCGGCCGCGGCCTGCAGGGCATGGGCGTCGGCATCATCCCGCTCGGCATCAGCGCCATCCGCGACATCGTCCCGCAGGACAAGCTCGGTTCGGCCATCGCCTTGATCAGCGCCTCCCTCGGCATCGGCGGCGCGCTCGGCCTGCCCATCGCCGCCGCCGTCGTGGAGAACAGCGACTGGCGCGTGCTGTTCTGGGGCTCGGCCGTGCTGGCCGCCCTCGTCGGCCTGGCCATATACCTGGTGCTGCCCGCCGTGCCCGCCGACGGACCCGCCGGACGCTTCGACGTCCTCGGCGCGCTCGGCCTCGGCGTCGGCCTGGTCTGCCTGCTGCTCGGCGTCTCCAAGGGCGCGACCTGGGGCTGGACCAGCCCGACGATCCTGATCCTGTTCGTCGTCGCCGTGCTGGCCATCCTGGCGTGGGGGTGGTGGGAACTGCGCGACCGCAACCCGCTGGTCGACCTGCGCGTCACCGCCCGACCCCAGGTGCTGCTGACCAACGCCGCCTCGATCGTCGTCGCCATGGCCATGTACGCGCAGTCGCTGCTGATCCCGCAACTGCTGCAACTGCCCGCCTCCACCGGCTACGGCCTCGGCCAGTCCATGCTCGCCATGGGTCTGTGGATGGCGCCCGCCGGTCTCACCATGATGCTGATCTCGCCGGTCGGCGCGCGCCTGTCGGCCGCCCGCGGCCCCAAGGTCACCCTGGTCGTCGGATGCGCCGTCATCGCCGCGGGCTACGCGGTGTCCCTGCCGCTGATGGGCAGCACCTGGGGCGTACTGGTGGTCACCCTCGTGATCAACTCCGGTGTCGGCTTCGCCTACGGCGCGATGCCCGCCCTCATCATGGGCGCAATCCCGCATTCGGAAACCGCCGCCGCCAACAGCTTCAACACCCTGATGCGCGCGATCGGCACCTCGGTCTCGGCCGCCGTCGTCGGCGCGATCCTCGCCCAGATGAGCATCACCGCGGGCGGCCACCTCATCCCCACCGCGAACGGTTTCCGCACCGGCCTGCTGATCGGCTGCGGCGTGGCCGTCGCCGGCGCGATCATCGCCGCCACCATCCCCGTGCGCCACACCGTCCTCGATCGCACCCCGGCGCCGGAACCCGCCCGCGCCTAGGACCGTCGCGCCGCGTCCGCTGGCCGACCGGCTCGCGGACGCGGCGAAACCCTGTTGCGGCCGGTCGCGGACGCGGGCGAAGATCACGGGATGCTGCTCACGATCACCTGCACCCCGCACCGCGAGTCGTCCTGGCCCGCGACGGATCTCGGGTATCTGCTGCACAAGAACCCCGACCGGTCGCAGGCATTCGAGCAGGCCTTCGGCACCGCGCACGTCCTGTACCCGCGAGCCGACGAGCGGTGCTGCACCGCGGCGCTGCTCCTCGAGGTCGACCCGCTGCGCCTGGTGCGCGGACATGCGCGCGGCGCGTCGGATTTCAGTCTGTGCCAGTACGTCAACGACCGCCCCTACGCGGCGTCGTCGCTGTTGTCGGTGGCATTGGGTTCGGTCTTCCGCACCGCGCTGCGCGGACGCTGCGAAGCCCGCCCCGAGCTCGCCCGCACCGCGCCGCCGCTGCGCGTCGACCTGCCCGCGGTTCCCTGCCCCGGCGGCCCCGACCGCGCCGAACGCGTCTTCGCTCCGCTCGGCTGGGAGGTGGCCGCGACCGCGCTGCCGCTGGACCCGGCCTTCCCCGAATGGGGCGACTCGCCCTACGTCCACCTGACGCTCACCGGCGAAGTCCGTCTCGCCGACGCGCTCTCGCACCTGTATGTCCTGCTGCCCGTCCTGGACGGGTCCAAGCACTACTGGGTCGCCGCCGACGAGGTCGACAAACTGATCCGCGCCGGGGCGGGCTGGCTGGGCGAACACCCCGAACGCGGGTGGATCACCCGCCGCTACCTGGCGCGCAGCCACGCGCTGGTGCGCACCGCGCCGGCCCGACTGGCCGAACTCGACGACGCCGAACCCGAACAGGTGGACGCGGTCGAGGACACGACCGCGACGGACTCCTCCGCGACGGACACCGACGGGCCCCACACCGTGCCGGCCGCCCCGCCGCTGGCCGTGGCTCGGCGCGCGGCCGTCCTGACCGAACTGCGCGCGGCCGGCACCCGGCGCGTGCTGGATCTCGGCTGCGGCGAAGGCGCGCTGCTGCGTGAACTGCTGGCGGACAAGGATTTCGAGGAGATCGTCGGCGTCGACGTGTCCACCCGCGCCCTCGCGGTGGCCGAGCGTCGCCTGCGCCTGGACCGCCTGCCCGAGCGCACCGCCCGACGGCTGCGACTGCTCCAAGGCTCGCTCACCTACACCGACGCCCGTCTGCGCGGCTACGACGCGGCGGTCCTCATGGAAGTCGTCGAGCACGTCGACCCGCCTCGGCTGGCCGCGCTCGAACACGCCGTCTTCGTCACGGCGGCCCCCACGACCGTGCTGGTCACCACGCCCAACGCCGAGGCCAACGTCCGCTACGCAGGTCTCGCGCCGCACGCCCTGCGTCACCACGACCACCGATTCGAGTGGACGCGCGCGCAATTCGAGGACTGGGCGCGCGCCGTCGCCGGCCGCACCGGCTACGCCGTGCGCTTCGTCGCCGTGGGCGTCTGGGACGACGAACAGGGCGCGCCCACCCAGTTGGCGGTATTCACGAAGGAGAACCGCGCGTGAGTGGAACAGCCACCTCCGAACTCCTCGTCCCGGACCTGTCGCTGGTCGTGCTGGTCGGCAGCACCGGTTCGGGCAAGTCGACCTTCGCGCGCGAGCACTTCCCCGCGACCGCGATCGTCTCCTCCGACACCTGCCGCGGCATCGTCAGCGACGACGAGAACGACCAATCCGCGACGCCGGAAGCGTTCGCGCTGCTGCGCCACATCGTCGGCGTGCGCCTGCGACGCGGGTTGCGGACCGTCGTGGACGCCACCAACGTCCAACCCAAGGCCCGGCAGGAGCTGATCGCGCTGGCCAAGGAGCACGACGTACTGCCCGTCGCGATCGTGCTCGACATCCCCGACACCGTCTGCCGTCAGCGCAACGCCGGACGTCCCGAACGCGCGGGCCTCGGCGATCACGTCGTGCGCAGACAGCAGCAGGATCTGCGCCGCGGCCTGCGCGGCTTGGCGCGCGAAGGTTTCCGCAAGGTGCACGTCCTGCGCGGCGTCGAGGCCGTCGCGGCCGCCACCATCGTGGACGAGAAGGCGTGGACCGACAAGCGCGAGCTGGCCGGGCCGTTCGACATCATCGGCGACGTCCACGGCTGCCGCGCCGAACTGGAGACCTTGCTCGACCGCCTCGGCTACCGCATCGATCGCGACGACCGCGGCCGGGCGGTCGACGCGCGGCACCCGGACGGCCGGATCGCCGTGTTCGTCGGCGATCTGGTCGACCGCGGCCCGGACACTCCCGGCGTGCTGCGCCTGGTGATGGGAATGGTCGCCGCCGGAACGGCGCTGTGCGTCACGGGAAACCACGAGAACAAGCTGGTCCGGGCGCTCGATGGCAAGAACGTCAAGCCCAGCCACGGCTTGGCCGAATCCCTGGCTCAGCTCGCGGTGCAGGACGAGGCGTTCCGCGCCGAGGCGCACGCGTTCTGCCGCGGACTGCTCAGCCACTACGTCCTCGACGGCGGCCGACTCGTCGTCGCCCACGCCGGATTGAAGGAGCAGTACCACGGTCGCGCCTCCGGCCGCGTCCGCGCCTTCGCCATGTACGGCGAGACCACCGGCGAGACAGACGAATACGGGTTGCCCGAGCGCTATCCGTGGGCCCGGGAATACCGGGGCCGAGCGACCGTCGTCTACGGGCACACCCCCGTCGACGAACCGCGCTGGATCAACAACACCCTGTGCCTGGACACCGGCGTCGTCTTCGGCGGCAGTCTGACCGCCCTGCGCTATCCCGAACGGGAGACGATCTCCGTTCCCGCGCAACAGGTCTGGTACGAGCCGGTGCGCCCCCTCGGCGAGGCCGCGCCTAGCTGGGTTCTGTGCCGAAGTGAGAGCGACTGGCCCAGCAGGTTCGTTGGAAGGTGTTGGCCGGGTTTGTGAATGGGTGAGGTCTCCGGTATTTCGGGTTAGCGACCAAGCAAACCTGTAATAGACGGAGACCTCGTTGGCCAGCGTAGCGGTCGCGGGGCGAGCGGATCTGACCGATGCCCAGTGGGCGCGGTTGGTGCCGTTGCTGCCCCGCAACAGGAAGGCGGGCCGCCCGCCGCAGTGGACGAGAAGGCAGCTCATCGATGGGATCCGGTGGCGGACCCGGGTCGGGTGCCCGTGGCGTGATGTCCCGCCGCAGTACGGGTCGTGGTCGGCGGTGTACGGGTTGTTCCGCCGCTGGCAACGCGGTGGGGTGTGGTTGGTGATCGTGAAGTCGTTGCAGGTGTTCGCGGACGCGGCCGGGCGGATCGGGTGGCAGGTGAGCGTGGACTCGACCATCGTGCGAGCCCATCCCCACGCCGCCGGTGCCCGGCGTGAGAGCGATCGTCAGGTCGAACCGCCCGGCGGTTACGGTGCGCCCGAACCACCCGATCACGGTTTGGGCCGCTCGCGGGGCGGCTGGACCACCAAGGTGCATGTGGCCTGTGATCACGGCGCTCGGGTACTGGCGATGCTGATCACCGCTGGTCAGGCCGGTGACAGCCCGCAGTTCGTGGCGGTGTTGGATGCGATCGAGGTCGCCAGGGCGGTCGGGCGGTCCAGAACTCGCCCGGATCGGGTACTGGCCGACAAGGCGTATTCCAGTCGAGCGAACCGGGACTGGTTGCGGAGGCGAGGGATCAAGGCCACGATCCCGGTCCCGGCCGACCAGGCCCGTCATCGTCGCCATCGCGGCCGCGCGGGCGGGCGGCCACCGGCCTTCGATCGTGAGCGCTACCAGGACCGCAACACCGTCGAGCGCAGCATCAACCAGCTCAAACAGCATCGAGCGGTCGCCACCCGATTCGACAAACTCGCCGTCCGCTACCTGGCCACAATCCATGTCGCCGCCATCAATCAATGGCTACGACACGGATGAGAGCCGACCTCAACCACCCTCACTCGACTTCGGCACAGAACCTAGCCGCGACCCCGGGGCCCTCGATCTGGACGACGTCCTCGGCCGCCGCGTGGTCGAGACCCGCCACCTCGGCCGTGTCAGCGTGCGCGAGGAGAACGCCGCGGCCGCCCTGGAGGTCATGAGATGCTTCGCGATCGCCCCGCGCTGGCTGATCCACCTCCCGCCGACCATGTCGCCGAGCGCCGCGTCCGACCTGGACGGCCTCCTGGAACATCCGGCCGAGGCGTTCGCGTACTTCCGCGAGGCGGGCGTGCGGAAGGTGGTGTGCGAGGAGAAGCACATGGGTTCGCGCGCGATCGTCGTGCTGGCCCGATCCGCGCGGGCCGCGCGCGAGCGCTTCGGCGTCGAGGACGACAGCACCGGCGTCGTCCACACCCGCACCGGCCGCCCCTTCTTCGACGACGCCGCGCTCACCGACTCCGTCCTGTCGCGCCTGCGCGCCGCCGCCGAACACTGCGGCCTGTTCGAGGATCTCGACTCCGACTGGCTCGCGCTCGACGCCGAACTCCTGCCCTGGTCGGCCAAAGCTCTCGGGCTGATCCGCGATCGCTACGCCGCCGTGGGCGCGTCGGCCCGCGCCGCCCTCGACGCGACCGCCGGTGTCCTCGCCGAGGCCGCCGCCCGCGGCCTCGACGTCACCGACCTCGCCACGCGCACCGCACGACGCGCCGCCGACGCGCACGCCTTCATTTCCGCCTACGGCCGCTACTGCGCCCCCGTCGACGGCATCGACGGCCTGCGCCTGGCCCCGTTCCGCATCCTCGCGGGGGCGGGTGCGAACCACGCGGCGCGCCCGCACGACTGGCACTTCGAACGCCTCGACCGCCTCGTCACCGCCGACCCGGCACTGCTGACCCGCACCGACCGGCGCACCGTCGACCTGTCCTCCTCCGACGAGGTCGCCGCCGCCACCGAATGGTGGACCGCCCTGACCGCACGCGGCGGCGAAGGCATGGTCGTCAAACCCTTCGACCCCACTCCCGTCGAGGGCGAGCGCCCGGTCCAGCCGGGCATCAAATGCCGCGGCCCCGAATACCTCCGCATCATCTACGGCCCCGAATACCTCCACGAGGAGAACCTGCGCCAACTCCGGCAACGCCGCCTCGGCCGCAAACGCTCGATGGCCCTGCGCGAATACGCCCTCGGCCTGGAATCTCTCGACCGTTTCGTCGCCGGCGAACCCCTCTGGCGCGTCCACGAAGCCGTCTTCGCCGTCCTCGCCTCCGAATCCGAACCCGTCGACCCCCGCCTCTGACCTTTCCCGTCGACAAATAGCGATTCGACATGACGCAAACCGCGATTGTCGAGCAATTCGCCGCCGATTTGAAATAGGGACGTTTCATTCAGGGTCGAGTGACCGATTACACAATTCACCGAACGAGAAGACCCTGATTCCACCCGAACCACCGGCAATGCGTCGACACAATCCACCTGCGAATAGCAAAGATTCGGCGCGTTGCCGAGCGGTTGCCTTTGTGACTGTCCCTCATCAGTCCGCGCGCGACTGTTGAATTCGCCCAACAAAGGGTATTACGCATTCCAGGTAGGAGCCCGGACTCCTAGTGTCGAGATGCCTGACCCGGCAGGCGATCGAGGAGCCCCCGCTACATGAGCAGACGAGTACCGTTGACAGCCGCCGCGCTGGCCGCCGCCGCGGCTTTGACACTGTGTGCCGTCGGCCCCGTGAGCGCGGCGCCGACGGACCCGACCGGCCCCACGCCCGCACCGGCGGTCGACCCCAACATGACCAGGACCGGCCTGCTGCGCACCGAGACCATCGCGCCGCGCTGGGAACGCCTGCACATCGCCTCCGCGGCGATGCACCGCGTGGTCGAGGTCGACGTGCTGCGCGGAAGCGGTTCCGGCCCTCGTCCCACGCTCTATCTGCTCGACGGCGTCGACGGCGAGGCGACCTCGGGTTGGCTCACCAAGGGCGGCGCGGCGCAGTTCTTCGCCGACAAACCCGTGGACGTCGTCCTGACCGGCGGCGGCACCGGCAGCATGTACAGCGACTGGGAGCGCCACGACGCGGCGCTGGGCCTGAACCGGTGGGAGACATTCCTCACCGAGGAGTTGCCGCCCATCGTCGAATCGCTGCTGCGCTCGAGCGGCGCGCGCGCCATCGCGGGCGTGTCGATGGGCGCGCAGGCGGCCATGATGCTCACCCAGCGTCATCCGGGCCTGTACAAGGCGGTCGCGGGCATGAGCGGCTGCTACTCCACCGCCGACCCGCTCGGCCACGCCATCACCACGATCACCGTCGCCTCGCGGGGCGGCAATCCGACCAACCTGTGGGGTCCCCCGGATTCGCCGGAGTGGGCGGCTCACGACACCGTGCTCGGGGCCGAACGTCTGCGCGACACCGCCGTCTACTTGTCCGCCAGTTCGGGCGCGCCGACCAACGCGGACCTCATCGCCGTGGCCCAGGCCACCGACATCCCGGCCGCCCTCGGCACGGCGGGCGGCGGCGCGGCACTCGAGGCGGGCGCGCGGGTCTGCACCGAACGCCTCGCGAACCGCCTGACCGAATTGAAGATTCCCGCGACCGTCGAGTACTCGCCCGCGGGCATGCACACCTGGGTCGACTTCGAGGCGCAACTGCCCCGCGCCTGGGCGGTGCTCTCCCAGGCCCTGAACCCGTCCACCTCGCGCTGAGCCCGTCTCGACGGCGGGACACACCCGCGAGCGGACAGCTCGAAATCCGGCGCGTCCGCCGCCCGCAACCCTCGTACCGGCCGACGTAGGACAGCCGGTCCGCGGGCGGCTCGATTCGAGGAAATCGGCCCCACCCAGAACACCGTCCCGTCGAATGCCATTGCGTAACCACGTTACCCGCCGATAGGGTGGCCCGCGACACAAGATATCCAGGTCCGGTTTCTCCGCGACACCGGTCACACAGGGGCGGAACACGCCCAGAAGCAGGCTCGATCAACGGTGCTCGGCAGCAGGTTCGTCCAGAAATTCTCGTCCGCGATCCCCGGTCGCAGCCGACCCCGCACGCCCGTGGGGGTGCGCGCGAGGCTGCTGATCATCGTGCTCATCCCGAGCGTCGCGTTGATGGGCATCGGCGTCGGCGCCGCCGCCTACCTGATCGACGACGGGCGCAAGTCCAAGGAATGGGCGGAGTTCTCCGCGTCGACCACCACGCCCGCGATCACCATGATCGAGACGTTCCAGTCCGAGCGCGCCGCCTCGATGCTGGTGTTGGCCGGTGACGAGTCCGCGAACACCGCCTTGGCCACCGCCAGGGCCGATTCCGACCGCGCCCTTACCTCGCTGCTCACCTACAGCGCGACCTCACGCGACGTGCGTCCCGAACTCATCGACGACATGGCGGGCTTCGACTTGCTCTACGCCTCGATGCCGGGACTGCGCAGCGCCGTGGACGCGCGGGCGATGCCGCGCGAGCAGGTCTTCGACGCCTACAGCACCATCATCGACACGATCGTGTCGGGCAATCTGATCGCCGCCACGGTCGCCCCGGACGCGGCCATCGCGGTCGACACCGTGCGCGGCATCCCGATGCTGCGCGCCGGCGAGGCGATGGCCAAGGCGGTCGGCATCGCGACGACGGCGCTGCTGACCGATCAGCTCTCGGCCGCCGACTTCTCGGCCTTCACCCGCAATTTCGGGGACGCACGGGCCGAACTCGGCTACGCCGACGATGTCCTGGCCGGACAACGCCAGGCGCAGTTGGCGGCGATCACCGACGGTCGGGCCTGGCAGCGATTCGTCGCGATGGGCGAATCCTTCACCCGAATCGGCGCGCTGCTGACGACTCCGCAATCCGACGAACGTCCCTCGACATCGAGCACGTCGCGCACCCAAACCGGTTCCGGCGCTTCCTCGTTGAACACCGGTGAGTGGGCCCAGGCCACCAGCGAGGTCCAGACGGCGCTGCTGAAGCTGTGGCAGGACCAGAGCGCCGACGCGCACGCCCGCGCGATCGCCGCGGGCGAACAGCGCGAAAGCGATTCGCTGCGCGGCGCGTTCGCGATCGCGGGATTGGTCGTGCTGGCCTTCCTGGCCGCGCTGTGGTTGACCAACCGTCTCATCGGACGCATGCGCCGACTGCGTCAGCAGACCCTCGAACTGGCCGACGATCAACTCCCCGAGACCATTCGCGCGCTCACCGAGGGCACCCGCTCCGACAGCACCGTCGACATGGAGCCCCTGAAATTCGGGCGTGACGAACTCGGTCAGATCGCCGACGCGTTCAACCGCGCCCACTCCTCCGCCGTGGCCGCGGCCGTCGCCGAATTCAAGACCCGCTCGGGCGTCAGCGCGGTCTTCTTGAACATCGCCCACCGCAGCCAGGTCATCGTGCACCGCCAACTCGCCCTGCTCGACAACGCCGAACGCGAAGAACAGGATCCGGCCAAACTCGACGTCCTGTTCCAGCTCGACCACCTGGCCACCCGGTCCCGCCGCAACGCCGAGAACCTGATCATCCTGGGCGGTGACGAACCGGGCCGGCAGTGGCGCAACCCCATTCCGCTGATCGACGTCGTGCGGGCGGCGGTGGCCGAGAGCAACGACTACACCCGCATCCACACCGCGAAGTTGCCCGACCTGCACATCATCGGCACGGCCGTGGCCGACCTCGTGCACCTGCTCGCCGAACTCACCGACAACGCCACCGCGTTCTCCCCGCCGAATTCGCGGGTCGACATCACCGGCAACCAGGTGGGCCGCGGCATCGCCCTGGAGATCACCGACCAAGGGCTCGGCATCCCCGCCGACGAACTCGTCGAACGCAACGAACTGCTGGCCCGACCGCCGGACTTCAGCGTCGAGACGCTGTCCACCGATGCCCGGCTCGGACTGTTCGTCGTCGCGAAACTCGCCGAACGCCACGGCATCTCGGTCCGGCTCGCCGAATCGGACTACGGCGGCGTGAAAGCGATCGTGATCGTCCCGACCACCCTCGTCGCCCCCGACGGCGAGCGGAATGCGCACCGGATCTCCCCCACTCTGCCCGGCGCGCCGCTACCGCGACGCAGGCCGCTCGAGACACCCGAGCAGTCCGAGTCGGCCGCCCCTTCCCGACCACGCTCCGCCGACCAAGCGCGCGATCTCATGTCGGCGATCGAGAAAGGCACCCGACAGGGTCGTGCGAGTCGGGAACACACCGAGGACCAAGGCGACACCGACCGAGCGGAGTAGCGGACTCCTCGCGAACGGAGGGTGGCGCTTTCGGCCGCGAACGACGGAATTCTCACCGCCGCACCGGCCGTCACAGGATCGTCGTGAGCACACCTCCGTCGGCGCGCACGGCCGCGCCGTTGGTCGCGGAGGACACCGGGCTGGCCAAATAGGTTGCCAGCCTGGCGATCTCCACGGGCTCGAGGAAACGCTCCAGCAGCGAGGTCGTATTGCCCGCCGCGACAGCGCTCTTGATCTGTTCCGCGGGCACCTCCCGCTCCAGGGAGATCTGTTCGACGGCCCGCGCGACGCCTTCGGAGTACGTCGGCCCGCCGAGAATGGTGTTGACTGTGACGCCCGTGCCGCGCGTCCGTTTGGCCAACCCGTTGCCGAGAGCGAGCATGCCCGCCTTGGTCACCCCGTAGTGGGTCATGTCGGCGGGCACGTTCACACCCGACTCGCTGCTGATGAACAGAATGCGCCCCCAGCCACGCGCCAGCATCGCCGGTAGCGCGTGCCGGGACAGACGCACCCCGCTCATCACATTGACCTCGAAGTAGCGTCGCCAGTCGTCGTCGGAGATCTCCTCGAAGGCGGCGACGTCGAAGACGCCCACGTTGTTCACGAGGATGTCGACCTCGCCGAGCACGTCGAGCATCCGTCGCACCTGCTCGGGATCCGCGAAGTCGGCCGCGAGTCCGGACACGGCCGCCTCCGGGTGGGCGTCCCGCAGTTTCTCGACCGCGGCGGCCACCCGCGCTTCCGCACGTCCGTTGACGACGACGGACGCGCCCTCCGCGAGCAACGCCTCGGCGATCGCGTAGCCGATGCCCTGCGTCGACCCGCTCACGAAGGCCCGCTTACCCGCCAGTTCCAGATCCACCGTATACGCCTCCATCTGCCGATATGTCTCGATGCTGACTTTCCCAGTCAAGTAAAACGTACGCCCCATGACTTTCCCGAGCAAGTCATGTGACGTACGCTGACGACATGCCGGACTCCAGCGAACTGACAGGCGAGCACCTCGCGACCTGGGCCGCCCTGGCGACGATCCTCGAGTGGCTGCCGCCCACACTGGACGCCCAACTCCACCGCGACGCCCAGTTGACGCACTTCGAGTACGGCATCCTCTACGCGCTGGCCGCCGCACCCGAGCGCACGCTCCGCATGAGCGTCCTCGCCGGCTACGCGAACAGCACACTGTCCAGGCTCTCCCGCGCGGCCACCCGACTCGAGACCAAGGGCTGGATCCGCCGGATGCCCGATCCCGCCGACGGCCGCTACACCCTGGCCTCGCTCACCGACCTCGGACACGACAAGTTCCGCGACGCCACCCCGGGCCACGCCCGACTCGTCCACCGACTGGTCCTGGACCGCCTGACCAAACCGCAGGCCCGGCAACTCCGGGAGATCTCGCAGCGGATCATGCGGGCCATCCAGGACGAGGACGGCAGGCAACCCCCCTCGGGCACACCGGCTCCCGACCCGCACCCGGCGGTCTCGCCCTGAAAACCTGGGATCGGTAGGCGACGGGCTCAGCATCTACTTACCCCATGACAACTTCTCCGCACCCCGCCCCGCAGTCCACCGGCCCCGACAAGAAGACCAGCGCCATCCTCTCCTACGCCCTCGGCTGGCTCACCGGCATCGTCTTCCTCTACCTCGCCAAGAACGACCCCGACGTCAAACACCACGCCGCCCAATCCACCGTCTTCTTCGGAGCCGTCACCATCCTCAACATCGCCCTGTCGGTCCTCGGCTCACTCCTCGGAACCCTCGGCATCGTCTTCAGCCTCGCCGGACTCGCCCTCGGCCTGCTCGCCCTCGCCGTCTGGATCATGGCCATGCTCCAAGCCAACAAAACCGGCGGACACCGCGCCGAACTCCCCCTCGTCGGCAAACTCACCACCCCCTACGCCGAAAAACTGGCCGCCGCGATCAAATAGCGACGCACCACGAAGGGCGACGGCCCGAGGCGATCTCGGGCCGTCGCCATTGCCCATGCACGGCGACACGATGCTAGGTTGGCAACAACGTCGCGTGTCGATGACAGGCCGTGTCAGGCATGGAGGCGTGGAACCCGAAGGAGTGCGACGAGATGATGTCGTTCCCTTCGCCCTCCCGTGACTGAGGGCGAGAAGACCAGGCTCATCGCCTGGAGCACCGAAATGCGAAATGTCCACGCACGCTTGCGAACCACACTGGTACACACTCGCGCAACCCTCGACGCCGGCGACCCGACAGCAGCGAGCCGCGACCTGCTGACGCACTGCCACACCTTCTGCGTCGCTCTGACCAGCCATCACGAAGCCGAGGACCGCACCCTGTTTTCCGGCATAGCAGCGGCATACCCGGACCTGCGCAAAACCATCCGGAACCTGGAGCAGGACCATGCGATGATCGCGCACCTGCTCACCGAACTGCAGTCCGCCGTCGACACTTCGGTCACACCCGCCGATCTGGACTTCCACCTGGAAGGCATCGCGGCGATCATGGAGAACCACTTCCGCTACGAGGAACGGCAACTGCTCGCGATCCTCGATACCCTCGATCTCGACTCCGACACTCTGCCGGGCTCGCTGTAACCTGTTCTGCCATCATGGATCTCGAACGGTTCCAGAATAGCGACCACTACTGGAACCACCACGGAACAACCGGAATCGGATCCCTCGGTAATGGCCTCCGACGGACCGAGAGGCATTACAGTGGCGCACGGACTGATCTTCCGGTCCCGCCGACGGAGGATGTGGTGCTTCCCGACGCAGCCGGAAGATCCGTCCGCCTAA
>NZ_BAGG01000057.1 GCF_000308695.1 Nocardia takedensis NBRC 100417 | reverse complement strand
ACGCTGCCCACCGAGGGCTACGGCGTCTATCCCCCGACGGTCACCGCCGCGGCGGGCACGGGCGGGGGCGCGCCGCGCGAACCCGCCGACGCGGTCGAGGACGTGCCCGCGCCCCGGCGGTCGCGGCGCACGGTGCTCGGCGTCGCGACGGTGCTGGTCGCGGGCCTCGCGGCGGCGGTGGCCGTGGCGCTCTCGACGGCGATGGGCCAGGATGCGGGACCGTCCGGCGCTCCCGCGACCATCGAGCAACTGCCGCTGGTTGGCAAGTGGCAAGGCACCGCCGAACGAGGACGACGCCGGCACGCTGTCGCACTACCGGATGACGATCACGCTGCGGTCGGGTGCGGTGGGCACGGTAATCGGGTCGACCTTCTACGAGGTGTCCGAAGGGGACTGCACGGGCGAACTGACCTTGCGCGAGCGGGCCGACGGCGGTTTGTCGGCGACGTTGTACGAGCAGATCGTGTCGGGGCCGTGCATCCCGAACGGCAATGTCACCGTCACGGCGGGCGAGGGCGGCGGACTGGATTTCGTGTACACGGGGGTCACGCGGTCGGGCCGACCCGAGCGGGTCACGGCGGATCTGGATCGCGTCGGCTGAGACCGGCACGACTTCGGGCAATCCTTTCGCGACACCCGGACATTTCGGATCTCAGCTATGCTACGAAGCGTAGTAGATATCGTCTCCGCCCCTTCGTGAGGAGCAGCGCATGTCGACCGAGACCCCGATCATCGCAGGCGTGGACGGATCCCCGGGGTCCGATGTCGCGGTCGCCTGGGCGGCGCGGACCGCCGCGCTGCACGGCACGCCACTGCACCTGCTGCACATCCTCGACGCCACCGCCGACTACGGCCCCGGCATGACCGAACCCCTCACCGCCACCGACTACACCCGCCTCGAGGAGCACGGCCGATGGGTCCTCGCGGAGGCCGTGAAACTCGCGACCGAGGCGACCGGGGATATCGGGACCCCGCCGATCCACACCGAGATGCTCCCGGCGGTCACCGGCCCGACCCTGGTCGACCGCACCGAGGGCGCGCGGATGATCGTGGTCGGCACCCGCAAGCGCGGCACCCTGCGGCGCGCGCTGCTCGGCTCGGTCAGCTCGGTGCTGGCACGACGCGCGCACTGCCCGGTCGCGGTGGTCAAGGAGGAGATGTCGCTCGACGCCGAGGTGCGCACCCGTCCGGTGATCGTCGGCATCGACGGCACCGGCGCGGACCCGGGAGCGGTGGCGGCGGCCTTCGCCGAAGCCGACGCGCGCGGTGTCGACCTGGTGGCGGTGCACGTGTGGATCGGCCCGGAACTGGTCGAGCAGGTGCGCGAACGCGAGACCGAGGCCGATCACGAGGAGGACGTCCTGCTCGCCGAGAGCCTGGCGGGCCACCGCGAGCGCCACCCGGACGTGACGGTGATCCGCGAAGTCGTGCGCGACCGCCCCGAGCGCTATCTCCACGAACGCTCCCGCGACGCGCAACTGCTCGTGGTGGGCAGTCGGGGTCGGGGCGGGTTCGCGAGCATGCTGTTCGGCAGCACCAGCCAGGCCCTGCTGCTCGGCGCCGACTGCCCGTTGCTGATCGTCCGCGAAGCGATCGATTGACGCCACACCCCCGTACCGTTCGCGCCAATCTTCCGACGGCGTATATCGACCACCGTGCCGTCGGTATCGAATTGATAAACAACAGGGCTGTTATTACGCAAATGTCGGAGACCGCAAATCTCGGTCAAATGCGGTGGTTCATCCTGTGCATCACCCGATGCCCAGACCGCCGGATACCCGGTCAACGCCGTATCAGCCGGTAGCGACACTCCAGATTTCCGTTTCCGTGACCTTTCTGTGTCTTGCTCATCCCACGAATACAGAATTACGGTTCCTCTAAGCAAATACCCAGCGACCAAGGGGAGGCGAGCCGTCCACGAGAGGGCTCGCGTTCAGCAATCCAACTCGCCCAAACAGCGGGAGCAGGTCATGAAACGAACCAGGCTAATTCTGGCGACGGCAGCCATCATCCTGGCCGGCGCGGGGGCTCTCGACATTCTCGGGGATCAATCCGTGCCGACCGACCGCATCGAGATCGCGGGCATCTCACACGACATGTCCGAATCCCGAACCGGTTACATCGCGGTACCGCGCACCGTCAGCTGCCCCATCGACGCCTCCGACGTCGCGGGCCACTGACACCACCCGCCCGAACGGGGCGTCGCCGAGACGACGCCCCGTTTCTCGTGTCCCGGAACGGAACTCAGCTCAGCGACACCGGCAGCGTGCGGTGCCCGTTGGAGACGAAACTGCCGACCGGCGCCAACTCCTCGACAGGCACCGCCAACCGCAGATCCGGGAACCGCGCGAACAGCGCCGGCAACGCGATATCGGCCTCCAGGCGGGCCAGCGGAGCGCCGATGCAGTGGTGCGCGCCGTGCCCGAAGGACACGTGGTCCTTGTCGGTGCGCCGCACGTCGAACTCGGCGGCGCTCGCGCCGTGCACCTTGGGATCGCGACCGGCGGCGGCGTAGGAGGCCAGGATCGCCTCGCCCTTGCCGATCGTGATGCCGTCGACGTCGATGTCCTCGACCGCGTAGCGCAGCGGCAGATGCGCGACCGGCGCCTCGTAGCGCAGCGTCTCCTCGACCAGATCCGACCACGGGACACGCCCGCCGACCACGTCCGCGCGCTGCTCGGGATGGGTCAGCAGCGCCACGATGGCCTGGTCGAGCAGGTTCACCGTCGTCTCGTGCCCGGCGTTGATGACCAGCATCAGCGTGTCGACGAGTTCCTTCTCGGTCAGCGCGGAGCCGTCGTTCTCGTCGCGGGTGGCGATGAGCACGCTGGTGACGTCGTCGCCCGGATTCGCCGCCCGGTAGGCCACCAGTTCGCTGACCAGCCCGTACATCTCGATGTAGTTGGCCTGCGCCTCCTCCGGCCCGAAGGAGGTGTCGAAGAAGCCGTCGACGCACTTGTGCAGGCCGGGGCCGAGATGGTCGGGAACGCCCAGTATCTCGGTGATGACCTTGATCGGCACCGGGTAGGCGTAGAGCGCGCGCAGATCGACGACCTCGCCGGCCGGCGTGGCCGCGAGCCGGTCGAGCAGATCGGTGACCAGTTCCTCGATGCGCGGACGCAGCGCGATGCTGCGGCGGTGGGTGAACGCGGGCGAGACCAGGCGGCGCAGCCTGCGGTGCTCGGCGCCGTAGGCGGTGAACATGTTCTCCACCGCGACCCACGGCAGCAGCGGCCACGCCTCGGTGATCTCGCCGTTGACGAAAGCCGCCCAGTGCTGCCGCGGGTCCTTCGACACCCGCGGGTCGGCCAGCAGGCTCTTGAGGGCCGCGGCGTCGGTCACCGACCACGCGGGCACCCCGCCGGGTAACGCCACCAGCGCGACGGGGCCGCGCTGCCGGATCCGATCCGACTCGCCTTGGATGTCGGCGCCGGTCAGGTCCAGGACGATCGGTTCATTCTGCATGGAACTCCTTACACCAGATTCAACTGCGGAGAGGGCGGGAAGACGACCGGGAGCGCGCTCACGGCCCGGTGGAACGGGCCCGGTCGCCAGACCAGATCCGTCGCGGGGATCGCCAGCGCGAGTTCGGGCAGCGCGTCGAGCAACTGATCGATGGCGTCCTGCACGATCAGGTAGGCGACCGATTTGGCGGGGCAGGCGTGCGGACCCGCGCTCCAGGCCAGGTGCGAGCGGTTGCCGGTGCGGTCGCCGCCGCGGATCGCGGGATCGTTGTTACAGGCCGACAGGCTGATCAGCACCGGTTGGTGCGCGGGCAACCAGGTGTTGTCGATCAGGATCGGCTGACGCGGGTAGGACGTGCAGAAGTTCGCCATCGGCGGGTCGTTGAACAGCACCTCGTCCAGGGCGTCGCGGGTGGACAGGCTGCCGCCCAGCACATTGCCGCCGAAGCGGTCGTCGGTGACCATCAGCAGCAGGGTGTTGGCGATGAGGTTCTGCTGCGGTTCGATGCCCGCGCCGTAGAAGCTGATCAGCTGGCTCAGCATCTCCACGTCGTCGAGACCGGCGGGGTGGTGGGCCAACCGCGAGGTGACGTCGTCACCGGGTTCGGCGCGCCGCAACGCGATCAGTTCGAGCAGCGCGCCGCTGAGCATCTCCATGCCGTTGGCCGCCTCGACGGTGTCGAACAGCATCGCCATACCGGTCGCGACCCGCTGGCCCAGTTCGGTCGAGCAGCCGACCATCCGGTTGAGCACCTCGAAGACCAGCGGAAACGCGTACTGGGTGACCAGATCCGCGGAGCCGGACTCGATGAAGGTGTTGATCAGCGGCACCGCGATCCGCTCGACGGTGGAGTGCAGCGCGTGCAGGTCGATGCCGTCGATGGCGGCCACGTAGGCCTGCCGGTAGCGGGTGTGGGTGGGACCGCTGTTGCGCAGCGCGTTCGGATACCACTCCATCATCGGCTTGATCGGCGAGTCGGCGGGCACGCTGTCCTGCCAGGCCCGCGGATCGGCCGGGAAGTGCTCGGGATCGTTGAGGATCCGCACCGCGGTCTGATAGCCGAGCACCAGCGTCGCCGGGACGCCGGGGGCGATCTCGATCGGGACCATCGACCCGAACTGTTCGCGCGCCCGGGTATAGGCGCCGTGCGGGTCGGCGGCGAATTCCGCGGTGTGCAAAGGCATTCGGGGGCCGTCGGTGTCGATCGGCGATCCGTGCTGCACGGGGCAGACGCCGGCCGGGGCCAGATGGGACGGAGGGGCTGAATGTGGCGTGCTCAATTGATAAGACTCCAGAAGGGGGTGAAACAGCATGTCGCCCGGGGTGATCGGCGGGGAGTTCCGAGATCGGCGCCGGTCGCGCCCACTGGCCGGCAACACTCGGTCACTGCCACAACGCTCCCGCTCAGTCTCGCTCGCACCACCCGATCTCGGCGCCCCGGACAGGGGGCCGATCGCGGACCGGAACTACAGGCGCCGCGCCGGCCCACCGAGTGGACCACCGACAATGCCTGTGGACCAAGCGTTTTCGCCGCCGCGGCGGGCGAAGGCGCGAGACTCCACCAGTCGTCCCGAACCCGACGACCCGTTCACGGTAGCAGGACCGCATCAGACGCGTAGCCGATGCGCCCCGGCGCTCAGGACAGCGGCGTCGGCTGATCCACGGTCGGCGGATGGCTGCGGTACATGGCCCGGATCAGCGCGGGGGCGTATTCGGGCGCGGCCGCGTGCACCGACAAGGTGTCGGCGACGCCGAGATAGGCCTCGACATCGCTACTCGCGTCTAGGAAGACCCGGCGGGTGAGTTGTTGCAGGTGAACCAGGTCGGGCAGGTCGCCCTCGGCGAAGCGCAGCACCGAGAACGACCCCTCGGTCAGCGCCGGTCCGCCGACCGTGTCGGCCAGGACCTGGATCGCGATGTTGGGCGCCTCGGCCAGCTTGCTCAGGTGTTCGAGTTGGGCCCGCCAGACCGCCGAACCGCCGATCGGGCGGCGCAGGGCGGATTCCTCGATGATCACCCACAGTTGGGCGGGCGCGGGTTTGGTCAGGATGCGCGCGCGCCGCATGCGCAGCGCCACCCGCCGCTCGCGCATGCTCTCGGTGTCGCCGGGGTGGGCCAGGGTCAGCAGCGCGCGGGCGTAGTCGCGGGTCTGCAACAGTTCCGGGACCACCCTGGACTCGTAGCAGCGCAGCCTGCGGGCCGCCTGTTCCAGATGCAGGAAGGTGTCGAAGCCGGGTGGCAGCCACTCGGCCTCGCCCTGCCACCAACTCTGCCCGACCACGCGGCGGGCCGCCTCGGCCAGCGCGACGCGATCGGCGTCCACGGTCGACTCTCGCAACTCTCGAGCGGCCATGTCACGAGTCTCCCACGTGAACGTGAGGATAAGCTATCCCCAAAATCCGGATTTTCCAGAATGATTCGCGAGAGGATCGACGAATCGAGCTGTGCCGCTCCGCGGTTGGACCACGGGCGGCCAGGGGGCGATGACCCGAGCGGGTGCATCAGGCGAAAGGGTGGAACATTCAGGTGAGCTCGAACGACGCGACAGACACAGCGGACACGGCGATCCCGTTGGACCGGCCGACCTCGGCGCGAGCCTACGGGTGGATGCTCGGCGGCAAGGACAACTATGCCATCGACCGCGAGATCATCCTACAGGTGCTGAAGGGGTTCCCGGAGTGCGTCGACATCGCACGCCAGAACCGTCAGTTCCTCTACCGCGCGGTGCGCTACCTGGTCCAGGAGGCGGGTATCCACCAGTTCCTGGACCTGGGCTGCGGGCTGCCGACCGACAACAACGTCCACGAGGTCGCCCAGCGCTTCGACCCGAACGCGCGGGTGGCCTACGTCGACATCGACCCGATCGTGCTCGCGCACGGCCGCGCGCTGCTGGCCGATCAGCAGAGCACCACGGTCATCACCGCGGACATGCGCGATCCCGACGCGCTGCTGGCCGATCCCGACGTGCGCAGGCTGATCGACTTCGACGAGCCGCTCGCGGTGCTGTTCCTGTCGGTGGGCCACCACCTCAAGGACGTCGACTCCGTCGGGTCGGGCGCGCGGCACGCGTTGCGCCACATCCTCGACACGGTCGCGCCCTCGAGCAGCTACCTGGCCTTCTCCCAGGTCGTCAGCGACGACGCGGCGCTCGGCGCGCAGTTCGCCGCCCAACTCGACGGCGCGGGCATCCCGTGGCAGAACCGCACCCCGCGCGAGGTCGACGCCCTGTTCGACGGCCTGGAGGCGATCGAGCCGGGGCTGCGCAACGTGATCGACTGGCGACCGGACCCGGACCAGCCGCCGCTCGAGCCGGTGCCCGATCAGCTGGTGTCCTTCGTCGGGGTGACCGACCGTCGCACGGTGGTCTACGAGTACGGGGGCATCCTGCGCAAACCCTGACCGGATCGTGGCGATGGCCAAAGCGTGCGCCACGAGCGCTGTGAGGTGTCAACGCCCTCGCCCATGATCGTCTGGCGCGCCGCGCGCGGCCGTTAGATTCGCCGGCGGTACGTGATCTCGCGCGTACCGCTGGGCGAAAGGTTCTCCGCATGACCGGTACCCGCGACAAACTCGACCGACTACGCGGCGTGCTCGCGGTGGCGGCGGAACCCGCGGGCGTGGCCGGGATCGCCAAACGCGAGCACAAGGGCATCCCCAGCGCGCGTGAGCGGGTCCGCGCGCTGCTCGACACGGGCAGCTTCCTGGAGATCGGGGCGCTGGCCCGCCAGCCTGGCAATCCGTCGGCCATGTACGGCGACGGCGTGGTGACCGGGCGCGGCCTGATCGAGGGCAGGCCGGTGGTGGTGATCGCCCACGACCAGACGGTCTTCGGCGGCTCGGTGGGCGAGATGTTCGGCCGCAAGGTCGCCGAGGCGCTGCGTTTCGCCTACGAGAAGGGCTGCCCGGTGGTCGCGATCAACGACTCCGGCGGCGCCCGCATCCAGGACGCGGTGACCTCGCTGGCCTGGTTCGCGCACATGAGCCGCCGCCAGGAGCGCTTGTCCGGGTTCGTCCCGCAGGTGTCGATCATGCTCGGCAAATGCGCGGCGGGCTCGGTGTACGGGCCGATCAACACCGATGTCATCATCGCCACCGAGAGTTCCTACATGTTCGTCACCGGGCCGGAGGTGATCAAGGCGGTGACCGGCGAGGACGTGTCGATGGAGGAGTTGGGCGGCGCGCACAACCAGGCCCGCAACGGCACCGTCCACCACGTCGCGGCCACCGAGCAGGCGGCCTTCGACTGGGCCAGGGCCTACCTGAGCTACCTGCCCTCCAACTGCCTGGAGTCCGCGCCGGTGGTCAATCCGGGGCTGGAACCGGAGATCACCGCCTCCGACCGGGAACTCGACGCGATCATCCCGGACTCCGATCGCGCGGGCTACGACATGCACGAGATCCTGCTGCGCCTGTTCGACGACGGCGAGTTCCACGAGGTGCGCGGCGAGTTCGCGGGCAACCTGATCACCGGCTTCTCCCGGATCGACGGGCGCAGCGTCGGCGTGGTCGCCAATCAGCCCCTGGTGCTGGGCGGCGCGGTGGACGCGCGGTGCTCGGACAAGGCCACCCACTTCATCCGGCTGTGCAACGCCTTCGGACTGCCGCTGGTCTTCGTGGTGGACACCCCGGGTGTGCTGCCCGGGGTGGAGGAGGAGCGCAACGGCGTCATCGTGCGCGGCGGGCGGGTGTTCCGGGCGATCATCGAGGCGACGGTGCCGATCCTGAACCTGGTGGTGCGCAAGTCCTACGGCGGCGCGTACGGGTTCATGGCCTGCAAACAACTCGGCGCGGACATCAGTATGGCCTGGCCGACCGCGCGCATCGCGGTGATCGGCGCGGAGAGCGCGGTCGACCTGGTCGGCCGACGGCAGTTGGCGGCGGTCCCCGAGGAGCAGCGCGCCGCGTTCCGCGAGGCGATGATCGACCAGTACAACGAGACCGTCGCCACCCCGTGGGTGGCCGCCGAACGCGGCTACATCGACGCGGTCATCGAGCCCTCGCGGACCCGCCTGGAACTGCGGCGCGCGCTGCGACTGCTGCGCGACAAGGAGGACTCGGCCTCCCCCAATCCGCGCAAACACAGCCTGTACCCGATGTGACCCGGCTCGGGTACCGCCCCCGGCGGTGAGCTGGTAGCTTCGGGTCGGCACCGCTCGTGCCGTGCGCAATCGCCCGGCAAACTCGTTTCCACACGCCCAGGGAGTCGCAGTGGCACCGACATCACGCCCCGGTCACCGGTACGGATCGCTGCGCCGCCGCGCGGTCGCGCTCTGCGCGGTCGCCGTCGGCGCGCTGTCGAGCGCGGGGGTCGCCGACGCGCGTCCGGTCGGCCCGTTCGACGTCGGCGGCGAGATCGAGATCGCCTACGACCAGCAAGGTGGGCCCGCGGTCTTCGGCGACCCCACCTCGCCCGAGTCCGACGCGGCCCGCGGCGGCAAGTACCAGACCTTCCAGCGCGACGCCTCCTTCTACTGGCAGCCCGCCACCGGGGCGCAGTCGGTGGGTGGCGCGATCCGGCAGAAATGGGGTCAGCTGGGATCGGAAGCCGGCACCCTCGGCTATCCCGTTACCTCCGAGCAAGTGACACCGTCCGGCGGCGGCCGGTTCAATCATTTCGAGAAGGGGTCGATCTACTGGTCGCTGGGCACCGCGGCCCACCAGGTCGGCGGGCCGATCCGCGACAAGTGGGGCGCGTTCGGTTGGGAGGGCGGCCCGCTGGGCTTCCCGCTGACCGACGAGGCCGCCGCGGGCAAGGGCGGGCGCTACAACCTGTTCACCGGCGGCGCGATCTACTACTCGAGCGCGACCGGCGCGCACGTGGTGTGGGGCGCGCTGCGCGACGACTGGGTGCGCGCGGGCGCGGAGAACGGCCGCTACGGCTACCCCACCGGCGACGAATACGACTACGAGGGCGGCAAGGCCCAGGAATTCCAGGGCGGCCGGATCACCTGGCGGCCCTGAAAAACCAGGGGCGGGAATAGTCCGCCGCCCAGTACGTTCGTTCGTGGTGGTCAGCCGAACGAACGAGAGGGCGCGACGTGGCGTTGGGGATTGCGGCATCGGATGTCGGCTTCCGTTCGGAACGAGGTCCGGTCCTCGCCTCGCTGATGTTGGCCACCGGATTGGTGGCGTTGGATTCGACCGTCATCGCCACGGCGGTCCTGACCATCACCGACAACCTCGGCGGGTTCTCGCAGTTCCCGTGGCTGTTCTCGATCTACCTGCTGGCCCAGGCCGTCACGGTGCCGATCTACGGCAAACTCGCCGACACGGTCGGCCGCAAACCGGTGATCCTGTTCGGCATCGCGGTGTTCGCCCTGGGCTCGCTGCTGTGCGGGCTCGCGGGGTCGATGGTCGCGTTGATCGTCTTCCGCGCGGTGCAGGGCATCGGGGCGGGCGCGATCCAGCCGATGACGATGGTCATCGCGGGCGACCTGTACACGCTGGCCGAGCGGGCCAAGGTGCAGGGTTATCTCGCGAGCGTGTGGGCGCTGTCCTCGGTGCTCGGCCCGCTGATCGGCGGCGTGTTCGCCGAATACGTGAACTGGCGGTGGATCTTCCTGGTGAATCTGCCGCTCTCGGCGGTGGCGGGCTGGATGCTGGTGCGCGGTTTCACCGAGGACGCGCCGCGGCGGCGGCAACGCGTCGACTACCTGGGCGCGCTGTTGCTGACCGTGGGCGCGGGCGCGGTGATCCTCGGCCTGCTCGAAGGCGGTCAGGCGTGGGCGTGGACCTCGCCGACCGGAGTGGCGATCTTCGTCGGCGGCGGCGCGGTGCTGGCGCTGTTCGTGCTGGTCGAGCGGCGGGCGGAGAATCCGATCCTGCCGTTGTGGATGTTCACCCGGCGGGTGGTGATCGCCAGCAGTCTGGTCTCGGTCCTGGTCGGGGCGATCCTGCTGGGCCTGACCTCCTACGTGCCGACCTTCAGCCAGGGAGTGCTGGGGGCGGGCGCGTTGGTGGCCGGTCTGACCGTCGGCGCATTGACGCTCGGGTGGCCGATCGCCGCGTCACAGGCCGGAAAGGTGTATCTACGCCTCGGCTTTCGCACCACCGCGTTGATCGGTAGCGGGATCGCCGCGGCAGGCGCGCTCAGCACGGTGTTCATCACCGAGCACTCCTCGCTCGCCCGGGTGGCGGCTTCGTGTTTCCTGGTCGGACTCGGCATGGGCTTGGTGGCCACGCCGACGCTGATCGCCGCGCAGACAGCCAGCGAATGGTCCGAACGCGGTGTGGTCACCTCCGCGAACATGTTCGCCCGCGCCCTGGGCAGCGCGGTCGGCGTCGCGGTGTTCGGCGCGCTGGTGAACTCCCGGATCGGCGCGACCGACCATCCCTCCCCCGGCGAATTGTCCGCGGCGGTGCACCTGGTGTTCCTCGGGGTCGCGGCGATGGCCGTGGTCATGGTGGCGGCCGCCGCGATGATGCCGGGCCGGCGGACCACGCTCGTGCCATGAGACCGGACACCGGTCGGTGACATGAGACCGGACACCGGTCGGCGACGAGCGGCCGGGTCGGGAAATAACCCGCGGGCGGTGCGCTGTTGGCCTTGAGGTCGACCCACACCACGTCGATCCGACCCAGGAGCCGCTGTGTTCGATGTCCCGCTGTCAGTTCTGGATCTCGCGCCCGTCGAGGAGGGCCACACCGCCGGGGAGGCCCTCGCGGCCACCACCGAGACGGCGGTGCGCACCGAAGCGCTGGGTTATCAGCGCTTCTGGGTGGCCGAACACCACAACATGCCGGGGATCGCCAGTTCGGCCCCGAGCGTGCTGTTGGCGCATCTGGCGGCGGCCACCTCCTCGATCCGGGTCGGTTCGGGCGGGGTGATGCTGCCCAATCACGCCCCGCTGGTGGTGGCCGAACAGTTCGGCACCCTCACCGCGCTGCACCCGGGCCGGGTGGATCTGGGGATCGGGCGTGCGCCCGGCACCGATCAGGCCACCGCGCTGGCGCTGCGACGCACCAAGGAGGGCCTCAACGCCGACTCCTTCCCGCAGGAACTGACGGCGCTGCTGCGCTACTTCCAGGGCGCGGACCCGGCGGGGATCACCGCGACGCCCGGACGCGGCGAACGCCCGGAGGTCTGGCTGCTCGGCTCCAGCGGGTTCAGCGCCCAGGTCGCCGGCCTGCTGGGCCTGCCCTTCGCCTTCGCCCACCACTTCTCCTCGGCCAACACCGATCCCGCGCTCGCGCTCTACCGCGAGAACTTCCGTCCCTCGGAGTATCTGGACAAGCCCTACGCGATGGTGGCGGTGGCGGTGGTGTGCGCCGACACCGACGAACGCGCCGAGGAGTTGGCGCTGCCGCGCGATCTGGCCTTCCTGCACCTGGCGACCGGACGCCCGCACGCGCTGCCCAGCCCGGAGCAAGCGGCGAAATACCCGCTCTCCGACCGTGAGCGGCAGTTCATCCTGTCCCGGCGCGAGGGGCAGGCGCTGGGTTCGCCGGAGACCGTGCGCGCCCAACTCGGCGCACTGCTCGAACGCACCCGCGCCGACGAACTCATGATCAACACCCTGGTCTACGACGTCGAGGACCGGGTGCGCTCGTTCGAGTTGGTCGCGGAGAAGGTGACGGCCTGAGCGTCTGCGCAGCTCGAAGCCCTGGTTGCGCAGCGATTCGCGCAACCGGTGGCGGCCCTCGAGGCTCGCGGCGGAGGCCAGGCGGTCCAGCACGCGTTCGCGCCAGGAGTGGGCCAGGCGCTGTTCGGCGTAGAAGCCCGCGATCGTGGTCTCGTAGTCGGCGACGTGCGCGGCGGTCCAGACCAGCAGCAACGGCGCCTGCTCGATGTGGGCCTGGTGGCCCGCGACCGCGGCCAGTCGCGCTCTGCGCTCGGGATCGCGGACCGCCACCACGCGCCAGACCTGGAGGTCGCGGGTCGGCGCGGCGGCGTCTGCGGTAAGCGTCACGCTGAATCGAATCGCGGGGAGCGAGTACGGTTGGTGAGGCATACCTAATTCCAGCTTCCGGAGGTTCCCTTGGCGCGACCCCGCACCACCTTCACCGTGCAGCGCACCGAATGGCTCACACCCCATCTGATCCGCGTCCATCTCGGCGGCCCCGGTTTCGCGGCCTTCCGGCCGAGCGAGCACACCGATTCGTACGTGAAGTTCATCTTCGAGCGCGACGGCGTCGAGGTGCTGCGCACCTACACGGTCCGTTCGATCGACCCGGTGGCCGGCGCGATCACCGCCGATTTCGTCTTCCACGGCACCGAGGGCATCGGCGGACCATGGGCCGCGGCCACGCGACCGGGCGACACCATCGACGCCTACGGCCCCGGCGGCGCCTACTCGCCCCGCACCGACGCCGACTGGCATCTGCTCGCCGGCGACGAGGCCGCGCTGCCCGCGATCGCCGCCGCGCTCGAGGCCATGCCGCGCGAAGCCGTCGGATACGCCTTCGTCGAGGTCGCCGGTCCCGACGACGAGATTCCGCTGGATCACCCCGAGGGCATCGCCCTGACCTGGCTGCACCGCGGCGACCGCGTCCCGGGCGAGGTGCTCGCCGAAACCGTCCGCGCGGCCCCGTGGCTCCCCGGTCAGGTCCAGGTGTTCATCCACGGCGAGGCCGCCGCGGTCATGCACGACCTGCGCCGCTACATCCGCCGCGAGCGCGAGGTCCCCGCCGAATGGGCGAACTCGATCTCCGGCTACTGGCGTCGCGGCCGCACCGAAGAGGGCTTCCGCCAATGGAAGTCCGACCTCCAGACCGCCGAATCCGCCGCCGCCCCCACCTGATCCGCCGCTTCGGGACGACCGCTCACGTCCGTTCGAGGTAGGACAGGGCGGCCGCCGTCTCCCGCATCCGGCCCCCGCGCGACCTTCCATCCCGACCGGTCCCGCTGAGCCGCGCCCCGCCGTGGCGGTAGCGTCGGGGCATGAGCTGCGTCGAGGTCGGCATCATCGGATTCGGACTCGCGGGGGCGGTGTTCCACGCCCCGTTGATCGACGCGCAACCGCGGATGCGGGTGGCCGCCGTGGTGACCGGTTCGGCGGAACGGGCCGAGCGCGCGAGGGCCGCGTATCCGGGAGTGCGGATCGTGCCCGACGCGGACGCGCTGTTCGCCGACCCCGCCGGACTCGACCTGATCGTGGTCGCCTCGCCCAACGACACCCACGTCCCGTTGGCGCTGCGCGCGCTCGAGGCGGGCGTCGCGACCGTGGTGGACAAGCCGTTCGCGCTGACCGGCGCCGACGCCGAAATCCTGGTGGCCGCGGCCGAGGCCGCGCGGGTACCGCTGACGGTGTTCCAGAACCGGCGCTGGGACGGCGATTTCCTGACCGTGCGCGCCCTGATCGCACAGGGTCGATTGGGCGAGGTGCGGCGCTTCGAGTCCCGTTTCGAGCGGTGGCGGCCGGTGTCCAAGGGCAGTTGGCGCGAGGTCGGGGCGGCCGAGCAGGGGGCGGGTGTCCTGCTCGATCTGGGTCCGCACCTGGTGGACCAAGCGCTGGCGCTGTTCGGTCCGGTCGCCTCGGTGTACTGCGAACTCGCACGCCGCCGCGCGGAGGTGCGCACCGACGACGACGTGTTCCTGGCCCTGACCCACCGCGACGGCGTCCGCTCGCACCTGTGGGCGGGCGCGGTGACTCCCATGCTCGGACCGCGCTTCCGGGTGCTCGGCTCGGAAGCGGGCTACCAGGTCCGCGGACTCGATCCGCAGGAACAGGCGCTGCGGGACGGTCGCGTTCCCGGCGAAACCGGATGGGGCGCGGTCGATTCCGAACACTGGGGCGTGCTCGGGGCGGACCCCGACCCGACCCCGCACCCCACGTCACCCGGCGACTATCCCGCCTTCTACGCGGGTGTGGCGGCGGCGATCCTCGACGGCGCACCGGTTCCCGTCGATCCGCGCGAGGCCGTGCACACCGCGCGGGTCCTCGACGCGGCGCGGCGCTCGGCCGAGAGCGGGCGCGTCGTCACCCTCTGAACCACGCGAAAGTCCGCGCGCGGGCGAATCTGTCGCCATCCTGGTTCCGACGCCCGAGCGGGCGCGCGAGCGGACGGATAGGGTGCGGCGGGTGGACAGAGTGGAACTGATCGACCGCGGCGCCTCCATCGCCGATCGGCTCACGACGACCCAGGCCGCGCCGCCGTGGTGGCTGGTGGTCGCGACCGGGGTGGCGGCGCTGATCCTGGTGGCCTACCGCCCGCTGTGGCGACTGACCCGCAACGTGGTGACGATCGCCCACGAGGGCGGGCACGCGCTGTTCGCGCTGCTCACCGGACGTCGACTGAACAGCATCACCCTGCACTCGGACACCTCCGGGTTGACGGTGTCCAGCGGAAAACCCTACGGGATCGGCATGATCCTGACGGCGATGGCGGGCTATCCCGCGCCGCCGCTGCTGGGCCTCGGGTTCGCGGCGCTGCTGGCCGCCGAGCGCATCACCCTCATGCTGTGGGTCGCGATCGCGCTGCTGGCGGCGGTCCTGATCAAGGTGCGCAACGTCTACGGCGTGTGCACCGTCGTCGGCCTGGGCGCGCTGGTGTTCGCGGTGTCCTGGTTCGGGACCGACCGGGTGCAGGCCGGTTTCGCGTTCCTCGGCGCGTGGTTCCTGCTGCTCGCGGGCGCGCGCCCGGTCATCGAACTCCAGCGCGGCCGCGCCCGCAAACTGCGCAACACCCCGCAGAACGTCGACTCCGACGCCGATCAACTCGCGCGCCTGACCCACGTCCCCGGCCTGCTGTGGGTGCTGTTCTTCGGCGCGATCGCACTGGCCTGCCTGCTGGTCGGCGGCGGCCTGCTGCTGTCGGACGCAACGGGAGTCTGCATCCCGGTCGTCTCGGGCGGTTCCTGCCCGCTGCCCGCCGGACTGCGCGGCTGAGCACCGTCACCGGAACAACCGCCGGTACGCGCCGGGCGTGACGCCCACCCGATCGCGGAAACGGCGGCGCAGGTCGACCGCCGAGACCAGTCCGACGCGGTGGGCGACGGCCTCCACCGGCAGGTCCGTCTCCTCCAGCAGGGTCCGCGCGGCGGCGACCCGGCGCGCGAGCAGCCACGCGCCCGGACTCTCGCCGAACCGTTCCGCGAACCGACGGGCCAACGTGCGCGGCGAAAACCCCACGCGCGCCGCGAGATCCGCCACCGAGAGCCGTTCGCCCAGGTGCGCGTCCGCCCAGTCCGACAGAGCGTCCAGCGGGTCCGGCGACGAGGCGACCGGAACGTACTGCGCCTGACCGCCCGACCGGTGCGGGCGGGTCACCATGTGCTGGGCGAGTCGGGCCGGTCGACTGCACGGGCCGCACCAGGGCCACCACGCGATGCATGGCAGGAAAGTACCCCGGCGCGACAGCCTCGACACTGTCGCGGGTGTTCGCGCGCTTGCCATCGTGGACGGCATGCATCCCCAGATCCTGACCCAGCCCGGCTACACCGCCGTCACCGTCACCGTCACCGCGGTCGAGGCCCGCGAGATCCTGCCGGGCGTGCGCCTGCGCTCGCTGCGTGGGTCGTCAACGGCCGATTCGGCCCGCCCGCCTCACTTCAGGTGGCGGGCGAGGAACCGGCCCCCCTCCTCCCCCGCGAACGCCGGAACGCCGGTGTGCCCGCCCATATTGGCGTGCAAGGTCTTCTCGCGGGAACCGAAGGCGTCGAACAACGCCAGGGCCGCCGCGCGGTCGTTCCCCTCGTCGTCCCACTGCAACAGCACGTGCAGCGGAACGGTGACCTCGCGGGCCTCCGCGAGAATGGCGCGCGGGACGAAACTGCCGGCGAACAGGACGGCGGCGCGCACGCGCGGTTCGACCCGCGCCAATCGGACGCCGATCGAAATCACCCCGCCGGAGTACCCGACCGGTCCGCCGATTCCCGGCACCGCGAGCAGGGCGTCGATGGCCAGCCGCCATTCCACCGTCGACTGCTCGACCAGCGGAAGAACGAGCCGGTCCACGATGTCGTCGGTGACCGGCTCGCCCTCCCGCAAGGCACGCTGGAGGTCGGCGCGGGCCTGATCGACCTCGGCTATCCGGGGCCGGTCACCGCTGCCGGGGAGTTCGACGGTGGCGGCGGCGTACCCCTGCGCCACGATCTGCCGGGCCCGCTCCAGCAGGCGCGGGTACATCTTCGCCAACCCGAGGGGCGGATGGCCGAGCAGGATCAGCGGGGCCTGCGCGGCGGGGGAAGGGGCGGTCCACAGCAGGCCGGGGATGTCGCCGAGGGTGAAGGCGCGCTCGCGGAGGTCGTCGTCGAGGCGCGTGTCGGAAGTGAAATGCATGGTCGTGTCTGCTTTCGGGAGTGCTGGTGGCGCTCCCGGACGACCTATCGCCCGACCGTGACCCCGGAGGGGAGCACCCACGTCGATACTGCGTTCACGGGTACCACCTCCTCGTTGTCTCGCACGGTCCCCGGAAAGGTAGCAGCGGGCGGCGACGTCGGGCAATCGAATTATTCGGCGCCCGGGCGCAGCGCCGCGCGAACCTGCTCGACCAGCAGGTCCGGGTCGGCGGTCGCATCGACGGTCCACCCGGACTCGTCGGCGGTCAGCGGTTCGAGATCGGCCAGTTGCGAATCCAGCAGGGCGGCGGGCATGAAGTGATCGCGACGGCTGCGCACTCGGCGGCGCAATTCGGCCCGGTCGGCGACCGGGTGGGCGAAGAAGACGGTGGGAGCGGCGACGCGCAGGCGGTCGCGGTAGGCGCGTTTGAGCGCCGAACAACTGACGACACCGCCGGAATCGCCCCGATCGGCCAACCAAGCAGCGACACGGTCGAGCCACGGCGCGCGGTCGGCGTCGGTCAGCGCCAGCCCCGCCGACATCTTCTCGATGTTCTCGCGGGGATGCAGGTCGTCGCCCTCGGCGAACTCGACACCCAGCGCCCGTGCCAGCCGGGTACCGAGGGTGGTCTTTCCCGTGCCGCTCACGCCCATGACCACCACGAGCGGGGTCTGCGGGCCCGTCATCGAGCGGGCCGGGCAGTGGGTTCGGCAAGCGCGGGCAGTCGTCCGGCGCGAGCGGGCGTCCCGGGGCCGGCATCGCGGACCGGCTCGCGGTCGCGGTGGTCGGCCGAGGTGTGTCCACGGGCGCTGGACCGCTTCGCGAACAACGCCGGTATCCGCGGGGAGGCTCCGGGACTCGATTCGTCATCGTGGTGATCCGTGTTCGGGACGGCCGAATTCGAACGTCCGCGCCACAGTAGGAGCACCGACCACGCCGTCGCGCCGAGCAGCAGCGCGTTGCGGACCGTCAGCACGAGGACGCCGGGCAGGCTTCCGGTGGCGACGCGGTCGTAAACGAACGGGAACTCCACCTGACTGGCGAAGGCGACGAGCAGGATGACCGGTAGCAGCGGCCGTTGCGCCGAGCGCGGGTCCAGCGCGCACACCGCCGCCACCGCCACCGCCCACACCACGTACTGCGGGCTGAGCACGCGACTGGTCGCCAGGGCCACCAGGACCGCGACGAGCACCAGATCCGGTGCGGCGGGCCGGATCCGCCACCACAGGAACACCAGGCCCGCCCCGAGTAGCACGGTCGCCACGACGCAGGCCCCGGCGAGGGCGGCCACGCCCGGACCCAGCACTTCCTCCGCGCCGTAGCGGTGCGCGATCGTGTAGTCGGCGCCGAACAGTCGGGCGATCAACAGCGGTGTGGCGGCGAGGGATTCGATCTGCACGCCGCGTTCGGACTGGAACCGCAGGAACGACCATCCGCCCGGCGCGAGCGCCGTTACGGCCGCCGAGGCCACCGCGCCCGCGAGGACGGCGGCCGCGCTCGTCACCCACAGCGACCGCCCGCGCAGTCCGAGCAGCACCACGGCGGGCCACAGCTTCAGCAGCACACCCGTCGCCACCACGACACCGGTCGCGATCGGCCTGCGCGCGGCCCACACCAGGGCCGCGACGGCGAGCGCGGCGACGATCAGGTCGAACCGGCCGTAACAGACCCGCCCCAGCAACGCCACCCCGAGCACCCACACCCACGGCCCGGTGCGCGCCGCGATCGACCGGTCGCGCGCGGCGGCGCGCAGCAGCAGGACCAACGCGCCCGCGTCGGCCGCCGCGACCAGGGCGAAGAACCACCACGAGTAGGCGTGACCGTCGCCGAGCAGCCACGGCAGGGCGATCAGTCCGCCCGCGCCGGGCGGATACTGCCAGCGTTCGTCGGTCGACGGAAACACCTGCCGGTTCACCAACAGATCCGCCCACTGGTGGTAGAGGCCCAGATCGGCGGCCGAGGCGTCCCACACGCTGTGCGGCAGCGCCGTGACGCCGGTGAAGACCACCATCACCACCCGGGTCAGCACCCACACCGCCCACACCCGCGCCACCCACGACAGTCGCCACACAAGCCCGCAGCCTACGGGGGACCGTCATCGGAACACCGCTCCGACGCCGTCGGTCGCAAACCCGCACGAAAGTCGCTGCTATCAAGGAGGATTCGTCTTCTGCTCGACCGCGACGCCGAGCATCGGATCGCGGACCGGCCCGACAGGTCAAGCTCCGGCGCCACCGTCGGTCCGCTCACTTCGGGAGGCGCGCACCCGGCCCCGCGCCGGTGAGTTGGATCGGGCACGATGGATCGCATGGAATTGCGCATCTTCACCGAACCGCAGCAGGGCGCAGATTACGACACGCTGGCGCGGGTCGCCAAGACCGCGGAGGACCTGGGCTACGGCGCCTTCTTCCGCTCCGATCACTATCTGGCCATGGGCGGCGCGGACGGACTGCCCGGCCCCACCGACGCCTGGATCACCCTGGCCGGGCTGGCCCGGGAGACCTCCACCATCCGCCTGGGCACCCTGGTGACCGCCGCGACCTTCCGCCTGCCGGGCCCGCTGGCCATCCAGGTCGCCCAGGTCGACCAGATGTCCGGCGGCCGTGTCGAATTCGGTCTCGGCACCGGCTGGTTCGCCGAGGAGCACGCCGCCTACGGCATCCCCTTCCCCGACAACCGGTTCGCCCGCCTCGAGGAACAACTCGCGGTGATCACCGGCCTGTGGGCGACCAGGCCGGGCGAGACCTTCTCCCACGACGGCGCGCACTACCGCCTCACCGACTCCCCCGCCCTGCCCAAACCGGCGCAGGACCCGGTGCCGGTGGTGATCGGCGGCCACGGCACCACCCGCACCCCGCGCCTGGCCGCGCGCTACGCCGCCGAATTCAACATGCCGTTCGCCTCGCTCGAGGATTCGGCGCGGCAGTTCGACCGGGTCCGGGCCGCGGCCGTGGAGCGCGGGCGCGCGCCGGAGGATCTGGTCTACTCCAACGCCCTGGTGGCCTGCGTCGGCCGCACCGACGCCGAGGTCGCGCGCCGGGCCGCGGCGATCGGCCGCGAGGTGGACGAGCTGAAGGCCAACGGGCTCGCCGGCTCGCCCGCGGAGGTGGTCGACAAGATCGGGCGCTACGCCGAGATCGGCGCGCGACGGATCTACCTGCAGATACTCGATCTGGACGATCTGGCGCACCTGGAACTCGTCGCAGCGCAGGTGCGGACACAGCTGTGACCGCACAATAGGACTGGGTCGACGAAATCCGGGTGGGTAGCCTTTCGGATGTTCGAAATCATTCGAAGGGACGAAGTTCGCGATGCAACCGCTCGGCATGGACGATCCGCGACGGATCGGTGACTACCAGTTGCTCGGCGTCCTCGGCGCGGGCGGGATGGGCCGGGTGTATCTGGGCCGCAACGCGGGCGGGCGCACCGTCGCGGTGAAGGTGATCCGCCCGGATCTCATCGACAGCGGCGATTTCCGGATGCGGTTCCGCCGCGAGGTGACGGCCGCGCGCCGGGTCGGCGGCGCGTTCACCGCCCCGGTCCTGGACGCCGACGTCGACGCGAATCCGCCGTGGCTGGCCACCGGGTACGTCGCGGGATTCTCGTTGGCCGAGGCCGTGGAGCGGTTCGGGACCTTCACCGAGGACGCGATCCTGGTGCTGGCGCGCGGCCTGGCCGAGGCGATGGCGGCGATCCACGGCGCGGGCGTGGTGCACCGCGACCTCAAGCCGTCGAACGTGCTGCTCGCCCTCGACGGCCCGAAGGTGATCGATTTCGGCATCGCCCGCGCCGTCGAGGACACCGCGCTGACCACCACCGGCAAGGTGATCGGCTCGCCGGGATTCATGTGCCCGGAGCAGGTCACCGGCGAACCGGTCGTCCCGGCCAGCGACATCTTCGCCCTGGGCGGGGTGCTGGTGTTCGCGGCCACCGGCCACGGGCCGTTCGGAACCGGCGACACCGTGCAGATGCTGTGGCGGGTGGTCTACGAGGAACCGCGCCTCGAGGCGGTCCCGGAGCGGTTGCGCCCGCTGATCGCGGCCTGCTTGCACAAGGACCCGAACGCGCGCCCCACCCCGCGACAACTGCTCGACGAACTCGGCCGCCTCGGCGTTCCCGAGGGCGGGGACTGGTTGCCGAACCCGGTGCTGCACGAGGTGGGCCGCCGAGTCATCCAGTTGCTCGACCTGGACTCCGGTACGCACCAGGTGCCGCCGGAACTGCACACCCCCGCGCCCGGTCCGGCCTCCGCCCACACACCCCCGCCTTCGGGGCACACCTCGACTCCGCGCTATCCGGCCTCGACGCCGACCTGGGTGGCGAGCGCCGGACATCCCGCGCCGGGGCAGCACCCGGCCACCACCCAGCGCACCGACTGGCAGACCCCGCCCGGCGGCGTCGCGGCGCCGGCCGCGCCGCAGTCTTCACCGCCGTCGAACAACCGAACCAGGATCGCGCTGGTCGCCGCGCTCCTGGTGACGGCGATCGCCGTGGCCGCCGGCGCGTTCCTGGTGGGAAACCAGTTGCGCGGCAACCCTTCCGACAACGCCGCGGGCGCCGAGACCACCTACGAGGCGTTCTCCGAGACCGAGACCCCGACCGAGACCACCGAGGAGACCTCCGAGTCCCCCTCGACGGACGCGGTCCCGGACGGGTTCCTGGGCACCTGGCGCGGCTCCGCCAACGACGGACTGGTCGGCTTCGACATCGAGGTGACCATCCACGGCGGCGTGGTCGGCGACGAGGTGGCGGTCTCCGCCAACACCGGCAAGCTGACCAAATCCCGCTGCGCCCGGATCGAGACGCTGACCTCGGCCGACGCCACCACGATCGTTCTGCGGGCGAAGCTGGACAAAGCCAACAGCACCGGCGTCGACTGCGCCGACGACGGCCAGGAGTCCACGATCAGCCTGGCTTCCGACGGCACCCTCACCTACACCACCCCCGGATTCTTCGGCGGTAGCATCGACGGGACCCTGCGCAAGAGTTCGTGAGCCACCAAGAGGGCCGAGAATGAGGTACCTGCGACGCACGGCCGCGCTGTGCGCGGCGGCGGCACTGACCGTCGGCGCGGTCGCCTGTTCGGACGACGACAGCACCGCCGATACCACCACGACCGCACTCGCCCCCGCTCCCGGCGTCCCCGGTTTCGGCGCGCCCGTGGAGATCGCGCGCGATCTGAACGTGCCGTGGGGTCTGGCGTTCCTGCCCGACGGGACGGCTCTTGTCGCCGAACGGGATTCGGGGCGGGTGCTGCGGGTCGCCGAGGGCCGTGCGCCGGAACCGGTCTACACGGTGCCGGAGGTGGCCGCGCGCGGCGAGGGCGGCCTGCTCGGGCTCGCGGTCTCCCCCGACCACGCGCGCGACGGCTACGTCTACGCCTACCTCACCACCGACCGCGACAACCGGATCGTGCGGTTCCGGCTCGACGGGCCGCCGCAACCGGTGTTCGAGGGCATCGCCAAGGCGAGCAACCACAACGGCGGACGGATCGCCTTCGGTCCCGACGGACTGCTCTACGTCGGCACCGGCGACGCCGCGCGGACCGCGTCCTCGCAGGACCCGGCCTCGCCGAACGGCAAGATCCTGCGCCTGACGCCCGACGGCGCGCCCGCACCGGGCAATCCCACCCCCGGCTCCCCGGTCTATTCCCTCGGCCACCGCAACGTGCAGGGCCTGGCCTGGGACGCCTCCGGTGCGCTGTTCGCCGCCGAGTTCGGCCAGAACCGGCTCGACGAGGTCAATCGCGTCACCGCAGGGGTGAACTACGGCTGGCCGGAGGTGGAAGGCGGCGGCGGGTCCGATCGCGGATTCACCGATCCACTGCTGACCTGGCCGACGGCGCAGGCGTCGCCGTCCGGGATCGCGATCGCCGGGGACACCCTCTACGTCGCGGCCCTGCGCGGGGAGCGACTGTGGTCCGCGCCGCGGTCCGGGGACGGTTTCGGCGCACCCACCGCGCTGCTGGACGGAGCCTACGGACGCCTGCGGACCGTTGCCGTCGCCCCGGACGGGTCGCTGTAGGTGACCACGTCCAACACCGACGGGCGCGGCGAGGTCCGTGCGGGCGACGATCGCGTCCTGCGTTTCCCGCCGCGCTGAGCCGCGGGCAGCGCGTAGGGCGTCACCGCCGCGAACAGCCGCAGGACCTCCAGCGCGAAATCCCTTCGGCGACACCCCAGATGACGCAGCGCCGGTCCGTGATCGACCGAGACCAGCACGGCCGCGCCCGCGAGTACGGTCCACCACACCGCCACCGCGGCCCACCGCGCGGCCCGGCCGGTGTCGGCGAAGGCCGACCGCAGGCGTTGGCAGTGGAACGGCACGTGCCGCCGCTCGTCGTCGAGGATCAGCGCCGCCACCCGCGCGGCCAGCGGATCGGCGCAGCCCTCGGCCAGCAACCGGTAGTAGTGCAGCGCGACCACTTCCGCGACCATCAGCGTCATGAGTTCGGCGCGCAGACCGAGCAGGCGACGCAATCGCACGAAGACGGTGTCGCTCCAGTGCGCGGCGACGGTGTCCGCGCCCGCGGTGGCCAGCAGGCGGCCGAGCAGTCGGGCGTGGTTGTTCTCCTCGGCGACGAACAATCGCACGGCGGCGGCGTAGTCGGGGTCGCCCGCGCGGTCGGCGGCGGCGATCAGGTGCGCGCCGTCGCCGTCCTCGCCGACCTGGAAGCGCTGGATGCTGCGGACCACCGCCGGTTCGAGTCGCGCGCCGCGCGCCCAGTCCGGGTCGCCGGCCGCCGCGCGCGCCGCCGCCCGCGCCGTGAATTCCTCCCGCCACCGGGCGAATCCGCCCCCGTCGCGGTGATCGAGTCGCACCGTGTCCATAGCGGCAACCCTAGGAGCCGAATGTGCGGGCGGCGGGGTGCGATTGTGGAGATTCCGTGCGCACACCGCTCGGTCAGGATTCCAGGACCGCCATCGCCGCGTTGTGTCCGGGAATCCCGCTGACCCCGCCGCCGCGCACCGCGCCCGCCCCGCACAGCAGGATCGTGCGATGCCCGGTGGCCACACCCCACCGCACGGCCGGGTCGTCGGGGTCGCCGAGCGCGTCGGTGTCCTCGGTGCGGAACGGAAAAGCCAGGTCGCGGTGGAAGATGTGCCCGCCGGGCAAGCCCACTTCCCGTTCCAGTTCGTCGGGGGTGCGGGCCTCCAGACACGGCGCGCCCGCGGCGTCGCGGGCCAGACAGTCCGCGATCGGTTCGGCCAGCACGGCGTCGAGTTGGGCCAGCGTCGCCGCGACCGCCTCGGCCTTGCGCCGGTCCGGATCGTCGGCGAACAGTCCGGCGGGCGTGTGCAGCCCGAACAAGGTCAGGGTGTGCATGCCGAGTTCGGCCGCGCCGGCCGACAGGATCGTGGGATCGGTCAGCGTGTGGCAGTAGATCTCCGAGGGCGGCGCGGTGGGCACCCGCCCCGCCGCCGCCTCGCGGTAGGCGCGGTCGAGTTGTTCGTAGGACTCGGCGATGTGGAAGGTGCCCGCGAAGGCGTCGGCGGGGTCCACGCGCAGGTCGCGCAGTCGGGGCAGACGGTCGAGCACCATGTTGATCTTGAGTTGCGCGCCTTCGGGTTTCGGCGGCGGCGGATCGCCGAGCAGGCGTGCCAGATGGTAGGGCGCGGCGTTGACCAGCACGTGTGCGGCGTGGTCGACGCCGCGGGCGTGGCGTACCTCGGCGGTGACGCCGTCGGTCTCGATGCCTGTCACCTCGCAGTCGGTGACGATGTGCGCGCCCGCCGAGCGCGCCGCCTCGGCCAGCGCGTCGGTGAGCGCCCCCATGCCGCCGACCGGCACATCCCAGTCCCCGGTTCCGCCGCCGATGACGTGATAGAGGAAGCAGCGGTTCTGCCGCAGCGACGGATCGTGGGCGTGGGTGAAGGTGCCGATCAGCGCGTCGGTCAGCACCACGCCGCGCACGGTGTCGTCGGCGAAACGCTCCTCGACGGTCTCGCCCAGGGGACGCTCGAACACCGCCTCCCACAGCGCCGGATCGGCGACGCGGGCCCGCAGTTCGGCGCGGGTCGGCAGCGGTTCGATCAGACTCGGAAAGACCCGCGCGGCCATCCGACCGGTGGCCGCGTAGAACTCCGTCCAGGCGTCGTAGTCGCGCGCGGAACCGGTCAGGCGGACGAAACTGTCACGGGTGCGCGTCCCGGAATGCGAGTCGACCAGCAGGCCGGTGTCACCGACCGGGGTGTAGGAGGAGATGCGGCGCGTGCGCGTGGTGAAACGCAGGCCCAGGTCGGCGACGATGCGGCGCGGCAGCAGACTCACCAGGTAGGAGTAGCGCGAGAGTCGCGCGTCCACGCCGGGGAACAGCGGAGCCGAGACCGCCGCGCCGCCCAGGGTCGCCGACCGTTCCAGGACCAGCACCGATTTCCCGGCCCGGGCCAGATAGGCCGCGGCGACCAGGCCGTTGTGGCCGCCGCCGACCACCACCGCGTCGTAGCGAGATCGCGTCATCGGTCCTCGATATCACGCGGGTGGACGCGCGGCGCTCCGACGCGCCACTACAGCTTTCCGTACAGGTAGCGGGGACGCCGTCCGATCAGGGTCAGCGCGCGCCGGTGCACGGCCTCGGCGTCGGCGGGCAGATCGGGCCAATCCAGCAGCGCGACACCGCAATTGGTCTTGGCGAACGGCGCGCCGGTCAGATCCCAGTCACCGAGCAGGCCGGTGAACTCGCACTGCGCGCACGCCGCGAAGGGTTCGGGGCCGTAGATCCAGTTCCGCTCGTACCCGTCGGCCAGCGGGGAACGGCAGCGCGGACAACTCGCGGCGCCGCCGCCGTTCCAGGCGCGGACGAAATCGAATCCGAGCATGGGCGTGATCAGATGACGGTCGGGAACCCCGGTCGGCCGGTCGCGCAGGCGCACCGCCTCGGCCAGCAATTCCGCGAGTGCCCGTTCCCGGACCGGATGTCCCGGAACGAGGGAGAATCCGCGTTCCGATTCCGCGGAGTTCACTTCCCGGCAACCCAGGAAGAAACGCACCGTTTCCCGGACCCGATGCATCGCGGCGGCATCGGATTCGCCCAGTGCGAAGTAGTACTGCACGAACACCGTGCAGAGCGTATCAGTACCCGCCGACATGTGCCGGGTCTCCGAAAGACGCTGTCCGGCAAGGCCGCACAGCCTCGGTGAGCTGCGGCAGGGGCGGACCGGACTTGTCGGTGGGCCCGCGTAGGTTGATCGTCGTGATGAGGAACGGGAAGGGAGCCGATGAACTCCGTGGGGAATGAATGGGAGCGGGCGTCGGTGGTGCGCGTACTGCCCGAGGTCGCGCCGCGCAAACTCGCGAAAGTACCGTTCGTCGAAATGGCCGACGGCCGGTTGCAGGGTGTGGTCTCGAGCGGATCGGATATCGCTCGGGTATATGTCTCGTCGATTTCGACGCCCGATCACGGACTCAGTTGCAGCACCAACAACAATCGCCCGTGCGGCGGTCTGCGCGACGCGTTCCCGTGCAAACATCTCGAGGCGTTGCTCGACGAGGCGGCGGTGCAATACGGGATCGAGCGGATCGCGCGTTTCCTGAACGTGGAGATCCCCGAGCACGGGCATCTGCACTACATGCTGCACGGCACGAAGGCCCCCGCCACCGCGCCCGAGGTGTTCAGCCGCTTCCTGCGGCATCTGACCTACCTGGAGCTCCCGGGCGCGGTCGCCCCGGTCCCCGAACTACGGTGGTTCCCGGCCGCGGGGGTGCGGCGCTGATGCTTCCCACACATCTGGCCGCACTGGCCGAGACACCGGAGGCCGTCCCCGCGGCGCTGGATCTGATCGCGGGATTCGACGCCGCGCTGGTCGACGGGTTCGCCCGCGCCGGCGAACCGGGCCTGGCCGCGCTCTCGGCGCTGGCGGGCGCGGTGGCCGGGTCGCCACTCGGCCCCGCCGCGGCGGCAGCCGTGGCCAAGCTCGGCGCGGGGTCGATCGGTCCCGAGGAGTTGAGCGCACTGGCCGGGGCGCGCGCCGCTGTTCTGGGCGCGGTCCACGACGCCCTGCTCGACAGGTTCGACGACACGCTGGGTCGCGGTCGGGCGGAATGGGCGGGCGCGGCCCCCGCGCCCGCGACGAGCAATCCGATGGCGGGATGCCGCGCCTGGCTCCAGGAGATCGCCATCACCGGGTGGCACGGGGTCGATCACGACCTGGTGGCCGCGGCCGATCGGATCATCGAATCGCTGTGGGCCGAACCGGGATCGCGCAGGCTCGCGGCGCTGGTCGACGGGTTCGCCGCCGAACTGCACGCCTGTGTCCCGATCGCCGCGATGCCCGCGGCGCCCGCGCGCCGCTGGGCCGACCTGTGGACCAGGGCGCTGCTGCTGACCTGGCGCGGCGAGGAAGCCGCGGAGCCCGAGACGGTGTCCGGTCGGCTGTTCGTCCTGGGCGTCGACGTGCACGAGCACGGCACGGCGGTCCAGGTGCAGGCGCACGCGCTGCTCGAATCCGGCGAGACGACCCGCCGGGTGCGGGTCACCGTCGGGGCGGCCAAGGTCGACACCATCGTCGGCCCGGCGATCTGGAATCTGTTCGGCGAGCACCCCCGCCTGTTGCGCGCGCTGGCCGAGCACCGGGTCCTGACCGTCACCGATCTGCCGCTCACCGCGGCGGGCGACCTGCTGTGGGGCGACGAATCCGCCGAGGTCGGCGAGCAGGCCGACCCGTTCACCGTCGCCCGGGTCCGCCTGCCCGACGCGCTCGCGCCCGCCGCCGCACCGCTGGACCGCGACCCGGTCCTGCTCGCCGAACCCGTTCTGCTGGAAGGCTATCGCGTCGGCGACGGCGCGCTCGAGCTGGACGGCCACGCGGTGCGCGTCGAGGTGGATCTGCTGCCCGGCTGCGGTCCGCTCACCCCCGACCTGATCGGCAAGTCCACGGCCATGCTCGGCCTCGCGCACTGGGGCGCGGCGGGCTGGTCGGTGCGTCCGCTGGCGGTACGGTACACGGTCAAGAACAAGACGCTCGCCGCGCACACCGGCGACTGGGCGCACGGGCCCACCGACGCCAAGATCGCCAAAGCACTGGCCAAATCCGGGGATTCGGTGGCCGTGCTGCGCGAACGAGCGGGACGGCTGCTGCGGAAATGACCACTGCCCACGAACCCGACGCGCACGAGACGCGTCGGCAGATCCTGTACTGGCGGCTGCTGGCCCGCGTCTTCGACAACGAACCGCAGGCCGCCCTCGAATCCGGCAGCATGGCCGTCGTCGAGGATCTCGGACTGCCCGCGGCCCTGCTCGATCCGAGCGTCTCGGTCGACACCGTCGTCCAGCGTTTCCCGGACCTCGAGGACGAACTCGGTGCGCTGCGCGCCGGTCTGGAAGCGGCCGCCGAGCGGGCGTCGGCTCCCGGCGGCGCGTCCGCGCTCGATCCCGCTGAGCCCGAGTCCGACCCATGCGACTCCGATCCCGGCGACTCCGATCCGGCCGCAACGGGCGACCTGGCCGGGCCCCACACGGCGCTCACGGCCGAGTCCGACTCCGACGCAGCCGTTTTCGACGCGGCCGATCCCGACGCGGCCGATCCCGACACGGGCGATCCCGACACGGCCGATCCCGACACGGCCGATCCCGACGCGGCCCATTTCGACGCGGGCCTCGGCGCGGCCGATTTCGACGCGGGCGTAGGCGCGGCCGATTTCGACGCGGGCGTAGGCGCGGAGGAGGTCCGCAACGCGGCGCTGTTCACGAAGCTGCTGCTCAACGTGTTCGCGACCGGATCGGGCGACGTCAGCGCGACCCAGTTGGCGAACTGGCAGAGTGACGCCGCCCGGATGCGCGGTCTGCTCGGTGACGACGACCTGCGCGCCGCGCTGGCCGATCTCGAGGGCGAGTTGGTCGCGCGGATGCGGTTGCGCGAGGTGCTGGCCGATCCGCGCTTGGCGAGCGCGCTCACCCCGAGCATGTCGCTGATCGAACAGTTGCTGCGCGACAAGTCGAATCTGTCCGGTGTGGCGCTGGCCAACGCCAAGGCGCTGATCCGCCGGTTCGTCGACCAGGTGGCCGAGGTGCTGCGCACCCAGGTGCGCCAGGCGAGCGCGGGCACGATCGACCGTTCGGTGCCGCCCAAGCGCATCCTGCGCAATCTGGACGTGGACCGCACGATCTGGAAGAACCTGACCAACTGGAATCCCGAGGACGAACGCCTCTACGTGGACCGGTTGTTCTACCGGCAGACCGCCACCCGCACGGTGCCCGCGAAGATGATCGTGGTGGTCGACCAGTCCGGGTCGATGGTCGACGCGATGGTCAACTGCACCATCCTGGCCTCGATCTTCGCCGGGCTGCCGAAGGTCGACGTGCACCTGGTCGCCTACGACACCGACGCCCTCGACCTGACCCCGTGGGTGCACGACCCGTTCGAGGTGCTGCTGCGCACCCAACTCGGCGGCGGCACCAACGGCCGGGTGGCCATGGCGCTGACCCAGCCGAAGGTCACCGACCCGAACAACACCGTGGTCGTGTGGATCTCGGACTTCTACGAATGGGAGTGCCAACCCCTGTTCGAGAGCATGCAGGCATTGCACCGCAACGGGGTGAAGTTCATTCCCGTCGGCTCGGTGAACAGTTCCGGCCATCAGAGCGTCAACCCCTGGTTCCGCGAACGGTTCAAGACCATGGGCACTCCCGTGCTGTCGGGCCGCATCCAGAAACTCGTCCACGAACTCAAGAACTTCCTCGACTAGGAGACGCCGATCATGACCGAAACCACGCTGCGCGCCCCCGCCGAAACCAAATACGCCGAGGAACTGGACTGGCTGGAATCCATCGACGACGGCCCCAAGCCGTTCGCGTGGCGGCTGAGCCCGAAGATGGTGCGCCTGTTCATCCTCGGGTCCGAACGCGCCGACGGCCTGGATCGCACCGTCGACCAGAAGTGGTTCGGCGACCGCAGTTTCGTCGAACGCGCGATCGTCACGCTGGCCTCGGACCGCGGCCTGCTGCTGATCGGCGATCCCGGCACCGGCAAGAGTTGGTTGGCCGAACTGCTCTCGGCGGCGATCTCGCGCAACTCCACCCTGGTGGTGCAGGGCACCGCGGGCACCACCGAGGACCACATCAAGTACTCGTGGAACATCTCGATGGTCATCGCCAAGGGACAGTCGCGCGAGTCGATGATCCCCTCCCCGATCATGACCGCGATGGAACAGGGCGTCATCGGCCGGTTCGAGGAGTTGACCCGCTCGACCAGCGACGTGCAGGACGCGCTGATCTCCATCCTGTCCGAGAAGTACGTCTCGATCCCCGAACTCGACGCCGACAACGTGGTGTTCGCGAAACCGGGCTTCTCGATCATCGCCACCGCCAACAGCCGTGACCGCGGCGTCAACGATCTGTCCTCGGCGTTGAAGCGCCGTTTCAACTTCGTGCGCATCCCGGTCGTCACCAACAAGCGCAGCGAGGCCGAGATCGTGCGCTTCCGCACCACCGAACTGCTGCGCAGGCACCGGATCGATCTGGAACTGCCGCCGACGCTGCTCGACATCCTGCTGGAGAGCTTCGCCGATCTGCGTTCGGCGGCGGCCGCCGCGGGCAGCGACGACGAGAAGCTGGAATCGGCGCTGTCCACGGCCGAGCAGATCGGCGTGCTCGAGGACGCGATCCTGCATTCGCGGTTCTTCGGCGACGCCACGCTGCGCGCGGAGACGCTGGCCGGTTCGCTGGTGGGGTCGCTGGCGCGGCGCGCGCCGGAGGATCTGGCGATCCTGAACAAGTTCTGGCACGGGGTGGTCGAGCCGCGCAGCAAGCAGGCGGGCGGGGAGTGGGAGCCGTTCCTCGAGGGCGGCCGCGATGCCCTGGCGAGGCTTTCGTGACCGCCTTCGCCCCGCTGCGCGAGCAGTTGAGCACGGCCGCGCAGCGGTTCGCGGCCGGGCCGGGCGTGCTCGGTGAGATCCTCACCGGCATCGTCGACGACGTCGATCGGGCCTTGAACGAACGCCTGGAGATCTTCCCGGTCTGTCACCACTCCCCCGCCTCGGGGCTGGCGATGGTGCGCAGGTTGCACGAGAAGCAGCCGAAGGTGCTCTATCTGGAACTGTGCGAGGACATGCGCCCGATCCTGGAGGAGTTGCGCAACTGCACGCTCCCGGTCGCGTTGCAGGCGTGGGCCGGTGAGCCGGACGGCTTTCCGGCGGCGTGGGCGCCGCTGTCGGTGATCGCGCCGATCACCGAGGCGTCGGCCGAATACCAGGCCATCTCCTACGCGTTGAGCACGCCGGGGGTGGAGTTGGTGCTGGTCGACCGCAGCACCGATCACGTGTTCCAGTGGTCGCCGCGCGAGGCGCGCGACGCGGCCGAGCAGGACGCCGACGCCCCGGCCGAGGACGCCCTGCACGGTGACGCGATCGGGCTGGAGATCGGTGATCTGCGACCGCATTTCGCCGAACTCGAGGAGCATCTGCTGCACCACGGCAAGGTGCGGCACTGGTCGGAGTGGTGGGACCAGTACGTCGAACAGCCGCTCGCCGGCGCCGACTACGACACCTACCGGCAGGTCATGGTGTTGATCGGCAGTCTGTTCCGCAGACTGCGGCGCACCGACCTCACCGTGGACGAGGACCGGGAGCGCTACATGTGGACCCGGATGCGCGAACACCTGGCCGCCTCCGGGGCCGATCCGGCGACCTGCCTCTACATCTGCGGCGCGAGTCACGCGGCCGGCCGGGTCGAGCAGTTCGGCCTGGATTCGCGGGCTCCGTTCGAGATCGGCCCGCGCTCGGCCACGAAATGGCAGTACGGCTTGATCCCGTCGAGTCATTCGGCGATCGAGGAACAGTTCGGTCTGGCGGCGGGGTCGGTCTCGATCGCGGCGGCCACCTGGACCAAGGGGCTGCGGCGCGGGCGGGTCAAGCCGTTCGCGCTGTCGGCGAAGAAGCCGACCGCGAAGCCGACGAAGGCCGTGGCCGCCCCGACGCCGACGGTCGCCGATCAGCTCACCGGGTTCCTGTCGAGTCCGCCGCGGCTCGACGCGGTGGACGAGGCCGAACTGCTGGACTGGTCGGTCGACATCGTGCGCTTGGCGCGGCGCAACGGCTACCTGGCCGGCACCGCTGACGCCATCGCCGTCTACGAGACCTCGATCCTGTTGGCGGGCATGCGCAACCGGGCTCGCCCGACGCCCTACGACTTCCAGGACGCGGCGGTCACCTGCATCGAGAAGGATCACGTGCCGGGGCGGCGCGACGTGCGGCGGCTGTGCGAGATCCTGCTCGGCGGCGACCGGGTGGGCCGGGTCGGCTACGCGGCGCTGCCGCCGCTGGCCCAGGACGTCTACGACCGACTCGCCCCGCTGGGCATCGATCCGAGCGGGCGCACCGTCAAACGCTGCCTGCTCGACCTGGACGCCGACCCCGCGTTGCGGCCGGGCTCGGATCTGCTGTGGATGTTGCGCAGGCTGCTGCCCGCGGGCGCGGTGCGGCCGGTGATGGGCTCGCGCGGTCTGGGGGAACGGTCCATCCAGGAGAGCTGGGACGTCGCGCTCGGCAAGTACCAGCGCGACCTGGTGCAACTGGGATACGAGGGCGTCACCGTCGAACAGGTGCTCGAGCAGCGCCTGCGCGCCTCGGTCAACGAACCGGACGCCACCGCCGCGACGGCATTGGCGGGCGTGCAGGACGCGCTGGTCTACCTGGGCTCGGCGCGTCTGGCCGACGAACTGGGCGCCCGCGCGGTCGAATTGCTGGCCGCCGAGCGCACGGTGGACGGCGCACCCGAGGTGCTGCGGCGGATACGGTCGCTGCTGAACTACTTCCGCTCCACCGAGGCCGGGTTGCCTTCGTGGTGCGGCCGGTTCGTCACCGCCGGGTACGCGCACTACTGCACCCTGCTGCCCACCGCGTTCACCGACGAGCAGACCGGGGTGCGGCCGGTCGCGGCGATGCTCGGGTTCCTGTTCGGCATGGAGAACCTGGCGCTGTCGCTGGGCTGCGACCACACCCAACTGGAACTCGCGGTGCGCCAATCCCATCCGGAGGCCCCCGCGAAAGTGGCGCTGCTGTGGGCCACCCGCATGCAGTTGGGTCTGCTCACGCTCGGCGAATTGCGGCTGCGCTGTGACGAGATGCTCGCCAATCCGCTGGTGGTCCCCGCCTTCCCGCAGTATCTGAGCGGGTTCGTACAGGCCATCGACCCGGTGCCGGTGATCAAGAGCTTCGTGGTCGAACTGCTGTCGAAGGCGTTCGCGCGACTGCCCGACCCGGTGCTGCTGCCGTGGCTGCCCACCTTGATCACCACGTTGCGGGGGCAGGCGGGCGAGCTGATCCCGTCGCTGGTCCGCGAAGCCGGGCGTACCTTCCCGTCCGACCTGGCGGGCATGGCAGCGTTCGTCCCGCCCTGGGAGCGCACCGCGCCCGCGGGCGCACCGCCCGCCGCGGCCGCGACCCCGGGCGGTCCGGTGGCCGACCTGCTGGCCGCCCATCCGGTCGGCGCCGACGCCTACGCCGCGCTGCTCGGCCTCGAGGGCGGCCGGCGCGAACCCTCCGCGGTCCCGGGCGGTGCGGTCGCCGCACTGGTCGAGGCACGGCCCGCCGCCGCCGACGCGCTCGCCGCCCTGCTGCCGGTGACGATCGGCGTGTGAGCCCGCGCGTCGCGGTCGGGGGCGGCGACCGCGACGCGTCCGGGCGGCGGCCCGTATACGATCGATGCGCCGCGGGTCCGCCGGGTTCGGGGCGTCGGGGGCGACATGCGGACCGCGTCGTGAGGAGTTCGGCATGGCTGGAATTCGGCAGCGCGCACCGATCCGGTACCGGCCGGGCGCGGTGGTCCCGCATGGCTGAGGAGCGGGCGCGGTTCGGGGTGCTCGGGCCGGTGGAACTGACCGTGGACGGTTCGGCGCAACCGCTGGGCGGTCCGAAACAGCGGGCGGTGCTGGCCTGCTTGGTGATCAACGCCGATCGGCCCGTGTCGGTCGAATCGTTGGCGCAGGCGGTGTGGGAGGACAACCCGCCGCCGGACGTGCGGGTCAGCCTGCACACCATCGTGTCCAATCTGCGCAAGCCGCTGCGCGAGGCCGGTCTGGACGCGCGCGGGGTACTCGCCCAGGTCGGGGCGGGCTACCGGGTGACGGTGGCGGAGAACGGCAGTGACGTGCGGCGCTTCGCCGGCGGCAAGGAGGCCGGGATGCGGGCGTTGGCGGCGGGCCGGTTCCGGGTGGCGAGCGAATTGCTGACCCTCGCGTTGGACCAGTGGCGCGGTCCGGTGCTCGCGGATCTGCGCGGACTGGCCTTCGCCGACGCCTACGCGACGGTCCTGGACGACGACCGCATGACCGTCGTGGAGGCCCGCGCGGAGGCGGATATCGCCCAGGGTCGGGCCGCCGCGGTGGTCTCGGAACTGTCGCACCTGGTGACCGAGCATCCGCTGCGGGAACCGTTGTGGCAGCAGTTGATCACCGCCCTCTACGTCGACGGCCGCCAGTCCGACGCCTTGGACGCGGTCCGGCGGTTGCGCACCACGCTCGCCGACGAACTCGGTATCGATCCCGGTCCGCCGATCCGCGACCTCGAGGCCCGCATCCTGCGTCAGGAACCGTTGACCGCCGATGTCGCGGGCGCGGCGTCGGCGACCAGGATGACCACCATCGTCGACCAGCACGCGGGCGATCTGCTCGCCGCGCTGCGCGACGAGAACGGCCACCGCTACCCGGTGCGCGGCCGCTTCACCCGGATCGGCCGCCTGCGCGACAACGACATCACCATCGAGGACGGCCGCGTCAGCCGCCACCACGCGGTGGTCGTGGACACCGGCCTGGCCTACGTCATCAAGGACCTGCTGTCCTCCAACGGCGTCTTCGTCGACGGCCACCGCGTCATCGACAGCATGGCCCTGTCCCACGGCGTGGTCGTGCGCATCGGCGACTCCGAATTCGTCTTCGAACTCCTCCCCCGCGCCATCACCCCGCCACCAGCCTGACCGCGCGGGCCAGCGTTCAGAGGACCAGGCAGGAGGTGCCGATGGGCAGGCCGACGCCGACTTCGACGGTGACCGTGGCGAGGGTGCCGTCCTCGGGGGACTGGCTCGCGGCGAGGGTGTGCGGGCCGCGGTAGGCGGGGCTCCAAGCGACGATGGCGACGCCGCCGGTGGGCGGGACGGTGGTGAACAGGACGCCGTTGTCGTAGAAGGAGACGGGGCCGACGGCGGAGGTGAGCCGCGCTTCGACGGTGTAGGCGCATCCGGTGCCGTAGTTGGTGAGCGGCCCGTAGTTGATGTCGGGGTAGATGCCAATCCTGGTGGCCGTGGCGGCGACGGGCGCGGGGTACAGCAGGGCGGCGACCGCGAAGCTCGCCGTACAGCAGGCGACGGCCGCGCCGCGGCGGGGACGCGATGTTCGGTTGGCGCGCTGACCTGTCATCCGGCCCTCGTTCACGTCGCAGGGATCGTCCCGGACGACGATCGTATCGAGCGGAGACCCGCGCGGAGCGGATATCCGACCGATGGGTCTGGTGTCGCGGTAGGCGGAACGGCGGGATGACGTGGGTCGGGATCGGCGCTACGCTGTCAATCGCGCCGACTCGCCGACTCACGTGTTCGATACATGAGTCCGGCCGTGTATCATTTTCGCGATGAGCATCTCCACGCGGCAGACCCCGACCCGATCCCCGGGACGACCGGCCTCCGCGACCAAGGAACAGGTGCTCGATCTCACCCGCCGCGCCTTCCTCGCGGGCGAACGCGTCGACGTGCAGGCGATCGCCGCCGAACTCGGCCTCAGCCGCGCCTCGATCTACCGGTGGTTCGGCTCGCGGGACGGACTGCTCGGCGCGATGCTGGTCGCCGAACACCGGCGCATGCTCGACCGCGCCGACGCCCGCTGCCGCACCCGCGGCGCGGCCCGCGTGCTCGAGGTCTTCGACCGGGTGGCCCGCTGGGAATCGGACAACGAACCGTTCCGCCGCTACTTCGAACACGAACCGCTGTCCGGCCTGCGGGTCATCACCGCGGGCGACGGACCGGTGCAACCGCATATCGTCGCGGCGGTGGTGGACCTGATCGAGCGGGTGCGCCGCGAGGACGGCTACGACCCGCCGCTGGAACCCGCGCTGCTGGCCTACGCGCTGGTCCGCCTGGGCGAGGCGTTCCTCTACAACGACCGGGCGGCGGGCATCCACGGCGATGTCGACCGTCTCCGGCAGGTGCTCGCGGTCCTGCTCGGCGCACCGCGCACCGGTTAGACCCGCGCGCGCTCCCTGGCCAGCGCGCGGTCGCGTTGCTCCTCGAAGCGCGGGACGCGCACCGTCGCCAGATCGTCGAGGAAGGCGGCCAGCCGTTCCCTGACCTGTTCGCCGCGCGGCCCGAAGTCGGTGCGCTCGAACAGATTCCACTGTCGCAGCACCGGTTGCAGCACGTCCTCGAGGTGCTGGCGCAGATCGTAGACGCCGTGTTTGGCCATCAGCACGCCGTTGCGCCGGAATTCGGGCATGCCCGCCCCCGGCATCTGGAAGTTCCGAACGATGGTGTCGATGGCCTCGACGGCTTGATCGGGGACCAGGTCCAGGGCCGCGCCGCACACGGTCCGATAGAAGATCATGTGCAGGTTCTCGTCGGCGGCGATGCGTTGCAGCATGCGGTCGGCGATCGGGTCCGCGCACACCCTGCTGGTGTTGCGGTGGGTGACGCGGGTGGCCAGTTCCTGGAAGGACACGTAGGCCACCGAACACAGGAACGCCGCGCCGTCGGCGATCTGGGCCCCGCTCGCCCCCGAGGAGAACCCGCTGGTCATATGCGTCATCCGGGCCTGCTCGAGCGCGACCGGGTCGACGCCGCGGGTGACCACCAAGTAGTCGCGCAGGACGATGCTGTGCCGGGCCTCCTCGGCCGTCCAGCGGCCCACCCAGGTCCCCCACGCGCCGTCGCGGGAGAAGTTCTCGGCGATCTCCCGGTGGTAGGAGGGCAGGTTGTCCTCGGTGAGCAGGTTGGTCACCATGGCGGCCTTGGCGACCGGGCTGAGCCGGGACTGCTCCGGGTCCCAGTCCCGGCCGCCGAGGGCGGCGAAGTTGCGGCCGTCGTCCCAGGGCACGTAGTCGTGGGGATGCCAGTCCTTGGCCATCGCCAGGTGCCGGTTCACGCACGTCGCGGCGACGGCTTCCAACTCGCCGAGGATCTCGCGCTGCGTCAGATCGCGTGCCAAGGGGTGCTCCTGCCTGTGCGGGTGTCGAGGGAGATGTGCGCACCCATGCCATCAGCCGCGGCGGCGCTGCGATCAGGGCCGAACGTCACCGCCGGGAAGGACCATGCGCGGCCGTGCGACCCCGGCCGGCGTTGTACGGTCGGTGTCAAGGGACTTCGGTCACCTGAGACGGGACCAACACCGTATTCCCGGCCCGCGCGCGTTCCGTACGCTGGACCGGCGGGCCGATCGCCGAAAGGAGTGCGCCGATGATCACCGTCTTCTTGGTCGACGATCACGAGATCGTGCGTCGCGGCGTGGGTGATCTGCTCGGTCTCGAACCCGATATGGAGGTCGTCGGCGAGGCGGGGACGGTCGCCGAGGCGATGGCGCGGATCCCGGCCGCGCGTCCGGACGTCATCGTGCTCGACGTGCGCCTGCCCGACGGCAACGGCATCGAACTGTGCCGCGAACTGCTCTCGCGTCACCGCGATCCGCGCTGCCTGATCCTGACCTCGTTCACCGACGAGCAGGCCATGCTCGACGCCATCCTCGCCGGGGCCAGCGGCTACGTGGTCAAGGACATCGGCACGCTGGAACTGGTCGACGCGATCCGCGCGGTCGGTGCGGGGAAGTCGTTGCTGGACAACCGCGCCGCGGCGGCGCTGATGGCCAAGTTGCGCTCGGAGGCCGAGGGCCGCACGGGTCCGCTGGCCGGGCTGACCGATCAGGAGCGGGTGCTGCTGGGGTTGCTCGGCGAGGGTCTGACCAACCGCCAGATCGCGGGCCGGATGTTCCTGGCGGAGAAGACCGTGAAGAACTACGTCTCGCGCCTGCTGACCAAACTCGGCGTCGAGCGCCGCACCCAGGCGGCGGTGCTGGCCAGCAAACTCGGCGCGCCGCCCGGCGAGCGCGGATGAACCTGCCCCGCATTCCCGAACCGGGAGTGGCGCAGTCGCGACTACGCGAACTGCTCGGTCAGGTGCAGGACCGGATGGCCGAGATCGTGGGCGTCCGCGATCAGATGGATCGGCTCATCGAGGCGATGCTGGTGGTCACCGCCGGTCTCGACCTGGACAACACGCTGCGTTCGATCGTGCACACCGCCATCGAACTGGTGGACGCGCGCTACGGGGCGCTGGGCGTGCGCGCCACCGACACCACCCGCGAATTCCTGTCCGAATTCGTCTACGAGGGCATCGACGACCGCGCCCGGGTGCGCATCGGCGCGCTGCCGACCGGTCACGGCGTGCTCGGCCTGCTGCTGCACGAGCCGACCCCGATCCGGTTGGCGGACATGTCGACCCATCCGTCCTCGGTGGGTTTCCCGCCGCACCATCCGCCGATGCGCAGCTTCCTGGGCGTGCCCGTGCAGGTCCGCGACGAGGTGTTCGGCAATCTGTATCTGACCGAGAAGGCCGACGGCCAGGAGTTCACCGAACAGGACGAGGTGCTGGTCCAGGCGTTGGCCGCGGCGGCGGGCATCGCGATCGCCAACGCCCGCCTCTACGAGCAGTCCCGCATCCGGCAGCAGTGGCTCGAGGCCACCCTCGACGTGGCGACGCAGTTGTTGGCGGGCGACGAACCCGACGAGGTGCTCGAACTGGTCGCCGAGCACGCCGTGCGGGTGACCGAGGCCGGGTTCGCCTTCGTCGCGCTGCCCGTCGATCCGCAGACCCCGCCCGCGGAGGTCACCGAACTGGTCATCGCGGCGGCGGCGGGCACCGGATCGGAAGGTCTGGTGGGTCAACGTCTTCCGGTCGACGCCTCGCATTCGGGGACGGCGTTCCGGGACGGCCGGGTGCATTCGGTCGGCGAACTGCGCTATGTGCCGCCGACCATCGCCACCATGGACGGCCCCGCGCTGATCCTGCCGTTGCGCGCGGGTGAGGCGGTGATCGGCGTGCTCACCACCGTGCGCCCCGGCGAGGTGCCGCCGCTGGACGCGCCGGGCCAGTCCATGCTGGCCGCCTTCGCCGGTCAGGCCGCCTTGGCCCTGCAACTGGCCCACACCCAGCGCCGCATGCGCGAACTGGACGTGCTCTCCGAACGCGACCGCATCGCCCGTGACTTGCACGACCACGTCATCCAGCGGTTGTTCGCGGTGGGTCTGGCCCTGCGCGGCACCGTCGGCCGCACCGACGCGCCCGAGGTGCGCGATCGTCTCGCCGACACCATCAACGACATCCAAGCCATCGTGCAGGACATCCGGCACTCCATCTTCGATCTGCACTCCTCCACCGGGGCCGAGGCGCCGAAACTGCGCAAACGCCTCTACGACGCGGTGCGCGGCATGACCGCCGACACCGGTCTGCGCACCACCGTGCGCCTGGCGGGTCCGGTGTCGGTGCTGACGCCGCCGCTGTCGGAGGACGTCGAGGCGGTGCTGCGCGAGGCGGTCAGCAACGTCATCCGGCACGCCGGGGCCACCTCGGTCACGGTCACGCTGACCATCCGCGACGATGTCACCGTCGAGGTCAGTGACGACGGCGCGGGCATGCCCGAACAGCTCTCCCGCCGCAGCGGTCTGGCCAATCTGGCCGCGCGCGCCGAACGCCTGGGCGGCTCGTTCACGATCGAGCGCGGCGCGGAGAACGGCACCACCTTGCGCTGGACCGCGCCGCTGACCTGAGCCGCCCCGGTCGAGGCGGCCTCAGTCGACCACGAGCACGATGAGCTGCCGGGCGGACCCGATGCCCGCGCCCTCGTCCTCGGAATCGGCGGTGGGGCCGCCGAACCAGGTGATCTGCCTGCGATGGTCGAGGCGGTCGATGACCTCCGGCATGGACGCGCCGACCTGGTCGACCCGGACCACGCAGACGTGGCAGGCGGGAGCGAGGGTGGGCGCGCGCCGCCCCTGCCCCGCGCTGCCGTCGAGCACGATGATGCCCGCGTCGGCGACGGCGGCCGCGCAAGTGGTGATCACCGCGTCGGCCCCGGCCAACTGCCCCTGCGGCAGGAACGGACTGTCATCGATCACGGCGTGCCGTTCGTCGGCCAGCCACGGGCGCGTCCACTCCTCGGGCAGTCCCTGCGGCACCACCACCGACAGCGCGCCCTGAGCGGTGAGCACCTTCGCGACGGTGTCGGGGATGTCCTGTTCGATGATGTGGTGCACGCGGGCGCCGTAGTGCGTCAACCGGGCGGCGAACAGGTCGATCAACGCGTTGCGGTCACCCGAACTCGTCGGCGGCCCTTGGCGCTGCCGGGCGCGCGACATCGGCACCAGACGTTCGTCCTCGGGCAGTTCTCTCAGCGCGTCCCGCACGCGACGCAGCAACTCCTCGCGCGGATCGGTCATCGTCCACCGCTCCCGGCACTGCGAGCGGTCTGTTCTCTACCCAATGCGCAACTCCCCCAGCGGATTCCACCGAACCGGCCAGTTGTTCCACCATGGCACCGCGATGGTAGCGCACATCGGCGGGCAAGGCGCGGTAGTGACACGGCCCGACTACACCGACCCTTCGGAGGTGCGCGCGCCGTCGTGGTGCACCGCGGCCAGTTCCAGACCGGCGTCGTCGGCGTCGACCCGGACGGTGTCGCCCGAGCTCAGCGCGCCGTCCAACAGCAGCCGCGAGAGCTTGTTGTCCAGTTCGCGCTGCACCGTGCGCCGCAGCGGCCGCGCGCCGTACTCGGGTTGGTAGCCGTGATCGGCCAGCCAGTCCACGGCCGGGTCGGTGATGTCGAGATCGATGTCCTGGGCGCGCAGCAACCGCCGCGTGCCGTCGAGCACCAAGCCGACGATGGAATGGATCTGTTCGCTGTCGAGGCGGTGGAAGACGATGGTGTCATCGATCCGGTTGAGGAATTCGGGACGGAAGTGCTCGCGCAGTCGTTCGGTGAGCCGCTGTTCGAGCAGGTCCCGCTCCCCCTCCGGGGTGGCCAACACCAGATCCGACCCGATGTTGCTGGTCATGATGACGATCGTGTTCTTGAAATCCACCGTGCGTCCGCGCGAATCGGTCACCCGGCCGTCGTCGAGCAGTTGCAGCAGCACGTTGAACACGTCCGGGTGCGCCTTCTCGATCTCGTCGAACAGGATCACCGAATACGGTTGGCGGCGAACCCGATCGGTGAGCTGGGCCGCGTCGTCGTAGCCGATGTAACCGGGCGGCGCGCCGACCAGGCGTGACACCGTGTGCTTCTCCTGGAATTCGCTCATGTCGAAGCGGATCAGGCGGTCCTCATCGCCGAAGACGGCCTCGGCCAACGCCTTGGCCAGTTCGGTCTTGCCGACGCCGGTGGGACCGAGGAACAGGAACGACCCGATCGGCCGGTCCGGATCCTTCATGCCCGCCCTGGCCCGGCGCACCGCCTCCGACACCGCCACGATCGCCTCGTCCTGACCGACCACGCGCTTGTGCAGGGCCTGCTCCAGACCGAGCAATCGCTGCCGCTCCTCGACGGTGAGATCCGCGACCGGGATGCCGGTGTGGCGGGAGACGATCTCGGCGACATCGGTGACCGTCACCTCGGGTTCGGCCCCGGCCTCGCCGTCGGCCAGACTCTCCTCGGCGGCGGCGATCTCGGCCTTGAGTTCGGTGGCCCGCTCGTAGTCCTCGGCGGCGACCGCGGCGTCCTTCTCCCGACGCAGGCGCGCGAGGTCGTCCTCCTTGGACTTCAGGTCGGGACCGGGTGTGCGGACGCGCAACCGGACCCGTGCGCCCGCCTGATCGAGAAGGTCGATGGCCTTGTCGGGCATGAACCGGTCGGTGACGTAGCGGTCGGACAGTTCGGCCGCCGCGATCAGCGCCTCGTCGGTGTAGCGGACCCGGTGGTGTTCCTCGTAGACATCGGCGAGGCCGCGCAGGATCTCGATGGTGTCGGCCACCGACGGTTCGCTGATCAGCACCGGTTGGAAGCGGCGTTCCAGCGCGGCGTCCTTCTCGATGTGGGTGCGGTACTCGTCCACCGTCGTCGCGCCGACCACGTGCAGTTCGCCGCGGGCCAGCGCGGGCTTGAGCAGGTTGCCCGCGTCCATCGCCCCCTCCGCGCCGCCGCCCGCGCCGACGATGGTGTGCAGTTCGTCGATGAACAGGATCAACTCGTCGGAGTGCGCGCGCACCTCGTCGAGGATCTTGGTCAGCCGCTCCTCGAATTCGCCGCGATATTTGCTGCCCGCCACCAGTGAGCCGATGTCGAGGGCGATGACACGGCGGTCGGCCAGGGTGCCGGGCACGTCGCCGTTGACGACGCGCTGGGCCAACCCCTCCACGATCGCGGTCTTGCCGACGCCGGGATCGCCGATCAGGACGGGGTTGTTCTTGCGGCGGCGCGACAGGATCTCCACCGTCTGCTCGATCTCCTGCGCGCGACCCACCACGGGATCCACTCTGCCGGCCCGCGCCTCGGCGGTCAGATCCCGCCCGTACTGGTCCAGCGTGGGCGTGGAACTGCTCGCGCGGCCGGGCGAGACCTGCGCGCGTCCGCCCGAGAGCAGGACCTGCGCGGCGGGGCTGTCGGGGGTCGCGGCCACGCCCAGCAGGACGTGTTCGGGACCGATGTAGCTGCTGCCGGATTCGGCCGCGCTGCGCTGGGCCGCGCGCAGGGCCGCCTTGGCCCCGGGGCTCAGCGCGATCGTGCCGTCGGCGGGTTCGCTCGCGTTGCCGGTGTCGGACAGGGTGCGCATCTGCTCGGCGACCTTGTCCGGGTCCTGGCCCAGTTCGGTCAGGATGCTGCGGCCCGGCTCGGACTCGGTGGCCGCGTAGAGCAGATGTTCCGGGGTGACTTCGGGATTGCCCCAGTTCAGGGCCGCCTCACGAGCGGTGGCGACCAACAGTTTGGCGTTGTCGGTCATCAGTCTGCCCAGGTCGGTGCGCTGCACCGGCGGTTGCGCCGCCATACCGGAGCCGAAGAAGCGCTGGAAGATCTCGTCGAAGGAATTCATCGAATGGGGCCACGCGTCGGTCATGTCCACCTCGCTCCATCGCGATCTCGAGCTACCTCCACGCAAACTACCGTCGGCGGCCGCGCGGTCGCAACCGGTCGGTTCGATCTTGATCCGCGGCCGACCGGACGTGACCGCTTCGATACCTCCCGGCCGCACCGACCGCGACCCCCGCCCCCTACGCTGCGACGATGACCCCCGGCACCGACGACGGCGGCCCCGCGGCGGTCCTGGCCCGCGGCGACCGGCCGCACACCCTCGCCGACCTGGACGCCGCGGTCATCGCCTGCCGGGCCTGCCCGCGCCTGGTCGCCTGGCGCGAACAGGTCGCCCACGAGAAACGCGCCGCCTTCCGCGACGAGACCTACTGGGGACGCCCCGTGCCCGGCCTCGGCCCCGCCGACGCGCGTCTGCTGCTCGTCGGCCTCGCCCCGGCCGCCCACGGCGGCAACCGCACCGGCCGCATGTTCACCGGCGACCGCAGCGGCGACGTGTTGTTCGCCGCCCTGCACGCCGTCGGCCTGAGCAACCGACCGACCGCCGTGCGCGCCGACGACGGACTGCGCCTGTACGGCACCCGGATCACCGCGCCCGTGCACTGCGCGCCGCCCGAGAACAAACCCACCGTCGCCGAACGGGACCGCTGCCGGGGCTGGCTGGACATCGAACTCGACCTGCTGGCCCCCACGCTCCGCTCCGTCGTCGTCCTCGGCGGCTTCGGTTGGCAGGCGCTGCTGCCCGTGGTGGCCGACGCGGGATGGACCGTGCCGCGCCCCCGACCGAAATTCGGGCACGGCGCGCGGGTGCGCCTGACCCCGGCCCGCCCGGACCGCGCGCCGCTGGAGGTGTTCGGCAGCTACCACGTCAGCCAGCAGAACACCTTCACCGGACGCCTCACGCCCGCGATGCTCGAACAGGTCCTCGCCCACGCGGGACGCGCGGCCGGACTGTCGGTCCGTTCGCCCTGACACCGGCCGTATCTCTGTCAGGATCGACGCCGTCCGATGAGTTTCGCGCGCACAGGAGGTCTATCCCGACATGAGGAAACTGATCTACGGCTTCAGCGTGTCCCTGGACGGCTACATCAACGACCGCGCGGGCTCCATCGACTGGACCGACCCGGACGAGGAACTGCACCAGTTCCACAACGACCGCTTCCGCGACGTCGAGATCTCGCTGCACGGCCGCCGCCTCTACGAGTTGATGGCCGAATACTGGCCGCACGTCGCCGCGGACGCCCCGCCCATCGAACGCGAATTCGGCGCGCTGTGGACCGGGAAACCGAAAGTCGTGTTCTCCCGGACACTGTCGGAGGTGCACTGGAACAGCACGCTGGTGAGCGAGAACGCCGTGGAGGAAGTCCGCCGACTCAAAGCCGAGGGCGACGGCGTGATCGAGGTCGGCGGCGCGGACCTCGCCGCCGCGCTGATCCCCCACGGCCTGATCGATGAATACCAGCTCTACCAGATGCCCGTCATCCTCGGCGGCGGCACCCCGATGCTCCCCGCCCTCGACGAACGTATCCGTCTCCGCCTCACCGAGACCCGCCGTTTCCGGACCGCGTACCTGCTCCGCTACGTCACCGCCTGAGTTCCGCAGATCGCCGGAGGCGCCGGCGGGCTCAGAGCCAGGAGTGCGGGCGCACGGCGTTGGCGCGGTCGACCAGGGCGAAGCGGTCGCGCCGGTTCGGGGTGATCATCGCGAGGGCCCGCAGCGCCGCTTCGAGGCCGCCGCGCAGGCCGCGCTCGGTGCAGGGGAAGCCGAGGACGGTGTCCGCCGGGTCCGTCGCCCGCCCGCCCGCGCGGAACCACCGCAGCGCGCCGTCCAGCACGGCGGCCCGCAACTCCAAGAGTCGGCGATCGTGCGGCAGGCCGGGCAACTGTCGGGCCGCCTCGTCCAGGACGTCGCGGGTCAGTTCGGCCGCCGGGCGGGAGACCAGCAGCGCGGCCAAGCCCATCCGGGCGATGTCGTGGCCGCGCGTTTCCGGGCGCACCCGCCGCAGCACCTCGAGCGCGGCGGACGGCTCGCCCAGGGCGATCGCCGACCGGGCCGACCCGAACGCCGCGGTCACCACCGTCGCGTCGGTCCGCCACACCGTGCGGTAGCGCTCGGCGGCCCGGCGACGCCAGGACTCCCGTTCGGGTTCGACGGTCTCCGCCGCCAGCAGTTCCGCGGTCGCCGCCATCGCGAGCACGGGGGCGAGTTCGCCGGGGACCATCGCGTGCACGACCTCGAATCGCGTGTGGGCGTGGCCGAGGCGACCGGTCCGCAGCGCGAGGATCGCCTCGAACCAGTCCACCCGCCACTCGGTCGGGTCCGCCGCCCGCAGACCGTCGAGGATCTCGCGCGCCGCGGCGGTCGCACCGAGGTCCAGGTGGACCCTGGTCTCGATCAGCGCGGATTCCCGCTCGAACGATTCGGTCGGCTCGCCGCGCACGGCCCGGGTGATCCGCAGCGCTTCGCGGGCCTGGCCGGGGTCGGCGTGCGCGCGGCCGGCGAGGACGTCGGCGGCGGGATCGTCCGGGTCGGTCATCGGAATCGGCAGGGCGGCGGCCAGATCCCGCGCGGTGAATCCCGGCGCGCGCCCGTTGCCGAGCGCGAGGTCCGGCAACGCCGCCGCGCCGAAATCGGTGCGCACCGCGCCGAAGATCGCCGACACCTGCGGGTGGTCGCGTCCGGTGTCGCGGGCCAGCACGATCCGCAGCACCCCTTCGAGTTGGCGGTACATCGCCGCGATCGAGGCGAAGCGCCGCCGCGGGTCCGCGTGGACGGCCCGACGCAGCAGCATCGCGAACTCCGGGTGCGCGCTCGACGTCGGCTCCTCGGCGTCCCACCCGCCGGGCAGGGCCAGTGCGGCCAAGGTCCGGCCGACGCTGTAGATGTCGGAGGCCACCGTGGGCCCGGTCCGGGCGATCTCGGGAGCCTGGAATCCGGGCGTGCCCTCCAGAACGCCCCCGGAGCGCAACGCGGCCACCGCGCCGAGATCGATCAGCGTGACCTCGTCCCGGCTCACCATGACGTTGTCCGGCTTGAGGTCGTTGTAGGCCAGGCCGAGTGCATGCAGGTGGTCGAGGGCGGGCAGGATTCCCAGCACGTAGGCGATGGCCTCGGCCACCGGAATCGGTTCCGCCCCGCGCTGTTCGAGCAACGCGCCCAGCGAGCGGCCGCCGATGTACTCCATCACGATGTAGCCGGCGTCGCGATGGGTCACGAAGTTGAAGATCTTCACGATGGCGGGATGCACGACCTCCGAAAGGAACTGGCGTTCGGCCAGCGCCGTCACGTGCGCTTCCGGATCGCGCGGATTGCGCAACCCTTTCAGCACGACCCACCGTCCGCCCACGCGACGGTCGCGGGCCAGATACACCCAGCCGAAACCGCCGTGCGCCAGACAACCTCGGATCTCGTACTGGTCGGCGACCACCTCGCCCGCGGCGAGGGCGGGACGGAAGCCGAACTGCGCCCCGCACTGTGCGCACCAGCCGTGCGTGACACCCGCGCGGTTTCCGTCCGACCGACCGACCGGGCCCGCGCACTTCCAGCAGAACCGTTTGTCCTCCGGCACCACGGGTTCGGCGAGCACCGCCGTCTCCGGTTCGATCGGCGGCACCTCGGGCAGCACGACCAGGCCGAGCCCGCGGCGCAGCGGACTGCGCCGGGACGGCCGGGACTCGAAGGGGCTCTCGACCGGATTCCTGCTCGCTACCACGTCATCTCACCAAGGGCTCGGTCCTGCGTCATCGACAAGGCGACGTGTTCCCCGACGGCACGCGACTTCTCGCACCGCCACGTTTCCGCGGACAACTCTGCCCGACGCGAACGTCCACCGAAACCGGTGTATATCTACTTAACAACGGTTTAACGCGATCTGTACATTACTCGGGCAGACTCGGCCGAGTCGGTGTCGAGGCACGTCCATCGCGAAACCGGAGGAGGCCGCACCGCATGAACCAACCGCACCACCAGCCCGCCCCGGCGTCGGGCAATCCCTCGACGGACGGGCGGCCGAGCGAATCCCCTTCGCTCGAGGAGGATTCGATCCAGCGGCAGGCCGCGGACCTCGCACACGAGGTCGCGGGCGAACTCGCCCTCGCCGGTCCGCCCGGTTGGCAACGCCTCGAAGCGTTCTTCGCGATCACGGTCGCGGGCGGAGTCGCCTACACCCACTACCGCGACGAGGACGACCGGGTGACCAGGCTCGGACCGGCCGGCGAGATCATCGATCTGGTCCGGCGGCTGCGTGAGCTCTCGGCCCGGCTCGGCGACGGCCCGTGGTGGCGCATGGTGGTCCGCCTCGACGCCGGCGGTGAACTCGACGTCGACTACGACTACGGCGACGAACCGTTCCCCGACGATCAATTGCTCACCCCGGAGGCGTATTCGACCGATCTGCGGGCCTTCCCGCGCGAGCGGATCCCGGTCTGGTTGGCCGCCTACATCGGCCACGACAATCGGCAGTGGCGCACCCCCCATCAGGCGCAGGCGCGAGCGCGCGCGGATCGGGAAGCCGGAGTCGTGGCCCAGCCCTGCACCACCGACTTCCCCGCGCTGCCCGTGCTCTGGGCGCGCTGGGCGACGATCGCGGCGGCCTTCGTCGCCGTCGGCTCGGACTGGGGTCCGCGAATCCTGCCCGCGCTCGGCGTTTTCGAAGGCGCATCGCGCAGCGGCGCGACGCTCTACGTGCTGCCCGACGGCCGCGCGGTGCTCTCGGGCGGGGTGTGGAACGCGCCCGAACTCGACGCCGCCTACAACGGCGGCGCGCCCATGCCCGACCTGTACGCGGGCGCGCCGGCGTGGGTGGCCAACCAGGTGCTCAATTCGCGCGCGGCGCGCGGACTGCTGTCGTTCTGCTACTGGTGGGAACGCGACAGTTGGTTCCGCGGCGAGTCGGCGCCGGCGGAAGCGCTCACCGCGGCGGTGCCGGGCGTGTGGTCGGCCCGGACCACCGCCGATGTCCTCTGCGGTGTGGTCAGCGCGGCCCCGAGCGAACGGCAGCGCGCCGCGGCGGACGATCTGGTGGCCGCCGCGGAATCCGGTGTGGTGTCCCGCGCGACGGTGGCCGCCCTGTTCGACGACCCGGCCGACGACATCGACGGCGCGCTGTATCAACTGTCGATGGCCGGAGTGGTGCTGGAACTGTCCGAGGAGTTGCCGCGCGAGGAGGCGATCCTCGCGGTCCGCGAACACATCCTCGGACTGGGTCTGGACACCGACGATTATCCCGTCGAGGAGTTGGTGGCCGAGCGGCTGAACGTGGGCTGGATGGTCTTCGCGCCGACCCGACCGGGCGAGATCGTCATCGGTCGCGCCCTCTTCTACATCGCCGACGACGGGGTGATCGAGCAGTCCACCTCCTCCACCGCGCCGTCCCGCTACGCCGAGGGTTTCGCGCAGCGCTTCCGTGATCGAAAAGTCCGCGACACCGCCGATTTCAGGTGATCCGCGGGCCCGCCGCGTGAGTCCCCGCGGCGATCGGGTCGGCTCGGTCGGCGATCGCCCCGGACGAGCAATCCTCGAGGTGCCGCGCCCGGGAACACCTCGATTCGTCCTCGGGTCCGCGCCGTCGAGACGGCGCACGGTGTCCGAAGCACGAGCGATCGGCTTTCACTCCCCCCGGGTCACGCGCTGGTCCGCCGATTCGGCGAAGACGTGGTCCAGGTAGTCGCCGTCCTCCGGCAGGTAGGCGCGCAGATCCACCGCGAGGTCGCGGCCGTCGGTGCGGACCCGATAGGCGTCCTGAACCGCCCGCAGCGCCCGCGGATCGCGATCCAGGTGTTCGACGAAGGCCAGGGTGTGCTCGATATCGCGCATTCCCAGCATTGCCTCGACGTACTCGGTCACGCGCGTTTCCCACGCCGTTGACACGTCCGAGCCTGTCGTTGCGACCGGCGAGACGACTCCGGCCGGCAGGTCGAGCTTCGGCAGCAGGCCCAGCAGACGGGCGAGGCGGAACTCCTGCGCGGCGGACAGTCGCCCCTGCCGCACCGTCTCATCGAGCACCTCGGGCAGTGGTCTGCCGACCGCCTCGAGCAATGCCTGTTCGAGGTGCGGGACCGCCCGCCGGTCAGCCACGACGGCCAGGACCCGCGCGAAGTCGATCGGCCCGTCACCGGTGAGCATCGCGCTCAATTCCCGCCCCGCGGTGACGACGTCCGGCGGCTGTTGTCCCGTATCCGCGAGAGGAACCCGGCTCTGTTCCGCGTCGGGCGACCGCGTCGCGGACTCGGCGGCGTCCCGGTTCTCCCACACCGATTCGCCGGATTCGAGCGACACGCCTCGATCGAGCGAGGTCTCGGCGTCGCGTCGCGGGGCGGTCTCGTCGGCGGTGTTCTCGCTGTCTCGGTCGTCCTGTTCGGGCTCGGCGGTGTCGGGGAGAAGCACTTCCGCCTCGATGATCAGCAAGTCGTTCGCTTCGTCGCGGGTGACGCCCGTGATGCGGTAGCGGGTGTCACGGGCGAGGAGGAGTTCGTTGCTGCCGGGGACGCCGCTGTGCTGTCCGATCCACAGACCGGGGGTCCCCGGCGGAACCGTCAGATTCAGTCGGTACTCGAACTCGCGGGCGTCCGGCAAGGTGGTCAGGTCGCGACCGACCGAAGTGGACAGGTAGCCGGGCTCCTGCTGGATCGTCCCCACCAGTTGCGACGGATCGGAACTCAGGAATTGCAGGGGTCTTCCGCTGTTGTCCCGCATGAACGAGATGCCGGTCAGGCCGCGCACGACTCGCACGGGCTCGGTGTTCGGCAGCGGTCCCATCGCCTCGTCGAGGGTTCGGATTCCCCGCTCGAGCCCGCCCAGGCTGGGCATCGTGCCGTAGAAGCGTCGGAACACCGGTTCCAAGGTCTGCTCGTAGAACCGGGCTTCGAATTTCGTCCCCGCGAGCAGGGATTCCGGGTCGTCGGAGGAACGCAGCGCGTAGAGCAGTCGGCCGACCGCGCCCGCACGGTGCGGGTCCGACATCACGTCGTAGAGATGCATCGGGTCGGGGTGGTCGTAGTGCTCGGCCAGCGCGTCGAGCGAAAGTTCGCGGCCACCGGTCAGTTCGGTCAGCAACGAGATGTGCTCGACGGCGGCGCGACCCCGGTCCAACGCCTCCACGACCGCGCGGCTTCCTTCCCGCAGCAAGGTATTGCTCAGGGTCGCGGCGTGATAGGCCCAGGCCGCGTGCTGCCGTCTCGGGGTGAGCCGGTGCCACTGATCCAACACGGCCTCGCCGTAGGCGGATCCCGCGGCGTCGGAATCGAAGACCCGGACACCGTGCGCGTCGAGGCGGCCGATGTCGACGGAATCGGTCCCGGCCGGCGTGCTCGGTCCCCGTTCGTGACCGGGGGGCGGCGCGTAGGCGAAGTCCTCGTCCAGATCCCCGGAAAGAAGGTGGAACGGGGCACCGCTCGCGGTGGTCGCCACGTGCAGGTGATCCGGATGCGCGGCCGAGGCGTAGAACAAGGTGAACGGGGCCTCGGGGCGACCGTGCCGGTAGACGTCGCGAGGCCGGCCGGGACGCAACACGACGACGTTGAGACCGAGTTCCCGCGCCGCGATGGGCAGCAGATCCACACTCATCAGATGATCGGTGGGCCGGTTCGGATCACGCACCGCCGCGAGCAGGGTCCGCAACCGTTCCCGCGCGCGTTGCTCGACGGCGGCGTCGAACTGCCGCACCGACTCGTCGAATTGCTCGATGCGCAGCGCTTCCGCCGCGGTCGTCGGCAGATCGTCGTCACTGCCGATCTGCCCGCTCATCCGCAGCGCGACCGTCTGCCTGATCAGCCGCCATTCCTCTCTGCTGCGCTCGATCCTCCCTCGGGCGCGACGCAGTGCCTCGACCTGCCATTCCCGCCGCCCCTCGGCAGTGAACGAGGCCAGCGACTCGACGTAGTGCGCCAGATCGGCTTGCATGCCCCGCGCGATCGTGCCGCGCACGGCCGCGAGATCGGACTGTCCGGCGGCTCGCGCCAGAACGGTCAGCACTCGGTTGCCGTCCTCGGGCGACGGAGCCCAGGTCGGTGGGGACGAATCGGTCGCGATCTCCGAGATCTCGGGACGCTCCGGCCGGAAGTTCCGCGTGACCAGCGCGCGAATGCCTCGGAGCGAGGTTCCCCCCGGCCGGGCCCGATCTTCCTGTCCCGTCGAGGAACTCGACGCGGCCCCTGACGAGCCCACGCGATCGCGGAGTCGGGACACGAGACGTCCCAGGCGACGCGAGCCGAGTCGACGGGCCGGACCGGTCGCCGATCCGGAATCCGCGGTGCTGCCGTCGATGCCGGAAACCCCGCCACGGTGCACCGCCGCGCCGGAGGTCTGCGCCGCCCGCCCGGGTCCGGAACGGTCCGAGCGGTTCTCGGGCGCGCCGATACGGACATCGGCCGGGAACGCGGGAACGACCGCGCCACGGGCGAACACCGGGCGGGGCGATCTGCCCTCCGGGGTGAACAGGATGGCGTGCACGGCGGCGGGCCGGTGCTGGCCGGGCAGCGTGTGCGTCGGATCGGCGGCGTCGTACACGCGGACGACGCCGCCCTCGTTGACCATCCGATAGGCGTGCGCGCCCACGGCGTTCGCGGCGGGCGCCGCGTGCTCGACCACGACGAGGGCCTGCGCACCGGGTCCGTGGATCATGAGATTCCGGACGATGGCGCTGTCGTCAGGATAGCCGTGTAGCTCCGCGCCCGCGGCCCGCTCCAATTCCCGGCGCGAACGCCCCGCCAACGCCGAACGACGTTCCGGAATCCGAATCCTGCTCTTGCGCAGACTGTCGCGGATCGCCGTCAAGGTGGCCACGACGCAGTCGGCGTCTTCTCGCGAGGTGAGCGGCCTCGGTTCCGCACTGTCGACGGGCGTGGCGGTGTGCTCGGTGGCACGGTCGCCGCGTGCCGGTCGTTTCGTCTCGGCGTTGCGGTGGCGAAGTCGGTGCAGCGGGGCTCGCACCATGTCGCGGAAGTGCCGGCGATCCGGTGCCGCTTCGGCGGGCCGGGCGGTTCGTGGTCCGGTCGCACGGCTCGGTCCGAAACGGGACAGCAAGCGGCGCAGACGGTTCGGCGACGTCCCGGCATTTCCCGGCATGGCGGTGTCGGCCCGCTGTGTCGTGATGGCGGTCGGGGCGGTGCCGTCGGATATCGGGGTGGGACGGCCCTGCACTACCGGTGCGGCGACGGTGTCGACCTCTTGCGCCGTGACGACGGTCGGATCGATCCCGGCCGATATCGGAGTCGCACGGTCCTGCCCGATCGGCGCAGCAACGGTCTCGACCTCCTGCGCCGTCACGGGGAGCGGGTCGATTCCCTCCGACACCGGAGTCGCAAGACCCTGGACTACCGGCGGGGTAACGGTGTCGGACCCGTGCGCTGTGACGGCGTTCGGATCGGTCTCGTCGGAAACCGGCGTCGCAAGACTCTGCGCTACCGGCGCGGACTCGGTCGATTCCGTGGCCGTCTCGGCCGGTGGCACGTGCGGAAGTTCCGCGAACGCCGCCGGCAGCAAGAAGGATTCGGCGAAAGATTCCGTGGAACTCGTCAGCGGGTCCAGACGCGGGTCGATGCTCCGAGCGATCTCCCTCGCGGACAGGGTGGCTCGCGCCGCGGCGGTGAAGTCGTGCCGGCCCGGCCACCGAGGCGGCCGACTGTCCCGAGGCGTGAACGTCAGGAAACTCGGCCGGTCCGGCGTGGACTCCGCTTGTTCGGCGGCGACGGGCTCGCCCGAATCCGAGGACTCGATCGACTCCGTGTCGTCCGAGGCGAGCGCCGCCCGGATGTCCGCCATCCTGAGCCGTGTCGGGCGCACCTCCTCGCCCTCGACCGCGAACCGGACCGATCGGGTGGGGCGCGCCGAGTCGAACGTCTGGAACGCCGTGTCGTCGTCCCGATCCGACTGTCGGGCGGGATCACGCGGCGGGGCGGCGTTGAGGTCCGTCCCGAGGTCGTCGGCGCTGGAGACCGACTCGTCGTCGGACAGGTCCAGCCAGCTCGTCCCCGGCCGTGGATCAGCCTTCTTCTCCCCGAGGTCGACGGACACGTCGAGGACCATCGTCGGCTGCCTACGGGCAGTACGCGGGCGTGCGGTCAGCGGCGAGATCGCACGATCGATCTGGCCGGCAATGGGCTTCGGGTAGGCGAGGACCTTCGTCTCCTCGTCGACCTTCGATTCACCGTCCACCTTCGCGCTGCCGTCGATCACCACGTCCGCGGCGCGTTCCTTGGCACCGCCGGCTTTCGCACCTCCCTTCTTCGCACCGTCGTTCTTCGCACCACCCTGCTCCGCACCGTCGGTCTTCGTGCCGTCGGTCTTCGCACCACCCTGCTCCGCACCGTCGGTCTTCGTGCCGTCGGTCTTCGCATCGCCGTCGATGGTCGACGGGTCTTCGTCGGATCGACGGCTTCCGTCGGGTGTCGCTGTCGTTTTCGGGGCGGACTCGGCGCTCACCGCGGGGACGGCCAAGTAGTAGTGCTCGTGGGCGATGAGAACCGAGCCGTCGGGGTGTGCGGTGGTGTCCTCGCCGAAGGTCCAGCCGCCGGGGCGGATTCGGCGATCGTGGAGGCGCAGGACCGTGCCCTGCTGCGTGAGTGCGGCCGCGGCGGCGCCGGGGACCAGGTCGAATGCGCCCATCCGCCAGGCGCCGCGCCCTCTGATCTGCGCCACCTGGCGGTCGAAGGCCGCGTTGTAGCGGGCGATGTCGGACTGCGAGACGGGGGCCCGCCGCTCCGCGTCGGTCAGTGTCCTTCCGCGGTTTCGTTCGGCGAGCATCAGATTCAGGAACTGGGCGAAGTACGCCTCGCGCCGGGGACCGGACAGTTCGTCGGCGGTCAGGCCGCGCAATCGGGTGATCCGTTGGTCGAGTTCGGCTTCCGACCGGTACGGGGCGGCGTGGACGATGCGTTCCACGGCGTGGAAGAAGCAGTCGCCGTCGAGCGGCATGGATTCCCACACGAATCCCGCCGGTGCGGGAACGCCGTCCACGATGGGCGATCGCTCACCTCGGGGCCGTTCCGGCGGCGGCACACGATCGCCGCCCTTCGGTCCGGAGGTTTTGGCCTCGGCCCCACCGGTCTTGGGCCGACGCCACAGCCGAACCCGTTGCCGCGCCTGCGTTCCGGTGGGACCATCGGCGGCCGCTTCGGCCTTGGCTTCCGCCTCGGGGTCCACCTTCACATCGGCGCTGACCTCGGTGTCGCCCGCCTTCGCTTCGACCTTCGCCTCGCCCTTGGCGTCGCCCTCCGTACCGGGTTCGGGTTCGGCTTTCCCGTCGAGTTTCGGTTTGCCGTCGGATCCTGCCTGGTCCTCGGGTGCGGGCTTGGCTGTCGGATCTTCGGGTGGGGCAGCCGGTTTGGGGGTGGTCGCGCTCGCGGGTGGGGTTTCGATGGTGCGCAGGACCATGTCGGCGGTGACCCAGACCGTGCCTTTCGGGCCTTGGACTTCCACGAGGGCGACGGTGCGCAGGCGTTGGCCGTCGGTGGGGGCATTGGTGCGCCAGAGGTTGCGGCGGACGCTGCCGATGCCGCCGGTGGCGCCCTTGGTCTCGGTGTGGCCCGCGAGCGGGACGCCCGCGACGCCCGCGCGGTGGTTGCCGTCGTCGGTGAGGGGGCCGGTGTAGCTGAAGGTGGGGGCGACGGTGGTGCTCTTGCTCTCGCTGGAACTCATGCTGTCGTTGGAGAACTCGAAGCGGTCGATGGCGGTCGACTTGGTGGAGTCCTCGGGGCGTGGCGAATACAGGCTGAGTTTGAGGCGGATGCCGTCGACGGTGATCTCCGCGGCGTGTCGGCGCGGGGCGGGCACGGTGTCGGACGGTTCGACGTTGAGCAGAGGCGCGGTGGACTGCGGTCCCATGGGGGTGAGCGCACCGCTGGCGACAAGGGTGACGAGGCGGTTGTAGGTGGCTTCCGCCGAGCGGGTGCCGTCGTTGGTGTGCAGCGAGGGGTCCACCGCGAGCAGCGCGGCGGCCAGTTGTGGTGAACCGTCGAATTCGCGGATGTCGAAGGGCAGTTCGGGAATCCACGGGTCCGGGGCCAGCAGTCCGCGCACGTCCGCGGGCACTTCGTCGGCGGGTTCGATGTGGGTCGCGGCCTCCAGGTCGACGTCCTCGCCCTCGGGCGCGCCGTCGCGAATCCGGGCGGGGCGCAGTTCGGTCGCGGACGGGTCGAACCCGAAGATCGCCGGTGCGGTGCGCGGGACCTCGGGGGCGCTCACGCCTGCCGTCGGCAGCGGTTTGGTGTCCGAGACGAGCAGTCGCACATGGGAAGTGGCGTTCACCTTGGAGGTCTCGGAGTCGCCTGAGGGTGGCAGTTCCGCCGGAACCAACCCGTGCATGACTCCCATCGAGAGCCCGCTCATGATCAACATGTCCCCGGCCTTGTCGGCCAGGTAGGCCGACAGCGTCTCGGTCATCGGCCGCCAGTCGACGGTGACGCTGTATTCGGTGGGGACCTTGAATTCGTATTGGGCGTCGCTGCTGCGCTGCCAGGCGCTGATGTCGCGGGTGGAGTTCTGGACGTCGCTGTGGGCGCCGGTGCGTTCGAGGGCGAGGGTGCCCGCGGGGCGGTGGCCGTCGCTCTGCCCGCCCAAGGTGACGCTGAGCTGGTTGCCCTTGGACCGACTGGTGACGACGCTGGTCGCGTCCGGTTCCAGCAGGGCGTTGCCGTCGGGCCGGATGTGGCGGTGGACGTTGTCCAGGGCGGCGGTGCGGGGCACCTGTTTGCCTTCCAGGGTCGCCAGTGTCCGGCCGTCGGGCAGGTCGGCGTCGGGGCGCGGGCGGGTGGTGAACGTGACGCCGACCAGGCGCGGGAACAGTCCGGTCCGGTCGACGAAATGGAATGTGTGGTTGCCCTCGGACCCGGCGTTGGCGAGGTTGCGCACGCCGAAACTGGTGGTGTGCTCGTTGATCAGCGTCGCGACGCCGGGATGGTAATTGTTCGAGCCGACGACGGTCGCGCCGGGCGAGACCTTCTCCACCAGGTTCACGGCGGCGTTCTCCAGCGCGCCGCGACCGTCCTCGAATACGACCTCGGTGACCGCGCCGAAGGACAGCAACCCCTTGGCGGTCGTCGGGTCGTCGGTGCGCTTGCCCGCGTAGGCGTCCGGGAGCAGGCGACGCTCGGTCGGCGTCCACTTCCCGTCCTTCTGCTCTTGTTCCTCGGGAAGGACCGGTGAGGGTTCGCCGCGGCTCTCGGCGTGCTTGCGGACCAGTTCCAGGTATTCGGGGTGGTCGTGCAGGTCGTTGTCGGTGAGGAAGAACTCGAGCCGTCTCGGCGCGTCGATCACGCGGGTGCGGGTGCCGTAGGGCTTGCCGCGCGCGAGTCCGCTGAGGAAGTTGCGCAGGCCGACCTTGACGGTGACGAGGTAGTGGGCGTCGGCCACGAACCGGTAGACGTTGCCGCCGTAGTCGGAGGTGACCCGCATGGTGTCGGTGGCGTCGGCGGAGGTGACGTGCTTGCTGGTCGAGTCGTCGCCGTGCCAGCCGCCGCTGGGCCGGAAGCTCTGATCGGCGTCCGCGCCGTAGGCGCCGTGCAGGGTGAGACCGCCTTGGTTGCCGCTGTTCTCGCTCCGCACGCGCGCGGTGCTGTTGGTGCCTTCGAGCCAGTGTTCGGTGTCGATGGGTGTCGCGCCGAGTGATTCGATGTTGTCGAACCAGCCGCGCACGTCGACGCTGTAGTCGGCGCCGGCGACGCCGCCGGGGATCTCGCTCTCGAACTTGTAGGAGTCGCGGAAGATCAACGGCGCGAACGAGGTCATGTGGTGCGGCGAGAACGCGGTGTGCACGGCGGACTGCACCCCGGAGGTGGGATGCGCCGCCGGCACACCGAACGCGTTGCGCCACAGCCACTTGCCGAATCCTGCCGCGCCGGCCCACGCACGGTTGCCGAGGTCGGACCAGGTGGGTCCGACCTCGGCCTGCGCCGAGTCGTCGTCGAGCCACGCGCCCGGCACCCGCGGCGGCTCGCTCTCGGTGCTCGGCGCGGACAGCTCCGACTCGGAGTCGGACAGCAGGAACGTGTCGGGGTGCGGGAGGTCGGTGATGTCGATCTCGGACAGCTCGTCGTCGGGGACCTCGGCGCGGTGCTCGGTGGGCGGGGCCGGAACAGGTTCGCGCACCGGCAGTTCGATGCTCTCGGTCGGTGGCGGCTGCGACCGGAACCACGCCCTGACGGCGGAGTACCACGGGCTCGGCGCGGGCGGACCGGTTTCCGACTCGGGCCGGTGGGTGGGAAGTACTTCGTCGGAGGACTCCGGGAACGCGCCCGGCACCGGGTCGCGCGGTTCGTCCAGGCTCTCGGCGGCCTCGCGTTCGATATCGGCGATGAGACCGATGGTGGCCTCGTGCAGGATCTCGCCGACCGGGTGGGCGGCGACGACGGCGGCCAGCGGAAGCCTGCCGACCCCTTTCTCGATCGAGGTCGTGGCGGCGAGACCCAGGCGTTCGGTGACTTCGGTCAGGTCGGTGTCCGCGTCGTCGCGGATACTCGGTTCGGCGGGCGGTCCGGCGGCGGGCGTCGCGCCGGTCAGGTAGGTCGGCACCGCCAGGTGGTAGCTGCCCTTCCCCTCGATCGATTCGGGGGACGGACCGTGGCTGTAGGCGATCTCCACGACGTAGCGGGTGGGCACGCCGAAGATCTGGATGCCGGGCTGGGCGGCTTTGGGACCGGGGCTGAAGGTGTAGTTCTCCTCGGCGTGGTTGTGGCCGCTCTCGACGGCGTTCGAGGTGCTGCCGGTCCGGTCGTAGGAGCCGTTGACACTCGACAGCGCCTGGCCGCCCTCGACGTCGAACGGATTGGTGAAGGCGAAACCCGCGCCGACATCCCAGGCGAACGGGGTGCTCTCGGAGCGTTCCGCGCCGGCCAGGATGATGCCCGAATAGTTCATCGTCTGAACCTGGGGCAGCATCCACTCGTGGGTGACGCCCGCGTTCGGATCGCCGTCCGGGTCGTAGCGGCCGTCCTCGGTCCCGTAGTCCCGCAGCGCCTTGATGGTGACGGTGACACGCTCGGTGTCGACCCCGTTGGACTTCTCGAAGACCGTGCGCGCGCCGCCCTGGATCATCTCGTCCGCGGTGCCCAGCCGATTGAGCCTGGCTTTGATCTGGGCGAGCTTGCGGGAGTTCTCCAAGAGCTGGTTCTTGGTCGAATCCTGGTCGAGCAGGGTCGAATGCTTCGTGTCGGGCGGGAGGAAACCCTTGTCGGCGATGTAGGTCTCGATCCCGTCGAGCACGTCCTGGGGAATGTCGACCTGCAGCGGGGTGGTCAGCAGTCCGAGCTGTCGCAGGTGCAGCAGGTCGGGGGGCAGGTAGCGGCGCTGCTCGGCCGTCGGCGCGCTGCCGAGGGAGGCTTTCGAGGGCACGAGCATGTTGACCGGGTAGCGCTTCCCGTGCTGCCCGCCCGACGCCCTCGGGGCCAGCGGCGTGCCCGGTTTCGGTTCGATGACCGGTCCGTCGGGGCGGACGAAGGTGACTCGGACCTCCATCTGCGGCGTGGTGTGCAGCAGGTGCGCGACCAGACGCAGCGCGCGCGAGGTGAAGGCCCGGCCGCCGTAGGTCAGCGAATGGCTGTGTTTGTGCGCGAGACCGGCTTTGAACGGGGTGAGGTTCGCGCCGATCGGGGCGTAACCGGTCTTCTCGTCGGCCTTGCCTTTGCCCAGACCGAACGACAGCGACACCGATCCGCCGAAGGCGTTGGAGATCTTGGCGGTGGCCATCGTGCGCAACGCCCGCAGCACGTTGTATTCCAGCCGGGAGGCGTTGGGCGTGGTGGTGGGGCCGGTGAGGGTCTCGCCGCCGTGGAAGTCCGGGATCTGGATCTGGAAGTACCCCAGCGGGTCACCCGAGGCGGTGTAGAGAGTCGGCGACTGCACCGAACCGCCGTGCATCATCGGGATGTTGCCGCGGAAGTTGCCGCCGAAGAACTCCCGCAACTGCGACGCCGAACCCTGCGAGATGTGCGCGACCTGATCGCCGAAGGAGGCCATCACATCGCTGAAGAGGCGGTCGTGGTGTGGGAAGTCGAGCGGACCGTAGAACGGCAGTTGCTCGAGGGACAACTGCGGGGTCGGGTCCGCCGGGTCGCGATGGTAGGGCGGCGGGATGGTGGCGTCGTCGTCGGGGTCGACCTTCGGGAGTCCGGGGCTCTCGTCCAGGTATTTCGGGAACCACGCGACCAGATCGTCCGGGGCGGGCTCCGGAATGGGCGTCCAGCCCTCGGCCGTCGGCAGATCCGCGGCCAGCACGCCGGCGACGCCGTCGTCGTTGAGTCGCAGCTCCCACTGCATCTCGTAGTCGTGCGGGACCGCCATGGCCTCGGTGCTGCGCTTCTTGATGATCGACTGGATCGTGGCGAACACCGAAGCGCCGGAGGACAGTTCGTTGTGGGTGGCCCTCAGCGAGGGCGTCACGCCCAGGTTGAGGAATGTGCGGCTGAACATGTCCCGCAGATAGCTGTAGGAGAGTGCGGCCGAGCGCAGGCTGTGACTGCCCGCCGAATCGGCCGTCTCCAGGATTCCGTAGGTCCAACGCTGCGTACTCACCGCCGGGCCCTGATTCGGCCGGGAGTTCTCGCGCGCCCGCAGTTTCAGACGTAGGAACACCGGGAACGGTGTGCCCCGGTACTCGACCGCCAGCGGCATCCCCGATTCGCTGAGCAGACGGTCGATCTCGGCGGTGGTGAGTCGGGAGGTGAGCTTGCGGTCGACGGCGGCACGGAATTTCGCGTCCCGGTCGCCTTCGACGCGGCCGCCCGGTTTCGCTCCCCGCACGAAACGGTCGACCCTCGCGGCCGGGCCGGTGGCCAGGAGCCGGTCGACGTTTTTCTTGAAAACGTCGTCGACGCCGAGGGTTTCCAGCTTCTCGCGGATCTGCTCGGGGGTGGCGTCCGGATTGTATTCCCGCACCTCCTGAAGCCATTGCACCGCCTCGAATCTGCCGTCCCTGGTCTCCACGGCGTGCACGACGTGACGGCGCAGCCAGTCGATCGTGCGCTGCGGGATCGGCATGACGTGGATCAGGTCCTCCGCGCCCCGCCGCAGCGCGCCGAACTCCCGGACCGGATCGCTGAGCGGCCGCCCACCGATCCGGGTGACGGCGGCCAGATTCTCCGCGTCCGTCGGCACGGTGAACACGGGCATGCCCTCCGCGTCGTAGAGCACCGCGTGGGTTCCCGCCAGCTCGCGCGGCACGCTCGGCGGGAAGACCCGGGTGGCGGAATCGGACCAGTCGTGCACCTCGACGTCACCGTCGTCGCCGACGCGCAGCAGGTAGGCGTGCGCGCCCACCCCCTCGACGTTGGTGTAACCCTGGTAGACGTCCACCACCAGCGCCACCGCGCCCGGCCCCAGCGGGCTCAGTTGCGCGGCGATGTCGGCGTGGTCGCGGAAGGGACGGAGCGGCGCACCCGCCCCGTCCGACAACGCTTCCGCCGTGATGCCCTCGATCCCGGCCAGCTCCTGCGGCACCCGCGCGTTCGGCCGCCCCGTGAACGCCGACAGTTGCGCGAGCGCGAGGACGCCGCAATTGACGTCGAGCCACAGCGTTTCGGGGTGAGCGGGCCCGGTCCGGGGCCGTTCCCGCTGCGCGGGCAGGTCGGTCGAGCCGTCGTGAGCGGGAGCGTCGCGGTAGCGGTTGTCGCCCTCGGTGTCGCCGGTGTCCGGGGGGACGGTGATCTCCAGCGTTCGCGACCCGACGCGGACGGTGGTCGCGGTGCCGTTGTGGTGGCTGCCCTCGCCGAAGTCGCGGGCGCCGAGTGAGGGGGTGTGCAGGGACGGCAGGCGACCGGGCCTTGGACGAGCAGGCGCGCCCTCATCGGTATTCGAGGTCACACCCACGGAGTGCGCGGAGGTGATCTCGGATACCGAGGAAGACTGCGATTCCGGCGTGGCGGGACCGGCGGGCAGCACGGGAGCGCCGTTCTCCCCGGACCTGAACCGCGAACGCATCGAACGCCCGGAACGCGTGAAGAACTCGGCGATGCGGGCCGTGCGGTCGGGCCGTTCCGGGGCTAGTTCGACCTGCCCACCCGCCGGAAGCGGGGTGGCGGGCGAACGAGTGTCGGCGGGGCCTGCGATGGAAGTCCGGATCGTCTCCGCCGAGGCCATGATGTAGCTGATCCGGCCCTCGGGCAGCGAGGTGACTTCCGTCAGCGGCCGCTCGAGGAACTCCTCCGGATCCCAGACCAGGATCTCCTCCGGGGCGAACGCCGCGTCGGAGTCGGCCCGCTCGGGGAACAGCATCGCCAGGGGGGAGCCGCCGTCGAACATCACCACGGCCATCGAGCCGACCCCGAAACCCTCGAACCGAGCCGCGATCTCACTCAATTGACGGGTGGGCGACGCATTCGGAGGGCCGGGCGGCGGTGCCCAGGTGGTGTCGAACATCCGGGCCAGATCCGCGATCTCCTGGGGGGTGATCAGCGATTCCCGGGTGCGCGGCGCGCCCATCTCGAACTCGGGAACATAGCGGACCGCGAACCGTGGACGGCCCACGAAACTCGCGGCGAGTGCGTCGATGGACTCCAGCGGACGGAACAGCCCGTTTCCGGCCATCACCATCAGGTATCCGTAGGCGGGCCCCCCGTCGTCCAGACTGAAACTCCCCGGCGGTTTGGCCGAGACGAAGTCCCCTGTTTCCTCCGACCACAGGGCCCGGAAGACGTCACGCCAATGGCTGTGCGCCTTGTCGATCTGCTCGGCCGTGGCCGGGATGACCTCGATGGCGGCCAGTCGCTCCACGAACTCCCACGGCATCAAGGCGGGGATCTCGACCCATCCGCCCTCGCGGTCCACCCAAGCCGACTGCGAGATCGCGCGTCCTGACCGGGGCCCCGGCGGGACGAGCAGGGCCAGGTGGCGAGTGCCGACGATCTCCGGTCGACCCTCGTCATCGAGCAGCACCGTCGTACCGTCGGGTCCGAATCGGTGGAAACTCACCGTGACCTGGGCGGCGGATCTGGCCCCGATACCGATCATCTTGTAGTCGATCGTGGCGATCTGCGAAACGATGTCCCGCGGCGAACCGTCGCGTCGGGTCCGCGCGTCGACGGTCTTGGCTCCCAGCCAACGTTCGGAGATCCGTCGGCCCGACAGCGCGGGGTCGGCGGGGAACGTCCCGGTCGCAGGCCCGGCGGCCATCGGCATGCCCATCCAGCTGGGAATCATCGCCAGCGACCACAGCAGACTGTTGCTCGGCCCGCCACGCCGGGGCAGCGCGCCGCCGACCGCCCGAGCCAGCTCGCGTCGGACATGTGGATCCCAGTAGGTGCGGGTGCCGACCAACTCCTCGAGCTCGCGTTGCGCGGCGGGGTCGGCGAGTGCGAACACCCCGGGTGGGAAGACCGCGCTCGGCGCGATCATCGAGGCGCGCATCTGCTCCAGCGGCGGAACCCAGCCGGGTGGCCGTCGCGGCGGTCGCGGCGCGTCCGGCTCGCCGATGAGGGTGTCCGAGTCGTCGGTCGAGTGGGTCGAACCGACCAGAGTGACCGACTCCGACGCGGTGTCGTCGGCGTCGACCTCACCGAGGACGAATCCACTCCCGCCGGCCGCCACTCCCGGGACGGAGTCACGCGCCGCGGCCCGCGGTTGTGCGAGGCGTTCGTCGTTCGCCTCGTCGGCTCGCGTCGGGGTCGAGAAATCTCCGTTCTCTGCTCCTGTGCTACCACGCACCCGGTCACCGACGCGGGAGAAGAATCCGGCCATCCGCTGCGAACGAGGTAGGCGTTCCGCGATCTGGTCCCGTCGCCGCTGATAGGTCGGTGTCCGGGCGGGTTCGGACAGGGGTCGGGCGAGCCACCGTTGTTCGGGCGCGCCCGCGATCGAGGTCCGCAAGGTTTCCGACGAGGCGGCCACGAAACTCGGCTCACCGTCCGGCACGACTCCCGCGACGGTCTCCCACTCGCTCAATACTTCCAGCAGTGGGCGTTCCGCCAACGCCTTCGGATCCCATACCGATACTTCGGCGAGGGTGAACTCTTCTCCGGCTTCCTCCGACAGGGGACGCAGCAGCACCAAAGGTGATCTGCCGTCGAACAACACCACCGCTGCCGAACCGACGCCCAGCTCACCCAGCCGCCAACCGGCCACCGCCAGCTGCTGACCCGCCCACTCGCCGGCAGGGCGGGTCCAACGGTCGCCGAACCACTGGGCCAGCTCCGCGATCTCCTGATCCGAGATCATGTCCCGCGCCGTGGGCACGACGAAGGGATAGGGCCGTCGTCGGCGCACTCCGACGACGTATGCGTCGAGCCGATCGATCTCCGCGGTGAATTCGTAGCGCACCGCGAATCTCGGATATCCCTGGAACGAGGCGATCACGGCTTTGACCGATTCGAGATCACGGAACAACCCCGGTCCGGGCAGCACCGTCAGACGCCCGTAACCCTCGCCCGGTGTCGTCGCCGAGAAACTCCCGGGGGGCTGGAACGCCGCGAAACGTCCCTCCATCGCCGACCACAACGCCGCGTCCAACGCACGCCAATGCGTACTCGCCAAACCGATGTGCTCCATGGAGGAGGGAATGACCCTGACGGAAGCAATCCTCTCTACGAGATCTGGCGGATAAGGGCCTAATGCCCCACGATAGTCGAGCCATCTGTCACCGATCACCGGATAGACCGCTCTGCGCCCGACCGCCGGACCCCCGGGATCGTCCTGCCGTCGCCCGCTCGGATCACGTCCGGCAAACCCGAGCTCGACCAATCCCTGCCCCATTCCGCGCATGGTCAGCAGCTGATTGATCGGCCTCCCCAACCAGTTGTGGATATGGTCCGAGCGGTTGGGTAGCCCGAGGTCGATCGTCTTCGCGCCCATCCACCGTTCGGCGATCTGCCAATCGCCCAATCCCGGATCCGTCGACGGAGAGCCGATCCGTGGACTCGCCACCGCCGGGACTCCGTTGGCCTGGGTGTACATCAACGTCAACGCCGCCAACACATTGTGGTCGGAGCCGGTCACCGCGAGCGCCAGATCCATGAACGCCCCGGGATTCCAATTCCTTCGGAGCGGAAGACGCCGCAGCATGTGCTCGACCTCCCGCAACCGCCGGCGATCGGCCGGGGCGTACATTCCCGGCGGGAAGATCTCGGCCGGGGCCGCGTAGAGATTCTCGTCGACCTCGCTGTCCAGATAACTCGGCAGAGGCGCCTGATCGTGTGTCGACCGGTTGGACGGCGGCGCACCAGGATTCCGCCCCGGGCGAGACGCGCCCTCCGAATACGGCGGCAGATCATCGTTCGGCGGAGCACTCTCGATCACCGGCGGTCCGACAACCCCCACCACGCCATCCGAATACGGCGGAAGCTCGTCATCCGCGACCGGATCACCCTCGGCAACCGCCGTCGCCGCACTCCCGGCGACCACCGACGGACCCGCGTGCTCGCTCTCGTGGGCGCGCGTCCGTACCTCCGTCCGCCCGTCGGACGACCGGGGCCGATCAGCATTCTCACCAGGTGAAATCGACGGACGACCGACACCGAGGAACGCGTCCGGCAGCGTCTCGGTGATCGCGCTCTCGACCGTGACCGCCGAGGCCGCCAGCACATGGATCGGCCCTGTCGGCGGCGTCTGCACCGATGACCAGTCGAGCTCCGAACCCGCCGCCGGATCCCACCAGACCGGCTGCCGCGGCCGATTCGACAACACGAGCGGACCACGACCGGGGACATCCACCACCGCGACCGATCCGACCCCGTACTCGGGCAGGTCCACCAACGCCTCGATATCCTCGAGCAATTCCCGCACCGGGACGTCCGGGTCGTCGTGCACATACCAATCCCGGTTCAGCCAGTCCGCCAGATCCTTCCGCTCACCGGCATCCAGGGAGGCGTGCTCGACACCGAACGGACCACCCGACCGCAGATCACCGACCGCGATTCTCGGATGTCCGGAGAACACCGCGACCGATGCCCGGATCGCCCGTCCAGCACACACCTTCCCCGCTCCCGACAACACCGATGCGGCGACCGGTGACGCGTCGTAGTCGGCCGTCCGGCCCGGCTCCCCCGGTGCTTGCGAGGTGATCGGATTCCGGTGTCCAACCGGCGCCTCCGGCGATTCCCCGACCACCGCGCTCATGAACGTGCGCGGATGAGGCCAGTTCGACCTGTCGACACCGTTCGCCGCGTCGATATCGTCGGATTCCCGCGCCGGTGCGTGCACCAGCGCGGCCGCCAACCGCACGCGCCGCGCCTCGGCGGTCCGCATGGTCGCCTCCGTACCGGGAACGAATTCCAGATACGCGACTCTGTCCAACCACTCCTGTGGGAGGGGATCGCTACGCACCACCCCCGTCTGCGCGTCCACCCACTTCACGATCGGATTCCCCGTAACCGGATCAGGATGCACGGACAGAGCCAGAGCGTGCGCGCCCGCCTCGAGCGCGGACTCGCCCTCGATCTGCTCGGCATTCTCGTCCAGGGCGGCAGACCGCCACGCCACGCGCACATACCCGAGCGCACCGGCGACCGGGTCACCCTCGGAGCGATCGATGGTCGCGTCCAGGGCCACCATCTGTTCGTTGATGGCCGCCACCTGATCGGCCACCGACCGTGTGGAACCGTCGGAGGTCGTTCGCACATCCACCCGCGCGGAACCCAGGAACTGCTCCGCCGCCCCCACACTGTGCAGATCGGGATCACGTCGGAACGCACCGAGGCGAGGACCTGCCGCCACCGGATTCCCCACCTGCGCCGACAGGTAGGCGAACGCACACATCTGACAGTTGATATCCCCACCCGGCAGACCTGCCGAAGCGTTGATCTCGGCCAACAGTTCCGGATGCGTACCGGGATCCCAACCGGGCGCGACCTGCCGCGCGACCTCCGCCAATCGCGACTGCTTCGCCGCGTCCACGCTGCCGTAGGTCCCGACCGGGAACATCCGCGACGGCGACGGCAGCCCCCGCGACCGCGACGGAATCGGAACTCGTTCCTCGGCAACCGAATCCACGGTCTGCTCCGCTATCGGCGGCGTCGGGTCGACGGATGTCGCATCGGAATCCGTCTCGACGGAAGCAGTGGTGAGATCGCCGTCCTCACCTGCGGCTCCCCGCACACCATTACGCTCGGAACTCTCGGCGAAGTGCCCGCTCATCCGGTCCGCGCTCGGCTGTGCCGATGCCCAGCCGAGTGGTTTCGCGCTCGGCGCGATCACCAAAGGCGCGACCTCGGGAGCGTCGGTCATGTCGGTGTCGACAGTTTCATCGGTCGTGTCGACCGGTGACGGCTGGAGCTGCTGCGGCTGCGGCAGTTGCGTCTGCGGCGGTGGCTGGGTGGGCGGAGGCGGTCCGGCGGTCGGCGCGGCCATCGACGGGCCGGCGTCCGGCGCCTCGGTCATCTCGGTATCGAGAGGATCGTCGCCGGTAGCGGCCGGTAGCGGCTGGGGCTGCTGCGGCTGCTGCGGCTGCGGTTGCGGCTGCTGCGGCTGGAACTGCTGCGGTTGGGGCAGTTGTATCTGGCGGGGCGCGTCGGCCGAGGGACGCGGCTCCGGTGCGTCGGTCATCTCGAGGTCGTCGACAGCGTCGGCATCCCGCTGACTCTCGGGTGACGGGTGCGGTGACCGGACGACATCGGCCGCCACCTGCGGCAGGGTCGCGAAGTCCGCGTTTTCGCCCGACGGTCCCGCCTGGCCGCCGTGCCGCCCGGGCCTGAGCCGGAGATGCGCCGCGATCCTGTCCAGCCGGCTCGGACGTTCGGCGGGGGTCGGTGCCGGCACCTGCGGTGCGGGCCACGGCCTGGCGGCCAGGCGCTGATCCGCCGGACCCGCGATCGAGGTCCGCAAGGTCTCCGACGACGCCGCCACGAAGAAGAAGTCACCGTCGCCCCGCCCCGCCCAGGCCGCCAACACCTCCGCCAGCGGACGTTCCACCAACGCCCGCGGATCCCACACCGACACCTGCGACAGCGAGAACTCCGCTCCCGGCTGCCGCGCCGCCGGACGCAACAACACCAGGATGCCGTCGGTGGCGACTACCACCGCCACCGAACCCACGCCCAGCTCCTCCAACCGGAAAGCGGTCGCCATCAGCTTCTCGGCGGGCGTCGTCCCTTCCCGCGGCGTATCCCACCTGGTGTCGAACCACCCCGCCATCTCGTTGATCTCCGGCCCGGAGGTCAACCCACTGCCCGGTGTCAGCTGAACGAACAGGCCGCTCTCACGCGGGTGGCGCCTGTCGAACCGCGCGATCGCCTCCGCGTGCTCGTATCGCACCGCGAACCTCGGGTACCCCTGGAACGAGGACACCAGCGCCTTCACCGACTCCAGATCGCGCAACAGGCCCCGTCCGGGCAACACCGTCAACCGTCCGTAACCGTCGGCGCCACCGGCCGCGGAGAAGCTTCCCGGAGGTTGGAACGGCACGAACCTCGCCTCGGTCGTCGACCACAACGAGGCGTCCAGCCGTCGGCGATGTGTGCTGGCCAGATGCATCTGCCGCAGGGTCGTCGCGATGACCTTGACCGATTTCACGGACTCGGGCGCAAGGTTCCTGCCCGTGCCGAAACTCCAGGTCGATCCCACATCGATCTGTCCGTGCCGATCGACCCAGCTACGGTCGTCGAGGACCGGCATGATCAGGACGTCCTCCCGCGGGCTGCCGTGCTGCGAGCCCGGCGGCGCGATCCTCATCTCGACCAGTGCCCGCGCCTCGACGTCGATGTAACGCATGAGCCGGCGGATCGCCCGGCTCCTGGCCGTGGCGTCGAGCCGATGACTGACGGCGGTCCACGCGTTCATCTCGATCGCCTTCGCGCCCAGCCACTGCTCGGCGAGCTGCCACTCTTCGCGGGTGCGGTCCGCCGATGGCGGCCCCAGTCGCGGACCCGCCACCGCGGGGAGGTTCGTCGAGTTCGCATACAGCAGTGCCAGCGGCCACGACACATCCCCACTCAGCATGCCGTCGCGGACACCGTCACCGGCCACCGCGAACGCCAGATCCTTGAAGAACCTGGCATCCCGATCCCGCCTGGTCCTGCGGTTCTGACGCTGGATCTCGCCTGCCACCCGCACCAGTGCCGAAGGATCGGCCGGTCCGTACATCCCGGGCGGGAAGATATGGGTCGGAAGCGCGATTTCGCGCAGGTCGATCTCGCGGTCCTGGTACCTCGGTGCAGGGTCCTCGATGGAACGGGGCACCTCGTGGGCCAGCGGCCTCTCGCGGTAATCCGGCGGAGCCTCCTCGTCCTCCCCGTCGTCCGGCACCTCCTCCTGCCAAGTCCTCGCCATCACGTATCCCAAGGGCGCCTCCTCGATCGACGGACCGCTCCCACTCGGCCCCGCCTCGACGACCGTGTCGACGCTCGCGGCGACCACGGGCGTCTCGGTGAGCGCCACCGCGTCGACCTCGTCCGACCTGTCTCGCGCAGGGGGCCGCGCGGGCAGATCCTCGCCGTCGGCCCAATCGAGCAAGAAGTTCACGAACGCCGTCGAGGGTTCCTCGTGCAGGCGTTCGCGCACGCGCCGGTATTCGCGCACCGAATCCGACAGCGTCGCCAGATAGTCGGCCGGATTCGGTTGCCGCAGCGCGTGATCGATCGCGGCTCGGTCGTCGGCGCGCAGCGCTGATCCGCTACGCAGCGCCGCCAGGTCCGCGGGTCGCAGCCGCGCCGGGTCCCCTCCGGTCAGCCTCGACAACACCGTGAGGACGCGATCATCGGACCGTAGCCGCTCCTGATCAGATTCCGTCCACCGATCTCCCGCGGTCGGCCGGTCGGCGTTCTCACCGGGGGACCGCGACGGTCCTCCGAGGATCCGCTGACGGAGTGAGTCGGTGAACCGAGCGAGCCCACCTCGCGAGCGCGGGGGACCGTTTCGTGGGTCGGGTTCGGTGACCAGCGGATCCGCGAACCTCACCGCCGTCGTTCGGGTCCGCGACGGGATCGGCTTCGTGCGTGGCAGGCCGAATCCGATCGCGTCCCGCAGTTGCAGCGCGGTGACGGGTAGGAAGTGGATCGGGCCTGCCGGAAGATCGGACAGGTCGGCCTGCGCGCCCGTGACAGGATCCCACCACACCAGTTCGGTATCGCCGACCTTCAGCAGCGCTATCGGATGCCTGCCCTTGAAGGTGGCGATCGCCATCGACCCCTTCAGGTACTTGTGATGGGCGAGTTCACGCTCGATCCCCGCCAGTTGCGTTCGCGGCGGGGCGCTTCGCGTTCCCTTCGCGGGCCGACGCCACGCACCGTGCAGCCGCTCGGCGAGTCCGGCCATCTCGGCGCGGGTCAGCGACATGTCGGTCCGGTCGCCCTCCCCGGGCGCGCCCCGCGCCGCGAGCTTCGGGAACCCCGCGAAGGTCTCCACCAGGGCGGTGAGGGCCGCGGACTCGGTGACCTGCCCAGGACCCTGCGGCACGATCAGCGGTCCGTAGGGAACTCCGGCCGGTCCGAGGCTGAAGGTTCCCGGGTGCTCACCGTCGAGAAACCGGTTCTCCTTTTCCGACCACAGCGCGAATTCCAGCGCCTGCTGATCCCGCTCCGGATCACGCCGGGCGCTCGACGTGTCGGGAGTCGACTCCGCCGTGGCCGGGGCAACAGTGGCAGCCGCGCCCACGCGCGACTGCACGAGCATCCGGTATTCGTCGACGGTCGCGGCCAGATCGGCGAGATAGAGGTCGACGGGCACCGCTCCGGGGCGCTGTATGTAGTCGAGGGCCGAGATCTGCGAGCGGGTCAGTTCCGCGCGCAGGCGGCGCTCGTTCAGGTCCCCGAGGTCCAGGGTGGCCACATCGCCCAGCGGCGCCAGCGCCTCGTACACCTGCACGTCCTTGGCGAGACCGGCCAGGTACGCGTCGGTCTGCCGGGCGACGCTCTCGGACGCGTTGTCGCCGAGGGGAACTCGGATTGCCGGGGACAGTGACGGAAGTGCGAGCAGCGGATCCGGTTGGGTGCCGGTGACGGCGGCCTCGACCGTGTCCGGCGAGGCCGCCAGGAGGTGGACCGTTCCCCCGGGCGGCGCCTGCACCGAGTTCCAGGCGAGCTCCGCACCTGCCGCGAGATCCCACCAGACCGCGCCCTGCGGTCGATTCAGCAATACCAACGGACCCCGGTCCGGGATGTCGACGACCGCGACCGCTCCCCGGCCGTACTCGGGGAGATCGACCAACGCCTCGATGTCCGCGAGAACCTCCGACACCGGCGTATCCGGCTCATCGAGTGCGTACCAGTCACGATTCACCCAGTGCGCGAGGATCTTTCGTTCCTCGGCGTCGAGCGGCGGCACGGTGACCGCGCCGTCGAGGGGCGCGCGCGAATCAGCCGGCGCGATCCGGGGATGCCCGGAGAAGGTCGCGACCAACGCTCGGATCGCCCGGCCGCCACGCACGGTCCGCACCGGTCCGGCCTCGGAGATCGTCGTGGATCGTGTCGGTGTGTCGGGATCGGCCCTGTCGATCGTGAGCGGCGTCGCGTCCGGCCGGGGCTGTGGTGGTGTCCCGATCGCCAGTGCCGCGAACGTCCGGGGATGCGGCCACGTCGACAGGGCGGCCCCGCTGGTCGGAAGGTCCGCCGAAGGCTGTGCGGCTTCGGACGCCGATGTCCGGGCCAGATCCGCCCGCCGTTCCTCGGCGGCGCGCATCGTGTCGACGGTGCCGGGGACGAACTCCAGATACGCGATCCGGTCCAGCCACGCCTGTGGGATGGGGTCCTGACGCAGTATCTCGTTCTGGGCGTCGGCCCACACCACGACCGGCTCACCGGTCTCGGGATCCGGATGCACCGACAGCGCCAACCCGTGCGAACCCGCCTCCTCGGGTTCGCCGCCGTCGAAAAGTCGGCTCTTCCCGTCGGGGGCGAACTTCTGCCACGCCACCCGCACATATCCGAGCGCACCGGCGCCCCGCCCGCGTTCGATCGTCCGGTCCAGCGCCACCAACGTCTCGTTGATCAACGCCACCTGATCGACGATCGGCCTCGTGGACCCGTCGGGGAGGTGTCGCACGTCCACCTTGGCCGCGCCGAGGAAGTCCTCCGCGACACCGACACTGTGCAGGTCGGGATCGCGACGGAATTCGCCCAGACGCGGCCCCGCCGCCACCGGCCGGCCGGCCTGTGTGGACAGATAGGCGAACGCGCACAGCTGACAGTTGATGTCCCCGCCGGGCATTCCCGCCGCCGCGTTGATCGCTTTCACGATCTCGGGATGTTCACGAGGGTCCCAGCCCGGACCCACGCCCGCCCGTCGCACCGCATCCTCGAGTCGGGCCTGGGCGGCGCTGTTCACACTGCCGTACGTTCCCGCCGGGAACATCCGAGACGGCGACGGCAGGCCCTCCACGTCGGTGACCACGCCCTCGACACCCGAACCGGAGACCCCGTCGAGGGTCGCGGATTCGGCTGTCGACGGAGAAGTCACCGACGCGTCGGACGACTTGTCGGCCGGTGCCCCGTCCTCGTCGTCGGAGAACTCCGGCTCGGTCGCCGAGGAATAGTCGAAATCAGCGGAGAAGACCGAAGTCCCGTCGGAGTCGTCGTCGGAGATCGTGGAGACCTCGGGGACCGTCGACGCGGTGGACTCCGGGTCGGGCGAGGGATCGTCGGTCGGGGCGGCCGCCACCGCCACGGGCACCGAGAGCGGCGTGAGTGGCACCCTGCCCGGCGGGCCCGGGATCGATCGTGCGAGGTGGCCATCGGCGCCGGACTCGTCGACGGTGTCCACCGTCGCGACGAAGCGCGGCGCGACGCCACGGGAATCGTCGTCATCGCCGAGGAGTTCCGAATCCGTGTCATCGGGCAGCGCGAACACGTAGGACACGAACCCGGTTTGGGTTTCGTTTCCGCCCGGGTTGCCGAAAGTGTCCCATTGGTCGTAGCGCTTGACGGTTCCGTCCTCGACCGTCCACCAAACAGGTTCGGCGATCGGTCCCTCGGCGACCAGGCCGAACAGGCCGCTGATCACGTTTCCCTCGGGTTCGGTGAATTCCACGAAGGCGGTGGATCCCGTCGGCATCTCGGCGAACATTCGACCGACACGGTCGAAACCGTCGTCGATGGAGCCCACGGCCTCGTCGATCTTGCGCAGCCGGGAGCCGAATTCGCGCGCCACCTCCGCGCGTCCGCGTTCCGGCACTCCCAGTTGCCGGACCGGGGACCGCACGTCCATCTGCGTGAGCAGTAGCCGGGGCCTGCCCGAGACGGTGCGTTTGGCCGCCACGGCCGCGTCGTACTCGTTGATGTCCCCGGGCAGGGCGGAGATCAGTCGGCCGTAGGGATGGATGCCGGGATGCTGGAAGGTGAGGTACTTGTACGGAACCCGCTCGTTCAGCAGCGACTGTTCCAGCTCGTGCTGGCCCTTCGCCATCGCCCGCACCCTGTCGACGGTCGTGAGTACGACGAAGGCGTCGCTCAGATTCTCCGGCGCGGTCGGGACCTGCTCGGTCAGCGCCCTGTTCGAGTAGTCCAACCATGTCGTGGCCGCCGCGGTCGGGCGCACCGCGGCCACCACGTGATCCACCGACGATCCGTCCGCGCCCCGGACCTTGCCGCCGATGTAGGCCATGACACCTGGACGGCGCATTTCCGAGGCGACCGTCTCGTAGATCTGCTGGGGGGTGAGCGGTGTTCCGTCCTCATCGGCCCACCCGACGAACCGCCGAGCCCCCAGACGCCTTTCGACCACTGTCGGGTCCAGCCGACCACTGTCGGGGGCGAGGAAGTCCGGACCACCGTGGAAAGCCGTCAGGAACGCGAAGGCCGCGACACCGTCGGCACGTACCGCACCGAATCGGGCTTCGGTCAACGCGATGATCTGTCGCCCGTAGGAAGTCGTGCCGGGCGGGTAGGATATCGGGTCCTTGAACATCGCCGAACCACCGGCGACCCGCAGGAGATCGCTCAGCACCGCACGCTCGGGATTCGGCGACGGCGCATACCGCGACGACAGTCCGACGATCTCCGCCATATCCTGCGGGCGCAGCGCGAGATCGCTGGGCAGTGTCGTATTCCGCAGCCCATAGTCGTAGTCGTCGTCATCGTCCGAGTCGTATTCGGGGCGGCTGTCCTCGGCGCCCCGCAAGCCCGCGAAAGGATCGTGCCCCGGCAGCAGCGCGATCGGCCCGCGGCCGCGCGGCGGCGCGATCGCCTCGCCGTCGGTGCCCGGCCGCAGGACTCGACGCAATTCGGCCTCGGACAACGTCATCGAAAGCGCACTGCTGTAGTGCTGGACGAGATCACGTATCTGCGGATTCAGCGCGCCGTCGGCCTGCGTGGTGGTCCCACCGACCGGGTCCCACCACACCGGCCCGGCGGGTGTTCCCGCACGGGACCGCGACGGATACACCAACATCAACGGCGCCACGGACACACCGTCGGAGAGCACTATCATCGCCGCCGAGCCCGGACCGAATCTCGCCGAGGTGATCCGTTCTCGAAGTGCCTCGAGTTGGCGCACCGGATTGCCGCGGGTGCGACCGGCCGACAGATAGGCGTGGAACATCTGCTGTAGCTCGGCGATCCGACCGGATCTGTACACCGTCGTCCGATCGAGCATCGCGCCGTCGCGATTGAGCGGATCCAGGACCGGCACCTCGAACTGCGGTGAACCGGCGAAGGTGGACACGCTCGCGATCAGCACACCCACCGGGTCGAACGTGCGTCCGGGCCCGAGGCCGCCGAACAGGATCTTCCCCGCGTACGCGGCCGGGTGGCCGAATTCCGACGCCTCGGCGTCGCGCGCCGAGGTGACGAGATCCCGCAGATGATCGGCCGCTTCGCTGATGCGCTGCGCGTTCGTCACGCGGATCGCGATACTCGCGATATCGCGGGAATAGGGCCCGATGTCGGAGGTCGCCGTCGCGGTGTGCGCATCCGCCCACACCGGCGACTTCGCCTGCGACGGGAACACCAAGGCGATCGAATGGGGTTCGCTCTGCCTCGGCCTGCGGTCGCGGAACAGCGTCCGGCCCTCGCCGTCGACCGTGTACCACCGAATATCGGCGAATACGAGTGTCTTTCGCGAACGGTCGTCCGCGACCATCCGATAGATCGCGTCCAGCCGCTCGGCGACCGACATCGTCGAATCGCCGACAGTTCCCGGCAGCGGGGTCCCGTCGGGCGCGAACGACGATTCGGTCGCGGCTGTTCCCAGACGTTGCGACATCAGGCGTCGACGGATGTCGTCGGGTATCTCGAACGACAACGCGGGCGCCACATCCGGCTTGCCGACGAAACCGTGCGCGAAGGCCAGCGTCGCCAGCCAACTGTTGTTGCCCCGACCCGGAAGGTGCACACCGGGATCGTTGATCGACCGCAGCGGCGCGTCCCCGTCGACGTCGCGCATCCGAGGATCCCACCCGCCCTCGAAATACCCGTTCCCACCGCTCAATTGCCCACGGATCTTGGCGAGCCCGTCCGGCTCCGACACCACGAATGCCGCGATCGTCGGGTCTTCCGAGAGCAGGGGGATCCGATCCACCTGCCGCGCGGACAGCGCCGCCGATGCCGGAGGCGCGGTCTCATCGATCTCCGGCGCATCGATATAGGAGAAGTTCGCCAGCCACAACCGACGCAACTCCGCATCCGACTCGGCCGATCGGGGCACTGTCTCGACGTCATCGTCGGCGGTGGCCGCCACCGATTCGGCCGAGGTGTCAACGGGAGAGTCAGCATCGACATCCACCCGGGAATCAGGAAGGGAGCGTCGCACCTGCGGTTCCGAGGACTGATCCGTTGTCGGCTCGAAGTCGGACGCCGTCACGACCTCCGGGACGTCCTGCGATACCTCGGGCCGATCGACCCGCCGGTCTTCCGCGGCCGCCGACACCGACTCCTGATCGGAGCCGTCGTGGATGGTGGCCGCGCCGACCGTCGAGGCCACGAAGTCCGCGGGCATCTGCGCACCGGTGAACCGCGCCATTCCGATGTACTCGAGCACAGATCGTTCCAGCCCTGCCAGGTACTCGGCCGGGTCCGGTTCGCGGAGGACGTGAGCGATGACATCCCGATCGAGATCGGTCAGGTCGGGGTCAGCAAGGAAATCCCGAAGGTCCGACTGTGTCAGTTCGTCGGGGTTTCCACCGGACAGGCCGGCGAGCACCTCGAAGACGAGGTTGTCCACTCGCACTCGGTCCTGCTCGGCCTCGGTCCAGCCACCCGTCGACATCGCCGCCTCGGTAGCGGTGGACGAGAGCGGCGCGAGGTCGAGAGCGGGCGATGAGGACTCCGCATCCCCCGGGAGATCCCGCGGCAACGTCGAATCACTGTTGTCACCGGGCGAATTCGTCGGTATCGGACGAATGCGCCGACGCATCTCGGCGGCGATCATGTCACGTCGGCTCGGCCGCGGCCCCGAACCCTGAGGAGACCGGTCGGCGGTAGGCGGCACAGTGGGCAGTCCGAACGAAACCCGATTCCCGGACGTGCCCCCGGCCATCGCGGGCAGTCCCGGCGCGGAAGTCGGCGCGAAATGGTGGGGATCGTGGTGCGGTCGGATGTCGGACGGCGCGATGATGGTCCCGTTCTTGAGGATCACCTTGTTCATCCGGTCTTGGATGTCTGCGACACGCGAGACCATGAGCTCGATGCTGTTGGCGGTCGCGGGTATGTCCGTGGGCGCGATGACGTCCAGGGTTTTCGCCGACCACCACACGACGTCGGAGATATCGGGATCTTCGGGAAACAACGCCACGAATGTGCGCGCGCCGCCGTCGAGCAGCATCGCGACGACACTTCCTCGGCCGTAGAGCGGCTTGAGCAGCCCCTCGCGAGTTTTCCGTACCACTGTCGCGACCGACTCCCCGGCCGTCTGCATCACGCCACGACCGAACATGTGCTCCAGGGCGATACGCCCTTCAGCGATGTCCTCGGTGGTCGGGAGCAGTGGCCGACCGTCCGGTCCGGGCGAGTCGTCGTAGGGCACCTCGAAGGCCACACTCTCCGCCATCGTGCTGACCAACGCCGCCGCCGTCATCGATTCAGCGACCTTGTCCGCTTTGGCGGCGCCCCCCAGCACCATCAACGTCCCGTACCCCGGACCGCCAGGAACCGCCGACCGACCCGGATGCCGCATCCTGCCCGGCGGCACCGCGGCCTCCAACGCGATCCGGTGCTCGGCCGCCGCCGACACCGAATCCCCGGTGCCGAGTATGTAGCTCAGGCTCCCGGTCTTGTCTACGAAATTCTCCCGCTCGAGATCATCACCCACATAGTCGGATTGAATATCCGTCCAGACCGGCTGCTCGGTTCCCTCGGGCAGGTGCACGGTGAACATGTGCCCGGTGTCGAGCTGCGGTGAGCCGTCGTCGTTGTAGAGTTTCCGACTCGGATCCAGTGGATCGGTGGCCTGCCAATACACCATCACCAGCCCGAAGACTCCGGAACCGGGTCTATCGCTGTCCTTGTGCGCGAGTTCGAGAATCTGGTCGTTGACCATTTGGTACTGACCACGCATGTCGGACGAACCACCGACAGTGGGACCGAGCTTGACTCGCCGCTTCCCGGTCCAGCGCTGCGCCGTCGGTACCTGGTTACGACTGTAATTGTTCGGCACCCAGCCGCCGATCCGCGGCCCCGTGATATCGAAATTGCCGATCAGACCAGAAGCGAACGCCATCGAGACCATGAAACAGTTGTTCTGGCCTCCATAGGTGGACCAGTCCGTGGCGTTGATCTCACGCTGCAACTGACGCTGGCTCAGCGGATCCCAGAACGACCGCAGGCCCGACTGCCGGAACAACTCGGCCGCTCGGTCCCGGCGCGCCTGATCGACACTGCCGTACATACCCGCCATCGGCAGGCTGGAAGGCAACTGGATCCGACGCAACTGCTCCGGCGACAGCCGTCGATAGGCGAACAGAACCGGCGTCGGATCGAGCGTCCGCCGCACCTCCTCAGCCGTATCCGGCCGCACACGCTTCTCCGGCCGCCCGGCCACCGGATCCCCACCACGTTTCGGCGGTCGCGGCGGCGGGCGGTTCGGCGCGATCTCGATCAGCTCGGGCGCTTCGGTCATCTCGATGTCATCGACCGGGGAGGCAACCGGCTGGGTAGGCGCGGGGGCCGTGTGAGCCGGCTCCGTGGTGGCCGGCAGGTCCGGGGCGTCGGTCATCTCGATGTCACCGACCGGCTGCGTCGACGCGGCCGCGTTTGCGGGCGGCGCGGGCGCCGTAACCGCCGGGGCAGGCGCCGCGGTAGTCGGTATGTCCGGTGCGTCGGTCATCTCGATGTCGTCGAAGAAGGCTCGGCGCGAATGGGTATCGACGGTGGAGACCGGTGGGAACTGGATCGGCGTGGCTGTCGGCTGGTTCGACGGCACGGCCGTGGACGGAGTGGGGACCTGCGGTGCGAGCGGTGGGTAGACCGTGCTGTGCGGCACTGTCCGACCGTCGCGCAACGTCACCAGATTCATGCGTCCGGCGATATCCGCTTTGCTGCCGATCATCAACTCGATCCGCGTCGCGGTTCTCGGCAACCGCGCGCGGCTGATGACATCGAGACTCGACGCCGCCCACCACACCGGCTCGGCGACATCGGCGTCTTCCGGGAAGGACGCGACGAACGCGCGCCCACCGCCATCGAGCAACATCACCCCTACCGCCCCCCGGCCGAACGGGGCGTTGGCGAGCAGCGTGTGCAGTTGGTCGGCGGATTCCTTGACCGTGGTCCCCCGTGACTGCACGACGCTGTGCGGGATCAACCGCGTCAAGGCGTTGCGTCCCGCGTCCCAGTCCTGTTGGGTCGGTCCCGATGGCTGCCCGTCGAGGGCGTGTTCGGGCCGATACGGAACCTCGAAGGTCGGCTTGTCGACCAAGGTGACCACCATCGCCGCCGCGATCTTCGGTTCGGCCACGTTCGCCGCCTGGGCCGGTCCACCCAGCACCACCAGCGAACCGAGCGCGGGACCGCCGACCGCCGACCGCCCCGGATGCGTCGTTTCTCCCGGCCTGTCCTCGGTCCCGAACCTCGCCTCGCGCAGGCGGATTCGGTGCTCGGCGGCCTCGGACACCGAATCCGACGATCCCAGGAGCACTTCGATTCGTATGGCGCTTCCCGAGGCGTCGATGTCCACGAGATCCGAGCCGACGAGGCCGGACCGGGTGTCGGTCCACACGACCGTGTCCGACCCCTCGGGGACATAGGCGGTGAACATGTGGACGGGGGCGGTTCTCGGTGTGCCGTCGTTGTTGTAGACCTTGACGGTCTCGTCGTCGGGGCGGGTCTCGTGCCAGTGGACGCCCACCATCGCGAAGACGCCCGCGGTCGGCGCGTCGTGGGTGGCGAGCGCGATCATCAGTTGCTGGATGGCCAGGAACTGCTCGCCGACCTCGCGCTCGGTGCCGTCGGTCCGCCATTGGGCATCGAGTTTGCGGGAACCGCCCCATCGTTGCGCGATCTCCCACTCCCCCGACGTGAGATCGTAGGGCGTCCACTCGCCCGGCCGCCCGCCCGCGGCATCCGGATTGCCGAGCAGACCGGACGCGGTGACCATGGAGACCAGGACACCGTTGTTCTGTCCCGAGAACGTCGCCACATCGGCGGCGTTGGCGAGGTCGTGCAGAGTCCCGCCCACAGCCGGGCGCCGGAAACCCGCCACACCGGACGCTCGATACTTCTCCAGCATCTGCTCGCGACGTGCGGGATCGACTTCGTCGTATTCGCCCGGCATCTGGATCTGCGAGGGCAAGGGAATACGACGTAGTTGCTCCGGCGTCGGACGGCGGTAGCCATAGCGGACCGGTTTCGACCCACTCGCCCGATCCTGGTCGCTCTGCGAATTCGGACGAGCGCGCTTTCCGGGCGCGGTCCCGGAAATCGGTTCTCCGGCCCCGCGCTTCGGTGCTCCCAGCTCGACCTGATGTGGAACCGGATCGGAGTTCGCCCCTCGATCATCGCCGCGGACCATATCCAGCAGCGGGTTCACGAAATCGACGGAATCCTCGTCGGAAGGCGAACCCGCCACCTCCAACCCACCCGATTCCACACCGTCAGGAATCGACCCCTGAACGAACCCACCGACAATCCCGGCCGGCGCCACGGGCGGTCCCGAGGCGGGAGTCGGCAGGAAGTGGTGGGGATCGAGTTGCGGTGTGATGTCCGCCGGAAGGATGCGTTTGTTGCCGGAGAGGATCACTTTGTTCATCCGGTTCTGGATGTCCTCGACACGCGAGATCATGAACTGGATTCCGGTGGCGGTCGAGGGGATATCGGTGGGCGCGATGACGTCCAAGGTTTTCGCCGACCACCACACGATGTCGGTGATGTCGGGATCCTCGGGAAACGACGCCACGAACGCGCGCTTGCCGTCGTCGAGCACCAGCACAGCCACGCTTCCTCGGCCGTAGGGCGCACGGAGCAACTGGTTGCGCAATTTCGGTACCAGCGTCTTTACCGTCTCCCCCTTCGGCGACCGCACGACCTCGAACTGTTTCCACAGAGACCTGCGTCCCTCACGCATGTCCTCGGCGGTGGGGAACAAAGGCTGACCGTCGGGCCCGTGCGCGTCGTCATACGGCACCTCGAAAGCCACCGTGCCCGCCATCGTGTTCACCAACGCCGCCGCCGTCAGCGACTCGGCGACCTTGTCCGCTTTGGCGGCGCCCCCCAGCACCATCAACGTCCCGTAACCAGGCCCACCCGGCACCGCCGACCGACCCGGATGCCGCACCCGCCCCGGCGGAACAGCGGCCTCCAGCGCGATCCGGTGCTCGGCCGCCTCCAACACCGAATCCCCGGTTCCGAGAACGTAATACAGCTTGCCGGTCTTGTCGATGTAGCGCTCGCGGGGGAAATCATCCTGCTTGTCGGATTGGATATTCGTCCAGACCGGGTTCTCGGCGCCCTCCGGCAGGTGCACAGCGACCATGTGCCCGCCACTGGTCTTCGGTGTGCCGTCGGCGTTGTAGAGTTTCTTGCTCTTGTCCAGCGGGTCGGTGGCATGCCAGGCGAGGGCGACCAGCGCGAAGACACCGGAGCCGGGCTCGCTTCTACGCGCGAGATCGCGAATCTTGTCCTCGACCACCTGGAACTGATCACGCATCGGACGATCCGGACCGGTGGCTCTGCGACCGGCATCGATTCGGCGGCCTCCGGCCCAGCGCTCCGAGGTGGCCTGCTGGTCGAGACTGGGGTTGTTCGTCCGCCAGGAGCCGATTCTCGGCCCCGCCAGATCGATATTGCCGATCAGACCGGAAGCGAACGCCATCGAGACCATGAAGCAGTTGGTCTTGCCTCCGTGGGTGGACCGGTCGGCGGCGTTCATCTCCAACTGCAATTGCCGCTGACTCGTCGGATGCCAGAACGGTTTCGCCCCCGACTGCCGGAACAACTCGGTCACCCTGTCCCGACGCGCCTGATCGACACTGCCGAACAAACCCGACATCGGCAGCGCGGAGGGCAACTGGATCCGGCGCAACTGCTCCGGTGACAGACGTCGGTAGGCGAACAGGACCGGGGTCGGATCCTCCAATCGCTTCGCGTCCTCGGCCGTATCCGTTCGAACCCGCTTCGCGGGCGGTCCGTCCAACAGGTCCCCGACACGTTTGCGCGTACGTGGCGGCACCTCGGCGGCCGGGGTGATCGCGGGCCCGTTCTCGCCGGGTGCGGATCGAACCGCCCCGACGGGCAGCGATCGCGGTCCCGGCGACGCATCCGGCTGGGTAGCGGTGATCGCCGACTCGATCGCGTCCGCGGAGGCCGCCCACACGCTGACCGACGCCATCGACGGCAGCGCCGACGCGTCCAACTCTTGATTGGGACCGATGTCCCACCACGTGGGGCCTTGCGGCCGGTTCAGCAACACCAGCGGACCACGACCACCCACCTCGACCACAGCGACCGCCCCCACTCCGTAATCGGGGCGGCTGAGCATTGCCTCGACCTCGCCCAGGTGCTCGCGAACCGTCTTGCCCGGCTCATCGAACCCGTGCCGATCCCAGGTCAACCAGTTCGCGAGATCATCGCGCTCACCGGCATCGAGAGCCGCGAAAGCGAGACTGTCACGATCCCCGGAACGCGAGTCGGCCACCGCTATCCGGGGATGTCCCGAGAAACCCGCGACCAGAGCCCGGATCGCACGCCCCGGACGCACACCCCGCACCGGTCCGCCGATAGCCAAGGCCATGAAAGTGCTCGGATGCGCCCACTGCGAGTTCCCGGCAGTCGGGGCGACCTCCGCCGGTTGCTCCGGCAACGTCGATTCCGCGCCGAACACCTCCGCCAACCCCGTGCGACGATCCTTCGCGTCCTCCATCGTCCGGACAGAGCCGGGCACGAACTCCAGATACGCGATCTTGTCGAGCCACTCCTGCGGGAACGGACCCCGGCGCGCCGGACGCGCCTGCACGTCGACCCACACCGCCTCCGGCTCGCCGGTCACCGGGTGCGGGTGCACCGAGATCGCCAGACCGTGCGCTCCGGCCTCGCTCGGCACACCGTCGACCAGCAGTTTGGTCTTGCCGTCCGCCGCGAAGGCCTGCCAAACCACCCGCACATACCCCACCATCGGAGACTCCCCGAACACCTCGGTGTCCGGGTTCTCCATCATGTGGTTGATGGCCGCGACCTGGTCGGCCACGTCCCGAGGGGACCCGTCCGGTCCGAAGCGCACATCCACCTTCGCCGAACCCAGCAATTGTTCGGACGCACCCACGCTGCGCAGATCCTTGTCCCGCCGGAACGCACCGATCCGCGGACCCACCGCCTCCGGCCTGTCCACCTGCGCCGACAGATAACCCAACGCACACAACTGACAGTTGAGATCCCCACCAGGAAGACCGAACGCGGCATTGATCGCCGCCAACACCTCCGAATGCTCACGCGGATCCCACCCCGGTCCCACACCCGCCCGGCGCATCGCCTCCTCGAGCCGCTTCTGCGCGGCCGCGTCGACACTGCCGTAGGTCCCGGCGGGGAACACCCGCGACGGCAGCATCAGACGGTTCGGACGGTTCGACGGGAGTTGCACCGAAACCGGTTCGCCGACCGGTGTCCCGGTGTCGGATCGTCGCGTTGTTCCCGCGGGCGATCGGGAAACGGGAGACCTCCTCGTTTCCAGGTCCATCGTCACCGAGGCGAGGGCGGCGATCGCGATCTCGGTGTCGGCGATGCCGTTGGTCTCAGCGATGCCGCGGGTGTCGGGCTCAGAGCCATCGGTGGTGCGGTTCTGCGGTGGAACCGGACGGGTCGTCTCCTGTGACACCGTCGGCGTGTGCGGGCGAGCCGGAGCCGTGCTCTCGGTGACTCCCGCGTTGAGCGTGAACGCTCGGTCGGGACCCCGTGGGGTCGTGACCGACCCGGCACGCGGCAACTCGTTCGCGGGCGGAACGGGTCGCGCGAGGGAGGTGGACTGGGTGGTCGCCTGCTGTTGCGTTGCGGGGGATTGCTGCTGGGCGGCCGGTTGTTGTGTCGCGGGGGAATGCTGCTGGGTGGTGGCGTTGACCTGCTGGGCAGCGGGAGCAAGCTGCTGGGTGGTGACGGGGACCTGCTGGGCAGCAGTCGATGGCTGCATCGGCGTCGGTTGCGCGGGCAACGCGGAGGTCGCCGATGATTCGGTGACCTCCGAACCTGGCTGGGCCTGCGCCGGATCGCGCACCTCACCCAGAGATTCGGTCGCGGTCTCGACACCTACCCGGGCGTCGGTATTCGAGGAGGTCGTGGACGAGTCGGGCATATCGACCCCGACCGGGCGGCCATCCACATCGACCCGGGTCTCGACCGGCGCACCCGGAACCGGGGTGGGCTGCTCGACCGGAGTCTCCGACCGGAACGCCACATCCGGTGAATCCTGGCTCTCGACAACCGCATCCACCCGTGGCGCACCCGGAGGAGTCGGTCGAGCTTCGACCGACTGATCCTGCGTCGATTCCTGCCCACTCACCTGCTCGGACCCGACCGGTTGCCCCCCACCGATCTGAGTGGCAGCGGCGGGATGCGAGGGGGCGCTGTCCGGCATACCCGGCTGCTGCTCGATCGAGGACGGCCGCTCCTCCCCCTCCTGCTGCTGGCCGCCCTCCTGCTGCTGGCCGCCCTCCTGCTGCTGGCCGCCCTCCTGCTGCTGGGCACCATCTTGCTGCTGCCCGCCCTCCTGCTGCTGGGCACCGTCTTGCTGTGTGGAGGTGGTCGACTCTGCCGCACCGGCTTGGACGGGTTGCCCGGCGGTGTCAGCGGGCGCACCCTCGACAGGCAGCATCGCCGTATCGCTCTGCGATCCGATCCCCTGCTGTGATATCGCCCCGGGTTGACCGGCGGCCGTCGAGTCGGTGGA
>NZ_BAGG01000058.1 GCF_000308695.1 Nocardia takedensis NBRC 100417 | reverse complement strand
GGTCGAGGCGGTCAACGCGCGCTGGGTGGCGGGCCGCCACGACCCTCGGGCCGCCGACCGGCATGTCGAACCGCTGCGCGTGGGATTCGCCCGCCTGTTGGCCGGTGCGAGGCCGGCGGACATCGCGCTGGGCGCGACGGTCGCGGGGCTCATCGGCCCGGTGGTCGCGTCCCTGCCCGCGGGCGCGGAAGTGCTGCTGGCCGAGAACGAATTCTCCTCGGTGTCCTCGCCTTTCCACTATCGCGGCGATCTGGCCGTGCGCTACGTACCGCTGACGGAGTTGGCCGAGCGGGTGCGCCCGCAGACCGCCCTGGTGGCGGTCAGCGCCGTGCAGTCCGCGGACGGCCGGGTGGCCGACCTGGCCGCGTTGCGCGCCGCCACCCTGGCGCACGGGGCTGATCTGCTGGTCGACGCGACACAGGCCGCCGGGTGGCTGCCGCTGCGACTGGCCGACGCCGACTATTGGGTCTGCGCGACCTACAAGTGGCTGCTGGGCGCGCGCAGCGTCGCCTTCTTCGCGGTCGCGCCCGCGGCCGCGCACCGACTGCGCCCGGTCTCGCCGGGGTGGTACGCCGCCGCGGACCGCTGGACCGAGCTGTACGGCCCGGTGGCGCTGGCGGATTCGGCGCGCAGGCTCGACGCCTCGCCGGACTGGGCGGGCGTGGTCGCGGCGCAACAGGGTCTGCTGCTGCTCGAGGAGATCGGCGTGGACGCGGTGCGCGCGCACGATCTCGCGCTGGCCGAACGGTTCCGCGCGGGCGCGGCCGACCTGGGCTACACGCCGGTACCCGGTCCGTCGGCGATCGTGTCGATTCCGGGCGCGGACGCCGCGGGCGAACGCCTGGCGCGGGCCGAGGTGATGGTCTCGACCCGCGGCGGCGCGCTGCGGGCCGCGTTCCACCTCTACAACGGTGACGCTGACGTGGACCGCGCGCTCGACGCGCTCGGCCCCGTCAACCGCGCCGGGTAGCGGGCGCGGTGATCAGCGGCAGATCCAGCGCCGTCACGATGCCCGGCGCGGCGGCGACCACGGCCGGGATGGCGTTGACGACCCGGATGCCGGTCGCGATGAGCGTGGCGACGTTGTGGTCGCCGCGCGGACTCGAGGTCACCAGATCCAGTGCGTAGCATGGGTCGCCGGTGATCTCGACGCGGTAGGAACCCTCCGGGTGCGCGGGCTGCGGCCAGTCCGGGCACAGGTCGGGGCGCAGTCGGGTGATGTGTTCGAGGACGGTCACCGGTTGGTCGCCGACCATGCCGCGCACCTCGAAACGCATGGCCGCGGTGGTGCCTTCGGCGATGTGTCCGCTGGCGATGTCGAAGGATTCCGGCGCGGGCACCCGTTCGTGGACCTCGGTGACGGCGTCGAGGGTGACGCCGATCCCGGCCGCGAGTTGGCGCACGACACTGCCCCAGGCCAGCGACAGCACGCCGGGTTGCAGCAGCATCGGCACCTCGTCCAGCGGTCCGCCGAAACCCATGATGTCGAACATGACCGCGCGGTTGTCGTAGCTGGCGTAGTCCACGATCTCCAGGCAGCGCAGTTGGTCGATGCGCAGGCACGTGCCCGCCAGCGCCAGCGGCAGCAGGTCGTTGGCGAAACCGGGGTCGATGCCGTTGACGAACAGCGACGCGCCGCCCGCGCGCGCCGCCTCGAGAACGGGATTCAGCAGATCGTCGGGCAGCACGCCGAACGGGTACTGGAAGAACACCGGCGCGCAGGCCACCACGTCGATGCCCGCCGCCAGAAAACGCTTCAGGTCGTCGAGGGCCTCGATCAACCGGTTGTCGGTCATCGAGCAGTAGACGACGCAGTCCGGGCGCGCGGCGATCAGCGCGTCGGCGTCCTCGGTGGCCGCGACGCCGACGCGCTCGTCGAGTCCGGCGAGTTCGCCCGCGTCCTTGCCCGCCTTGGCCGGTCCGGAGACCCACACGCCCGCCAATTCCAGGTCGGGGTGGGCCAGGATGCCGGCGAGCGCGTATCTGCCGACATTGCCGGTGCCCCACTGCACCACGCGGTAGGTCATGACAGGTCTCCGATCGGGAGGTCGAGATTGGGCGCGATGATGCCGCCGTCGGGTTCGAGCAGCTTGCCGGTGAGGTATTTGCCCGCGGGCGAGACCAGGTACAGGGCCGCGGCGGCGATGTCCTCGGGTTCGCCCAGCGTGCCCAGCGGGGTCTTGGATTCGAGTTCGGCGCGCATGCGCTCGTCGGCCGCGACGATCTCCAGGGCGGAGGTGAGGATCGATCCGGGAGCGATCGCGTTGACCCGGATGCGCGGATTCAGATCCATAGCGGCCAGTCGGGTGTAGTGCGCGAGTGCGGCTTTGGCGGTGCCGTAGGCGGCGAAGGCGCGGCCCGGCAGGCGGCCCATCGTGGAGGTGATGTTGACGATCGCGCCGCCGCCCGCCGTCGCCAGGATGTGCGGGACCGCGGCGCGGATCAGCGCGTGCGCGGTGCCGACGTTGAACTGGAACGCCTCGGCCATCGCCGCGGGCGTGGTGTCGAGCAGCGGGCACGGCATGGCCCCGCCGACGTTGTTGACGACGATGTCGAGACGGCCGAATCGTTCGACGGCGATCTCGGCCAGTCCGGCGGTCACCTCCACATCGCTCAGGTCCGCGACCGCGACGTGCGCGCGGCGTCCCGCGGCCTCGATGATGGCCGCCACCTCCTTCAACTGGGATTCGGTGCGGGCGGCGATCACCACATCCGCGCCCGCCTCGGCGAAGGCGATCGCGATGGCGCGGCCCAACCCGCGCCCCGCGCCCGTGACGACGGCGACCTGCCCGTCGATGCGGAACCTGTCCAGAATCATGCGGCCCACCTCTCACTGTCGACTATTCGACAGCGGTATGTCGTATATTCGGCATCGTAGGAGCGTTCCCCGAGTCAGCACAAGAGGTCGGCACCGATGGATCACCGTGTCCCCGCGTCCGCGCAGCCGAGCGCGGCCGAACGTTCGCCGTCACCGCCCACGCGCCGCGTGATCGAGATCGTGTCGCTGTTGGCGGGCGCGTCGGACCCCCTGCCGGTCGCGGGCATCGCCGAACGACTCGGGATCGCGCGCGCGACCGCGACGGCGGTGCTGGCCGAACTCGAATCGGCGGGCTGGGTGGTGCGCGCCGCGCCGCGGGGCTATCGGCTCGGCGGCGCGTTGCGCGGACTCACCGAAGCGCCGCTGCCCGCCGCCGTGGGCGAGATCCTCGCCGCGCTGGCCGCCGAGACGGGCTGCGGCGCGACGCTGAGCCGCATCACCCCCGACCGGCTCACCGTCCTCGAAGTGCGGCACGGCCCGGACCGGATCGTGCCCGGAATCCCCGTCGGACACCGCATTCCGGTGCAGTTCCCGGCGGGGGCGGGTGTGATGCCGTGGCGCACGGCGGCCGAACAGAACACCTGGCTGGCCGGTGCGCCCGAGCCCGACCGGCGTTCGGCGGGCGCATTGCTGAGTTTGGTCCGCGAACGGGGGGTGGCGGTTTTCCGCCCGCGCGCCGACGACACCGGCATGGTGGAGTTGCTGATCGATCTACTCGGCGCGGCGGGCAGCGAACTGCGGCAGGCGAATCTGCGCACCAGGGCGCTGCGGCAACTGGCCGCGCTCACCGCACGCCCGTTCACCAGGGCCGAACTCGACTCCGAGGCGGTGCTGCCGCTGAGCTATCTGGCCGCACCGGTTTTCGACGCGGCGGGCGTCGCCGCCTACGAGGTGCAGTTGGGTCCGCTGCGCGCGGCCACCACGAAGGCCGAACGCGACGGCTACATCGCCGCGACCACAGCGGCGGCGCGCGCGCTCACCGCGGCCACCCGGGGTTGACGGTCAGGAATGACTCCAGATCGGCACGGACCGGTCCTCCGGCGCGGCCCAGCGCCGGTCGAACAGCCAGACCAGTCCGTCGCCCGCCGCGGCCAGTCGGAAGGCCAGGACTTCGCCGAGCACGCCGCCGAGGCCGCGCGCGTCGGGTCCGCCCATCTCCAGGTAGACGACCTGCTGGGCGCGCGCCAATTGGGCGCGGACCCGATCCGGTCCGGGCCCCGACCCGGCGGGCAGGCGGTCGGCGAGCACCTCGGCGATGTCGTTCTCCGCCGCGGCCCCGCTGATCGCGCGGATCTGCAGGTGCGGGCCCGCGGGTTTCCACTGCACCTCGATCTCGGCGCCGTGCCGCTCGACGCGCAGATGCCGTGCGGCGTTCTCCAGGGCGCGCGCGGCCTCCTCGTCGCTGTCGAAGACCGCTTCGGCCAAGGGCCGTAGATCCGCGACCGCCAATTCCTCGCGTAGTTCTCTCGCGTCGAGCTCGATCCGGCTCTCGCAGTACACGCTGATCCACTCCGCCACGGCCACACCGTACCCCGCGCCCGGGAGCGTCGCCGTTTCCGTGACCAAGTCGTATAGCGCTATCGCACAACATGATTCGTCCAGTGTTCGCGACGGATGCACGGTCATCCGACCGTCGGCACGGACCCGCCGCTCCCGAGAGGCATCACATGACCTGCGACGATCGCCGATGCCACGGCCCGTACGGAGCAGTTCCGGATATCGCCTCACACAGCGGAAATCGCGCGCCCCCGAAGTCTACGCCTCCCGAAGAATTACGGTTCAGGGGACTTGACGCACCGTTCGACCGAAAGCCGTCCGGTTCGTACGATTCAGCCCCGATCCGGCACGGCGACACCGCGTCCGCGCCAGTGTCGCATCCCGAGCACTCGCACGCACCCCGACAAGAGTCCATGGTCCCCAATAGGCCATCACCGAACCGGCAGGCCCGAACACGGCCACCTGCCGACCGGCCCGCAGCGGACCGATTCGGAGTCGATCGCGGCGCGTGATCGGCCGTCGGCGGGCTCAGGACCCGAACCAGTGCGGGGTGTCGAAGCGGAACAGGTCGCCCGGAGTCACGGCGCGCAGGTCGTTCTCGAAGTCGGCGAGCCGCCCCGCGCCCAGTCGGTCCGCCCAGCGCGCGTGGATGCGGGCGAAGCAACGCTCGGAACGGGTCAGGGCGTCGTGGGCGCGCTCGGTCAGGGTGTGGACCTTGCGGCGGGCGTCGCCGGGATCGCGTCCCGGGCACAGGTAGCCGAGGCGTTCGAGGGTCTCGATGTGCTTGCCCGCGGCCTGTTTCGAGACGCCGAGCGCGCGCCCGAGGTCCGCGGCGGTACAGCCGTGCGGCCCGCCGGCGCGGCCGATCGCCTGGAAGACGAACCCGTGCAGTGGGCGCAGTTCCGGGTGACCGTTGGCGGCGAGGTCGGCGTGCACCTCGTCGACGATCACGCGGAAGCCGAGCAGCAGGCGCAGCGACAGTTCGTAGCCGCCGGAGTCACTTGACATGAAAGACAACCTCGTTGACCATATAGACAATGTAGTTGTCTATTTTAGGAGATGTCCTCGATGACCGTCATCCGCCACGCCGAGACCCGCCGCATCGAGACGGGCAGCGCCGTCATGACCACCCTCGCCTCCCCCACCCAGGGCGGGGCCGGACTCGCGCTGTGGCGGGTCGAGGTGGCGGCGGCCGCCGCCGGACCGGTGCACACGATCGACGCCGACCAGATCCTCACGGTGCTCGCGGGCACCGCGATCATCGACCTGGACGGCACGGAACACACTGTCGCCGAGGGCGATACGATCGTCCTGCACGCGGACCGCACCCGTCGGGTGACGGGCGGGGGCGCGGGCTTCACCGCCTTGGTCGCCGCGCCCGCGGGCGCGCTGGCCCGGACCACCGAGGGCGCGCGGCCGATCCTGCCGCCGTGGATCGCCTGAGATTCTCGATCAGCGCGCGTCGGGCGACTCGGTGACCGCGCGGATCATCAGCGCGGCCAGCGCCCGGATGCGTTCGGGTTCGGCGGTGGTCAGGGCGGGCGCGCCGGCCGCGGCGACCGGGTCGTCGCCGTGGCGAGCGGGGCCGAGAAGGGCGCGCGATTCCCGCGGGACGCGGCCGACCTCGGCGTAGACGGCGACCGCGCCCGAGTCCTGCGCGCCTGCCGGGCCGGATCGATTGGGCGGACCCGCAGTTCCGTCAGGGCTACAAGGGAATGCGGGCGGCGATGCAGGGGTCGCGGTGCAACGACCTGCTCGGCGCGCACCATCCGATCCGACATCCCGGCTCGCGCACCCGCTACGTCCTCTACAACCCGGTCTTCACGCGGACCGCGATGGCCGATCCGCTGCCGCCCGGCAACTGGACGAGTTCACCGCCGAACTGCTCACCCGGGCGCTCGGCTGAGCGGCACGCCTTTGCGACTCGCCCGCGGCGTGTAAGGATTCGGGGTTGTGCGGAGGCCGCACCGCAGCGCCCGGGAGGGAACCGATGCCGACACTGACCGTCACCAACGCCACGTTCCGTGAGGTCATCAGCCGCCACACCATCGTGCTGATCGACTGGTGGGCGGGCTGGTGCGGGCCGTGCCGCCAGTTCGCGCCGATCTTCGAGGCATCCGCCGAGGAGCACCGCGACATCGTGCACGGCACCGTCGACACCGAGGCCGAGACCGAACTGACGGCCATGGCCCAGGTCGACCGCTTCCCCACGTTGATGGCCTTCCGCGAGGGCATCCTGGTGTTCGCGCAGTCCGGATTCCTGCCCGCGGGCGATCTCGAGGAAGTGATCCAGCAGGTCCGCTGGCTGGACATGGACTCGATACGCGCCCAGCACGCGGAGGCCATCGCCCAGCAGGCCCACCAGGTCCAGGCCGAGCACGCCCGACGTAGCGAGCCCGACCGCGCGGTCGCGGCGACCGCGGCCCGTTCGGCGGCGGGACCGGCCCCCGGCCCCGCGCGCTACGGCTGGCCGGGGCTCTAGTCGCCGTCGAGGTCGGCGTGCAGGGCGAGCAGGTCGTCGGCGCGGGCCATCGCGTCGTCCACTTCGCCGGTGAGCGAGTCGAGCAGGCCGAAACCGTCCAGGAAATCGGTGAGTTCGCCGCGCACCGACTCCAGTTCGGCCACGGCCGGGTCGACGCGCGACCAGGCCACCCGGTCGCGCCACCACGGATCGCGGTCGATCCAGGCGAAGCAGATGTCGCGCAGCAGCACCGGGTCGCCGGTGTAGAGCTCGTGGGTGTCGGGGTCCTCGGGCCCGCGGTGCGCGAGGCGGTACACGCCGTCGGGCAGGTGGGTGGCCTCGATCCACTCGTTCTCGCCACGGGCCAGTTCCAGCCGGGGCGCGCGGCCCTCGGCGAGCTCGCGCAGTCCGTCGGTGACCGGTTCGGACGCCGCGCGCCGCTCCGGGCCGCGCTCGGCGGTCGGAGAGCCGGATTCGTCGTCGTTCACCGCGCCCAGTGTGCCTCGAGGGCGAGGCGGCGGCGCGCCGACCGATGAATTCCCGCGCCGCGGCCCGTCTGCCCTGATGATCGGTGCGACGACAGGAGACATACGTGACCGAATCCGAGATCCGCGCGGAGATCGCCGCCGAACGGGCCGACCTCGTCGAGATCCTGGCGGGTCTGGACGAGGCGCGCTGGTCGGAACCCACGCTGTGCGAAGGCTGGCGGGTGCGCGAGGTCCTGGCCCACATCACCATGCCGTTCCGGCTGTCCACCCCGCGATTCCTGCTCGACTTGGTCGTGGCGCGCGGCAATTTCGACCGGTTGGCCGACCGGGCGGCGCGCCGAGACACGGCCGCCATGGACGACGCCGAACTGCTGGCCTCGCTGCGCGAGAACCTGGATCACCCGTGGAAGTCGCCGGGCGGCGGGTACGCGGGCGCGCTGAGCCACGACGTCATCCACGGACTCGACATCACCGTCGCCCTCGGCATCGACCGGGAAGTGCCGAAGGCGCGCATGGAGCACGTGTTGGCCGCGAACAACGAGCGCGGCGTCCGCTATTTCGGCGTCGACCTCGACGGGATCGAACTGCGCGCCGACGACCTGGACTGGCGCTACGGCGACGGGTCGGTGCTGTCCGGCCGCGCCCAGGACCTGCTGCTGGTGCTGTGCGGGCGCACGCTGCCCGCCGGTCTCCTGCACGGGACGCCCGCCGCGCGTTTCACCCGCCATTCCTGAGCGCGCGGCGGGTCGGAAGGGGCGATCTAGCTGGGGTTCGGCCTCGGGATCGGGCGCGGGGCTGAATGATGGACGGACAGTCGCGGACCTGTCGGGTCCGGGTTCGTCGTGCACGCCGATCCGTCTCACCCACGGAAGGAACGAAGCATGATCCTCCTGTCTCGCCCCCTCGCCCGCGCCGCCGCCGTCCTCGCGGCGCTGACCCTGCCCGCACTCGCGGCCGGAACCGCCGCCGCGGCCGACACCATCGACGTGACGGGCGCGAATCCCGCGACCGTGGAACTGAGCTACAGCTGCGACGCGCCGACCATCGTCACCAGCGCCAAGGCGATGGTCGGCGATCCGATGGCCGACCGCCCCGCCGCGCTGGGCATGCAGGAGGCGGTGACCTGCGACGGCGCCCAGCGCACCACCACCATCGCCCTGGTGGCCGCGCCCGGTCAGGCCCCGCTGCCGCCGGGAGCGATCATGCAGGTGCGCGTCGCGCTGGTGGACCGCAACGATCTGGTCGTCGCCGGTCAGAACAAGATCCTGCAACTGGGGTCCTGAACCCGGGAACCTCCGCTCCGGTCGGTAGCCTGGGTAACGACCCGCAGGACCGGACAGCGAGGGACCGATGAGCGACGCAGCGACCGTGCTGGCACTGACCGATGTCACCTTCCGTCGCGACGGCAAGCAGATCATCGACGGCATCTCGCTCACGGTGCGCGCGGGCGAGCACTGGGCGCTGCTGGGCCCCAACGGCGCGGGCAAGAGCACGCTGCTCGGATTCTGCGCGGCGGTGACCTTCCCGACCTCGGGGTCGGTGGAGATCCTCGGGAACCGTTTGGGCCGAGTCGAACTCGCGCGACTGCGACACCGCATCGGCCATGTGAACCCGCGCCACCCGCTGCGCTATCCGCTGACCGTGCGCGAGGTCGTGCTGACCGGCGTCACCGCCACCATCGATACCCCGATGCGCTGGACGCCGACCGCCGACCAGATGCGCCGCGCCGACGCGATGATCGAGACGGTCGGCCTGAAGGGCCGCGCCGAATCCACCTGGCCCACGCTGTCGCAGGGCGAACGCGGGCGCACGCTCATCGGCCGCGCGCTGATCAGCGAACCCGATCTGCTGCTGTTCGACGAACCGACCACCGGACTCGACGTCGCGGCCCGCGAACAACTGCTCGAGACCATCGACACCCTGGACGAGACCCATCCCCGGGTGGCCTCGATCCTGGTCACCCACCACCTCGAGGAACTGCCGAGCACCACCACCCACGCCCTGCTCATCGCCGACGGGCGCACGGTCGCCGCGGGCCCCGCCGCCGCGACCGTCACCACCGACACCATCACCGAGGCGTTCGACCATCCCGTCGAGGTGCGCTACGACCAGGGCCGCTGGACCGCCCGCGCCCGCGTCGCCCGCTTGAGCGTGCCGCCCGCGTCCTGACCCGACGTGCCCGGATTCAGCTCTCGCGACCGGCGACCAGCGCGGGGGTGAGGTCGTCCAATCCGTCGACCACGGCCGCGGCCAGCGCGCGGGCGTCGGGGTCGAGCGGGTACTCCGGCCGTGGCGCGGCGATCACGCGCATCCCGGCGGCGTGCGCGGCGCGCAGTCCGTTGCTGGAATCCTCGACGGCGGCGCATTCGGTGGTCTTGCGACGCAGGAACCCGGCGGCGGCGACGTAGACGTCGGGGGCGGGCTTGCCGCGGTCGACCTCCTCGGTGGAGAAGGTGACCTCGAAGAATTCGATGAGCCCGGTGCGTCCGAGCACGGTGTCTATCAAGGCGCGCGGCGAGGAACTGGCCAGACCCAGCGGCCAGTTCCGACTCATCCGCTGCACGGCGGCGACCGCGCCGGGCAGCAGGGGGACCTCGCGGTCGTAGTGGGCCGCCATCCGTTCGATCACCTCGTCGGCCACCTGTTCCGGCGCTTCGCCGACGCCGAGTTCACCGGCCAGGTAGCGCGACCACTCCCCCGTACTCATGCCCATGAGGCGTTTCTGCGTGTCGGGTAACCAGCGACCGCCCTTCTCGGCGATGTAGTCGCGGCGCACCCGCTCCCACACCGGTTCGGAGTCGATCAGTACGCCGTCCATGTCGAAGACGACCGCCGTGACACGCATCGGTACAACGCCTTTCGCCTGCCGGGGCCGTCACCGACGCCGCGGGGGTGGTTCCTAGACCTGATGGTTCGACGGGTACCCAGCGTAGGTCACCACCCACACGCGACGCGCTCGCCCGCCCTGTGATCGGCGTCCCGTCGAAGGGACGGACGCGCGCGGGTGTGACGGGAACGACGGGCGTCGCGGTGGGGCATCCGGGCGGCTACCTATAACTTGTTCTATATGAAAGAACAGTCGAGCGGCCCCGCCCTGCCCAGCGCGGAGCACCACGAGGGCGGCTTCCGGCCGACCTCCATGGCCGACATGGTGCAGGCGCAGGCTTCGCTCGACGCCTCCCGCGGCGGCCCGCACCTGGGTCCGTTCATCGAGCAGGTGCGCACGCTGATGGACCGCGCCCGACTGCTCTCGCCGTCCGACGATCTCGCCCTCGAGGCCATCGCGACGCTGGAGAAACTCAACGACCGACTGGCCGAAGCCGTGGTCGAGGAATGGGTCGCGCCCACCTGGACGCGCGGTGACCTGCCCGCCCGCGGCAACATCACCTTGCCGCCGTTCACGGTGGAGCGGGTCGACGCCGACGGCGTCGAGGCCGAACTCACCTTCCGCACCTTCCATCTCGGCGGCAACGACGCCGCGCACGGCGGCATGGTCGCGATGGGCTTCGACGATCTGATGGGCATGGCGGCGGCCGTGCACGCGGGCGCGGTCACCAGGACCGCCTCGCTCACCGTCGACTACCGCTCGATCACGCCGTTGCGGACCCCGCTGCGGTTGCGCGCGTGGGCCGAACGGCGCGACGGCCGCAAGGTCTATGTCCGGGCTACCCTGCACGACGGCGAACGACTGTGCGCCGAGGCGAGCGGGCTGTTCATCGTGCTGCGGTCCGGGCAGCAGTAGGCCGCCCGGACCCGCTGCTCAGCGGCCCGGGAAATGGGCCGCCCGGTAGTCGGCGAACCGTTCGTCGACCTGATCGGCGGTGAGGCCGAAGTCGTCGAGGGTGTATTTGTGCACCGGCTTGGCCGCGCCCGAGGTGCTCTCGGAGTGCAGCGAGGTCATGGCGGTGCGGGCGGCGTCGGTGAGCGTCAGGCCGAAGTGGTCGTAGACGCCTTCGACCGTGCCGATCGGATCGGCCACGAAATCGTCGTAGTAGACGTCGCGGAAGCGCGCCGGGTCGTGCTTGCCGCGGTCGGCGAGGAACCGGTCGGCCCCGCGCGCCCACAGGTCCAACTGTTCGGACCCGACCGTCGGTCCGTGGAATCGTTGCGACCAGCCCTGCGAGGCTTTCTCGTTGAGCGAGCACACCGAGGCGATGATGGTGCGCGGATCGCGGTGCATCTGGATGATCAGCGCGTCCGGGTAGACCTCGAAGATCGCGTCCAGGGCGAACAGGTGGCTCGGATTCTTCAGCACCCAGCGCCTGCCCGCGTCCGGTAGTCCGATGAGCTGGAGGTTGCGGCGGTGCCTGCGATAGGCCGGTGTCCAGTCCTGCTCGCGCAGCCACGCTGAATAGGTGGGCAGGTAGGCCAGGCATTCGTAGGAGATCGACATCGCCGACTGTCGCAGCAACTGCCAGCACTCCTCGACCTGATCGGCCGAGATGTGGTGCACGCCCATGAATTCCGGGTTGTCGACGTGGTGTTTGGCGAAGGCCGCCTCGATCCGCTGGTACACCGGGTTCGCCGACCAGCTCTCGCGCGGCGGGCGCGGCTGGGGCATCTCGGTCAGCCACATCTCCAGACCCTGGTGGTCGGGATCGGCGTTGAGCAGGCGGTGCACCGCCGTGGTGCCCGAGCGCGGCAGTCCGGTGACGAAGATCGGCCGCTCGACGGCCACCTGCTCGTGTTCGGGATACTGCCGCCAGGCGGCTTCGCTGAGCAGGCGGGCGACCAGCGCGCCGCGCAGGAAGGCCCGGTTGACCTTGTTGCCGAACGGCGTCAGCTCGGCGTCCTTCGCGTAGGACTCGAGCAGGACGCCGAGACCTTCGCGGTAGTCGGGGTCGCCGAAATCGTCGAGCCCCACCACCTTGGTGGCCGAGGCGTGCAGATCCTCGACGGTGCCGACGTCGTCTCGTCCGATCATCAGTGTTTCTCCTAGTGGTGGTATTCGCCGCAGTTGACGTCGAGACAGGCTCCGGTGATCGCGCGCGCCAGCGGGGAGGCGAAGAACACGACCGCGTCGGCGATCTCGTCGGGCTCGGGCAGTTTGCGCAGGTCGATGGTCGAGGCGGTCTCGGCGTAGACCTCCTCGGAGGTGATGCCGCGCTTCTCGGCGAGATAGTTGAAGTACCACTTCAAGTTGTCGGCCCAGATGTAGCCCGGGGCTACGGTGTTGACCCGGATGCCCTGCGGCCCGAGTTCGCTGGCCAGGCTCTGCGCCAGCGCCAACAGCGCCGACTTGGCCATCTTGTACGGGCCGAAGGTGCGCCGCGAATGCCGCAGGACCGCGGAGTTGATCATCACCACCGACCCCTCGCTCTCGGCGAGCGCGGGCACGAACAGCCGGGTCAGCCGCAGCGCGGCGAGTACGTTGGTCTCGAATCCGGCGCGCACCTGGTCGAGATCGACGGTGGCCAGGTCGGTGATCGGCGGAATCGCGAACGCGTTGTTGACCACGGTGTCGACCCGGCCGAATTCGGCCCGCGCGGTCTCGACCAGACGCAGCACGGCCTGTTCGTCGTTGATGTCGGTCGGCACCGCGACCGCGCGCCTGCCGAGCGCCTCGACTTCCTTCGCCACCTCCGTCAGCCGCGATTCGGTGCGCGAGGCCAGCACAAGATCCGCGCCCGCGCGGGCGGCCTGCACGGCGATGGCCCTGCCCAGTCCGGGACCGATCCCGGAGACCACGACGACCTTGTCCCGCAACAACATCAGCCCTGCATCCTCTCCGCGACCGCGACCTGTCGGGCCGCGATCCGCGCCTGCCACTGTTTCGGTGAGATCCGCGCCTGTTCGTAGTGCGGCAGGCGGTCGGGGATCTCGTCCACGTTCACCACCTCGACGGTCGGCCCGTCCTCGGGCCCCATCTCCCGTGAGAGGCGCTGCCAGCGGAACTGGAGGTAGCCGCGGTCGTGGCCGGTGCGTTCGATCCAGTTGGCCACGCCGGGATCGCGTTCGCTGACCACCAGGCGGATCAGCCCGTCGGGATCGACGTGGGCCTGATCGGCGGTGAGGCTGGTCTGGTGGTTGATGTAGTCCAGCGACAGATACCACATGCTGCCGAGCTGAAAGCCCTGGTAGGGCGCGTCCGACTTGGGGACGGTGATGATCATCGCCTGGTCGTCGGTGAGGTCGTAGTGCCCGACCGAGGAGAACTGGGTGGACAGCCCGCCCGGGGTCCGGCGCGGTTCGGTGAGGGTGTTGACCGGCAGGTTCAGATAGAACCACTGCGGGAACGCGAGGAAGGTGTTCAGCCGCGAGACCAGCATCTTGCCCGCGACGCCGTAGCGCTTGGTCAGCAGATCCTTGGTCAATCGCGGCGGGGCGTCGCCGATGCGGTCGACCCGCTGGATGCGCAGGGTGCCGGATTTCTCACTCGACCAGTCGCTGTGCACTTCGCGGACCACCAGCATGGCGGCGTCGGCGCCGAGTTGGACGTAGCCGGGGCGCGCGGGGCCGGGGCCGAAGCGGATCTCGTAGGTGCCGTCGGCGGCGATGTCGAGGGCGCGGTCGTCGAAGGCGGTGAGGCTGTCGGGCACGTCGACCGGCGAGTAGTCGCCGTTGAGGACCTGGAAGCTCAGGTCGCGGGTGCTGCCGCGTTTGCCGGTGACGACGTATTCGGCGTCGGGGCGCAGGTAGGAGTGGAAGTACAGCGTGTCCGGATTGTCCAGACCCATCTTCGTGTACGGGCCGGTGGACTGCACGAAGAACGGGAAGTCGCGCTCGTAGGCCCACGCCATCTGGAGCGAGGCGCGGATGCTGCCCGCGAGGTAGTCGTACCCCTCGATCAGATCCTGCTCGGTCCGGATGTGCGGGGCCTCGGTGATGATCTGCTCGGCGGCGGCGATCGCGTCCGCGAACGGTTGGGTCAACAAGAGACTCTCCCGGGTGGTCCAGATATGTACCGCTCTGGTACATTTCGTTACGAGTGAGATTAGAACGTGTTCCAGAAGTGGTCAATGGTTTCAGGAGTGGTCAATGGTCGCGCGTCGGTCGGCCCCCACCGAACGGGTGGTGCAGGTCTTGGACTTCCTGGTCGAACAGCGCGGCAAGCGGTTCGGCCTCTCGGAACTGGCCAGGGAACTGGACCTGGCCAAACCCACCTGCCTGGGCATCCTCACCGAGCTCACCGCGGGCGGCTACCTGGTCCGCGACCCCGACCATCTCACCTACGGCCTCGGACCGGCCCTGATCGCCGCCGGGCGGGTGGCCCAGGAAGGCTTCGCGATCTCGGCGTTCGCCCGGACCGAACTCGAACGCCTGACGGCCCGATACCGCACGACCTGCACGGCATCGGCCGTGGTCGGCGAGCGGATCGCCATCCTGGAGGCCACCGGCCCCGGCATGGTCAAGGTGGGCGCCTCCTACGTCTTCGCGCCGCCGGTGGGGCTGATGTACGTGCTCTGGGACACCGACGCGGCCTTCGACGCCTGGTTGGCGACCCCGCCGACGGTGCCGTTGCGCCAGGACGAAGCGCGGTTGCGCAGCATCGTCGCCGACTGCCGCGCACGCGGCTACCTCGTGGAGAGCATGACCGCCGCGGGCAGGCGACTCTACGGCCTGCTGGCGGGTGTCGCGGCCCGCGATCTGCCCCCTGAGCTGCGCGAAATCGTCGGCGAACTGGTCAGCAGTCTGGGCGAACGGGTCTACCTCGGCACCGATCTGCGCCCGCGCAAGGAACACGCGGTGAGCCTGCTGGCCGCCCCCACCTACGACGCCGACGGGCGGCAGAACATGGTGCTCACCATGTACGTCGGCGCGGCGATCACCGGCGCGGAGATCGAGCGGCGCGGACGGGCGCTGGTGGCCGCGGCCGACGCGGTGACGGCGGGATCGGGCGGACGCAGGCCCGCGCACACCCGTTGATCCGCATCCGTTGACCAATGACCGAAACGTGTTCTAGTTTTGAGGGGTGAGCCAGTACGCGAAGTCGACGGCGAGCACCTACGAGCTGCCGCATCTGGACGCGCTCGAGGCCGAGTCGGCACATATCTTCCGAGAAGTCGCAGCCACCTTCGAGCGCCCCGTCCTGCTGTTCTCCGGCGGCAAGGACTCGGTGGTCATGCTGCACCTGGCGGCCAAGGCCTTCTGGCCCGCGCCGCTGCCGTTCCCGGTGCTGCACATCGACACCGGACACAATTTCGACGAGGTCATCGCCTACCGCGACGACACCGTCGCCCGACTGGGCCTGCGCCTGCTGGTCGGCAGCGTCCAGGACGACATCGACGCGGGGCGGTCGGTCGAGGACACCGGCCCGCGCGCCTCGCGCAACCGGTTGCAGACCGCCACGCTGCTGCGCGGTATCCGCGAGGGCGGCTTCGACGCGGTCTTCGGCGGCGCGCGCCGCGACGAGGAGAAGGCCCGCGCCAAGGAGCGGGTGTTCAGCTTCCGCGACGAGTACGGGCAGTGGGACCCGCGCGCCCAACGCCCCGAACTGTGGAACCTCTACAACGGCAAACACCGTCCCGGCGAACACATCCGGGTCTTCCCGCTGTCGAACTGGACCGAACTCGACATCTGGAGCTACATCGCCGCCGAGGGCATCGACCTGCCCCCGCTGTACTACGCGCACCGCCGCCCGGTGGTGCAGCGCGACGGAATGCTGTTGGCGCACACCAGATTCCTGCGCCTGCTCGACGGCGAGGAACCCTACGAGGCCACCGTGCGCTTCCGCACGGTCGGCGACGCCACCTGCACCGGCTGTGTCGAATCGCCCGCCGCCACCCCGGCCGAGGTCGTCGCCGAGGTCGCCGCGGCGCGGGTCACCGAACGCGGCGCGACCCGCGCCGACGACCGGATCTCCGAGGCGGGCATGGAAGATCGCAAACGAGAAGGGTACTTCTGATGGCCACCACCCTGCTGCGCCTCGCCACCGCGGGCAGCGTCGACGACGGCAAATCGACGCTCATCGGCCGTCTGCTCTACGACTCCAAGACCATCTTCACCGACCAACTCGCCGCGGTGGAGCGCACCAGTCGCGAACGCGGCGACGAGTACCCGGATCTGGCACTACTGACCGACGGCCTGCGCGCCGAGCGCGAACAGGGCATCACCATCGACGTCGCGCACCGCTACTTCGCCACCCCGCGACGCAAATTCATCATCGCCGACACCCCCGGCCACATCCAATACACCCGCAACATGGTGACCGGCGCGTCCACCGCCGACGTCGCGCTGGTCCTGGTCGACGCGCGCAAGGGCGTGGTCGAGCAGACCCGCCGCCACGCCTTCCTGGCGAGCCTGCTGGGGATCGGCCACCTGGTGCTGTGCGTGAACAAGATGGATCTGGTGGGCTGGTCCCAGGAGCGCTTCGAGGAGATCCGCGCCGAATTCACCGGCTTCGCCACCAAATTGGACGTCGCCGACCTCGCCTTCATCCCGGTCTCGGCCCTGCACGGCGACAATGTCGTGCATCGCGGGGCGAGCGCGCCCTGGTACGAGGGCACCCCGCTGCTGCACCACCTCGAGCAGGTGCACATCGCCTCGGATCGCAACCTCATCGACGCCCGACTGCCCGTCCAGTACGTCACCCGCCGCCACGCCGAGGACTTCCGCGGCTACGCGGGCACCGTGGCGGGCGGCATCTTCAAGCCGGGCGACGAAGTGGCCGTACTGCCCTCGGGCCTGACCACCACGGTCACGGCGATCTGGGGGCCGGGCGGCACCCCGCTGAGCGAGGCGTTCCCGCCCCAGGCGGTGACCGTCCAACTCGCCGACGAACTCGACATCTCCCGCGGCGACCTGCTTTGCCGACCTGCCAACCGGCCCCAGGTCGGGCGCGACATCGACGCGATGGTGTGCTGGTTCGCCGAGGACGCCGCCCTCGCGCCGGGCGCGACCTACACCGTGCGGCACACCACCCGCGCGGTGACCGCCGAGATCCGCAGTCTGGACTATCGCCTGGACGTCAACACGCTGCACCGCGACGAGGACGCCCGCGAACTCGCGCTCAACGAGATCGGCCGCGTGCAGTTGCGCACGCGCGCGCCGCTGCTGTTCGACCCCTATCGGCGCAATCGCGGCACCGGCAGTTTCCTGCTGGTCGACGAGGCCACCGGCAACACCGTGGGCGCGGGCATGATCACCGGCCCGACGCTGCCCTCGGCGCGGGTGGTGTGGCATTCGACCGCCGTCGGGCGCGAGGAGCGCGCGACCCGCGGCCTGACCGTCTGGTTGACCGGGCTGTCCGGGTCCGGGAAGTCCACGGTCGCGGTGGAATTGGAACGCCGACTGGTGGCGGGCGGCCGACCGGCCTTCCTGCTCGACGGCGACAACCTGCGCCACGGCCTCAACGCCGATCTCGGCTTCTCCGACGCCGACCGCGCCGAGAACGTCCGGCGGGTGGGCGAAGTCGCGAAGCTGTTCGCCGAAGCCGGTGTGGTGGCGGTGGTCTCGCTGATCAGTCCGTTCCGCGAGGACCGCGACCGGGTCCGGGAAGCCCATCGCGCGGCGGGTCTGCCGTTCGTGGAGGTCTTCGTGGACACCCCGCTGGACCTGTGCGAGTCCCGCGATCCCAAGGGCATGTACGCCAAGGCCCGCGCCGGGGAGATCAAGGGCTTCACCGGCATCGACGCCCCCTACGAGAAGCCCGTCGACCCCGAGTTGACCTTGCGTCCCGAGGACGGCGATCCGGTGGCGATGGCCAGGACGGTGTTGGGCGCGCTGGGCGATCTGACCTGACCGGCCGGACTCAGGCCCCGGGGTCGGCGAACCAGCCGGACGGGGCCAGTTCGGCCCCCATGCGCGGGACGTACTGGTCGAAGTACACCCGCGAGATCAGTTCCCGGCGCGACCGGACGTCGGCCTTGTCGAAGACCGACTTGAGGTGGTCCTGCACGGTGTAGCCGGACAGGTGCAGGGTGGCGGCGATCTCCTTGGTGTCCACACCCTGCAACACCAACTGCACGACGTCCTTCTCCCGGGGGGAGAGGCCGTAGGCGGCGACCACGATCGCGACGATCTCCGGGGGTCTGGCCTCCTCGATGGTCACCACGACCTCGCCGCCGCGGTCGCCGCGCGAGATCAGCGGACCGGCGTGCAGCACCAGCCACATGCCGGTGACGCTGCGCAACCGGCAGCGCGGCGGCACGGCGGTCTCCCCGCGCCCGTAGCGGCGGGCCGCGCCCACCAGGGCCGCGACCGGGGCCAGCGGGTCACCGCCGACCACGCCCAGGTCCAGGTCGGCCAGGCGCTGTTCCGCGCCGAGGCTCATCTGCACGATCTCGTCGTCGGCCCCGACGATGACCACCGCGGGGCCGGTCACCGAAACCGGCGGCGGGGCCTGGACCAGCCGGGACAGCATGCCGGTGCGCACACCGTGGGCGAAGGGCACGGTCAGCGAGGCCAGGAAATCGATCTCGGCGGCGTCGAACGGGGCGTCGTCGGCCCCGCGGAACAGCGCCATCGCGCCCCACGCCTCGCGGCCGTCGCGGAAGGCCAGGCGCGCCTCGTCGGCGAAGCCGAAGCGCGGCTTCATGAAGGTGCTCATCCGCCCCGAGCGCTCGACCTCACCGCCCGTCATCAGGTGCACCCCGGCGGCCGGACTCGACGCGCGCGCCAGTTCGGTGAACGCGGTCGGCTCGACCGTGCCGTATTCGATGAGGCCGAACTCCTGGTCGTGGCTGTTCTTGTCGCGCAGGTCGCCGTATTTGCGAGCGCTGGTGAGGATGTGGGTGAGCGGGTCGTGGGTGGCGATGCACGCGCTGACCCACGGCACCGCGCGCGCCACCGACTCCACGGCCTCGGCGAGGAAGGTGTCCAGGTCCAGGCCCGCGCGCGCCACGACGTCCATGTCCTGCCGCACCCGGGCCGCCGTCAATCCTCGCGCCATGTCACCGATTGTGCGCCCGCGACCGTCCGCGCACCATCCCAGATGTCTGGGTGGTGGCCGGTCCCAGATCCGCCGGGCCGCGTTTCCCCCGTTCGCGGGGATGGTGGGCGGGGTGGGCGCGGGCGCAGAGTCGATGCCGCGGGACCCGCCCGCCGAGAACCGAAAGGCATTCCGATGACCACCTCCCTGGCGCTCGCGGCCCTGCGCGGCGGCTGTGAACTGCACCTGCCCGGCGACGCCGACTACGACCCGGCGCGCACCCCGTGGAACGTCGCCGTCGATCAGCGACCCGCGGCCGTCGCGATCCCCCGCGACGTCGAGCAGGTGGTGGCGGTCGTGCGCGCCGCGGTCGCCGACGGTTTGCGGGTCGCCCCGCAGAGCACCGGCCACGGCGCGGGACCGCTGGGCGAGCAGGTGCTCGACGACGTGGTGCTGCTGCGGTTGTCGGAACTGACCGGGGTGCGCGTGGACCCGGCCGCGCGCACCGCGACCGTGCTCGGCGGCACGCTGTGGCAGGACGTGGTCGCGGCGGCCGCCCCGCACGGGCTGACCGCGGCGCACGGCAGCGCCCCCGACGTCGCCGTCATCGGCTACCTGCTCGGCGGCGGCCTGTCGTTCTACGGGCGGACCCACGGGGTGGCGGCCAACGCCGTGCGCGCGGTGCGGGTCGTGCTGGCCGACGGCAGCGTGGTGCGCGCCGACGCCGAACACCATCCCGATCTGTTCTGGGCGGTGCGCGGCGGCGGAGCCAACCTGGGCATCGTGGTCGAGGTCGAGATCGACCTGCTCCCCTACGCCGAGGTCTTCGCGGGCATGCTGCTGTGGGACCGCGCCCGCGCGGCCGAGGTGGTGCCCGCGTGGGTGGCGTGGACGGCGACCGCGCCGGAGTCGGCGACCACCGCGCTGCGGATCATGAGTTTCCCGCCGCTGCCGGAACTGCCGCCGTTCCTGTCCGGGCGCGACATCGTCGTCGTCGACGGGGCGATCCTGGCCGACGACGACACCGCCGCCGACCTGCTCGCCCCGCTGCGCGCGCTGTCCCCGGAGGTGGACACCTTCGCCCGCATCCCGGCGGCGGGCCTGCTGACCGTGCACATGGACCCGCCCGTGCCGACACCGGTCGTCGGCGACCACAGCGTGCTCGGCCCACTGGACGCGGCGGGCGTGGCGGCGCTGCTCGAGCAGGTCGGCGACGGCACGGCGCACGGCCTGATGTTCGCCGAACTGCGCCACCTCGGCGGCGCGGTGGCGCGGCCCGACGCGGGCGGCGGCGCGCTCTCGCACATCCTCGGCGAATTCGGGCTGCTGTGCGTCGCGGTGGCCCCGACCCCGCAGGCCGCGGTCGCCGGGAAGGCGGCGGCCTTCCACGTCGTGCGGGCGATGTCGGCGTGGTCGCGGACCAACCTGATCCCGACCTTCGCGGAGAGTCGCGTCGACACCGGCCGGTTCTTCGACGGGGAGGACTGGGCGCGGTTGTGCCACGTCCGCGACCGCTATGCCCCCGCGGCGGTCTTCGTGGCCAACCACCACCTGTGATCCGGGGCCGCCGCGGTGCTGTGTGGGGTCAGCACCGCGGCGGACCGCTCAGACGCTCGCCAGCGCGCGCCGCGCGTAGGCGCGCACGTCGGCGTCGGTGTCATCGACCGCCCCGCGCAGCGCGCCCGCGGCCGATTCGTGCTCGGGCCAGGTGGCCAGGGCCAGCACCGCCGCCTTGCGCACGTCCAGGTGCGGGTCGACCAGCGCTTCGGCCAACGGCGGGACCGCGGCCTCGACGGCGGCGCCCGACAGGCCGCGGGCCGCGCCGACCCGGATCTGCCACGCCGAGGCGCGCAGCGCCGCCGTCAGTTCGGCGATGTCGGGCGCGGCCGCGCCCAGCCTGGCGAAGGCGGCCAGCGCGGCGGCGCGCACCAGCGGATCGGCGTCGGCGGCCAGCGCGCGCACCGTATCCGCGCCGCCGAGACCGACCGCCGCGATGCCTTGGGCCACCGCGACCCGCACCTCCCGGTTGACGTCGGCCGCCGCGGCGGTGACCGCCTCCCACTCGTCGAGGGAGACCAGCGCGCGCACCGCCTCGATGCGCACCCGGTGATCGGGATCGGCCAGCGCGCCCGCGAAGTGCTCGACCGTGCCCGCCCGCAGCGCGCGCAGCAGGTCGACCACCGTGGCGCGCACCACCGGATCGCGGGACCCGAGACGGTCGGCCAGGCCGTCGGCCGAGGTCAGCACCTCGACGAGTTCGCGCAGCGATTCCGCGGCGGCGCGGCGCACCGCGGCGGCCGGATCGTCCAGCGCGGCGGTCAGGACCGCGGCCCAGCCCTCGGGAGTGTGCTCGGTCAGCACCGACAGCGCCGCGACCCGAACCACCGGATCGTCGTCGCGCAGATAGCTGTCCAGGTCGCTCACGCCGGGCGCGTCCAAGGCCAGCAGGGTGACGATGCGCGGTGACGGCGGCGCGGCGGGCGCGGCCGGTGCGCTCGTCCGGGTCGGCTCGCCGGTGCCCGCCGGCGCGCGGCCCACCGTCAGCGGCGGCTGTTCCACGGTGACCACCGGATCCTCGGACGGGAGGTCGTCCAGGCCCGGCACCGGAACCAGATACGGCGCGACCGGGCGTTTACGGAATTCCATCGCGCCGTCGGCGTTCTTGCTCAGGTTCAGGTGGTAGCGCCAGGCGGTGTCGTCGCGCTCGGGCAGGTCGGCGCGCTCGTGGTAGAGGCCCCAGCGGGATTCGGTGCGGGTCAGCGAACTGCGCGCGGCCATCTCGGCGCAGTCGCGGATGAACGACACCTCCACCGCGCGCATCAACTCGTGCGGGGTGCGCGCGCCCATCGCGTCGATGTCGCCGCGCATCCGTTCGAAGGTCTCCACCGCGATGGACAGTTTCGCGGCCGTCTTCGGCGGCGCCACATAGTCGTTGACGAAGCGGCGCAGCTTGTATTCCACCTGCGGTTGCGGCGGCCCGTCGGGGTGGCGCAGCGGGCGGTAGATCAGTTCGTGGGCGGCTTCGAGCTGATCCTCGGGCAGGTCGCCGGGCGCGTCCAGGTCGTCCAAGGTGCCCGCGGCGTGCTCGCCCGCGAGATCGCCGAAGACGAACGCGCCGATCATGTAGTTGTGCGGCACGCAGGCCAGATCGCCCGCGGCGTACAGGCCGGGGACGGTGGTGCGCGCGTGTTCGTCCACCCACACCCCCGACGCGGAATGTCCGCCGCACAGGCCGATCTCGGAGATATGCATCTCGATGTCGTGGGTGCGGTAGTCGTGGCCGCGGTTGGCGTGGAAGGTGCCCCGGGTCGGCCGCTCGGTGGTGTGCAGGATGCCCTCGAGGGTGCTCAGGGTCTCCTCGGGCAGGTGGGTGACCTTGAGATAGATGGGGCCGCGCGCGGATTCGATCTCGCGCTTGACCTCCGACATCATCTGCCCGGACCAGTAGTCCGAGTCCACGAAGCGCTCACCCGCGGCGTTGACCTGGTAGCCGCCGAACGGATTGGCGACGTAGGCGCAGGCCGGACCGTTGTAATCCTTGATCAGCGGGTTGATCTGGAAGCATTCGATACCGCTGAGCTCCGCACCCGCGTGGTAGGCCATCGCGTAGCCGTCGCCCGCGTTGGTCGGATTCTCGTAGGTGCTGTAGAGATATCCGGAGGCGGGCAGACCGAGTCGGCCGCACGGGCCGGTCGCCAGGATCACCGCTTTCGCGCCAACGGCGACGAATTCGCCGGTGCGCGTGTTCAACGCGGCCGCGCCGACCGCGCGCCCGTTCTCGGTGAGCACCCGCACGGGCATCAACCGGTTCTCGATCCGGATGCGCTCGCGCATCTTGCGTTGCCGCAGAACGCGATACAGCGCCTTCTTGACGTCCTTGCCCTCGGGCATCGGCAGCACGTAGGAGCCGGAGCGGTGCACCCGGCGCACGGCGTATTCGCCGTACTCGTCCTTCTCGAACTTCACCCCGTAGCGCTCGAGGCGCTGCACCATCGCGAAGCCGCGGGTCGCCGTCTGGTAGACGGTGCGCTGGTTGACGATCCCGTCGTTGGCACGGGTGATCTCGGCGACGTAGTCCTCCGGTTCGGCCTTGCCCGGGATGACGGCGTTGTTGACCCCGTCCATACCCATCGCCAGCGCGCCGGAGTGCCGCACGTGAGCTTTCTCCAACAGCAGCACATTCGCGCCTTGTTCGGCGGCGGTCAGCGCGGCCATGGTGCCCGCGGTGCCCCCGCCGATCACCAGGACGTCGCAGTCCAGCCGAATCCGTTCGGACAGTTCCGGAATTCTCACAGCTTCTCCAGTAGGTCGGCCTTCAGCGCGCCGCGATCGACGTCGGTGCGCGGTGCGGGCACCTCGACCAGGGCGCGGATCGCGCCGTCGCCGACGACCGCGATCCGGTCGCCGAGCAGCAGGGCCTCGTCCAGGTCGTGGGTCACGAAGACGATCGTGGTGGGATGGGCGCGCCAGGTGTCGACGAGCAGGCGCTGCATGGTCGCCCTGGTCTGGGTGTCCAGGGCGCCGAAGGGTTCGTCCATGAGCACCGCGCGCGGCGCGCCCGCCAGGCTGCGGGCCAACTGCATGCGCTGGCGCATCCCGCCGGACAGGTCGCGCGGCAGGTAGTCGGCGAAACCGTCCAGGCCGACCTCGCGCACCCAGTGCAGGGCGCGCTCGCGGCGTGCGGCACGCGCGACGCCGCGCAATCGCAGCGCCAGTTCGATGTTCTGGCGGGCGGTGCGCCACGGCAGCAGAGCGTCGTCCTGGAAGACGAGCGCGCGGTCCGCGGACGGTCCGGTCACCGGGTCGCCGTCGGCGAGGATGCGTCCGGCGGACGGGGCGCGCAGACCCGCGACCGCGCGCAGCAGCGTGGATTTGCCGCAGCCGGATTTGCCGACCAACACCAGCACCTCCCCGGCCGCGATGGACAGGTCCAAGCCGTCGATGACCGCACCCGCGCCGTAGTCGATGCGAATCCCGTTCAGCTCCAGGCGCATTCCGGCGGTCGCGGTCCGCGCGGTGGCCGCCCGCTGATCGGTGGTGGTGGTCGTCATCGGGACACCTCTCGGGGCAGCCAGCGGGTGAGGCGGCGTCCGAGCAGTTCGACCAGGGCCGAGGTGCCGAAGCCGAGGACGCCGATGGTGATCATGCCGACGAAGACCGCCGGATAGTCGACGATGGTGTACGCCTGCCAGGTCCGGTAGCCGATGCCGAGCCGACCCGAGATCATCTCCGCCGAGATCAGGCAGATCCAGCCGACGCCGATCCCCACCGACAGCCCGCTGAACACGCCGGGCAGGATGCCGGGGAACACCACCCGCAGCAGCACGTCGGCCCGCGAGGCGCCCAGCGTGCGCAGCGCGTCCTCCCAGATGGTCGGCAGCGCGCGCACCGCGTGCCGGGTGGAGACCAGCACCGGGAACAGCGAGGCGGTGAAGGTGATGAACACGATGCCGGACTCGTCACTGGGGAACAGCAGGATCGCCACCGGCACCAGCGCGATGGCCGGGATCGGGCGGACCAGTTCGGTCAGCGGTCCGAACACCGCCGCCACCAGCGGCGCGCGCCCAAGGGCGATGCCCGCCACCACGCCGACCACCGCGGCCAGTCCGAAGCCGGTGAGGATGCGGATCAGCGACTGGGCGACATCGATGTAGTACTCCTCGCGCCCCAGGTGCTCACCGAATTCCGCGAGGATGTCGCCGACGGTGGGCAGGGTGTCGAAACGCACCCAGAGCCGGACATCGTTGGCGGTCAGCACCTGCCACAGGACCACGGCCGTCGTGACCGAGAGGACCTGCAGCGCCCGCAGGCGGGCCAAGCGGGCGCGCGGCCGCCGGACAGCGGTGGCGGGCCGGTCCGGCGCCGCCACGGCGGGGGCGCTCATCCACGGACTTCCGCGACGGCGCGGGCGTAGTCGACGACCGCGGCCTCGGGATGGGTCTGCCGGTAGCGCTGCGCCGCGGCCTGGGTGGTGAAGGGCAGGAAAGTCGCGCCCTCGCGCAGCCAGATCGCCTTGTCGGCGAACCAGCGGGTGCCGAGTTCGGCGTCCGGGATGTAGGCGGCTCTGACCTTCTCGCCCCGCGCGGTCGCGGCCTGCACCGCGCGCAGCAGGCAGGTGGCGTCGGCGGCGGGCCGCGGACGGTCCGCGCCCTCGAGCCACAGTTCGCCCGCGGCCGGGCCGACCGGACGCTCGCACACCGGATCGGTCCCCGCGACCCGACTCGGGTTGGTCGTGCTCGCCAGCGCGGTGTCGTAGTTCCCGACGCCCTGTTCGGCGTAGACGGTGCGCAGCGGACCGTCGTCGACGAATCCGTCGATGTCCAGGTCGGCGAAGTCGCCGATCGACTTCAGGTACGGCACATCGCCTTTCAGCGCCGCGAGCAGACTCGGCTTGAGGGTGACGTCGAAGGAGGTGCCGCCGGGACCGTTGTAGAGGTAGACGACCTCCTGGGGCAGCCCCGACCCCTCGGCCACGATCCGCGCCGCCTCGAACGGCTTGTCGTTGAGGAACGCGGTCGCGTCGAGTTGGGCCGCCAGGAACGCCTCGAGCACCTCGGGATGTTCGGCGCTGTAGGACCTGCGGGCGACCACGCCGTGGAAGGTGGGCACGTTCAGTTCCGCGCCGTCGTAGAGCAGGCGGCCCTTGTTCTGGAACACCAGCAGACCTGGCCAGGCCACGAACTGCGACAGCGCCGCCACCTGATGCGATTCCAGTGCCGAAGCCCCCACCTGCGGTTGCTGATTGAGCACCTCCACCTGCTTGGCGGGGTCGATGCCCGCGCGGGTCAGCGCCTGCACCAGCGTGCCGTGTCCGGCGGAACCGACACTGGCCGAGATCTTCTGACCGTTCAAGTCCTCGAGACCGTCGGCGGGCGAATCCGGCGCGACCACCACCATGTTCAACGCGCCCCTGGGGTTGTATCCCGTCACCGAGACCAACGCGGTCTTCGTGCGCTCGTTGGCCTGGGTGCGCGAGCCGTTGATGAGCAGCGGGTAGTCGCCCATCGAGCCGATATCGATCTTCTCGGCCACCATCTGCGCGGTGATCGGCGCGCCGGTGTCGTAGTCCTGCCACTCCACCTGATACTTCGCGCCGCCCGCGTCGGTGAGGCGTTGCAGACGTTGCTCGAGGTAACCCTGGGCGCGCAGCAGGGTGCCCGCGGTCACGGTGTTGATGGTCTTGGACTGGTAGCCCACCACCACCTTCACGGTGCCCGCGGGCGTGTCGTCGGAATTGTCCAGCGAGCAACCGGCCAGGGCGAGCGCGGCGGCGAGGACGAGCGGAACGAGGCGTTTCATCGGAACTTCCAGAATTGTCAGCGGAGCAGATAGGGCATGTTGACGGTGACCGCGCCGGTGGGACAGCGCGCGGCGCACGGGCCGCAGTACCAGCACTCGTCCACGTGCATGAACGCCTTGCCGTTGTCGGGGTTGATCGCCAGGGAGTCCAGGGGGCAGATCTCCACGCACAGGGTGCATCCCTGGATGCACAGCGATTCGTCGATGGTGACGGGAATGTCGGCTCGCTGGTTCGCCAGTGCCATCTACAGGACCTTCCATTCGGGGGTCGCGCGGGTCAGGCTGCCGCGCATGGTGATGCGGTCCCCGCGCATGCGGATGTACTCGAGGTCGACCGGACGGCCGTCGTCGAGTCGGGTCAGGCGCTCCAGCATGAGCAGGGGCGCGCCCTCGGGGACGTCGAGGGTGGAGGCGGTGTGCGGGTCGGCGGGCACCGCCTCGAGGGCCAGATCGGCCGAGCCGAGCGCACGGCCCGCGATCTGTTCGAGCAGGACGAAGATGTCGGTGTTCTCCAAGTCGTGGGTCAGGACCTCGGCGCCGATATCGGGGGCCAGATAGGTCAGGTCCAGGCTCAGCGGCATCTCGGCCAGGTAGCGCAACCGCTCGAGGTAGACCACGCGTTCCCCCGGCGCGAGGCCGAGTCGGCGCGCCACGGCGGGCGGCGCGGTGATGTGCCGGGCCGCGCGCACCTCGTTGCGGACGGTGCCGTGTCCCTTGAGGGTCTCCTGGAGGCCGAGCAGCGCGTCCAGGCCGTGGTCGTATTTGCGGGTTGCTACGCGGGTGCCGCGTTTGGGGACGCGGTCGATGAGGCCCTCGTCGCGCAGCAGCGCCAGCGCCTCGCGCACCGTGTTGCGCGAGGCGTCGTGTTCGGCGGCCAACTGCTGTTCGCCCGGGATGCCCTCGTCGAAGGCGCCCGCGTGGATCTGGTGGCGCAGCAGATCGGCCACCCGCCGCGCCTGATCGGCGCGCAGGGGCCGAACGGACGCGGATTCCACCGCCTTGTCATCACCCTGTCGGTCCTCGACCTGCATGAACAGTGACGGTAGTCGCGCGGGAGCACCCCGAATCCCGCCGCTACCGACTGGCAAATCAGGGGACGTTATCGCGCCGGCGGACCGGCCACGCGACCTGCGCCGATGGCTCGACGGAGGCGATATACGCCACCGGTGCGACTGCCCGCGCTTTCCGATCACGACGATTCGAATACCGCCGAGCGCGGCGCCCGCGGTCGCGACCTCGGCCGATGCGCGGTGCTCCTACCACGGCCGGATGCCTTCGGTGACCGTTCTCCCTACGCCGGGTCCGCGGTCGAGATCACGGCGCCGCCCGGGCCGGTCGGACGCGCTGATCCGGCGACGGCTCAGAACCAGTTCTCGTCCATCTCCAAGGTGGTGCGGTCCAGCGATGCCAGCAGGTCCAACTGCGGTCCGGTCCTGGGCAGTTCGTAGCGGTAGAAGTAGCGGGTCGCCGCGCGTTTGCCTTCGTAGAAGTCGCCCTCGCGGCCGTGCGCGGCGAGGGCCTGCTCGAGCCAGATCCAGGCGATCACGGTGTGGCCGAACGCCTCGAGGTAGATCGTGGAATTGGCCATCGCCGCCACCGGGTCGCCCGCCGCGAACATCGACGCGGTCACGGTGAGCACCCGGTTCCAGACCGCCTCGAGCGCCGCGCCGTGCTCGGCGAGCTCGCCGCCCGCGCCCTTCGCGCGCGCGATCGTCGCGCCCACCACCTCCGCGAGCGCGCCGAGATTCGCGCCGTTGTGCTGAACCACCTTGCGCCCCAGCAGATCCAGCCCCTGGATGCCGTGGGTGCCCTCGTGGATCGGATTGAGGCGGTTGTCGCGGTAGTGCTGTTCGAGATCGTATTCGCGGGTGTAGCCGTAGCCGCCGTGCACCTGCATGGCCAGGCTGTTGGCCTCCAGGCACCACTGCGAGGGCCAACTCTTGGCCACGCCGGTCAGGATCTCGAGCAGCATGCCGTGGCGGCGCGCGTCCTGCGGATCGTCGGCGGTCTGCTTCAGATCGACCAGCCGGTTGCACCACAGCAGCAGCGCCAGCGCGCCCTCGACGTAGGACTTCTGGGCCAGCAGCATCCGCTTCACGTCGGCGTGCGCGATGATCGGAACCTGCGGCGCGGCGGCGTCTTTCGAACCCAGCGGCCTGCCCTGCGCGCGGTCGCGGGCGTAGTCGAGGGCCTTGAGGTAGCCGGTGTAGCCCAGCGCGGTCGCGCCCAGCCCGACCCCGAGCCGCGCCTCGTTCATCATGTGGAACATGTAGGACAGCCCGCGATGCGGCTCGCCGATCAGATAGCCGATCGCGCCCGCCTCCCCGCCCGGGGTGTGCGCGCCCTCGCCGAAGTTCAACGCCGCGTTGGTCGTCCCGCGATAGCCCATCTTGTGGTTGAGTCCGGCCGTGGCGACGTCGTTGCGCTCGGCGAGCGAACCGTCCTCGGCGAGCAGGTGTTTGGGCACCAGGAACAGCGAGATGCCCTTGGTTCCCGGCGGCCCGCCCGGGATCTTGGCCAGCACCAGGTGCACGATGTTCTCGGTCAGCTCGTGATCGCCGCCGGAGATCCACATCTTCGAGCCGAAGATCCGGTACGTGCCGTCAGCACGCGGTTCGGCGCGGGTGACGATATCGGCCAGCGAGGACCCCGCCTGCGGTTCCGACAGGCACATGGTGCCGCTGAAACGGCCCTCGATCATGGGGCCGGCGAACCGTTCGACCTGCTGCTCGTCACCGTGGGCGATGAGCAGGTTCGCGGCGCTGATGGTCAGGAACAGGTAGGCCATGGTTCCCGCGTTGGCGGCCTGGAACCAGCACAGCCCGGCCGATTCCACGGTGGTGGGCAACTGCATTCCGCCGAAACGCTCATCGAGCGCGGCGGTGAGCAGATCGGCCTTGGCGAACGCCTCGATCGCGGCCTTGACCTCGGGGATCACCGTCACCCGCTGTCCGTCGAAACTCGGTTCGTCGCGGTCGTTGCGCTTGTTGTGCGGGGCGAAGTGGCGCACCGCCATGTCCTCGCACAGGTCCAGGAAACCGTCGAAGGTCTGGCGCGAGTGCTCCCCGAAGCGCGGCCGCGCGGTCAGTTCCTCCACCCGCAGCCATTCGTACAACAGAAAGTCCAGATCCCGGCGGGAGATCAACTGGGAACGCACGGGCAATCCTCTCGCGACAAACCTATCCGGGCGCACCCGGAAACACCCCGGGTACGTTACCGCGCGCGGGTCGTCAACGGGGACCGCTTGTTTCGGGTATGTCAGGTGCGGGTACGGGTGCGGGCAACCGGCGGTACCCGGCCTCGAGGGCATCGGAGAGTTCACCGTAGGCGATCTCGAGTTCGGCGAGCCGGGTCCAGGCCGCGTGCATCGCGTCTCCGGCGGGATCGGTGGTCATGAGCAGGTGGAAGGCCAGCGAGGAGGCCGCCGCCATCCGGTCCACGACGACGCCGAAGCTCTCCGGCAGCACCCGCGCGTCGGGGCGCGGCTCGGGCAGCGCCGAGCGCGCCCAGTCATCGATCTCGGCCCGGAGTTCGGCGCGCAGGTAATCGATCTCCTCGGTGTCCCCGGGCCGCTCGCGGCGCTGCCGGTGCAGCTCGGCCAGCCCGTACGCCTGCGCGCACAGCGGACCGAGCAGATAGTGTCCGCGCAGCGCGGCGAGCAGCTCGTCCTTGGACGGCAGCACCGCACGCACCGTACTTCGGCCGGCTCGCATCGGCGGAAGCCCTCCCATCGTCGGCGCACGGTGTCTCCCGGGGAGTACCACCGTGCGCCGGGGCTAACGCATCGAATCCGATTGCGCGACTGTGGCCGATCCCACGGTCGCCGAATCCGCGTCACCGCAGCGGTCGGCCGCGATCGCCTCGAGCCGCGCGCCCAGGGTGTTGACCTGGTCACGGAGCGCCACGATGGTTTCCACCGGCCAGTCGAGGGCGCCGATCACGCCGTCGATCATGTCCTTGGCCCGATCCTGCAACGCCCGACCGGCTTCGGTGGCGCACAGTTCCACCGCCCGACGATCGGTGGTGCTGCGCACGGAGTCGACCAGGCCGCGGGCTTGCAGGCGCTGGATCAGCGGGGAGACGGTGCCGTAGTCCAGGTGTAGTTGCTCGCCCAGTTCCTTCATCGTCATCCCCGGGCGCTCCCATAGCGCGAGCAGGGCGAGGTACTGCGGATAGGTGACCTCCATCGCGTCCAGGTAGGGCCGGTAGGCGGCCGTCATCGCGCGGGAGGTCGAGTACAGGGAGAAACACAGTTGTGCGGCGAGCGAGAGCAGGTCGGTATCGGTTGCGGCCGCTTCGACACGCACCACTGGTGTGGGATGCGCTTCGGGCATATCTGCACTGTACGCATCCGAGCGCGCGCGGTGGCGTCTACGTGCGCCGACACCGCGCGCACTGTCACTGTCCGGCCAACACCGTCTCGAACGCGTCATCCAGGGCCAGCACCCGGTCGGCGAGCCGGTCCAACACCACCTGCTGGTGGCTGATCACCAGCAGCGCCAGTCCATCTCGGCGCAGGTCGCCGAGCAGTTCCAGCACCGCCTCGCGCGAGCGGGCGTCCAGCGAGGCGGTGATCTCGTCGCAGATCAGCACCCGCGGTCCGGCCGCGAGCGCCCTGGCCACGGCCACCCGCTGCTGCTGACCGCCGGAAAGCTGGTCCGGACGACGCCGCGCCAGAGCGGTTTCCAGGCCCACCGCCGCGAACAGTCGCTCGGTCTCCCGGGCCGCCGCGTCGGCGTCCATACCGCGCAGCAGTCGCAGCGGCCGGGCGATCTGGACGCCCACCCGGTACGCGGGATGCAGCGAGGTGGCCGGATTCTGGAAGACCAGTTGGATCGCGCGCCGCTGCGCGAGGGTGCGCCGGTCGACCCGCGGGTCCACGGCCCGACCGTCGAGTTCGACGGTTCCCCGCTCGACCGGGTGCAGTCCGGCCAGCGCGCGCGCCACCGTGGTCTTGCCCGCGCCGGAACGTCCGGTCAGCGCCAGGCACTCCCCCGGTCGCAGTGTCCAGTCCAGGTCGGTCGCGATCGGCCGGAACCGCTTGCCGCGACCGTGTCCGACCGTCAGCCCGCGCACCGTCAGGACCGGCGCGCCATCGATGACACACACGGTCGAATCGGTCGATGACGTTGCCGGCGCGACAGTTTCACTCACCTCCCGAACGACCGCGCGGCCCGCGTCGAGTTCGAGTACCGCGTCCACCAGCGGCGCGAGCGCCGCGAGGTCGTGGGTGACCACGATCAGCGTGACGCGCGCGGTTCGGCGGATGTCCGTCAGCGTGTCCAGCAGGTCGGTGCGCGTGCGCGGGTCGAGTCCGGTGGTCGGTTCGTCGAGGACCAGTACGGCGGGCTCGCCCGCCAGCGCCATCGCCAACAGGACCCGCTGCTGCTGACCGCCGGACAGTTCGTGCGGAAAGCGGCGTCGGAAACGGCGATCGGTCGGCAGTCCGACCCGGTCCAGCGCCGCCGCGACCCGGTCGCCGGATCCGCCGTGCGCGCGGGTGATCTCGGCCAGCGCCGTGCCGATGCGCAGCGCGGGATTCAGGCCGGTCGCCGGGTCCTGCGGGACGTAACCGACCGTGCGGCGCGCTCCCGCCTCGACCCCCACTTCCACCGTGCCCCGCGCGCGCAGTCCCGGTGCGAGCGCGCCGAGTACGGCCGCGACGAAAGTGCTCTTGCCGGCCCCGGACGGTCCGACCACGGCCAATCCCGCGCCGCGCGGCACGCACACCGAGACGTCGGCCAGCAGCGGCCCGCCCGCCGCGTCGGCGACCCACAGGTCCGCCACGCGCAGTCCGAGATCGCCCGTCATCGGCGTCGGGGACCAGTTCCGCACCGGTCGCGGCGCGGCGAGGGTGCGGTCGGTGATCATGTTGACCGACACCACCAGTGCCATGATCAGCAGCGCGGGCGCGAGCACCGACCACGGTTGGGCGCCGAATCCCGGGCGGTTCTCGGTGATCATCAGCGCCCAGTCCGCCGAAGGCGGACGCAGTCCGAGTCCGAGGAATCCGCTCACCGCGACCATCGAGACGGTCATCGAGATCCGCACGCCCGCGTCGGCCAGCAGCACCGGTCGCACCGCGGGCAGGACCTCGACCAGCGCCAACCGCCACAGCGGTTCGCCGCGGGCGCGGGCGGATTCGACGTAGCCGGTGGCGGCCACTTCCAGCACGGCGGTGCGCACGATGCGGATGATCCAGGGCACCGACGCCAGCGCGACGGTGATCACGATCGCGAGCGGACCCGCGCCGAACGCGGTCGCGATCACCGCGAGCATCAGGAACCACGGCACGACGACTATCGCGTCGACCGGGCGCGAGATCCAGTGGTCGGCCCGACGACGCAGTCCCGCGGCCAGTCCGAGTCCGATCCCGAGACCGTAGGAGACCGCCAAGGCCACTCCGGCGAGCGAGAGCAGCGGGATCCCGCCGTGCAGGACCCGCGATAGCACGTCGCGGCCCACCACGTCGGTGCCGAGCAGATGGTGCGCGCTCGGCGGGCGGAACGGCGGACCCGAGGTCGCGGTCGGCGCGTAGGGTGCGAACACCGGCCCGAGCAGCACCACCGCCAGCACGGCGAGCGCGATCAGCGCCCACCCTCGGCGCGCGGCCCTCACCGTCGCTCCGCCACGACGACCTGCCGGGCCCGCGGACCCGCCAGCAGCGTCAGCAGGTCCGCGATCAGGTAGATCCCGACCCCGAAACCGGCCATCAGCACCGCCGCCGACTGGACGAACGGATAGTCTCGCGCCGAGATCGCGGCCAACAGTTCCTGCGACAGACCGGGGTAGACGAACAGCGTCTCCACCACCGCGATCCCGCCGAGCAGTCCGACCACCGCGCCCGCCAGCGGATGGATCGAGGCCGATACGGCGTTGGGCGCGACGTGGCGCACCAGCAGTCGCCACCCGCCGATCCCGTTGGCGCGGGCGGTGCGGATGTAGGGCGCGGCCATCACCTGTGCGGTCTGGGCCCGCACCATCCTGATCGGATGCGGCGACAACCCGATCAGCAGACACAGCACAGGCAGGACGAGCACCTGCGGCCGCGACCACACCGCCGTCCCCGCCGGCACCAGCGACACCGCCGGGAACAGTCGAAACGTCAGTGACAGCACCGCCACCACCAACACGCCCGAGACGAACGACGGCACCGATTCGGCGGTCAGCGCGGCCACGCTGATCGTGCGATCGGTGCGCGACCCCGCCCGCGCCCCGGCCAGCAACCCGAGCCCGATCGCCAGCGGGATCAGCACCAGCGCCGTGATCAGCGCCAAGGCGGCGCTGTTGGCCGACCGCGACACCAGCACCTCGGCCACCGGTCGACCCGACAGCAGCGAGGTCCCCAGATCGCCGTGCGCGAAATCGCCCGCCCACTCGGCGAATCGCACCGGCGCGGGCCGATCCAGGCCGAGTTCGGCGCGCAGGGCCGCGACTTGTTCCGGCGTCGGCGTGCGTCCGCCGTCGCGCGAGAGCAGCACCGTCGCCGCGTCGGAGTCCAAGGTCTCGAACAGACCGAACACCGCCAGCGCGACGGCGAGCAGCACCAGGGCCGCCGCGCCGCCGCGCCGCACCACGTAGCGGATCACGGCTGACGCGCGAGCCAGGTGGTGGCGTAGTTGGCCCAGTCGTCGGTGCCGGGCACGCCGACGCGCATCCCGCCGACGTGCCCGCGCGCGGCGTCGGGCCGCTTGGCGAAGCTGTGCAGGATGTAGCCGCCCTCGTCCCAGAGTTCCTCTTGCAGTTCGCGGTAGAGCACGCCGCGCTGCGCGGGGTCCATGGCCGCCCTGGCCCTGTCGAACTTCGCGTCCCAGGCCGGACGCTTCCAACCGGTGCCGTTGCTGGGCGAACCGCTGGTCATGGTCTGGCCGTAGAAATAGTCCAGACTGTAGTTCCACCAACCGATGTGGGTCAGCGGCTGCTTACCGGAGATCTGCGAGAAGTAGGTGTCGGCGGGCACCGATTCCAGGCGGATCGTGATGCCCGCCGCCTTGGCGTGTTCGGCGAAGAGCGTGGCCGATTCGACCATGCCCGGCATTCCGTCGGCGGTGTGCAGGGTGACGGTCAGGTTCTCCTTGCCCGCCGCGCGCAACAACTCCCGCGCCCGCGCCGGATCGTAGGCGCGCTGCGGCAGCGAATCGGCGTAGTAGGGCGCGCCTTTGCCGTAGATGTCGTTGCCGAGTTCGGCGTAGCCGTAGTAGACGGTGTCGACCATGGCCTGCCGGTCGACCGCCAACCGCATCGCCTGGCGCACCCGCGCGTCGTCGAACGGCGCGAAGTCCACCCGCATCTGGAACGCGCCCATCAGACCCGCGGGCGGGACGATCACCCGGGTGTCCGGGTCCGACTCCAGGGTGCGGGCCTGGAGATAGGACATCTCGTGCACGACGTCGGCTTCCCCGGACAGGAAGGCGTTCATCCGCGGCTCGGTCTCGGCGATCTGGATGATCTCGACCTCGTCCAGGTGGACCGGTCCGTCCCAGTAGCGTTCGTTGCGGCGCAGCAGCGTGCGGTCGCCCGGCGACCAGGTCGCCAGCGCGAACGGACCGGTGCCCACCGGCAGGGTCTTCGCGTCGAACGTTGTGGTCCCGGCCTTGACGATGTAGCAGTACCAGCCCGCGAGCACCGAACCGAAGTCGGCCAGCGGGGTTCTCATCGCCACGACCACCGCCAGGTCGCCGTCGGCGCGGGTGCGCGTCATGTCGACCATCGCGAGATCCCCCGAGGAGGATTTCGTGGGGTCGAGCATCCGCTCGAAGCTGAACAGCACATCGCGCGAGGTCAGCGGGGAGCCGTCGCTGAAGACCACGTTCGGCCGCAGCACGATTCGCCATTCGCTGCCGTCGGCGTTCGGCGTCAGCGATTCGGCCAGTCGGTAGCGCAGGGTCAGGTCGTTGTTGTAGGCGACCAGCTTGTCCCAGACGTTCTTGGACACCGCGCCGCCCGCGGAACTGCCCGCCTCGTGCGGATCGAGCACGTCCGCGCTCGCCGACCGGCCGGCGATGGCCGCGCGCAGTCGTCCACCGGTCTGCGGCGGCCCCGCGGGTTCGCGCGCCGGATCGCCGGTCGTGCCGCAGCCGGTGAGCAATCCGGCCCCGCCGAACGCGGCCAAGCCGAGCACGCCCGCGCCGGCCAGAAAAGTCCTGCGCCGCAACGCGGGCACAGTCGATGTGGAGTTGTCCATTGCCATCCTCGTGGTGCGTTCCCTGTTCGGGCGCAGGTGTCCTGGCTCCCGGATCGACGCGCACCGCCCGCCTTCCAACCCGGGTAGGTCGTGGCGACGAGATCGGCGGATTGCTCCTCGGTGACAGTTGCGGGACAGCCCCGGATTCGCACCGGTGTTCCCTACGTCCGCCCCAGACGTTACTTGCCCGCGCGAACCGCGGGCGAACGCAGGCTCAGGCGGCGACCGCGCGACGCCGGGCCGCGGCGATCCGGCGACCGAGGACGCCCTGCCCCGGCGCGAACAGATACACCAGCGTGAACGCGATCCCCTGCACCACCACGACCATCGCGCCCGCGGCGGTGTCGAGGTGATAGCTCAGGTACAGCCCCGTCACCGCCGCGACCACCGAGATCGCGGGCGCGATCAGCAGCATGCGCTGGATGCGGTCGGTGAGCAGGTAGGCGGTCGCGCCCGGGATGATCAGCATCGCCACCACCAGCACCACCCCCACGGCCTGCAATGCCACCACGGCGGTCAGCGCGAGCAGACCGAGCAGCGCCGTCCCGAGCAGGCGCGGATTGAGTCCGACGGCGTGCGCGTGCGTGGGATCGAAGGCGTAGAGGGTGAAATCGCGGCGCTTGAGGATCAGCGCGGCCAGCGTGATCGCCGCCAGCACGACGATCTGGATCAGATCCGCGGTGCTGACGCCGAGCAGATTGCCGAACACGATGTGGTTGAGATCGGTCTGACTGGGCGTCACCGACACCAACACCAGGCCGAAGGCGAACAGCGTGGTGAACACGATGCCGATCGCGGCGTCCTCCTTGATGCGACTGGTCTCGCGCACCACCCCGATCAGGGCCACCGCCAGGAAACCGAACACGACCGCGCCCACCGCGAACGGCGCGCCGACGATGTAGGCCAGCACCACGCCCGGCAGCACCGCGTGCGAGACGGCGTCGCCCATCAGCGACCAGCCGATGAGCACCAGCCAGCAGGACAGCACCGCGCACACCACCGCGGCCGTCACCGTCGTGGCCAGCGCGCGCACCATGAATTCGTAGCGCAGCGGATCGATGAGGATCTCGGTCGGGCTCATCGCGGTCCCTCTTTCGTCGAGCTCATCGGTTCAGCACGTCCAATCCGAAGGCGGCGGCCAGGTTCTCCGGCCGCAACACCGTCTCGGGGTCGCCGTGGGCCAGCACCGATCTCATCAACAGCACGGCCTCGTCGGCGAGCGCGGGCAGCGCGTGCAGATCGTGGGTGGACACCAGCACCGCCGCGCCTCCGTCGGCGAGTTGGCGCAGCAGCGTCGTGATCGCGGCCTCGGACCGCTTGTCGACGCCGGCGAACGGTTCGTCCAGCAGCAGTACGGTGGCCCCCTGGGCGATGGCGCGGGCGACGAAGGCGCGCTTGCGCTGGCCGCCGGACAACCGCCCGATCTGCCGGTCGGCCAGATCGGCGAGTTCGACCCGCTCCAGCGCCTCGGCCACCGCGTCACGGTCGGCGCGGCGCGGACGGCGGGTCCACCCCATCCGCCCGTAGCGGCCGGTCATCACCACATCGCGCACCGACAGCGGGAAACTCCAGTCGACGTCCTCGCTCTGCGGCACGTATCCGAGCACGTTCGCTTTGCGCGCGGCGGCGGGCGTGGTCCCGTCGACACGCACCGAGCCGGCGTCGGGGCTGATCAACCCCATCACCGTCTTGAACAGCGTCGACTTCCCCGACCCGTTCATCCCCACCAGACCGCAGACGCGGCCGGGCTCGACGCGCAGGTCGACGCCCTCGAGCGCGAGCACTTCGCCGTATCGGACCGTGACGCCCTCGACCTCGATCGCCGCACCCATCACTGCCGCCCGGTCAGCGCCGCGCCGATGGTGTCGGCGTCGTGCCGGATCAAGGCCAGATAACTGGGGACCGGGCCGTCGGCCTCCGACAGCGAATCCACGTACAGCACCCCGCCGAAGGCGGTGCCGGTCGCTTCCACGACGCGCCGCATCGGCGCGTCGGAAACCGTCGACTCGCAGAACACCGCGGGCACCCGCTTGGCGCGCACGAAGTCGATCACCGAGGCGATCTGCTGCGGCGTGGCCTGCTGTTCGGCGTTGACGGGCCAGATGTACTTCTCGGTGAGTCCGGCGTCGCGGGCCAGGTAGGAGAACGCGCCCTCACAGCTGACCAGGGCCCGCTGATCGGCGGGCAATACGGCGACGCGGTCGACCAATTCGTCGTGCACCCCGCGCAACTGGGCCTTGTACCGCTCCCCCGCCGCCTGGAAGTCCGCGCCGTGGGCGGGGCTCAGGTCGGTGAACGCGCGCACCATGTTGTCGACGTAGATCAGCACGTTCAGCGGTGACATCCACGCGTGCGGATTGGGTTTGCCCTTGTAGGCGTCCTCGCCGATGGCGATGGGCGCGACGCCGTCGCTGACCACCACGTGCGGGACGCGGACATCGTCGACGAACCGGGCGAACCACGCTTCCAGATTCATGCCGTTGTCCAGGATCAGATCGGCCTTGGCGGCCTTCTTGATATCGCCCGGCGTCGGTTCGTAGCCGTGGATCTCGGCGCCGACCTTGGTGATCGACTCCACGTTCAGATGCCCGGCGGATACTTCGCGGGCGATGTCGGCCAGCACCGTGAAGGTGGTCAGGACCGTGGGCCGGTCGTCGTCGGTCCCGACGCCGCCGCACCCGGACACTCCGAACGCCAACGCGACCGCTGCCATCACCGCGACGGATCGACGCGTCGCGACAGCGCCGATCCGGTGGAGCCCAACCCTCATGCACCGGAATGATAAGTTCGGGTCACCGAACTTTCAAGTTCGTACCGGCACACCCGCCGGTCAGATGACCGAATTCATGATCGTTCCCGCGCTGGTGGCCACCGCGCCGCCCGCCATCGCGCCCGCGATCATCTTCGGCGACTGCAAGCTGCCGCCGTTCCACTTCTCCCAGGCGAAGCGACCGCCGCCGTAGGTGATCGCGGTGAGTCCGGAGAGCTGGACCAGCCAGGTGAAGTAGCGGCCCATCTGCATCAGTTTGTCCGCCAGCGGCGGCGCCTCCGGAGTCGGATTGCCGACCTGCGCGAGGACCGTGTCGTGTAGCGCGCAGAGGATCGTGCTCACTGTCATGCTCCTTCATCGACGACGAGGGATACCGAGAGAGAGGAAGTGACGAGACCGAGTGCACGCGCGAACTCGAAGAGCCGGAACAATTGAACCTCATCAAGATCATTCGCGGGCGCAGACACACCGAATTCGCATGACTGGACTCACACCTCGCCGCACATGCCGTGAGCCACGCGGCGCTCTACGATACGAAGTGTGCCAAGGGTCGATTCCGATCCGGACGCGACGCAGCGCCCACCCACCGTCGACACCGTAGAGCACCCTATTGCGGGGAGGGCACCATGGACAACGTCGCCGTTTTCTTCCTACTCACCATCCTGAGCGTCGCCGCGGTGGCCGCGGCCTGCTACATCACGGTCATGGCGACCTACTGGTTCGAGTTGCGCCACCGCGGCGAGACCGAACCGCCGGAGTGGCCGACCACCCCCTGAGACCGGGGGCGCCGCACCCCGACCCCTGCTCGTCGCGCCGCGTGTGCGCGTATCGTCAACTCGAGCAGCACAACTGGAGGACGCGGTGGGGTCAGCGCTGGTGCCGGGGCAGGTCTTCGCCGGATACCGGATCGAACGCCTGCTGGGGGCGGGCGGCATGGGCGAGGTGTACCTCGCGCGCGATCGCGGGTTGCCGCGTCACATCGCGCTGAAGGTGCTCTCGCGCGCCGTCGGCGACGACGCGGACGTCCGCAGGCGCTTCCAGCGCGAAGCCGACACCGTGGCGCGCCTGTCGCATCCGAACATCGTCACCATCCACGCGCGCGGCGAAGAGCACGGGCAACTATGGATCTCGATGGCCTACGTCGCGGGCACCGACCTGTCGGCCGTGCTGGCGGCCGGGCCGCTGACCCCCGAACGCGCGGTGCGGATCACGGTGGCCGCGGCCGAGGCGCTCGAGCACGCCCACGACAACGGAATCCTGCACCGCGACGTGAAGCCCGCCAACATCCTGCTGACCGGCGGACCGTCCGAACGCGCGCTGCTCACCGATTTCGGCATCGCCAAAGGGCTCGAGGACAGCGTCGGACTGACCAGGACCAACGAGGTCTACGCGAGTTTCCAGTACACCGCGCCCGAGCGATTGGATTTCGGGGCCGCGGTGGATCGCCGCGCCGACGTCTACTCGCTGGGCTGCACGCTCTACCAGATGCTGACCGGCGAGATCCCCTATCCGGGAAGTAATGCGGCGCAGTTGATCCACGGCCACCTCTACCGCGCGGCGCCCCGTCCCAGCGAACGCAATCCCGAGGTGCCCGCGGCCTTCGACGCGGTGGTGGCGCGCGCGTTGGCCAAGGCCCCCGAGGACCGCTTCCGCGACTGCGGCGAACTGGCGCGCGCGGTGCTCGCGGCCGCCACCGGGCGCGGCACGACGATGCCCGCGCCGCCGCCACCG
>NZ_BAGG01000059.1 GCF_000308695.1 Nocardia takedensis NBRC 100417 | reverse complement strand
GCGCAGGTGAGCGCGCACCGCGCGGCGTACAGGGCGGCATCGACCGCGCCTCGGTGCGCCCGTAGGAGCAGATCGTCACGAGACGAGCGCAGCAGCGGTTCGGCGACGGCGTAGGCCGCCCCGAGCCAGCACGCCGCGACGCCGATCGCGCCGTGCCAGAACCCGGGCCGCTCCACGTAGCCGCCGGGCGGCGCGACGAGGGTCGCCGGGACATCGGTGAAATCCACCGACAAGGTCGCCGACCGGGTCATTCCCACGCCGTGCCAGCTACCGGGGACAACAGCCACGCCGGGGGCGGACAGATCCACCGCGTACAGCGCGGGACCGTCCTCGGTGGTGGCGGTGACCAGGGCGTGCGTGCAGATCCCGGCCCCGGAACACCAGGCTTTCCGCCCCGAGAGCAGTGTGGCGTCCCCGGCTGTCCGCGCGCGGAGGACGGGATCGGGTGGCTCGGCCGCCCACACGCCCCACAACTGTCCTGGCCGCGGCGGTGTCGCGTCCAGTTCACGGGTGATCGCGTATGCGTCGGCGTGTGCCTCGGTGAGCCTGCCGACGACGATGTCGTCGCGACACAACCGGGTCAGGGCCGCCCAGCGCTCGACGGTGTCACCGGCGCCGGGCAACGGCCATCCCAGGGCGTCGTCGGCGGGGATCTCGTCCCGAGTGGGAGTTCCGCTCACGCGCACTCCACCGTCGCGGCCAGATCCGTCAGATAGCCGCCGAATCCACCCGCCACCCGATTGTCGCGGCGATCGCAGGTCGACACCGTCGGATGCTCCGCCCAGACCGTGCGCGCGCCGCCCTCGCGCATCCGGGTCACGAGATCTTCGTCCTCGCCGACCGCCAGCGGGCCGAATCCGCCCACCGCGTGATAGTGGGCGGCGCGGAATCCCAGGTTGGCGCCGTGCACGTGCCCGTGGCCGTTCGCGAGGCCGCGATGTCGGTAGCGACGTTCGTACTCCGCGCGGACCGGGCCGCCGTGTTCGTGCCATCGCACGGCCACCGTGCCCACCACGAGGTCGGCGCTGCGGGCGTGGTGCACATGGCCGGTCAACCAGTCCTCGGAGACCACGGAGTCGGCGTCGGTGGTGGCGTACCACACGTCGCGGGCGCTCGTATTCGCCGACATCCGTGCGGCCCAATCGAATCCGGCCGCACGCGCGGCGCCCACGTTGCGCGCCCGCACGTGGATCGAGCGCGCCCACCCCGGAACGCGGTCCGCCGAGTCGTCGGTGCACGCGTCGAGGACCACGATCGTGTGCACCGGGATCGACACCGCGGCCGCGGCGCGGCCCAGCGCCGCCATGCAATGCGGCAGCAACCCCTGTTCGTCGTGTACGGGAACCACCACGATCACCATCTCCGGTACCGCACCGGGGGACGACTCGGTTCCGCCCTGCGCTTGCCGCACCACCATCGACACCACCTTTTCCGCAACACACCGCACGTGAGCAAGCAGGCACTACCCGCGACGAGGAAGGGCAAACCGGTCGAGTTCTCCGCGACGGACGACGCACCGCCCCCCGCAGCCGCCACCTTCGGGCAACAACCCGGATATGCCGGTCATCCGAGCGTGCTGTGGCAATCCGGGTATGTCGCTCGCCCGAGCGTGCTGTGGCAACCCGGATAGGCCGCTTGCTCGAGCGTGCTGTGGCAGCCCGGGTATGTCGCTCACCCTGAGCACGCTGTGGCAGCTCGGGTATGGCGCTCGCCCGAACGCGCCGAGGCGATCCGGGTAACCCCGAGCACGCTGGGGGGCAACGCGGGTATGGCGCTGGCCCGAGCGCGCAGTGGCGATCCGGTCGTCGCGCGCCCACCGTGGCGCTCCTGTCGCGGGCGACCTCGTCGTGCCGCCCGCGACGACACCGATGCCCGCCCCGCGCCGATCGCCTCCTCGACGGTGAACTCGGATCGGTGTTTCGCCTCGCTCCGACAGGCAATCCGTTCCGCGAACACCCATCTCGCCGATACCGTTCCGCGGGCAGTCCGCAGGCGGGGTCGGCAGTCGCGTAGGAGGAGCGTCATGTCCACAGACCGCCACCGATCGGCCGAAACGGGTGAGTACGTCACCGAGGAGACCGCGGCGGAGAACCCGCGCACGACCCTGGGGGAGAACGAACCCCACGACGGCGAGCAGCGCCGGGACCGCTCGGCCATCACCGGCCACTTCGTCAAACCCGACACCAGTCGCCGCCACCCCGACACCACGGTCACCGAGAACGGCTGAGCCCGACCCGGTGCCGCATCGCGCCGCCCCCTGCCGGTCCGGGGGCGGCGTTCGTGGTCGACGTCGAATTCGCACGTCCGCCACGCTCCTGACGGTCCGCACTCGCCGTGGCATCGGACGGGTGATCCGTTACGGACGCCCGGGTTTCCGCCTCCGTCCCGACGCGCTCACCGGGGACACAGGAATCGACGCGCCCCGTCGAGTTTGACGGCGCTGTATCGAACCCGCGCGGCGCCGGTCGCCTCGCCGGGTGTTGCTTGTATCCGGGTCGCTCCGAGCGCGGGGTTCGGCTCGCTCGCCGGCCGCTCGAGTAGCCACTCGCACAGGGTGACCCCGTCGAAGGCCATCGCCCACCGCACCTGTGACACCCCGGGCCCGCCGCCCTCGAATTCACGCTGCGCGGGGCACACCGCGCGGACATAGGCGGCGTAGCCGCCGGACGGGATGCGGTCCAGGACGGCCTGTTTGCGGGGGATCTGTTCGGGATCGGCCCGACGGGCCTGCTCGACCGCGGTCTGCGGCGTCATGGGCGTGGCGGGGCCGACCCTTGGCGCCGCCGCGGCGTCCAAGTAGGCGCGTATGCCCAGGAACACTTCGGCCAGAACGGGATTGGGGGCCAACACGTCGACGCATCCGGCGTAGCGGGCGACCGGCGTCGCGGAGCAGGACACCGTCCACCACGAGCACACACCGACCGTGACGGCCGCCGCCGCGGCGAGTCTCGCGCCCACCGCCGTGCACCTGCGCGACCGAGCCATGAACAGTCCTCTCGCCGGCCCCCGAGCGATCCTAGGACCGCTCCGCCGCGTCGAGCCCGCGCAGACCCCCCGTGTCGCGCTTCCCGGAACGAACAGCGCGCGGTGATCGCGAACCGAGCGCGCACCTGGCGTCGTGCTCGTACGACCGTCGGAGCCGGCGACAGCTCAGGGACACCTCGACAAGCGCAGGAATTCGCTGTCGCCCATCCGATGCCGTGCTCACGGCGAGCGATCTCGCGATGGGCCTCGACCTCGCCCGACCGAGAAGGGCCGGTCAGCGACAGCAGTTCGGATCCAGCACCAGGCACAGCGCGGCGAGGGCGTCGCGGCGACCGCGGTGGAAGGTGTTCATGCCGCGGCGTTCGGAGGCCACGAGGCCGGCCTCGCGCAGCACTTTCAGGTGGTGAGAGACCGTCGATTCCGAAACCCCGACCGCTGCGGCCAGGCCGCCGCTGTTCTCCTCCCCGGCGGGACTGGAGAACAGCAGGGATACGAGTTTGACCCGGACCGGGTCGGCCAGGGCTTTGAGCCGCATCGCGATTTCGAGAGCCGCGTCGTCGGTGATCGGGCCTGCGGCGACCGGCGCGCAGCAGACAGGGGCGGACATATCGATCACGGGCAGCGCCTTGGGCATGGCTCCGACCATACCAACCTTATTGACATATGTCGAAGATGTGGGCAGACTCGGCATCGGAAGGACTTCGATATATGTCACACAACCTGGAGGTCATGGTCATGTCCCGGATCCAACTCGCCCTCAACGTCGACGACATCGATACCGCGGTCGAGTTCTACTCGACCCTGTTCGGCACGCAACCGGCCAAACGCAAGCCCGGCTACGCCAATTTCGTCGTCACCGAACCCCCGGTGAAGCTGGTCCTGCTCGAGAATGCCGGCCAGGGTGGCACCCTCAACCATCTCGGGGTGGAGGTCGAGACCTCCGAGCAGGTCCACTCCGAGATCGCTCGCCTGTCCGAGGCGGGACTGTTCACCCAGGAGCAGATCGCGACGACGTGTTGTTTCGCCACCCAGGACAAGGTCTGGGTCACCGGCCCGGATGCCGAACGCTGGGAGGTCTACACCGTGCTCGTCGATACCGAGGAGTTCGGCACCGCCCCGGTCCTGGGCGCGACGCCCTCCACCACCGAGTCGATCGCGGTGTGTTGCGGCACCGTCGAGCAGGCCGCCGCCGAGAACGCCTGCTGCGGGTCGGCCGCGAAGGCCGAGGCCGTCGCTTCCGGCGCGCCTTGCTGCGGCACGGCGTGAGCGGTCCGAGACGACGGCCCGCCGAGGGGTTCGACGTGGGTGGCCTCGGGTCCGCGAGGTGTGTCGGTGGCCGTGTAGCGCACGGTCTGTCCCGGGCGCAGAGTTCGGTATCCGGGCACGGCGATGGCGTTGTGGCGCAGGAAGATCGGCGGACCGCCGCGATCGGGGGTGAGGAACCCGAAGCCTTTTTCGGTGTTGTACCAGGCCACCACGGCGGTGCCGCGACGCGGCCGTGGCCGCAGCGGGTTCGGGTCGGGGTCAGTGGGGGTAGCGGTAGCAGTCATCGGTGTTCGGTGGGATCCAGGCCCGGTCGAAGCGGGCGGGAATGTCGAGGTGAGCGAAGTGCGCGGTGGTCGAATCGGAAAGTGGCACCGGGGGAGTCGGCGTCGAAGGTGGGGATTCCTCGCGATCGGCTTCGCGGGCGGCGGAAACGACGGTCATGAGCGGCAACCTCCGCGGTGGTGGTGGTCGAACGAGTGGGTCCGGCGAGCTCCGGGTTCGCGCCGGAGCGGAGCGGACGGGACGGTGGCCCCGCGCGCCGGTGCGAGCGCGCGGGGCCACCGAACAGGAAGGGCATCACTTCGGGTCGGAACTCTGTGAACGGGCATCACCTCGCTTCCCTGACAGGAGTTGTCGGCCGAAGACGCCGCAGGGGAACCGCGAACGATGGCGCGGTGACCGCGACGGGCCGGATCGCTCGGGCGAGTCCGACGCGCGGGACCCGGCGGCCTCCGGCTTCGGGTGGCGAATCCCGGCACCTCGAGCGCGTACACCGATTGCTGGCCGCGGTGGAGGAGGTAGCCACGGCGGTCCGCATGAATACGCGCGTGGTCGCGGGCCGCGGCGACAGCTTGGTGGTGCGGCAGCGCCTCGATCTCGGGGGCGAGCACCGCCGCCGGGTCCGCACCGGAGTGCGGGGCGGCGGCGCTGCTCGCGGACGCCGCGGTGGTCATGACGCACCTCCCGCGAGAGGCGGGTCGAAATGGACAGGGACGGAGAGGATCAGGCGTCAATGGCCTTCGCGTTGCCGTTGGTGCTGCCGTTGGTGTGGGCCTTGTCGCGT
>NZ_BAGG01000060.1 GCF_000308695.1 Nocardia takedensis NBRC 100417 | reverse complement strand
GACGGCGCACGCGGGCGGCGCGGGTCGTCCGACACGCTCCGACACGCCCGGACACACGCGGCGACGCGCCGGGCGTCCGCAGGGCACGCCGACCCAAGGCAATCGCCGGGCAAACTAGCTGGCGCGCACCGCGACTCGGTGTGCTCCACCTCTACCAGTCCCGATCGCGGCGGCCGCGGGCCGGTCGCCGCACGGTCGCGGATTCCGGCCCCGTCGGCAGCGCCGGGGCACACTGGCCGTCATGTCCTCGCATCCCGCGGCCGCCGTCGTGTGCGCGCTGCTGGCCGCGGCGCTGTTCGCGGTCGCGGCGGTCACCCAGCAGCGCGCGGCGGCCGCGGCCCCCGAAGGCGCGGGTTTTCTCGGCGCGCTGGCTCGCGATCCCCGGTGGTGGGCGGGCGTCGTCGGTGACGCGGGCGGCTACGCCATGCAGGTCGCGGCGCTCGCGCTGGGTTCGGTCCTGCTGGTGCAGCCGCTGTTGGTGAGCGCCTTGATCTTCGCGCTGCCGCTCTCCGCACGACTGAACGGACGGCGGATCGGGCCGCGCACCTGGGCGAGCGCCGCCGCGCTGACGGCGGCGCTGGCGGTCTTCCTGCTGGTCGGGGATCCGACCGAGGGGACGGCCACCGCGCGGGCGGACGCTTGGTTCGCGCCGCTGACCTGCCTGCTGCTCGTGCTCGCCGCCGCCGTGGCGCTCGCCCTGCGCTCGGCCGACCCGCGCGTGCGCGCGCTGCTGTTCGGCGTCGTGGGCGGTGCGTTGTTCGGCGTGGCCGCCGCGCTCACCACCGGGGTCACCGACGAGTTCGCCCGCGATGTCGGCGCGACGCTGACCGGGTGGCGATTGTGGGCGCTGATCGTCGCGGGCCTGACGGGTCTGTATCTGCAACAGCGCGCCTACCAGGCGGGTCCGCTCACGGCTTCGCTGCCCGCGGTGACCATCGCCGAACCGCTGGCGGCGGCCCTGATCGGCATCACCGTCCTCGACGAGCGGCTGCGCACCGACGGATGGGGCTACGCGGTGGTGGCCGCCGCGGTGATCGTGATGTGCGCCAACACGATTCGGCTCTCCCTCGACCAGGCCGAGAGCTGAGGCGACCGAGACCGCACGCGGGTACGCCGCCGCCGGAACGCACGGAACGGCGCGCGGCGGGCGACACGCGGTTAGTATCGGTCGAGTGCAGTTTCTCCCTGGACATCAGCCGCCGTACGACCTGACCTACGACGACATCTTCCTGGTCCCCAACCGGACGGATGTCGCCTCCCGATTCGACGTGGACCTGTCGACCACCGACGGGTCCGGCACCACCATCCCGATCGTCGTGGCGAACATGACCGCCGTCGCGGGCAGGCGGATGGCCGAGACGGTCGCCCGCCGGGGCGGGATCGTGGTCCTGCCGCAGGATCTGCCGATCAGCGCGGCCGCCGACACCATCGGGTTCGTCAAGAGCCGTTCGCTGACCGCCGACACCCCGGTCACCCTCGATCCGGAGCGTTCGGTCTCCGAAGCCGTCGCGCTGATGCACAAACGCGCGCACGGCGCGGTGATCGTGGTCGACCAGGGTCGCCCGGTGGGCGTGGTCACCGAGGCGGCCTGCGCGGACGTGGACCGCTTCGCCCGACTCAGCGACGTGGCCGCCGCCGATTTCGTCCAGGCTCCCGTCACCACGTCACCGCGCGAGATCTTCGCGCTGCTCGAAGCGGCGCACGCCCACCTCGCGGTGCTCACCGCGCCGGACGGCACGCTGGCCGGGGTGATCACCAGGACCGGCGCGATCCGTGCGGGCATCTACCAGCCCAACGTCGACGCGCACGACAAACTGCGGATCGCGGCCGCGGTCGGCATCAACGGCGACGTGGCCGACAAGGCCAAGGCGCTGGTCGACGCGGGCGCGGACCTGCTGGTCATCGATACCGCGCACGGTCACCAGACCAAGATGCTCGAGGCGCTGCGCGCGGTGGCCGACCTGGGGCTGGGCGTGCCGCTGGCGGCGGGCAACGTGGTCTCGGCCGCGGGCACCCGCGATCTGGCCGAGGCGGGCGCGACGATCGTCAAGGTCGGCGTGGGCCCCGGCGCGATGTGCACCACCCGGATGATGACCGGGGTGGGCCGCCCGCAGTTCTCCGCGGTCGCCGAATGCGCCGCCGCCGCACGCGGTCTCGGTGTGAGCATCTGGGCCGACGGCGGTGTCCGGCATCCCCGCGACGTGGCGCTGGCACTGGCCGCGGGCGCGGCGAACGTGATGATCGGCTCCTGGTTCGCGGGCACCTACGAATCCCCCGGCGACCTGCGCGTCGACCGCGACGGCAACGCCTACAAGGAGAGCTTCGGCATGGCCTCCAAGCGGGCGGTCGCCGCGCGGACCGCCAGCGACAGCGGTTTCGACCGCGCGCGCAAAGCGCTGTTCGAGGAAGGCATCTCGAGTTCGCGGATGCGCCTCGACCCGGAGCGCCCGGGTGTCGAAGATCTCATCGATCACATCTGCTCGGGTGTGCGCAGCGCGTGCACCTACGCGGGCGCTCGCACGCTCACCGAATTCCACGACCGGGCGGTGCTCGGCGTGCAGTCGGCGGCCGGATTCGCCGAAGGCAGGCCGCTGCCCGGCGGGTGGTGAGCCGAGACGGGACACGGTTGCGCACCGGCCGGGGCGTGTTCGCGCACCGGCCGGTAGCATGACCGTTGCCGGTCCGGTACCGGCGCCGCAACTCCCGCCATGCCGAAAGGAACAAGTTGTCACCCGCGTCCGAGGGCGCCGCACAGGAGGGCTCCTCTATCGAGCCGGGTGACCAACCCGGCGCTCCCCTCCCCGCGGCACTCCCGCCCGATCCCGTCCCTTCCCGCGTCATCGATCCGATCGCGACCGGCGGGTGGTGGTGACCATGTCCGCCCTGCTCACCGTGCTAAGCCTGATCGGTTTCGTCGCCCTGACCGCGGGCACCGCGCTGTTCGTCGCGGCCGAATTCTCCCTGACCGCCCTGGAGCGCAGCACCGTCGAGGCGCACGCCCGCGACGGCGACGCCCCGGCCCGGATGGTCCGCCAGGCGCACCGCACCCTGTCGTTCCAACTGTCCAGCGCCCAGCTCGGCATCACCATCACCACCCTGATCACCGGTTACATCGCCGAACCGGTCCTGGCGCGGTTGATCGCGCCGGTGCTCGACGCGGTCGGGCTCAGCGCGGGCGCCGCGAGCGGCGTCTCACTGGCCTTGGCGCTGGTGATCGCCACCTCGCTGTCGATGATCTACGGCGAGCTGGTCCCGAAGAACATCGCGATCGCCAAGCCGTTGGCCACCGCCCGGTTGACGGCCGGGCCGATGATCGCGTTCTCGATGGTCTTCAAGTGGATGATCCATTTCCTCAACGGCACCGCGAACTGGGTGGTGCGGCGCTTCGGCGTGGAACCCGCCGAGGAGTTGCGCTCGGCGCGCTCACCGCAGGAGCTCGGATCGCTGGTGCGCACCTCCGCGCTGCGCGGCGCGCTCGACCAGCGCACCGCGCAGGTCATGGACCGCTCGCTGCAATTCGGTGAGCGCAGCGCCGAGGAGTTGATGACCCCGAGGGTGAAGATCGAATCGCTGGACCGCGACGACACCATCGCCGATCTCATTGCCGCCGCGGGCCGCACCGGGTACTCCCGATTCCCGGTCATCGACGGCGATCTGGACAACACGGTCGGCGTCGTGCACGTCAAGCAGGCGTTCACCCATCCGGCGAGCGATCGCCGCACGGTGCCGCTGCATCGGATCGCGCGGCCGGTGCCGGTGGTGCCCGCCAGTCTCGACGGCGACGAGGTGCTCGAGCGGGTGCGCGCCGACGGCATGCAGATCGCGCTGGTCGTCGACGAGTACGGCGGCACCGCGGGCATCGTCAGCATGGAGGACCTGATCGAGGAGATCCTCGGCGACGTCCGCGACGAGCACGACGAGGAGGAGCGCGACGTCCGCCGGGTCGGCGACAGCTGGGACTGCTCGGGTCTGCTGCGCATCGACGAGGTGTCGCGCGCCACGGGCTACGACGCGCCCGAGGGCGAGTACGAGACCCTCGGCGGCCTGGTGCTGACCAGGCTGGGTCGCATCCCGGAGCCGGGTGATGAAGTGGTGCTGCCGAATTCGGCCGCCGACCGTTCCTACGACAACGACCGCGGCGGGTGGATCGCCCGCGTGGAGCGCATGGACGGCAGGCGCATCGACCGGGTGCGCCTGATCCCGGTGGACGCGGCGACCCTGCACGCGCGCACCGCGCCGGCCGAGGGCGAACAGGCCGAGGACGAGAAGGCCGAGGTGGCCGACACCGCCGCCGCGGCGGCGAATCACGGGGAGCGCGACCATGGGTGATCTGTTCGGAGTCCTGCTCACGGTCGTGCTGCTGGCGGGCAACGCCTTCTTCGTCGCCGCCGAGTTCGCGCTGATCTCGGCCCGCCGCGACCGGCTCGAAGCGTTGGTCGCGCAGGGCAAACGCAACGCCCGCACGGTGATCAGGGCGGGTGAGAACCTGTCGATGATGCTGGCGGCGGCGCAGTTGGGCATCACGATCTGCTCGATCCTGCTGGGCCGGGTCGGCGAACCCGCGGTGGCGCACCTGTTGGAGAAGCCCTTCGGGCTGCTCGGGGTGCCCGACCAGTTGCTGCACCCGGTGGCCTTCGCCGTCGCGCTGACCATCGTGGTGATCCTGCACATCCTGCTCGGCGAGATGATCCCGAAGAACATCGCGCTGGCGGGCCCGGAGCGCAGCGCGTTGCTGTTGGTCCCGATCCACCTGGCCTGGCTGCGACTGGCCGGGCCGCTCATCGCGCTCTACAACCTGGCCGCGAACCTGTCGCTGCGGATGCTGCGCATCGAGCCCAAGGACGAACTCGAGGGCACGGTGTCGAGCGTTGAACTGGCCGAGATGATCGGCGAATCCCGGTCCGAGGGGCTGCTGGACGAGGAAGAACACCGTCGCCTCACCCAGGCGCTGGGCAGTTCCGACCGCACGGTGGCCGACGTGCTGGTCGCGTTGGCCGACACCAGGTCGGTGCCGTTGCGCGGTAACGGCACCACCCTGGGCGACATCGAGTCGGCGGTCACCGAGACGGGGTTCTCTCGGTTCCCGGTGCAGACCGCCGACGGGTCGCTGGTCGGCTACCTGCACGTCAAGGACGTGCTGGACAAGGTCGCCGACGAGAACGCCGGACCGGAGACCCCGATCCCGCGCACCGACATCCGACCGCTGCCGACCGTGAGCGCGGGCGCCACCCTGTACGAGGCGCTGGCGCGGTTGCGCCGCACCAACAGCCACCTGGGCCGGGTGGTCGACGGGCGCGGAACGACCACCGGCATCGTCGCCCTCGAGGATCTGGTCGAGGAGTTCGTCGGCACGGTCCGCGACGTCACCCACCGGGGCGCCGAATGACCCGCCCGTCTAGGTGAGACAAAGCGCTACCAGGGCGCCTTCCGGCAACCTCGCGCGAGGCTGCGGTCGCCACACCGTCGGCCGGAGCTCGGCGAAATCGGTGCGGAGCCGATCGGCTCGACCCACTTCTCGGGTTTCCCGAAAGATGTTTCGCGGTGGTGGCAGTGGTAAGCCACCACTTCTCGTGCCCCGAGAACCGGAGCCGTTTCTCCTCCACGGCGCGGTAGTACTTTGTCGGGTGTGACGGTGATGTGTTCTGTGGCAACGGTGTTGGGCGAGGATCAGGACATCGAAAACGGGGACGACAAGGACTCGGCCACACCTTCCCCGGCCGTTGGCCACTGGACGGTGGTCCTGACGTGCGTCGCGATCGTCGCGACCGCCTACCTGATCGTCGGACTGCTGCACGAGCGGGAGCCGGAGTTGACGACCGCGCCACCGACCCCCACCGCTTCGGAGCCGCCGCCGGAACCGCCCGAATACTCCTATGTCACTCCGCCGGTGACCTTTCCGACGCGGATCCCGGGTTGTGATGTCGTGGAGCCGCCGCAGCCGGGGCAAGGGTTTGCGATGATGACCGTCGGAACATACCTCCCGGTGACTGGACACTCATCGTCGTCGGCGCCGATTCTCCCGAAAACCTGAGTGCCAGGCTCTCCGAAGCCGCTTGGCGCGATATCGATTCGGTGCCGGTGGGCGGCGATGGCGCGTTGGTACACATGTTCACCTCCGGTACCACGGGCAAGCCCAAGGGCGTGGTGCATCCGGTGCGTTATGCCGCCGGTTGGCAGAGCTACCTGGAATTCGGGCTGGGCGTGGGACCGGACAGCGTGTTCTGGTGTGGCGCCGACCCTGGATGGGCCTACGGGCTCTATGCCGCTCTCGTGGCGCCGCTGGCGGCAGGCGTGCCGACTATCCTGCTGCGCGGCGGATTCTCGGCCGCGGCGACCTGGGCGGTGATGAAAGATCTTGCGGTCACCGACTACTCCGCTGCCCCCACGGTCTATCGCGGCCTGCACGCTTCGGATATCCCTGCGCCGGAGGGCCTCGCACTGCGCCGATTGTCGAGCGCGGGCGAGCCGTTGACACCGGAAGTCAACGACTGGGCGCGGGTAGCGCTCGGACTCGAAATACATGACCATTACGGCCAGACCGAGCTCGGCATGCCCATCGGATTCTTGCATCATCCGCGCCTGCGCCGCCCGTTCTGACTGGAGCGATGGGAACGTCGCTGCCCGGCTGGCAAGTCACCGTCGTGGGTGAGGACAACGAAAAGCCCGTCGCACCCGGGACTACCGGACGCCTCGCTATCGTGGTGGCGGGCAGTCCGTTGATGACCTTCCGCGGCTATGTGGGAGCTCCCGGCACCGACCGATTCTGCGCCGACGGCGCCTACTTCCTGACCGGCGATATCGCCTCGGTCGACACCGAAGGGATCGTCCGGTTCTCCTCCCGCGACGACGACGTCATCATCATGGCCGGTTACCGCATCGGCCCCTTCGACATCGAATCGACGCTGCTGCAACACCCAGCGGTGGAAGAAGTTGCCGCGGTCGCCGGCCCCGACCCGGTGCGCGGTGAGGTCGTCGAGGCGTTCGTGGTCACCGCGCCCGGCACAGCCGTCACCGACGACCTCGTCGCTCAGCTACAGCAATGGGTCAAGAACAACTACGCCGCGCACGCCTACCCGCGCCGCATCCACTTCGTCGATACCCTCCCCAAGACTCCGAGCGGCAAGATCCAGCGCGCGCAGTTGCGCCAGCGCCGCCGTGAGGAATCCGGCCAAGTTGCGGGCACTCGATGACCCAGCCCGCACCGATCCTGCTGACCCGATCCGGTCCGATCCGCACATTGACGCTCAACCGTCCCCGCCGCCGCAACGCCCTGGACCCGGAACTGATCGAGGCTCTCGACACTGCGTTGTCCGAGGCGGAAGACGATGTGCAGACCCGGTGCTTGATTCTCGCCGGCGCCGGCAAGAGTTTCTGCGCCGGTGGGGATCTGCGGTACTTCCTGGACACAGCCGACCGTCCCGGCGGACCGACACCGTTCCTGCGCCGGGTCTCAGCAGTGGTCACCCGACTCGAGACCAGCCGCCTGCCGGTGGTCGCCGCCCTGCACGGCCACGCCGTCGCCGGTGGGCTCGAACTCGCCCTGGCCTGCGATGTGGTAGTCGCGGCCGACACCACACTGATCGGCGACGGACACATCCGCAACAACCTGCTACCGGCCGCAGGTTCGAGCGTGCGGCTACCACGCAAACTCGGAGATTCCACAGCTCGCTGGCTGGCCCTAACCGGAAAGCTGGTCCCGGCCGAACAATTGGCTGCGGCAGGCTGGCTCCACACAGTGGTCCCCGCCGAACAAGTCGCGAGTACCGCGCACCGCGTGGCCTCGGAGCTCGCCGCGGCTTCCGGTCCGGGTCAGGCGGCATTCAAAGCCCTCTTGCATGAGCTGACCACCACGGACGAGGAGCAGGGCTTGGCGCACGAACTGCGCACCTTCGAACAGCACTGGAACACCAACGATGTCCCTGCTTCGCTGACGTCGTTCTTACAACACCGATCGGCGTGATTAGTAGGCCGATGAAGCGCGCATACGACAGGAACGCAGTGTGAACCGATACACCGATCAAGTAGTCCTCGTCAGCGGCGGCGCCCAAGGACTCGGCGCGGCGATGGCCGAGCGATTCGCCGCCGAAGGCGCGTTCGTGGCCCTCGCGGACGTCAACGAGGTCGCCGTTCACGAACTCGCACGACACCTGGAGAAAGAATTCGGCTGCACCTGCCTGAGTCACACGGTCGACGTCACCTCCTCCCAGGAAGTCAGCACCTGGGTCGAGTCCGTAGCCAACACACACGGCCGCATCGACGTCCTCGTCAACAACGCCGGCATCATCCGCGACAACCGCATCGAAGACATCGACGACCACGACTGGCACGCGGTACTCGATGTCTCACTGTCGGGCGCATTCTTCTGCACCCGCGCGGTATTGCCACACATGCGTGAACGCAACTACGGCCGGATCGTGTCGTTCTCCTCGATGAGCTGGCGTGGCAACTTCGGACAGGCCAACTACGTCGCCGCCAAAGCCGGCATCGTCGGACTCACCCGTACCATTGCACTCGAGACCGCCCACCACGGCATCACCGCCAACGCCATCGCCCCCGGCCTCATCGAAACCCCCATGCTCGCCTCCATGAACGCACCCGCCCGCGAGAAACTGATCAACAAAGTGCCACAACGCCGCACCGGACAGCCCAGCGACATCGCCGAAGCCACCGCCTACCTGTGCTCACCGGCCGCAGGATATGTCAGCGGAGTAGTCCTCGACGTCGACGGTGGTCTGGGAATCGGATCCTCCATCCGCTGAGGGCTCACATCGCGCCCCGCGACCGGGACTGTAAATACAACGGTGTAACTCCGAGCAAGGAGTAAGCATCCGATGTCTGATGTGATGGCGGTTGATGTGGCCGATACTGCTGCGGTGGCCAAGCGTAGGGACGCGAAGACGACCGTGGATCCCGAGCTGTTCGGGCAGTTGGTGGACCAGGCCCGCTTGGTGCAGCAGCCCCCTTCATATTGGGCGAGTTGTTGTCGGAGTGCGGCCGTAGTGGTCGGGTCGAGCGCGTCAAATGAGGGTGTCGATGGTGTGCTGGTCGAGGTGGCCTTACAGTGCGGCCGCGATGTCGTGAGTACAGCGGATCTGTACGGCCCGGTGCGGTTCGAACCGTCGACTTATCTGGTGGGCAGGCGATTCGAGCTGCGCCAACCTCGTAGAGATCATGGCATCGTGCTTCGGTCGCGAATTCCGGTGGCGCTGCCTGCCCACCTTCGACACGACCAGACCGACTGGGGTCTGGACCAGCATTGGCCGCGCTGGGCGCCGAACACCTCCGCGGTCGCGATCATCGACGCGGTCACCGTGCGCCATACCCGCCCGGTCGCCGGACCGAATCCGACCGCGGCGCGCGCGACCGGCGTCGATGCCACGGCCGAGTTCCGCGACTACCTTCTGACGCACGGAATCTGCGATCTGACCCACTCGGTCCACCCCTCCCACTGCATGGTGAGCAGGGGGGAACTGTTCCGGCTCGATGCCGTGGGCGCTTTCGCCCTCCGTACGCGCGAGCGGACGAACAGCGCCGAATCCTCGGGACACGCCGTGCATGTCGCCGCCACCCACCTGCCCGCGACGGCCGCGATGATCTCCGACGGATCGCCGGACGATGGTGTGGCCGGATGCGGGACATCGCCGGGGGACGGCCGATTCGGCGAGACGTACGCCGTTCGAAAGCAATGCGATCGGTGTCGGCGGCGTCCGATAGGGTGGCCGAGTCTCGGGTAATCGTCACACTTCGGGTTCGTGAGAGCCTCCCCGGTGCGACCAGTTCAGGGAGGGCCACACGCGAGCCGATGCACGTCGAGGACAATCGTTTCGACCCCGCCGGACCTCGGTCTCCGTTTCTCTGGCTGAAGGTCACCGATCCTGACATGGTCGTTCCTGTCCCGCCGCCGGGCACCGACATCCGAGTACTGCTGCCCTCGGGAGATCGCTTCGCCAGACTGCGGGACGAACTGCGCGCGGAAGGCATTCCGTTCCGGGACGTGAACTATCTACTGGAGCAGGAAATCATCGGCAATCTGACGGTGCCGGGCGCCACGACCGCCACCATCGGCGCGCAGAACGCGCCGTCTCACCGGGCGCGTCCGCTCGCGGGTGCGGCCGCCGAGGCGGCGCGCGACGGCTTCGAGTACATGTGGCACAACCATCTCACCGATCACGCAGCCACCGAGCCGCCCGTACCGGTCGGAGAACTGGTGCCCGCCGACTGGATTCGATTCCTCCCGCACGCCGAGATGAATCCCGCGCAGGCGCAGGCCGTTCCACATATTCTCGGCGACGACGATCACCTGCTCGTCATCGCGCCGACCGGTGCGGGCAAAACCGTGATCGGGATGGTCGCCGTGCTCCGCACGCTTCTGGAGCAGGGGAAGAAGGCCGCCTGGCTCGTCCCGCAGCGTTCGCTCACCGAAGAATTGCTGCGCGAACTCGACAGCTGGCGGCATCGTGGGCTGGCGGTGGAACGGCTGACCGGCGAGTATCGGGTCGACGCCGAACGGATCCGTGCCGCCGACCTCTGGGTGACGACGACCGAGAAATTCGAGGCCATCTCCCGCACGTCCTCGCTTCGCGAGGCGCTCACCGACGTCGGATGCCTGGTGGTCGACGAAATCCACATGCTCGGGGATACCACGCGCGGCTCTTTCCTGGAGGCGATCCTGGCCCGGGTCCTCGGAGCCGACCGGCCGCCCCGGATCGTCGGACTGTCCGCCACGGTCGCCAACGCCGATCAGCTCGCGGCCTGGCTCCGGGCTCGCGCGATACACGTCGCCTGGCGTCCCACACGCCAGATCTGGCAACTGCCGACGGTCGCGAACAGCAGCGACTGGAGTCTGGTCGAGGGAGCCAAAGCGCGCCTCACCACGAAGATCGTCGCCATGGTGACCGGCGACAACGGCAGCGTCCTCGTCTTCTGCGGCAGCAAGCGCAACGTGCGGCGCACCGCATTGATGATCGCCGCCAACCGGGGTGCCGACGTCTTCGGCGTCGACCTCGACGACGCGGACGAGGTGCACCGCGTGTGCCGGGCTTTCGGAGTGGGCCTGCACTACAAGGGCTGGGAGCACAGACAGGACGCCGAAACAGCCTTCCGGACGCGGGAATCGGATGTGCTGGTCGCCACGTCGACGGTCGCCGCCGGGGTGAATCTGCCCGCGCGGGCCGTCGTCGTCCAGGACACCGAGGTCGGACTGAAGGGCATCGATGTAGCGACGGTCCAGCAGATGTTCGGCCGGGCGGGCCGCCTTGGCGCGGGTGAACGGGACGGCTGGGCCTTCCTCCTGGTCGACGAATCGGAACGGACGGTGTGGCAACGCCGACTGCTGGCCGGATTCCGGGTGAACTCGCAGATCCGCGCGAACCTGTCCGAGCACCTCTTGGCGGAGGTGGTGCAGGACCGCATCCATTCGGTCGACGACGCCGAGCGCTGGCACGAGAACACCTTGTTCCACCACCAGGGCAATCGCGAGAGCACGCTGGTGCACGGGTCGATCACCGAACTGCGGGCCGGCGATTTCCTCACGACTCACCGGACCGGCGCCCAGCCGACCGAACTGTCCACCACCGAACTCGGAGTCCTGACGGCACGGTTGATGGTGTCGCCGCGCATCAGCGGTGATCTGCGCGACGCGCTGGCCGATTCCCCGATCCCCGAATCGCCCGAAGAGGCCGAACAACTGCTCATCGAGACGCTCGCGCTGCGTATTCCGAAACTCTCCCGGGCCGCGATCAGTGAGGACATCAAACCGCGCGCGGTCGCGGTACGCGCGGCGCTGGGACGCGTCGACCGAACGCCGGAGCCCGAGTTCGCATCGTCGGCCGCCTACGCATGTGGCGATTTGGCCCGCGCGGCACTGTTCATCGCGGCCAACGCCCCTGACGCGTTCCGGCGCGACGCTCGGGTCATCCACGGGATTCCCTACGCGACAATGTATCCGGTGCTCGCTGAAGCACCGCGCTACCTGCACTGGCTCGGATGCCAGGGATACCTCGGCACCGTCCATCCGTGGATCGCCGTGGTGGCCGCCGATCTGGGGCGACGGATCCGCTGGCGGCGCTGCAATCCCACGCGCGGGGCGGGCAGACTGCTGTGGATGTGCGAGCAGATGGCCACCTCCGTGCAGGCCGAGGACGTCCTACCGGTGCTGTGGCGGGCGGCGACCGCCCGAGGCATCACCCACCCCGACTGGACCGAGACCGGGCGTCCACAGCACTGCCGACTCGATCCGTCCGGTTACGCCACGCTGCTGCACGACCGGGCCACCGACGCCGTGCTCACCATCGACGACGACAGCGCGAACCTGACGTGTTCGTCCACCGCGATGTTCACCGCCTGGGCCGGATCCAGCTACGCGACCGCACCCGTGACGCGGGGACGCGCGCGCATACCCGCGGCCCCGAACCGGCTTCGAGGGGCGGCGGTCTTCACACGGCGTGGCGACTATCGGGCCACCGGGTGGCTCGCGCACTACAACGACTTCGGGCACGAACCGTCAGGAGCACCGGCGCAACTCGCGCAGGCGCCGTCAATCGGCACCGAGTCCGCCACGGGATCCTCTCGACGCTGATTCTCGACGCCGGGCGGGATGGCTCGTACCGCGCAGTCGCGATCGCCGAGACTCCACAATCGCATCGTCCTGTCACCGCCGGATCCGTTCAGGCCGCCGTGGATTCGAGGACGGCCGCGGTCGTCGTTCCGCCGAGGCCGTGGGCCAGGAGGAGGATATATCGCCAATCGACCCGCTCGACATTGACCAAATGGTCCAACCCGACGAAGGGGTCCGCTGGTCCCGATACCGTCGTCCAGGTTCAATTCATTTGACCCGATCGGACGGCCCGAGTCCAACAATTGACGTAACCGGGCCACAACTGACTGTTGTGAAAGGAGCAGGGTTGGAACTGGATCTCGGCGCGGTCCGAGCCTTCCTCGTCATCGCCGATCACCAGCACTTCGGTGAGGCGGCCGACCAGTTGGGGATATCACAGCAGGCGGTCTCCAAACGAATCGCGAAACTGGAGGCCGCGCTGGGCACGACGCTGGTGCACCGATCCCGACACGGCCGCGGCCTGACCGAGGACGGCGCGGCCTTCCTTCCCCATGCCCGGTCTCTCATGGCGCTGGCCGATCAGGCCGCCGCGTCGATACGGGGCCGCAACCGACCGCTGCGGGTCGACGTACTGGGTACTCGTCTGGCGGCCACCGAGCTGGTCAGAGCCTTCCACGAGACCCATCACGACGTGGAGATCGACATCGTGACCTCCCGGGGGCTGCGCAGCGGTCGCGCCGCCCTCGTGGACGGAACGATCGACGTCGCCTTCGCGCGGGTCGTCGGCGCCCTCGACCCCGCCATCGATCACCGGCCCGCCTACCTCGAACCCCTGCACATCCTCGTGGGCCCGGGTCACCGCTTGGCCGACCGACGTCGGATCCGGCTCGTCGACCTGGCGGATTCGATCGCACGGATGCCCGGCAACGAGCCGGGCAGTGAATGGGCGCAATACTACGACGATCTGACCACGGACTTCGGACTGACCATGGACACCGGCGGCCCGAACTTCGGACTGGACCACATGCTCGACGAGATCGCCGGGTCATCGGACCGCTACATGTTCTCCGGCCAGCGGTTGCGGGTGCCCTGGCATCCAGACATCCGCCGGATCCCGATCGTCGAGCCGACACCCGGCTATCCGCACTCCATGCTGTGGCACCGACGCAACCGCCATCCCGCTCTGTCGCGGCTCATCCGCCACATCGCCGCCGACTTCGAGCCGTTCGATCCCGACCGGCACTGGCTCCCGCCGACCGAGATCAACGCGGGGCGATGGGGGCGACCCGACTGACGGAGAACAGGCTCAGGGAACCAGTCCGACCAGTGCGGCACTGTCGCGCCACAGTCGCTCGCGGCGTTCGGGATCGGTAGTGTGCCATGCGGTTTCGACCGGGGTGCGGTCCACGTAGAAGCGGCCGGACACGCCCGCCGTGAGAAGACCGCGCTGTATTGGTCGGAGGATCTGCGATTCGTGGCGCCGCGGAGCCACGCGAAGGCGGGTTGGCGCACCGGCGTCGATGACTTCATGGCCTACGTGCAAGGCATGTTGGAGGCGTCCGGCGGCACCTGGAGCATGCGGGCGGTGACGTTGTTGATCAACACCGAATTCGGCGTTCGCGTCCCCGTTCCGCCGCCCATTCTCGGGCAGCGGCACGGGGACATTCGACCGAAGACGAGGGCTGAATCACCAGCCCTCGGACAGACGCGCCCGGGGTGCGGCGGCGCGACACCCCCGCCAGCTTTCACAACCAATAGTTGTCGCGGAGAGTGTGTCGATTGTTTGACCGCCGATCGACTGCTCGGCTCGAATAGGTCGATCCGAACCCGAGCCGCGTCTGGAGGCGTCCGTTGTCCTCGTTCGTTCACCTGCACGTCCACACCGAATACTCGATGTTGGACGGCGCGGCGAAGATCAAGCCGCTCTTCGAGGAAGCCGGGCGACTCGGGATGACCGCGGTGGGCATGACCGACCACGGAAACATGTTCGGCGCGGACGAGTTCTACCAAGTCGCCACGAAGATGGGGATCAAGCCCATCATCGGCATCGAGGCCTACGTCGCCCCTGGCAGCCGACTGCACAAGAAACCCGTCTTCTGGGGGCAGGCCAACCAACGCGGCTCGAACGGCGAGGGAGTCGGCGGTGATGTGTCGGGTGGTGGGGCGTATACCCACATGACGATGTTGGCGCGGGACGCGCGCGGGCTTCGCAACCTCTTCGAGTTGTCCTCCAAGGCGAGCATGGAGGGGTACTACCGCAAACCCCGGATGGATCGCGAGCTGATCGCCGCGCACTCCGAGGGCATCATCGCGACCACCGGATGTCCTTCCGGCGAAGTGCAGACACGCCTTCGGCTCGGCCAACGGGATGCCGCGTTCCAAGCCGCGGCGGACTACCGCGACATCTTCGGCAAGGACAATTTCTTCGTCGAAGTGATGGACCACGGTCTGCCCATCGAACGTTCCGTGCGCGAAGGACTGCTCGAGATCAGCGCACGACTCGGCATTCCCCCCCTGGCCACCAACGATTCCCACTATGTCACGAAAGACCAGGGTGACGCGCACGCGGCGCTGCTCTGCGTGCAGGCGGGAAAAACGCTCAGCGATCCGACCCGCTTCAAGTTCGACGGCAACGGCTACTATCTCCAATCCGCCGAGGAGATGCGCGGATACTGGGACAGCGAGGTTCCGGGAGCAGCCGACAACACACTGCTGATCGCCGAACGGGTCGAGTCCTACGCCGAGGTGTGGAACCACACCGATCGGATGCCGATCTTCGATGCGCCCGAGGGGCACGACGTCACCTCGTGGTTCCGCGAGCAGGTGCTGCGCGGTCTCGAATGGCGTCTCCCCGGGGGAGTGCCCGACGCGTACACGGCTCGCGCCGAGTTCGAGATCGAGATCATCGTGGAAAAGGGATTTCCCGCCTACTTCCTCATCACCGCGGATCTGATGGATCATGCGCGCAAGCAGGGGATCCGGGTCGGCCCCGGACGCGGCTCGGCCGCGGGATCACTCGTGTCCTACGCACTGGGCATCACCAATCTCGACCCGATCGAGCACGGTCTGCTGTTCGAACGCTTCCTCAACCCGGAGCGCACATCCATGCCCGACATCGATATGGATTTCGATGATCGCCGCCGCGGCGAGATGGTGCGCTACGCGACGGAGAAATACGGCAGCGACCGTATCGCACAGGTCATCACCTTCGGCAAGATCAAGACCAAAGCCGCGATCAAGGATGCCGCGCGCGTTCACTACGGACAGCCCGGATTCGCGATCGCCGACCGGATCTCCAAGGCTCTTCCCCCGCCCGTCGCGGCCAAGGACATTCCGCTGTCCGGCATCGTCGATCCGCAGCACGAGCGGTATCCCGAGGCCGCCGAGGTCCGCGCACTGGTCGAAACGGACACAGATGTCGCGACGATCTTCGAGACGGCCCGCGGCTTGGAGGGATTGATCCGCAACGCGGGCGTGCACGCCTGCGCGGTGATCATGTCCTCCCAGCCGCTGGTGGAGGTGATCCCGCTGTGGCAACGCGAGGACGGCTCGATCATCACCGGATGGGACTATCCGTCCTGCGAGGCGATCGGCCTGCTGAAGATGGACTTCCTGGGGTTGCGCAACCTCACTGTCATAGGCGACGCGATCGACAACATCGAGGCCAATCGCGGTGAGACGATAGATCTCGACTCACTGGCGACGACGGATCCGAAGACCTACGAATTGCTGGGACGCGGCGAGAGTCTCGGGGTATTCCAGCTCGACGGCAACGCCATGCGCGATCTGCTCCGACGGCTCGGGCCGACCGGATTCGAAGACATCATCGCCGTCAACGCGCTGTACCGCCCCGGCCCGATGGCAATGAACACCCACAACAACTACGCCGATCGGAAGAACGATCGACAGCCGATCGAACCGATCCACGCCGAGTTGGCAGAACCGCTGCGGGACATTCTCGCCGAGACCTTCGGCCTCGTCGTTTACCAAGAACAGATCATGCAGATCGCCCAGCGGGTAGCCGGCTTCTCGATGGGCCGAGCCGACGTGCTGCGCCGAGCGATGGGCAAGAAGAAGCTCGAGGTCCTGGAGAAGGAGTTCGAGGGCTTCCGGGCCGGCATGCGGGACAACGGCTTCTCCGACGAAGCCGTGCAGGCCCTGTGGGATACCGTTCTGCCGTTCGCCGGCTACGCGTTCAACAAGTCGCACGCCGCGGGCTACGCGTTGGTCGGGTACTGGACCGCCTACCTCAAGGCCAACTACCAGGCCGAATACATGGCAGCGCTACTGACCTCGGTGGGTGACAACAAGGACAAGTCCGCCATCTACCTCGCCGAATGCCGCCAACTGGGACTGCGGGTCCTGCCACCGGATGTCAACGAGTCCTCGTTGCGTTTCTCCGCTGTCGGCAACGACATCCGCTTCGGACTCGGCGGAATACGCAACATCGGCGTCAACGTCGTCGAATCGATCATCCAGACCCGCACGAACAAGGGAAAATACACATCGTTCGCCGACTTCATCGAGAAGTCGGAGCTGGTCTGCTGCAACAAACGCGTACTCGAATCGCTCGTCAAGGCGGGCGCATTCGACTCCTTCGGTCATCCACGCAGGGTTCTGATCGGCATTCACGAGCAAGCAGTCGACGCCGTCACCAGCCTGAAACGCCAGGAGGCGATCGGGCAGTTCGACCTGTTCGGGTTCGGCAATACCGCGGACGAATCACCGAGTGAAAGCTCGCCGCTGAGTCATCTGAGTTTCGACGGACAGGAGTGGCCTCGCAAGGAATTGCTCGGACTCGAACGAGAAATGCTCGGACTCTACGTCTCCGGACATCCCCTCGACGGGACCAGCCATATTCTGCGCAAGGCGGCGCCCACACCGATCGCAGCCCTGTTGGCCAATCCTCCGCGCGAGGGGAATATCGTCATCGCCGGCATGATCGCGTCCCTGGAACGTCGAGTGAACAAGAAGGGCGAAAGCTGGGCCATCACGGTGATCGAGGATCTGGACGCTTCGGTCGAGGTTCTCTTCTTTCCCAAGAGCTACGCCATGTTCGCCACGGAACTGGTGGTGGATGCCGCGGTCGCCGTCGAAGGACGCGTCAATTGGCGCGAAGAGAAGATGGCCATTTTCGGCTCCCATCTCGCCACGTTGGATGTGGGTTCCGCCGAACACGGTGAAACACCGCCGTTGATACTGGAAATCAACGCTCAGAACACCGATCGCGACAGCGTTCTCGAACTCAAAGCCGCGCTGGCCTCCCATCCAGGGGCAACGCCGGTCCGACTTGTTCTGTGCTACCGGGACCGGCGCACCGATCTCGCCGTGAACGACTACCCGGTCACCCTCAACTCGGCCATACTCGGCGAGTTGCGAGCCATCCGGGGTGTCAAGATATCGTCCCAGTAGGCGCCGTTTCTGTTGTTCATGATTCCCGCGACTCTTCTGACAGTCCCGCCAGAATCCCCTCCTCGAGCTGCGCGAACAGGATCTCCATCAACCACTGTCCGAGCAGCCGCGCCAGCACAGAAAACTCCGGTTCACTTCCCACATGTTCGGAACCGAAGAAGTCGAGAAGCGCCGACGCGGCCGGATTCGCCGCATCACAACGAGCGCACAGTCCTACCGTTCGAAATCCCAGAACCTCGACACCGTCCGCACGATGGAACGACCGCGGTACCCGCACCGACAACATCAAGGAATCTGCACACCGATGACACAGAATTTCGCCGACTTCCTCATCCTCGGTCGATGTCACCACACAACCTTCCGTCATCGGTTCGAGCAGGGTTGACCGGATGATTGGACTCGATCTCGTACCTTGTTGTCCAACAACGACACCCGCCATCCCCCAACCCCCGGTTGTGGCCGATCCGAACGAAACAAGGATGTCCCGATGAGGCAAGATTCCACAGTCTCAGAATTCTCCCGCACGTCGCTTGCATTGACACAGATCGACGACGTACGGCGTCAACTCCTCGACACAGCAGCCTTCAGAAAAACCATCACTTCAGACCAGCTGGAGCATCTCGCCGCCAAGCTCGCCAGAAGTCTGCGGGTTCTTGCCGAGGAAATGCGTTGAGAGCACCCTCAGGTTCGGTTGCTCAGCCGTCGCCAGCGGTTGAGTGCGGCCGCGAGGCCGAGGAAACCGTGCGCCACATCGCCGATCTCTACCCCGGCCGAGCCAAAACCGATGCCCGCGACGCCCACATCATCGCCGACGCGGCCCGCATCATGCCCCACACCCTGCGCCGAGTCGACCTCGGAGACGAAACCCTGACCGAGTTCGGTGTCCTGGTCGGGTTCCATGACGACCTCGCCGGCGAGGCCACCCGCACCAGCAACCGCATCCGCGGCTTGCTGACCAGTGTCCATCCCGCCATCGAACGTGTCCTGGGCCCCCGCGTCGCCCACCCAGCGGTGCCGGAAATCCCTCGCGCGAGATAGCGTTTGAGGCAGCGCAGGATCTCAGGAGTGGTCTTGCCGTCGTGTTTGCGGCGCGCGGCATAGGTTTTGGTGTCCTCGTGATACGCAGTCGAACGACGACCACGGTGTGTAGTGCCTGGTCGGCCTGGCGGTCTCCGCCGCGGTGAAGTCGGTGGCGGGTGGTCTTGCCCGAGGACGCCGGGATCGGGGCGACACCACACAGGCGAGCGAACGCGGCTTCGGTGGTGAGCCTGTCGGGATTGTCACCGATCGAAATCAGCAGTGCCGCACCGGTATCGGGTCCGAGCCCGAATACCGCCATCGTGCTAGGCGCGACGTGGGCGAGTAGATCGTCGAGCTGCTTTTTCAGTTCGGCGGCGTGGATCTGCGAGTCCAGGACGCGTCGGGCCAGTGAACGCAGGGCGAGTTCGGTTGCCGCGGTCGGGTCGGTGAGCCTGCCGGGAGCGGGGTCGAAGCCGGCGCAGGTGGCGAGCAGTCGTGCTCGTGTGAGCGAACGCAGTCGTGAGCGCAGCTCTTCGGGGCTGGTGGTGATCAGGGATCGCAGGGCGTTGAGTGAGGCGGTGATGGCTTTGATGGCGCTGTTGCGGGCGACGCGCAGCGCGCGGACGGCTTCGATGGCGCCGTCGCGGTTCTTGGGTGCGGTTGTCTGGGAGCCGTCCAGGAGTTGGCGGGCGGCGGCGTAGGCGTCGATGGTGTCGGTTTTGCCCTGGGCTCGGCGTAGTCGCCGGTTCGGGCGGGGGACCTCGGCGATGTCGTGGCCGTGTCGTCGTAGGTGCCGGGGCCAGGTCGACGCCGTCGGATCCGGTTCCCTCGATGCCGATCCGGACCACCGTGCCGATCGTTTGCAGCCACTGCTCGATCTGCGCATAGCCGGTTGCGGTGGTGGGGAATTCGCGGTCCGTCAGTTTCTTGCCGTGTTCGTTGACGACTGCGACGTGGTGGGTGTCGGCGTGGGTGTCGACGCCGACGAAGATCGGTCGTTCGGGGATGGATGTGTCCAACGTGAGATCGTCCTTTTCGGTCGTGGTGCGTGTCGGACGAACCGGGGTTGGCCAGGCCAGTCACGGGACGGCGCGCTCGGCGCGGCATGCTCCTATCAGGTCACAACCCCCACTCGGCCAGGTGGTTGCGCGGGGAGCGGGTTGCATCACCGGCGCGGACGGATCGACGGGTCCTGCGAAAGACACACATCTCGCGCGGTCAGGAAAACTTCCGAGTCAGGTCCGTCCGGCCCCGGTGACACTCCGGAATCTTCTCGACCACTGGGGTGATCAGGAAAATGGTGAGTCAGATCTCGGCTCAGCCGGTAGTACAACCCGCACTGATCATGACTGGAAAATGGTGAGCCCAGCGGCCAGCCGCCGCGTCGTGGACATGCTCAAAGAAGTGATGGGTATGTCGGAACGGTTCGCGTGCAGGGTCATTGGGCTCAACCGGTCGACCTATCGTCGGCTTCCCGCCGCGCAGACCCCAGCGGATCCCGACGCCGCCCCGCGGGCGTGGCTGCGCTCATACGCGGTCAAGCACCAGGGCCACGGGTAATGAACGCGGTTGCCAGGCCACGAGCGATTGATGTCCTCTGCCTGCATTTTCTGACAGCGCTCAGATGCTTACCGAATCGTTGCTGGTAGCCGACCCGTTGGTGGGGTTGAATAGCGGACGGGTACGTCGACTTCCGGAGAGGATCGGAAGAGACGAGGTAGCCCGTCATGTCCGGATATTCTCCGACACCCCCGCCGTCGCGAGCACCCCGCGCGAACTCCGTCCCGGCCGCCGATCCCAGCGCGGACGCGAGTCGGCACGAGCTCTGGCTCAGCACCGGCCAGGTCGCCGAACGGCTGCAGATTCCCGCGAAGACCTTGACCGCCTGGGCCGCAGCCGGGCGCGGCCCACGCTTCGCGCGAATGGGCCGCCATCGCCGCTACCGACTCAGCGATCTGCTCGTTTGGGAACAACAGCAACTCGACGACGGCGGCGGCACACGCTGACCGACGCCCGCCTCGGTCGGCGTCGCTGTCCTGGCACCTGGACCCCGCACGTCGACCTATCCACGCCGTCGAACGGGTCCCTCGCAACGCGGGACGCGACCGACCCGTCGTAGCCGTGCCTGCAGACCACCCCTGATCGGCGACGCGCGTCAGCAGGCAGCGCCCGTGCACCCAAATCCGACCGAACGGGTTGAAGCCCGCCTACCTGGGAGTATTGATGCCGCATCCACCACTTGCCATCGGCACCTACGGCTCGATCAACACCAAGAGACAGAAGAACGGCAGTTGGCGGGCGAGCACTCGCTTTCGCGACGGCGACGGCATCACACGGCCCGTGCAGGCGATGGGACCGACGAAACCCCGTGCTGTTGCCGCGCTGAAGAAGCGTCTCACGGAGCGTCGTCACGCTTCCAGGCCAGGTGCGGACCTCACTCTGGACACCAAACTCTCCGACCTGGCCGATCTGTGGCTCGCCGAACTCGAGTTCGAGAACCGCGCCACACCACAAACGATCGACTACTACCGGAGTCATATCCACGTTGCGCGCAAACGGGGCCGGGAGGACACCGTCAAGATCAACACATCCCTGGGCGGACTACACATCCGCGAGGCCACAACGCAGCGCCTGGACGCCTACCTCAAGGAAGTGGCACGCACATGGCCTTCGAAGGCGCGGGCACACCGGGTTGTCCTCACCGGCATGATGGGGTTGGCCGTTCGCCACGACGTCATCCGTCACAACCCGGTACTGAACGTAGCCCGTCTTCCGCGCAACACTCAGCGACCACGAGCCGCCGACCTCCCGACCCTCCACGCCCTGCGGGAGCAGCTCGAGACCTGGGTGTCTGGCAGTGACACTCCGGGGACTCTCGCGCGCACCCGCGGTCGCCCCCGGTCCCGGATCGTTCTCGATGTCGCCGACGTTCTTCTGGGCACGGGCGCCCGAATCGGCGAAGCTCTCGCGATTCGATGGCAGGACCTCGACCTGGAGGCAGACGTGCCCCGCGTAACGATCCGCGGGACCATCGTCCGAATAACAAATCAGGATGGGGTACTGAGGCCGATCCGCCAAGAGTGGACGAAGACGCAAGCAGGCTACCGCTCCGTCGTACTCCCCCGGTTCGTCGTCGAGGCACTCCGACGCCGTGAAACCGTGGCTGTGGACAACGCGCTCGACCTGGTGTTCACCACCCGCAGCGGGACCATCTACGACCCACACAACTTCCGCCGCAGCTGGCGCTCCGCCCGAGGCACCAAGTTCGACTGGGTCACCCCGAAAACCTTCAGGAAAACCGTCGCCACGCTAATCGCGCACGAATACGGGCCCGGTCACGCCGCACACCAACTCGGCCACGCCGACGACGGCACCACCGCCAAGCGTCACTACATCGACACACCACACGAGGTCGCCGACTTCACCGGCCTGCTCAACCGAACGCGCTCAACTCGTGTCGAAAGCGTGTCAGAAGTCGAAAATCAGCGTCGACGGAGCCGGACCGAACCATGATCGAGGCACCTGGTTCAGGCGGATCCAGCGACCCGGATCCGATGCGGGAGAATAGCGGGGTGAGCGCGCACGACCGCCCGGACAACGCTCTCGACCTGCGGGTATTTCCCGCTGTCGAGTGGCGTTCGCGGGCGCGGGCACACGCCGCCCGCGTGGACGACCTCGTCGGCCCATACCTCAAACGGCGGGCGGAGGGGGCAGCCCACCCTGTCATCGATTTCCTCTTCACCTACTACTGCCACAAGCCGTCGCAGTTGCGGCGCTGGCATCCCGGGTTCGGGGTCGCGCTGGCGGATGCGCGCGACTACGTCGGCGCGCGCGGATACCGGACGCTGCCCGCGGGTGACGCGGTCACCGCCGATCCCGCGCACCTGGCGCGGCGGCGCGACACGGTGGAGTTCGTCGCGGAGTTGTTGCGCGCCACCGCCGCCCGGCCCGCCCAGTTGTCGTGCTTCGGGCTGCACGAGTGGGCCATGGTGTACCGGACCGACGAGGTCCGGCACCGGCAGGTCCCGCTGCGACTGGGCGGGGCGGGCACCGACGCGGTGGTGGAGTCGATGTCGTTGCGCTGCACGCATTTCGACGCGTTCCGGTTCTTCACCCCGGAGGCGGTGGGCCGCAACGCGGTCCCGCTGACCCGCGCCGACCAGGTCGGCAGTGAGCAGCCGGGCTGCCTGCACGCGAATATGGACCTGTACAAGTGGGGCTTCAAACTGACCCCGCTGGTGTCCGCGGATCTGGTGCTGGCCTGTTTCGAGTTGGCCTGCGCCGCGCGGGAACTCGACATGCGGGCCAGCCCGTACGATCTGGTCGACTTCGGCTACGAACCGGTCCGGATCGAGACGCCCGCCGGACGCGCCGAGTACGCCCGCGCCCAGGCGGCGTTGGCCGAGCGGGCCGCCGGGCTGCGCCGGGAATTGCTCGCGGCCTGCACGGCGCTGCTCGAGGTCGACACCACGACGGTCGACACCACGGCGTACTAGACGACGGCGGTCGACACCGCGAAGGTCGCCCCTGCGGAGATCACCGACGAGTCGGCGGTTTCCCGAACGGCGCGGTGAATTCGCCCGATCCGGTCCCCGGCGTTGTCACTTGTGGTTACCATTCGGTAGGTGGGTCAGCTGTCCCAGTCAGCTGATCTCTGTCGCCCACACCGATGTTCGAGGAGCGCAACGATGCGTTCACTGCCGACCCTTCGTCGTGCCCGATTCCTTGCCCTGGCCACCGCGAGCGTGATCACCGCCATGATGCTGCCGGGCAGCGCGTCGGCGGATCTGCGCTCCGATATCGCGAACTCCGTCCAGGAATTCCTCGAGGTGGGCACCACCTCGGTCCCCCGCGCCGACTGCGGCCCCGGCTCACGCCCGGAGACCGGTCTGCAAGGCGATGTCCCGGCCGCTGACCGGGACAGTGGCCGCAGCACGGCCGGCTACTCCTGCAACATGTCGATGGTCGGCAATTTCGCCGGACGCGGCGCGGGCATCACCTCCACCAGCTACGACCACTGCGCCTACCTGGGCACCTTCTTCCCCGGCGACCTGATCAGCGAGGGACGCGGCGTCCAGGTGCTCGACGTCTCCGATCCGGCCAACCCCCGCCCGACCGCCGTGCTCGCCGAACCCGCCATGCTCGCGGGCACCTGGGAGAGCCTGAAGGTCAACGCCGACCGCGCGCTGCTGGTCGGCACCGGCGTGCCCCTGCTGACCGGCGCGGGGTACCTGTCGATCTACGACGTGTCCGACTGCGCGCATCCCCGCCTGCTCAACCCCGGTCCCGGCACGAATCTCGGTATGCCCCTGCCGATCACGACGCACGAGGGCGGCTTCTCCCCCGACGGCAACACCTACTGGGCCTCCGGTCTGACACCGGGGCTGGTCAGCGCCGTGGACATCTCGAATCCGGCCGCGCCGCGGGTCATCTGGCAGGGGCTGACCGGGATCGAATCGCACGGTATGGGTTTCAGCCCCGACGGCACCCGCATGTACATCTCCGCGCTGAGCGGATTCACCGTCCTCGACGTCGGCGCGATCCAGCGCCGCGAACCCGCGCCGCAGGTCCATCACCTCGGCCGGGTGTTCTGGAGCGACGGGCAGGCCACCCAGCACAGCGTGCCCGTCAGCTACGACGGCAGGCCCTACCTGTTCACCGTGGACGAAGGCGGTTCGGGCGGCGTCAAACTCATCGATGTCTCCGACGACGCCTCCCCCGAGATCGTCGCCAAGATCAAACTCGAGATCAACCTGCCCGCCAACCTCGACGCCAATATCGGCTCGTCCATGGGTGGTTCGGCCTTCGCCTACGAATCGCACTACTGCGCGGCCGACCGCCCCGAGAACCCCACCGCGCTGGCCTGCGGCTGGATCTCCTCGGGCATCCGGGTCTTCGACGTCAGCGATCCGGGGAACATCCACGAGATCGCCTACTTCAATCCGCCCGCGCGCACCGGCCGCAACCTGGAACTGTGGAATTCGCCGCACGCGCTGGCCTCGTTGATCGGCGTGCCGCTGCTCTCGGCGATCCCGGTCGCCCGCGCGGTGCTCGAGGGGCAGTTCGATCCGTGGCAGGCGCTGACCAGCCGCACCGGCCGGATCGCGTTCGGCGACATGTCCACCGACTGGTGTTTCTCGCCGCCGGAGTGGCGCGGCGACCAACTCTACGTCGCCTGCTCGGACAACGGATTCATGGTGTTGCGACTGGAGAACGGCGTCTACGACGTGCCCGCCGACCAGCGCTCCACGGTCGGGTCATGAGCGCGGACCGCCGCTCGCCCGTGCTGGTCGCAGGCGTCGGCCTGCTCGCGGTGTTCCTGGTGGTGCTGGGCGCGGCGCTGCGGCCGGTGCTGCTGCCCGAGACACCCGTCGCCGCGCCGGTGCTCAGCGAGGTGGAGATCGGCTTCGCCCAGGACATGACGGCCCACCACCAGCAGGCGCTGCTCATGACCCAGCGACTCGACCCGAACGCCGAACCCGCCGTGCGTCGCCTGGCCCAGCAGTTGTCCGACGCCCAGCGGCTCGAGATCGGCGCCATGCTGGGGTGGTTGCGCCTGGCCGGGGCCTCGCCGCTGCCCACCCGTCCGATGGAGTGGATGAGCACCGACCTCCCGGTCGCCCACGGGCACAGGTCGACCACCCCGACCACGCCCGCGACGACCATGCCGGGCATGGCCACCACCGCCGACCTCGACGCGTTGGCCGCCGCGACCGGACGCGACGCCGAGATCCGCTACCTGCGCCTGATGATCACCCACCACCAGGGCGGGATGCAGATGGCGCGGGCCGCGGATCTGCTGCTGGCCTCGGGCCCGGTGAAGGAGGCCGCGCGCGGGATGCTCCAGAGCCAGCCCCAGGAGATCGGGATCATGAGCCTACTGCTCACCCAACTGGGCGGATAGCGGTCACGAGCGCGTCCTCGGTATCGTCGTCGGCGACGGCCGCGCGGCCGGGAGAGGCCGTGGACGATCATGATCGAAGTGGACCAGGTGCTGATCCCCGACCACGTCACCGGCTATCCCGACATCGCCTTCGGCGGGTATGTCGCCGGTCTGCTGGCGGCCCGCGCACCGGCCGAGCCCACGGTGCGCGTCGACTTCCGCCGCCGTGTCGCCGTCGGCGTGCCGCTGCGGATCATCGACCTCGGCGACGGCGGGCACGCACTGGTCGACGCCGCGGACGCGGTCCTGGCGGAATCGATCCCCGCGACCTTGTCGGTGCGGGTGCCGCCATTCCCGTCACTGGACCGCGCGCGGGCGCACACCGAGGCCGCGCTGCCCGGGCGACGGGTCACCGACTGCTACGGCTGCGGATCGGGGTGCGCGCCCGGTGAAGGACTGCACCTCTACCCGAGCCCGCTCGACGATCTCATCGTGGCGGCGTGGACGCCCGACCCGGTGCTGGCGGGCCCCGACGGCGTGCTGCTGCCCGAGAACCTCTGGGCCGCACTGGATTGCCCCGGCGGCTGGGCGGGCATCGAATATCTGGGGATGCGCCACGGCGGCGCGTTGACAGCCGCGCTCACCGCGACGAACATCGCCCCGGTCCGGGCGGGCGCACCGCACCTGTCGGTGGCGTGGCCGATCGCGGCGCAGGGCCGCAAGTTCACGGTGGGCGTGGCCGTCGCCGACGCCGACGGCGCGCTGTGCGCGGTGGCCGAGGCGCTGTGGGTGCACCCGCGCAGCACGGCCTGAGCGCTGATCAGGCCGGAGCGTTGCCAGGTTCGTGAGCGCGGGTCAGGAATTGTCGACGAAGCGGTACCAGGGGATGTGATACGCCTCGTAGCCGATCCCGCGTTCGGCGGGCGCGCCGAGCGCGGGCGGCGGAGTGTCGGGGAAGTAGCCGAAACCTTCGGCGTTCTTCTCCTCGCCCTCGAAGTAGAACAGGCAGCCGCCGTCCTTGCGGTCGATGTAGCGGATGCTGTAGACGCCGAGACGGGTGCGCTGACCGGGGTTCACGCAGTCCGCGGCCTGCTCCTCGAGGATGCCGCGCGACAGTTTCCAGGCGGCCCGCTCGGGGATGTCGTAATAGACCGCCGCGCCGAGCAGGCCCAGCAGCAACGGCGCGGCCAGGCTCAGCCGGAACGCGCGATAGCGGAACAGGCCGATCAGGCCGAACAGCAGCGCCAGGACCCCGGCCACGCCGAGCAGTGCCCACAGGACCACCTCGGCGGTCTCGGTCCCCCGCGAGGCGATCACCCAGAACTGCACCAGGCACAGGATCGCCGTCACGCCGATGACCACGATCATCCACCACGCGAACCAGATCGGGGTGCGCCTGCGGGTCCGCTCATCGACGCTCATGCACACGAAGATAGCCGCGCCCGCACCGGCCCGCGCGCCGTGGTCCGTATCTCGTCACGCCGCAGCGTCTCTCGACAGGTCCCCGGAGACGGAGAAACCCCCGCCACGCTCCTCGAAAGGGCGGACGGGGGCTTCCCGGTCGATGCGACTCAGAGCGGAGGGAACCCCGCCGAACCGGTCGCGATCCAATTCCACAAAGCGGCGGCCCGGTTGGTGACCAGCGCGACGATGTCGAGAACAACACTTCCCATACTTTTCCTGACCTCCGACGATCTCCAGTGCAGCGACCAGGGTAACGGACCGGTCTCGGACCGGCGCACCCCGGTGAAAGGGGACAACCCCACCGATCACATCCGGCGGGGGTCGTCCACCATTACCCGTTCGACTCGAAGAATCCACCCGATCCGACGAACCTCACAAGCGATCCGGACCGACGAGTCACGCGGCGACCGGATGGTCTCTCAATAGCCGTGGCGCTGCTCACATCCCAGCGCATTTCGGTGCGCCGGAGATATCGAGAAGGCGACAGTAGGATCGGCAGAAGCGTGCCCGCCGGGGCCGATGCGGCAAATATTCTGGAGGAGACCCGATGTCGACTGGGATCACCGAGGACACCCCGAAGTCGGAGCACCCGCCGACGCCGCCCACGCGGGCCGAGCAACTGCGCGCGGTCGCGACACTGATCAAGTCGGGCGGCCTCAAGCCGCTCGCCGTCTACACCTACGGTCAGCAGAAGACCGCCACGAAGAACGCCATGTACAAGTACCTCGGCAAAGGCGTCGTCGCGGGGACGGCCGCGCTGTACCGGGTCCTGCTGCCCGCGGTCACCGCACCCACCGAAGGAACGTTGCGCGACAAGCTGATCGAACTCGTCGAGCGGCACGCGACAGTCATCCAGACGGCCCCGCTGAGCAGAGTGGCGCTGACCTGGTTGGCGGCGGGCGCACCCGCCGAAGCGAACGAGACGCTGACCAAGGCCGCCATGTTCCGCATGGGCGTGAACTACCACTACCGTCAGCCGTTCGAGCAACTGTTCGCCACCGACGAAGGACGCGCGGTACTCGGCACGGACAACGTCCCCGCCGCGGTCGCCCAACTGATCGGCCCGGTCGCCCACGGACGCCTCGTCGGCGCCGCCCGCACCACCCACGCCGACCACGTCCGCATCGTCGACGAATTCCTCGCCTCCCACCAACCCCCGACCCCCACCTCCCCCGCCCCGGAATCCTGAACCCGACCGTTCTGCCTGGTCCCCGACGCCGACCCGCCAGATACCCGATCACCAGGTGCGGACTTCCCCGGCGCGGCCGATCGGCCCGTAGCGGCTGATCGCGCCGTCGATGTGAGCTGCCAGGGCCACGCGCCCGTCGGGCAGACGCAATCGCGGAGGAGGACGCATCGGCAGCGCCGTACCGGCGAGGAGGATGCCCGCTCCGGCGGAACTCGGCAGCTCGGCAGCCGCGTACAGGTCGGTGGCGTCCGATGCGGCGGGGTCGGAGGCGAGGGCGTCGAGGAAGTCCAGGCGCGCCGGGGAATCCTCGTGGTGCGCGACATGGGTTCCGGAATTGATGGCCACTTCGATGAATTCGGCCATGAGGGTCGGATCACGCAGTGCGTGTAGCCACTCGAACAGGTTCGATCGGCGGGCGGGATGGCTGCCGCTCCACGCCACGCGTGCGTCGGCGTGGAGGAATTGCAGGCGCTGATGGTCGATGTATATCGCGGCGGGCAAGGCCAGATCGAGGAGTCGACGCTGGTCGTGTGGAGCCCGGTCGGCCAGGCAGACGGCGGCGAACAGATCGCAGGTGGCCAGTCCCATCAGGTCATTCAGGTCGCTGTAGAGCCCCCGAGCGCGAGCGGTGCAGGTGAGTGCTTGCCCGGTGTCGCCGCGGTTCGCGTGCGCGACAGCGAGATTGAAAGTCTTGGTCGCGACCGCGCGCGGCGAAACCGGGCCGGGCCTGGAACCGTCGAGGGTGGATTCGAGCGTCTCGATCACGCCGTCGCCGACACCGCTGTTCATCCGGATCATGCCCAACGTGTGCCTACACGCCGTGGCGTGATCGTTCTGCCCCGCCGCGCGGAACACCGCTTCGGCGGCGGTGAGCATCCGCACCGCTTCGGTGTAGCGGGTCTGCCGGAGGTAGACGTTGGCGAGATTGAACTCGACGACAGCGAGAGAGACAGCGGCAGCGCCGAGAGCACGCAGACTCGCGATGGCGCGGTCGAGCATTGTCTCGGCCTCGGGGAACCGTCCCGTGTGCAGATACACCATGCCGAGCGCGCATTCGGTCTCGGCGAGTTGGCGAGGATTCCCGTGGCGCAGCAGCGTCGCGCGGGCGTCGAGCAAGGTCTCCTCCGCGGCGCGGAACTCCCCGAGCCCGACGTGGCACATGCCACGCAGACTCTGGCAGACAGCGATCTTCGGCCATCGACCCAGCTGTTTCAGAATCCGGCGAGGCTCATCGAGAAGCTCCAGCACACCACGGTAATCCCCCTCGCGAATCATCGCCTGCGCCAGCGTCATCGAGCAGTCCACCGCCAACTCCGCCAACCCTCGGGCTCGCGCCTCGCTCAACGTCTCGCCGAGCAGGCCCCGTGCGCCGCGGGTGTCGCCGTGCTCCAGGTGCACCCGGGCCAGGAAGTAGCGGCCGGTGAGATAGTGCTCGCGATTGCCCTCGGCGAGTACCGCATTGGCCCGGACCAAGAGCCCGCGGGCCGCCTCCAGCTCACCGCGGTTGAGGTGAACAGCCGCGATATGCGCCTCGCACCAGGCCATCTCGTCGGGATGTCCGGCCTTCTGGGCCGCCGCGTACGCGGCTCGGTACTGCACCAGCGCATCATCCAACCGCGCGAGATCGAAGAGCGTGCGGCCACGCTCGAGCGCGATGACGAAGCCGGAGTCCGCACGCCCGGCCGCCGCATATTCGCCCTGGGCGCGTCCCCACATGGCCTCGGCGGCAGCGCCTTTGCCCTGCCCAGCCAAGATCAGCCCCGCCCGGTTCAGACAATCGGCGCGATGCTGTGCTCGTTCGGCGGGATAGTGGCTGACGGCGGCTTCGAGCATTCGCAGCGCCTCGTCCAAGCGCCCCGCGCCGGTGAGCGCCGTGGCCAGCGCGTCCTCGCATTCGCCGATCCGCTCGGGGTCGCCGATGGTCACGACCAGACCGAGGGCGACCTTCAATTCCCGCTCGGCGGCCGCGGCGTTACCGAGGTCGTTGTGGAGACGGCCCATCATGTACCAACAGCGGAACCGGGCGTCGACCTCCTCGGCACCGTACAGTTCGCTCGCGCGATCGAAATGTACGTGCGCCGGCACGAGCTCGCCTACCGAGGCGGCGAGATCACCACGATACGAATGTGTTCGCGCCGCATCGTTGACGCGACCAGCCGAGACGAATCCTCGTTCGGCCGATTCGAACGCGATGACGGCACGCGCCCGATCACCCGACTGGGCGTAGGCGACACCTGCCCAATACCAGCACTCGCCCCGCGCCCCCGACGTCTCGGTCAGTTCGGCGGCATCCGACAGGGCGGCCGCCGCATCGGCGAAGCGCCCGTTATCGAGTAGCAAACGCCCGCGCGCGAACCGAGGGTGTGGCCTGTCTTCCGACTCTCCTTCGTCCACGGTTATCGTGCTCCCTCCCGATACTCCCTCGAACGTCGCCGCACCGACGTCGTTCGCCACGCGCCGCCGACCCGCGGACGTGGTCCATCGACAACGCGCCGCGAGGAGCAATTCTGACCGAGAACCCACACCCTGTCAGTCCTGCATTCAACTGACACACCACTACGAACACGCCGACCGTGTCGTCACTGCGCCGATGCGGTGCGGCCCGGGCCTGGTCACATTCCGAAAGTCGTTGTCCTGCAACAGTTATACAAGTTCCATCCACGCCTCCACCTGTGCGGCGGCGGGATCCTCGGGCAGGTCCGGCATGCTAAAGCGCAGCAACTCCACCATTGCCGGATCGGCGTCGACGCCGCTGAAGGTGTCGTCGATGAAGTCGTGAATGTTGCGGTGCCGTCGGAGTAGAACCGAATCGTCTTGACCGTCAGACCGGTCCGCTCGGTCAAGGCCCCGATCGTGAAGAGCATCTCCTCGTTCATGCACCAAGCTTGACGTCTCCCCCTGATGGAGACTCGAGTCGACAGCCCCGACCCCGGAGGATCGAGACCGCGAACCATTTCCAGAGCGGACTGCTGTTCGGCCGATCACTGCATCCGTGCGAAGGACCATCGGCCGTCCCTTCGGGACCTTCACCGAGGGCGTACTCACCGAGGACGGCGGCCGCTATCGGCGCTGACACGCCATCACTTCTCGACGACGGCAGCCATCCCGCGGGTGACCGTTCTTGTGACCGTATCGACCGTGAGTGGCCGGTATTCGGGCTGATCTCCAGTAACGACAGAGGCCCCTCACCTGGTGTTCCAGGTGAGGGGCCTTGAGTCGAAAAGTGCTGTTAGAAGCTACTTTTCAAGCACCGCAACTCACAAGCAGTTCAGCGCCTTGGCCTCACGACGCCGCCGGTGCAGAATCGGCTCGGTGTAACCGTTGGGCTGCGCGGCGCCTTCGAAGATGAGTTCGCGCGCGGCCTGGAAGGCGATGCTGCCCGCGAAGTCGGGGGCCAGCGGGCGGTAGTTCGGGTCGCCCGCGTTCTGTTCGTCGACGATGGGGGCCATTCGTTCGAGGCTGGCCTGGACCTGGTCGGCGGTGACGACGCCGTGGCGCAGCCAGTTGGCCATCAGCTGGCTGGAGATGCGCAGGGTCGCGCGGTCCTCCATGAGGGCGACGTCGCGGATGTCGGGGACCTTGGAGCAGCCGACGCCCTGGTCGATCCAGCGCACCACGTAGCCGAGGATGCTCTGGGAGTTGTTGTCCAGCTCTTGGCGCTTGTCCTCTTCGCTCCAGTTCGGCTCGGCGGCCAACGGGATGTCGAGGATCTGGTCGACGGTGGCGCGGCGGCCGCCCTTGGCGATTTCGCGCTGCCGCTTGAACACGTCCACCAGGTGGTAGTGGGTGGCGTGCAGGGTGGCGGCGGTCGGCGAGGGCACCCAGGCGGTGTTGGCGCCGGACTTGGGGTGGCCGATCTTCTGGACGAGCATGTCCGCCATGAGATCCGGCATGGCCCACATGCCCTTGCCGATCTGCGCCTTGCCGGGCAGGCCCGCGGCCAGACCGGTGTCGACGTTCCAGTCCTCGTAGGACAGGATCCACTGCTGGGATTTCATGTCGGCCTTGCGCACCATCGGACCCGCCTCCATGGAGGTGTGGATCTCGTCGCCGGTGCGGTCGAGGAAGCCGGTGTTGATGAAGACGACGCGTTCGGCGGCGGCGGCGATGCAGGCGGCGAGGTTGACCGTGGTGCGGCGCTCCTCGTCCATGATGCCGACCTTGAGGGTGTTGCGGGTCAGCCCGAGCACGTCCTCGACGCGGGCGAACAACTCGTCGGTGAAGGCGACCTCGTCGGGGCCGTGCATCTTCGGCTTGACGATGTAGACCGAGCCGGTGCGGCTGTTCTTCAGCTCGGTCTCGTCCTTGAGGGAGTGGATGGCGATCAGCGAAGTGATCAGCCCGTCGAGGATGCCTTCGGGAACCTCGTTGCCCTGGCCGTCGAGGATCGCGTCGGAGGTCATCAGGTGACCGACGTTGCGCACGAACAGCAGCGAGCGGCCGTGCAGCACGACCTCGCCGCCGTCGAGGGCGGTGTAGACGCGGTCGGGGTTCATGGTGCGGGTGAAGCTCTGGCCGCCCTTGTCGACCTTCTCGGCCAGATCGCCCTTCATCAGGCCCAGCCAGTTGTGGTAGCACAGGACCTTGTCCTCGGCGTCGACCGCCGCGACCGAATCCTCGAAGTCCATGATCGTGGTGACCGCGGATTCGAGCACGACATCCTTGACGCCCGCGGTGTCGGTGCTGCCGATCGGCGAGTCCTTGTCGATCTGGATCTCGATGTGCAGCCCGTTGTGCTTGAGCAGGATCGAGGTGGGCGCGTCGGGCGAGCCCAGGTAGCCGACGAGCTGGTCGGCTTCGGCCAGGCCGATGCTGGTGCCGTCCTCGAGGCCGACCTCGAGTTCGCCGTCGACGATCGTGTACGAGGTGGAGCCGATGTGCGAGCCGGTGATCAGGGTGACCGAGTCGTCGAGGAAGTTACGGGCCCATTCGATGACCTTGTCGCCGCGAACCTTGTTGTAGCCCTTGCCCTTGTCCGCGCCGCCGGTCTCCGGGATCGCGTCGGTGCCGTAGAGCGCGTCGTAGAGCGAGCCCCAGCGCGCGTTGGCGGCGTTGATCGCGAAGCGCGCGTTCATCACCGGCACCACCAACTGCGGACCCGCGGTGACGGCGATCTCGTCGTCGACGTTCTGCGTGGAGATGGCGGAGTCCGCGGGTTCGGGACGTAGGTAGCCGATCTCGGTCAGGTAGTTCTTGTAGGCCGCGCGGTCGTAGTTCGCGCCCGGGTGTTCGGCGTGCCAGGCGTCCAGCTTGCCCTGGATCTCGTCGCGTTCGGCGAGCAGGGCGCGGTTGCGCGGGGCCAGATCCTCGATGATCCGTTCGGCGCCTGCCCAGAACGCGGCGGAATCCACGCCGGTTCCGGGGAGCGCCTCGTTCTCGATGAACTCGTGGAGAACGCTGGCAACCTGGAGCCCGCCGACCTGAATCCGCTCTGTCATCTACTGCCTCACTTCTGAGAAAGCCGCTGTGAAAAAGACGGGCTCGATGTTACCCGTCGGTAGTTCTCGCACCGCGCGACGGGTGTTCGAGGCCGGGGCGTCGGTCGACGCGCCATCGGCACATTCTCTCCTCGCCGCCGCCGGTAACCGGGTGTCCCGGCGCGGGCGAGTCGCACGGTCGTCGGCGATCGGCCGAACTCCACCCTTGATCCTATCGGCACGCGCAATTAATGTACTGATCGGAACATTTACTGTGATCCGGGCGACGCGACCCCTCGGGACGTCACCGGATCGGACGGGAGAACACGTGTCGCTCACCGACAAGGTCGTCGTGGTGACGGGCGGAAGCCGCGGGCTGGGCCGGGAGATGGTGCTGGCCTTCGCCGCCGCGGGCGCCGACGTGGTGGTGGCCAGTCGCAAACTCGACGCGTGCGCGGCGCTCGCGGACGAGGTGCGGGCCACCCACGGCCGACGGGCCTTGCCGGTGGCGTGCAACGTCAGCGAGTGGGACCAGTGCGACGCGCTGGTCGAGACGGTCTACGCGGAGTTCGGCCGGGTCGACGTCCTGGTCAACAACGCGGGCCTCTCGCCGCTGTACCCGAGTCTGGACCAGGTCTCCGAGGCGCTGTTCGACAAGGTCATCGGCGTGAACCTCAAGGGGCCGTTCCGCCTGTCGGCGCTGATCGGCGCGCGGATGGCCGCGGCGGGCGGCGGGTCGATCATCAACGTCTCCTCCATCGAGGCGGTGCGCCCGGAACCGTTCGCGGTCCCCTACTCCGCCGCCAAGGCCGGACTCAACGCCCTGACCGGCGGACTGGCCCAGACCTTCGCCCCGACGGTGCGCGTCAACACCATCCAGTGCGGACCGTTCGCCACCGACATCTCCCTGGCCTGGCCCGACGCGCTGCGCGAGGAACTGACCAAGCACAACGCGCTGCGCCGGGTGGGCGAACCGAACGAGGTGGTCGGGGCCGCGCTGTTCTTCGCCACCGACGCCTCGGCCTTCTGCACCGGGTCCACGCTGGCCCTCGACGGCGGCTGGCGATGAGGGCGCTGACCTACGCGGGTCCGGGCGTCATCGACTGGTCGGAGGTGCCCGATCCGACGCTGCCCGGCCCGGACGGCGCGATCGTGCGGGTGCGCGCGGCGGGCGTGTGCGGCAGCGATCTGCACATCTACGCCGGTCACGGCTTCACGCCCGGCACGGGCTACGGCGTCGGCCACGAAGCGGTGGGCGAGATCGTCGAAGCGGGGCCGCTGGTGCGCGGGTTCGCGGTCGGCGACCGCGTCCTGGTCCCGGCCTCGGCGGGCTGCGACCGGTGCGGCAACTGCCGGGTCGGGTTGGTCTCGGCCTGCGCGTCCCAGCCGAAACCCGCCGACGCCTGCTACGGACTCGGCGGCGCGCTGGCAGGCGCGCAGGCGCAGTACCTCGCCGTCCCGCATGCCGACGGCAATCTGGTGCGCCTGCCGGAGTCGATCGGCGACGCCGCCGCGATCGTGCTCACCGACAACGCGCCCACCGCCTGGTACGGGGCGCGGCGCGCGCGGATCGCCCCCGGCGACACGGTCGTGGTGATCGGCCTCGGCCCGGTCGGGCTGATGGCGGTGCAGGCCGCCTTCGCCATGGGCGCGGCGCGGGTGCTCGGCGTCGACCTGCTGGCCGAACGCCGGGAACGCGCGGCCGCGCTGGGCGCGGAACCCGTGGACTCCGACGATCCGAAATCCGCCGTGCGCGAGAGGCTCGGCGGCGGCGCGGACGTCGCGATCGAGGCGGTCGGCGCGGACGCCACCATCGCGCTGGCGATCTCGGTGGTCGGCCACGGCGGCCGGGTCTCGGTCATCGGGGTCAACCAGAACCGCGCCTACCCGTTCCACATGCCGCTCGCCCAGGTCAAGGATCTGGAATTCCACATCGGCCTGTGCGCGGTGCAGTACGAACTGCCCGCCCTGCTCGCGCTCACCGCCGCCGGTCGGCTGCGTCCGGAGACGGTCGTCTCGCACCGGATGCCGATGTCGGCGGGCGACGCGGCGTACCGACTGTTCGCCGAGCGCGCCGACGGGGTGAGCAAAGTGGTGCTGGACCCGTCGTCATGACCGGCGCCGCGCCCACCCGCCGCCGCGGCCGCCCGCCCGCCTCGGAATCGACGGCGGGCGACACCAGGGGCCGCATCGTCGCGGCCGCGGTGGACCTGTTCGCGGAGAAGGGTTTCCACGGCACCGGGGTCGCCGAGATCGGCGACCGCGCCGATGTCCAGCGGGGCGCGCTGTATTACCACATCGGGTCGAAGGAAGAACTGCTCTGGCAGATCCTGCGCGACTACATCGAGCTGATGCTCGTCGACGCCGAAACCATCGCCGAGAGCGCCGACGACCCGATCGTCAAGTTGCGCAAGCTTTTCGACAGTCACGTCCGGCTGATCATCGAACACCGCCGCGAGGTCGCGATCCAGTTGCGCGACGTGACCGCGCTGACCGGCGAGCGCGCCGCGCAACTGCAACAGTTGCGCGACCGGGTCCAGTTCTGTTGGCAGCGCGTACTCGACGACGCCCATGCCGCGGGCCTGCTGCGCACCGCCGACCACGTGCTGACCAACAGCGTGCTCGGCATGCTCAACGCGGTGACCTTCTGGTACCGGCCGCACGGCGGTCGCTCCCCCGGCGAGATCGCCGACCTGCTCGCCACCACCGTCCTCGACGGCATACTCACCACGCCCGACACGAAAGGTTGACCATGGCTTGGGATTTCGAAAGCGATCCGGATTTTCAGCGCAAGCTCGACTGGGCCGCGGAATTCGTCCGCACCGAGGTCGAACCGCTGGACCTGATCTACCCGAATCCGTACGACCGCACCGACAAAGAGGCCATGGCGCTGATGGGCCCGCTCAAGGAGCAGGTCAAGCAGCAGAAGCTGTGGGCCTGCCACCTCGGCCCGGAACTCGGCGGGCAGGGCTACGGTCAGCTCAAACTCGGCCTGCTCAACGAAGTGCTGGGCACCTCGAACTGGGCGCCCTCGGTCTTCGGCTGCCAGGCCCCCGATTCGGGAAACGCCGAGATCCTCGCGCACTACGGCACCGAGGAGCAGAAGGCGAAATACCTGAAGCCGCTGCTCGACGGTGAGATCGGCTCCTGTTACGTGATGACCGAACCGCAGGGCGGCGCCGATCCGACGCTGTTCACCTCGCGCGCGGTGCGCGACGGCGACCACTGGGTCATCAACGGCGAGAAGTGGTTCAACTCCAACGCCGAATTCGCCTCCTTCCATATCGTCATGGTCGTCACGAACCCGGATGTCAGCCCGTACCAAGGCATGTCGATGTTCATCGTGCCCGCCGACGCGCCCGGCCTCGAACTGGTCAAGAACTTCGAGGTGCCCGGCGTCAGCAAGTCCGAGGGGCATCTGCGCTTCACCGATGTCCGGGTGCCCGCCGACCATCTGCTCGGCGAGGAGGGCATGGGCTTCATCGTGGCCCAGACCCGCCTCGGCGGCGGCCGGGTGCACCACGCCATGCGCACGGTCGCGCTGGTGCGCCGCGCCTTCGACATGATGTGCGAGCGCGCGGTGTCGCGGCAGATGCGCAAGGGTTCGCTGGCGGGTTTGCAGATGACGCAGGAGAAGATCGCCGACAGTTGGATCGAGATGGAGCAGTTCCGACTGCTGGTGCTGCGCACCGCCTGGCGCATCGACAAGGAACAGGACTACCTGGCCGTGCGCAAGGACATCGCCGCCATCAAGGTGGCCATGCCCAAGGTGATGCACGACATCGCCCAGCGCGCACTGCACCTGCACGGCGCGATCGGCGTCAGCACCGACCTGCCGTTCGTCGACATGCTCAACTACGCCGAGGTCATGGGCCTGGCCGATGGCCCGACCGAGGTGCACAAGATCACCCTCGCGCGGGAGGTGCTCAAGAACTACGCGCCCGCCGATCAGGTGTATCCGAGCGGGTACCGGCCCGCGCTGCGCGAACAGGCGCGCGAGCACGTCGCCCGCCGCCTCGAGCATCTCGTCGGCAACCTCTGATTCGGTAACCTCTGACGCGGCAAGCACAGGGTCGCCAAGCACAGGGTCGACACCGCGGAGTAAGCCCCCACAGAGTCGACAACCGCGGGGTCGAAAACCGCGGCGTCCGACGTCGACGGGATGGGCGCGTCCCGTCCCCGTCAGGCGGTGGCCCGCAAGTACGGCTCCTCGGCCGCGGGTACGGCGAGGCCCGCGGCCGGGCTCAACCGCAGCACCGTGGGCATACGGCGGGTCACGCCCAACTGCCCGCTGAAGCGGACCCGGCCCGCGTGCTGGGCCTGCGCCAGCGGCAACCGGCCCAGCCAGACCTGGTAGAGCGAGGCGACGTCGGCGGTGATCGTGACGTCCACCGGGTAGCCCGGGTCGGTCGTGCACACCGAGGGCACACTCCGGTCGACCACGATCCAGTAGCGCCGGGCGTCGTCGGTGAAGCGGACCGCGAACACCTGGCGTCGGCCGGGCAGGTCCGCGGTGTCCAGGCGGGTGTGCATCCACCACACCAGCAGGTCGGCGTCCAGTTCGGCGGGATCGGGCTCGCCGAAGGTCCAGCGCGCGCCCCACGCGCCCAGCCCGAACAGGATCGGTTCCAGGTCGCGCCCGGATTCGGTCATCAGGTAGTCGCAGCCGACGCGGTCGACCAGGCCCGCGCGCTCGAACTGGCGCAACCGCTTGGTGAGCAGGCTGCGCGAGAGCCCCGGCAGGCCGCGCGCCAGATCGTTGTAGCGGGTCGAGCCGAGCAGCAGATCGCGCAGGATCAGCAGCGACCAACGATCGCCGAGCACCTCCAACGCGCGCGAGATCGGGCAGTACTGGCCGTAGCCCTGCTCGTCGCGGGTGGGCAGTTCGCCGCTCACGGTCACCTCCGGGTCGTCGGGCCCGCCGTGAGGTCCATTTCCTGCACCGGGCGGGTCCATTTTCTGGACTATCCGGTTATCGCGGCGGTTCGTAGCTTTCGAAACATGACGACTTCCACCGTGCCCACCACCGCCCCCGACCTCGACCGCCTCGCCATGGCCCGGCGCATCGGCAACACCCTGCGCCCCGGCGTCGCCGAACGCGACCGCACCGGCGAACTCGACCCCGCCGCCTTCGACCTGCTGCGCGCGAGCGGACTGTCCGCCGCGCTGGTTCCCGTCGAATTCGGCGGCGGCGGCGCGACCCACCACGAGATGGGACAGATCCTGCGCGAACTCGGCCGCCACGACCCGTCGGTCGCGGTCGCCTTCGCCATGCACTCGCACCTGGTCGCCACCCAGGTGTGGCGCCACAACCACGGCAACGACGCGAGCGCGGTCTTCGCGAAGGTCGTCGACGGCGCGATCCTGGTCAGCACCGGCGCCTCGGACTGGGTCGACTCCTCCGGCCGGGCCGAGCGCGTCGAGGGCGGCTACCGGGTGCACGCCCGCAAGGCGCCCGCCAGCGGGTGCGAGATCGGCGACGTGCTGGTCACCAGCATCCGTTGGGACGCCTCCCCCGACGGAGCGCAGGTGCTGCACTGCGCGATCCCGACGAGCGCGCCGGGCGTGCGCGTCGAGAAGACCTGGGACACCATGGGATTGCGCGCCAGCGGTTCGCACACGGTGGTGTTCGAGGACGTCTTCGTCCCGGATGCCGCGATCTCGATGATCCGCCCGGCCGCGCCGTGGCCGCCGCTGCTCAACGTCGTGGTCGGAGCCGCGATGCCCTTGGTCATGGCCGCCTACCTCGGCATCGCCGACGAGGCCGTTCGCCTGGCCCTCGAACTCGTCGCCGGACGCACCGACGCGCACGTGATCTGCCTGGCCGGCGAGCTGACCACCGCGCACGGCACCGCCGAGGACCTGGTCGAGGCGATGTTCACGGGGTCGCGGAATCTGAGTTTCGCCAACACCGACGAGTACGCCGCGCGCACCCTGGCCCGCAAGACCGCGGCGGCCGAACACCTGATCGCCGCTGTCCGACTCGCCATCGAAACCGTTGGTGGACTGGGCTATTCGCGATCCTGTGAACTCGAGATGCGCTATCGCGACGTGCACGGCAGCCTGTTCCACCCGCTGCCGAGGGCCAAGCAGGTCCTGTTCGGCGGCCGCGTCGCGCTGGGTCACGGCCCGCTGGGCTGACCGGGTCGGTCCGGCCCCGAAAAAATAGGCCGACAACGGCACAGTCGGTGTGCCACCATGGCATTCAGAGCGATCGCCCGCCCCCGGGCGATCACCCGAGCATCCGGAGAGGAGGTGGCCCGTGTACCCACAGCACAGGGACGATGCCCTGAATTCGCGCATGACCGTCGCACGCGAAGTACCGAGCCGCCTCCACGCCGGTCGCTGACCGCGACCGCTGCATCCTCCCTTTCCGCTCTCTTCTCGAAACATGGTGAGCCCCATGACCTCGCGCCCTGTCACCGTCGCGGTGACCACTCCCCCGGACAACTGGATACACTCGAGCGTTCTGGTGCTGAACGCCTCGTTCGAGGCCATCGCCGAGATCCGGGCCGACCGCGCCGTCGTGCTGCTGGTCGGCGGGGTCGCGGAGTCGATCGCCGACCGCGAGCCGTACGTGCCGATCCGGTCCAAGCACCTCGAGATCGCCCTGCCCGAGACCATCCGCCTGCTGCGCTACGTCTTCCTCGAGCACGTGAACCTGGTGCACGAGGACAGCCGGGCCACCTTGGCGGGTGTGCTGCGCCGCGACAAGCACCGGTGCGGCTACTGCGCGGGCTGGGCCCGCACCGTCGACCACATCCGGCCGCGCAGCCGGGGCGGCCCGAACACCTGGGGCAACCTCGTCGCCTGCTGCGCGTCGTGCAATTCCGCCAAGGCCGACCGCACGCCGGAGGAGGCGGGCATGCGTCTGCTCTGGCAGCCCAAGGCCCCCGACCCCCTCGCCAAGCGACAGCGCCGCATCTGGCGGCAACTGTCCACCCCCGGCCACCACGTCCCCGACGACCACAGCACCGACCGCCGCGGAAAGGAGTGCGGACCATGACCCTCCATCTGGAGTCGACCGGCGCCGAGCCGACGCTGATCGACCTGCTGCCGCTCTCGGACAGCCGCGAGTGGCATCGCGCCGCCTGCCGGGGCGACCCGAACCACGAGGCGTGGTTCCCGTACCCGTCGCAGGATTTCGAGTACGCCCGCGAGATCTGCGCCGGGTGCCCGATCCGGCCCGGCTGCGCCGAATTCGCTTCCGGCACCGGGCAGTCCGGTGTCTGGGGCGGACACGAGTTCGACCGCGGGCGGATGATCCGCGAGTGAGCTCGGCCACAGTGCGCCGGGGTCGGTGTCCCAGGTCATCGGACACCGACCTCGGCGCGCGGTCACGGGGCGGGTGACCATACACTGTTGCGCCGTGGGCACACATCGCAGCGGAATCAGATCCCGAGGCGTCAGCAAGGGTCCGGTCATCGCGGTGGTGGTACTCGTCCTGCTGGTCGCGGCGACTTTCGCGTGGTTCCAGTTCCGGGATCGCGCGGCCGACCGGGACAGCGCCGCGGCCTCGGAATGCGTCGAGGGCGAATCGGTCCTCGACGTCACCGCGGACCCCGACATCGCGGTCCCGGTCCGCACCCTCGCCGAACGCTACAACGCGACGAAGCCGACCGTGCGCGACCACTGCGCGGCGGTGCGGGTGCGGGCCGCCGATTCGGCGGCCGTCGCCGCGGGTCTCGCGCCGGGCGGTTCCTGGAACGAGGCGCTGGGGCCCAAGCCCGCGCTGTGGATCGCCGATTCGTCCCGTTCGATCGAGGCCGTCCGGGTGCCGGGCCTGATGGAGGGCGAACCCACCCCGATCGCGAGCAGCCCTGTCGTCCTGGGCGTGGCCGAACCGCTGCGCCAGGCCCTCGAGGCCGCGCGGATCGCCTGGAGCGATCTGCCGAATCTGCAACAGGGCTCGCTGGCCGACCTCGGCCTGTCCGGCTGGGGCGGACTGCGCATGGCCCTGCCGCCGGGCGATTCCTCCTTGGCGGCGGCCACCGCGATCGGCGCGATGGTCTCCGGCGTCGATCCGCTGACCACCGAGGCCGCCAGATCCGGACAGGTCTCCTCGGCGGTGTCGGGACTGGCCGCCGCCGCCCCCGAGAGCACCGGCACGGGCGCGGCCCTGGACACCATCGCGACCGCACAAAGCCCCGACGCGGCCACCATCCACGCCGTCCCCGCGACCATCCAACAACTCGACGCCCACATGGGCGTGGTCGGCTACCAACCCGTGGGGGCCGCGCCGATCGCCGACCATCCGGCTGCGGTCATGTCCGGTTCCTGGGTCGACCAGACCCAGAATCTCGTCGCGGGCGTGTTCACCGCCTTCCTGACCACCCCGCAGAACGCGGCGGTGTTCCAGGAGGCCGGATTCACCGCCGCCGCGCCCGACATCGTGCCCGGCGCCACCCGCGAAGCACTGGCCGGTCTGACCAAGAACATCGCCGATCCCGTACTCGGGGTGCACGCCACCGTGCTGCTCGACGTGTCCGCGTCCATGTCGGGGACCGACGGCGCCGGCACCCGCCTGTCCAACAGCCTCGGCGCGCTGCGCTCGACCCTGCAGGTGATGCCGCCCGATTTCGGGCTGGGGATCTGGACCTTCGGCAAGAACCTCGACGGCGCCAAGCCCTACAAGGTGCTCGTGCCCACCGAGCGACTCGACACCGGCCAGCGCTCCACCGTCGACACCGCGCTGAGCGCGGTCAAGGTCACCGAGTCCAAGACCGACCAGGCGTATCCGACACTGCTGGCCGCCTACCGGCAAGCCGTCGCCGACTACGCCGCCGAGCGCGCCAACTCGCTGCTGCTCATCACCGACGGCCCCGACGACGACTCGTCGGTGACCGGCGCGCAACTGCTCGCCGACATCACCGCCGCGACCGACGCGTCGCGGCCGGTCCGCATCGACGTGGTCGCGATCGGCGGCGCGGGCACCCAGACGCTGCGTGATCTGGCCCAGCGCACCGGCGGCACCTACACCGCCGCCGACGCCTCGGGCAATCTGGCTTTCGCCAGCGCTGTGGTGCAGGCGCTGACGACGCCGTGAGGGCCGGTCAGTCGGCGTAGGCCGACAGCGGCGGGCACGAGCAGACCAGATTCCGGTCACCGTAGGCGCCATCGATGCGGCGCACCGCGGGCCACACCTTGGCGCGCGCGTGCCCGCGACCGCGCGGGTAGACCGCGATCTCGCGACTGTAGGGGTGCTCCCACTCCGCGACCAGACAGGCCGCGGTGTGCGGAGCGCCGCGCAACGGGTTGTCCTCCGCCGGCCACACCCCGGCCGCCACCTTGTCGATCTCGCCGCGGATCGCGATCATCGCGTCCACGAAAGCGTCGATCTCGGCGAGGTTCTCGCTCTCGGTCGGTTCCACCATCAGCGTGCCCGCGACCGGGAAACTCATGGTCGGAGCGTGGAAACCGTAGTCGGCCAACCGCTTGGCGACATCATCGACGGTGACGCCGGTTCGTTTGGTGATCTCACGCAGATCCAGGATGCACTCGTGGGCGACCATGCCGTTCTCGCCCGTGTAGAGCACCGGGTAGTACTCGTCGAGCCTGCGCGCGACGTAGTTGGCGGACGCGATCGCGGTCAACGTCGCCGCGCGCAGTCCCTCGGCCCCCATCATCCGGATGTAGGCCCAGGTGATCGGCAGGATCGAGGCCGAACCGTACTTCGCCGCCGACACCGCGTGCGACCCCGCTTCCAGTGGGTCGCCGGGCAGGTACTTCGCCAAGTGCGCGCGCACCGCGACCGGTCCGACGCCGGGACCGCCGCCGCCGTGCGGGATGCAGAAGGTCTTGTGCAGGTTCAGGTGGCTGACGTCGCCGCCGAAGCGGCCCGGCCGCGCCAACCCGACCAGCGCGTTGAGGTTCGCGCCATCGACGTAGACCTGCCCGCCCGCCTCGTGCACCAACTCGCACAGGTCGGCGACCTCGTGCTCGTACACCCCGTGCGTGGACGGGTAGGTGATCATGATGCAGGCCAGGCGTTCGGCGTGGTCGGCGATCTTGGCGCGCAGGTCGTCCAGGTCGACGTCACCGTTGTCGCGGCAGCGCACCACCTCCACGCGCATACCCACCATCGCGGCGGAGGCGGCGTTGGTGCCGTGCGCGCTGGACGGGATCAGGCAGGTGTCGCGGTGGTCGTCGCCGCGGTCGAGGTGGTAGCGGCGGATGGCCAGCAGGCCCGCGTACTCGCCTTGACTGCCCGCGTTCGGTTGCAGGCTGACCGAGTCGTAGCCGGTGATCTCGCACAGCCAGCGTTCCAGGTCGGCCACCACGGCCAGCAGACCGGGCGCGTCCTCGGCGGGTGCAAAGGGGTGCACGCGGGAGAAGCCGGGCCAGGTGATCGGTTCCATCTCCGCGGTCGCGTTCAGCTTCATCGTGCACGAACCGAGCGGGATCATGCTGCGGTCGAGGGCGATGTCCTTGTCGGACAGTCCGCGCAGGTAGCGCAGCATCGCCGTCTCGGTGTGGTGGCTGGTGAAGGCGGGGTGCGTGAGGAAGTCCGAGGTCCTGGTCTCGATGTCGGCCACCGCGGGTCCGTCGGTCTCGACGGACAGCGCGGTGCCGAAGGATTCGAGCACGGCGGCGACGTGCGCGTCGGTGGTCGCCTCGTCGCAGGCGATGCCGACGTGGTCGGCGTCGACCAGGCGCAGGTTGATCCCGCGCGACTTGGCTTTGGCCACCACGGCTTCCGCGCCGCCGGGGACGCGGGCGAGCACCGTGTCGAAGAACCGGCCGTGTACGAGCGCGCCTTCGAGGCCCGCCGCGAGCGTCGCGGCGTGCGCGTGTACGCGCCGCGCGATCGCGCGCAGGCCGTCGGCCCCGTGATAGCTCGCGTACATGGCCGCGACGATCGCCAGCAGCACCTGGGCGGTGCAGATGTTCGAGGTCGCCTTCTCCCGGCGGATGTGCTGTTCGCGGGTCTGCAGGGCCAGGCGGTAGGCCGGGTCGCCGTCGGCGTCGACCGAGACGCCGACCAGACGCCCCGGCAACTGGCGGGCGTATCCCTGGCGGACGGCCAGATATCCCGCGTGCGGACCGCCGTAGCCCAGCGGCACGCCGAAGCGCTGCGTGGTGCCGAAACAGACGTCGGCGCCTTGTTCGCCCGGCGAACTCAGCAGGGTAGCGGCGAGCAGGTCGGCCCCCACCGCCACCAGCGCGCCGCGGTCGTGGGCCGCCCCGATCACCGAGGTCCAGTCCACCACGCGACCGGACGCGCCCGGCGTCTGCACCAGCACGCCGAAGAACTCGCCGTCGGGCAACTCGACCGCGGAAAGATCGGCGTCGACGATCTCGATGCCCAGCGGTTCGGCCCGGGTGCCCAGCACCGTCCTGGTCTGCGGGAACACGTCGATGTCGACGAGCAGGCGCGCCGATTTCGAGCGGCCCGCGCGCCGCAGCAGCGTCATCGCCTCGGCGGCGGCGGTGGCCTCGTCCAGCATGGACGCGTTGGCCACCTCCATTCCGGTCAGGTCGGAGACCATGGTCTGGAAGTTCAGCAGCGCCTCGAGCCTGCCCTGGCTGATCTCCGGCTGGTACGGCGTGTAAGCGGTGTACCAGGCCGGATTCTCCAGCAGATTGCGTACCAGCACCGGCGGGGTCAGAGTGTCGTAGTAACCGAGCCCGATCATCGAGGCGGCGACGGTGTTGGCGCCGGCCAGCGCGGCGAGTTCGGCCAGCACCTCGTGTTCGGTCGCGGCGGGCGGCAGGCCGGACAGCGGTCCTTCGGCATCGTCGAGGATGCTCGCGGGCACCGCGGCGCGCGCGAGGGCGTCGAGGGAGTCCACGCCGACGACGGGCAGGATTCGGGCGAGTTCACTGCGGTCCGGTCCGATGTGGCGGTCGGCGAAGGATCGAGTCACGGCAGCTCCAAGGTCGGGCGGGTCGACCGCGCGGTCGACAGGGGTCCGGCCCTCCCCCTCTGTCGTGGAGCCTGAGAGATTCGGGATGTGTCGTCCCTTTCCCCATGGGCGGGCGGCACGGTGACCACCGCTTTCCAGAGACGTCGGAGCCCGTGCGGTCCGGTTGCCTGAGAGATTGACGGGGAGGTGCTGCTCCTTCGGCGTCCGGTCTCACTGGTGGAGCCGGAACTCTCCCGCACGGCGGTGACGTACCGCCAAGTCTATGCCGACTGCCCACACATGAGGGGTCTTGCCCGACTGTAGGGCTCGTCACTTCCGGCCACGCACCGGTACGCCCGGCATCCCGGGAACGGCGAAGGCCGCCCCGATCGTGGATCGGAGCGGCCTTCGTGGTCGGTTCTAGCCGGTCTTGGCGTTCATCCGCGCCTTGCGACGGTAGGCGAGTTCGTCTTCCGGGCGTTCGGTGGCCGAGGAGGCCCGCTCCGCCGGGAAGTTGGCGATCGCGCCGGTCAACTCCCGCATGGCCCCGCTCACCGCGATCCCGAACACGCCCTGGCCGCCCTGCAGTAAGTCGACGACCTCTTCGGGCGAGGAACACTCGTAGACCGAGGTGCCGTCCGAGAACAGGGTGATGCCCGCCAGATCCTGGACGCCGCGACTACGCAGATGATCGACGGCTATCCGGATGTTCTGCAACGAGATCCCCGCGTCGAGCAGGCGTTTGACGATCTTGAGGACCAAGATGTCCTTGAACGAGTACAGCCGCTGACTGCCCGATCCCGCGGCGCCGCGGATCGAGGGCACCACCAGGCCGGTGCGCGCCCAGTAATCGAGCTGGCGATAGGTGATACCCGCTACCTGGCACGCACTGGGGACGCGGTAGCCCACTAGATCGTCGGGCACCGAATCATCCGGGAACAGGCCAGGCTGTACCACATCCTGCGATTGCTCTGCCACTGACCACTCCCTTGCTCCGCCGACGCCTTGTCACTGACGATGACCCGGCTCCGTGACGACCATCCTCCGACTGAGCGACTCCCACTGCGATCCTCGAGATCGTCGCCTCGTCGGGCACGGCCCAACTATCGAGGTTACTCCCCTGATTCTCCTGGGAGCGGCCGCATCGATCCAAACGCGACGCGCGGTAAAAGTCTCGACCTGTACTTCAGGGAGAGAGAATGGTCGAGAGCTGTCAGCTATCGGTGGCCTTGAAATCGTCCGGCGAGACCGACTCCAGGAACTCCTTGAACTTCTCCACCTCGTCCTCGCGCTCATCGGGCATCACCAGCCCCGCCTCGTCGAGAACCGCCTCCTCGGCGTAGATCGGGCAACCGACCCGCAAGGCGATGGCGACCGAATCCGAGGGCCGCGCCGAGATCGTCAGGTCGTTCTCGAACACCAGGTCCGCGTAGAAGGTGCCCTCCTGCAGATCCACGATCCGCACTTCCTTGAGCGTGTGCCCGAGTTCGGCGATCAGGATCTTGATCAGGTCGTGGGTCAACGGTCGGATCGGGGTCACCCCCTCCTGCTCGAGCACGATCGCCGTCGCCTCGGCCTGCCCGATCCAGATCGGCAGATATCGGTCCCCGGACATTTCGCGCAGCAAGAGCACGGGCTGGTTCTGCGGCTGCTCGACACGAATGCCGATTACGCGCATCTCACTCATCGCACTGCCTCCCATACTCGCCGGCCGCCCGGCATGACCGCTGCGGAGCTTGGCCGTACCACGAGTCTAAGCGAACGGACAGCGGTGCTGCGATCGGTGCGCGGAGCCGAAACCTGTGTGTTGTCGCGGTGGAACACGAGCCGCGCCGCGACCGAGCTCCCCCGGTGCGACCGCGGGACGCGGCGGCGCGGATCGACGGAATCAGCCGCCCAGCGCGTTGCGCACCGACGCCTTGACCAGACTGGTGTGCAGGGCCAGCGACAGCGCCGCCAGTTCGCGCACCGTCTCCTCGGCCCGCGCCCGCGCACCCGCGTCGCGGCTCTTGGCGATCGGCGCGGCGATCTGGGCCAACAGCGCGGCCTCACGGTCGGCCGCCAGCTTGAACGCGCGCAGATGCCGCGCCTCCAAACCGAATTCGGCCATCGCCCGCGCGGTCTTGGCCAGCACGACCGCCTCGCCGTCGAAGAATCCCGCCGGACCGGGGGTGATCAGATTGGCCCGGATCAGATCGGTGAGGAATTTCTCGTCGATCTCGGCCTGCTGGAGCAGATCCGCACGCGTGAGCCGGATTTCGTGATCGAACCGCAGTTCGTCGGGTGAGATCTCCCCGGGCACGACCCCGAGCCTACGCGGCGCGGCCGCACCCGGCATCCGGACAGGGCGACCCACCGCCTCCGCGGCGGGTTCGACGAACCGTTCGGCCTCACCGCCGACGCGGCCGGAGACCGCGCGAGCGCGCGCTTCGCGCACCCCCAAGGTCGCCGCGCCGCTGTCGATGGCCTCCAGCTGCTCCTTGATCACCTTCAGCGGCAGGTACTGATCGCGTTGCGCGGTCAGCACGAACCGCAGCCGTTCGCAGTCGGCGACCGAGAACCGGCGATAGCCCGAAGGCGTGCGCTCGGGCCTGATCAGACCCTCGGCCTCGAGGAAGCGGATCTTGGAGATGGTGACATCCGGGAAGTCGGGGCGCAGCAGGTCGAGTACGGAGCCGATCGACATGCCTCCGCGCGCCCACTGCGCCGCGCCCGTCACAGCGCCGCGTCCTGCGTGATCGCGAGCGCCGTCTCGTTCACAGGCTGCCCGCACCCGCCGACGGCTCGTTGACCTGCGCGCGCGGGCCGGTCAGGAAGACCAGCCGGAACTTGCCGATCTGCACCTCGTCGCCGTTCTGCAACTCCGAGGAGTCCACCGGCTCACGGTTGACGTAGGTGCCGTTCAGGCTGCCGACATCCACGACCTGGAAGGTGTCGTCGTCCTGCCGGAACTCGGCGTGGCGACGGCTGACGGTGACGTCGTCGAGAAAGATGTCACTGTCGGGATGGCGGCCCGCCGACGTGGTCGGCTGATCGAGTAGGAATCGCGATCCCGCGTTCGGACCGCGCTTGACGACCAAGAGGGCCGCACCGACGGGCAGACCCTCGACCCCTTGGACCGGCTGTTCGCCGGTCGGCTCTCCGGAGCGCGACGCCTCGACCTCGTTCAGGAAATCCGCGCGGAAGACCGACGTAGTCTCGGCCGCGGTCTCCTGGTAACCCGGGTCTTTGTTCTCGCTCACCGTTTCTCTCCTCCTCGAACCTGATTATCCATACAAGCAGGTGATGTCCTCTTCGACACGACGTGCCGCGCCGCTGCGAACACGGCCATCCACCGCCGGACATCTGTTGGCATTGACCGTACCCTGCCGGGGCGTGCCCGTGCAGGTAGAACCGGGAAGGCCGGCTCAGCCCCCGATAACTCCTTGATAACCCGCCGCATCCAGCAGTTCACCGAGGTCGGCGTCGAGTCCGGCGGCGTCCGCGACCCGCAACTCGAACAGCCAACCCGCGCCGTAGGGATCCGCGTTCAGCGTCTCCGGCGCCTGCGCCAACTCCTCGTTGACGGCAACGACTTTCGCGGTCAGCGGGGCGTAGATGTCGGAGACGCTCTTGGTCGACTCCACCTCGGCGATGCTCTCGCCCGAGACGACCTCGCTGTCGGTCTCGGGCAATTGGACGAACACGACGTCACCCAGCTGTGACTGGGCGTAGTCGGTGATACCGACCCGGACCGTCGTGGGGTCGACGCGCAGCACCCACTCGTGCTCTTCCGTGTAGCGCAGATCCTCGGGGGTCTGGGTCACGAGGCCGTCCTTTCTCGTCGAAGTCGATGGCAACTCTATTAGAGACTCCCCGCCGCGTCCGACCCGACGTCGGTCCTACGGGCGGCGCTGCGGCACAGCCGGTATGGCCCGCGCCACCGCGACGGCCTTACCCAGGTACAACAGCCCGGTCCACACGTAGACCGCCGTGCCCCAGATCAGGAATGCCCAGCCGAAGGCGTGCCCGAAACCCGCCAACGGCCAGTCCATCCGCCCGGCCAGCACCCACGGCAGCGCCGACATCAGCGCGAAGGTGGCGGCCTTGCCCAGGTAGATGACCTCCGGCGGGTCCAGATCGCGCCGCCGGTAGATGCCGAGGGTCAGGGTCAGCACCAGGTCGCGCCCGATCAGGACCACCGCGATCCACCACGGGATCAGCCCGTCGACGACGAAGGCGACCAGCGTGGTGACCACGTAGAGCCGGTCCACGAACGGGTCGAGCAGCGCGCCCAGCCTGGAGGACTGGTCCAGCAGTCTGGCCAGCTTCCCGTCCAGGAAGTCGGTGACGCCGCTGGCCACGAGCAGCGCGAAGGCCCAGCCGTAGGCGTGCTCGACCAGCAGCAGCCACACGAACACCGGGACGCCGACGAGTCTGATGACACTGAGCACGTTCGGGACGGTCAGGACGCGGTCGGCGAAGATCGCGCGCACGCCGCTCACGGCGTCGGAGTCGGCCCGCCCACCCGGTTCCGAGGTCCCCGATTCGGTTGTCACCGATCCAGCTAACCGCACCGCGGGGGTGGCGCGCCATCCGGGCACGCCGGCGGGACTTCTCACAGTCGCGCGCCCGACGCATGATCGCCCACGGCCTCGGTACACCCCTGGCCTGCGCGCGAGGACGCGGAGATTTATGGTTCTGCAGGTGTCAGACAGTGGGATCGACCTGCGGACCTTCGTATCCGCCGACGAGGTGCGGGCGCGGGGACGCGCGTTGCGCGAGCGCGTGCCCGTCGGTGTCAGGGACCGAGCGGCCGCCGGTCCGGGCAGGCCCGAGGTGCTCGATTTCCTCGCGGCCGCGCACGCGAACCGTTTGGGGCACCTGGTGCCGCTGCGGGTGGGGCGGATGATGTCGGGGCCGTTCACCTTCTACCGCGGCGCGGCGGGGTTGATGGCCGCCGATCTCGCGCACGGACCGGTCAGCGGTCTGGACGCGCAGATCTGCGGGGACGCCCACGCCGCCAACTTCGGGCTCTACGGCACCCAGAGCGGCGGCATCGTCATGGACATCAACGATTTCGACGAGACCATCGTGGGTCCGTGGGAGTGGGACGTCGAACGGTTGGCGGCGAGTCTGGTGCTGGCCGGACGCGAATCGGGGGTCGGCGAGGACGCCTGCGCCGCCGCGGCACGCGACGCGGCCCGCTCCTACCGACTCGCGACCGAGCAGTTGGCCGAGATGCCGTTCCTGCGGTCCTGGAGCGCGCTGCCCGACGAGTCGATACTCGGCGCGGCGCAGGCCGAGGACCTGCTCGACGATTTCAAGAAGGCCGCGAAGAAGGCGCGCAAGAACACCAGTGACAAGGTCGTCGCGAAGTGGACCGAGCACATCGACGATCACGTCACCGGTGTGCGCAGACACCGATTCGTCAGCGACCCACCGGTTCTCACCGCCGTCGAGGAGTCGGTGGCCGCGGCCGTCATCGACGGACTCGAGAACTACACCGACACCCTGCGCGAGTCGCGGCGCAACCTGATCGCCCGGTTCGCGGTGTCCGACATCGCCTTCCGCATCGTCGGCACCGGCAGCGTCGGCCTGCACAGCTACGTGGCGCTGCTGCACGGCAACGACGGCGAATCGCTGGTGTTGCAACTCAAGCAGTCCATTCCGTCCGCGCTGGCGCCGTATCTACCGCCGCGTCCGGCCCGGCACGAGGGCGAGCGAATCGTGCGGGGGGCCAGACTGGTTCAGGCCGAGACCGACATCCTGCTCGGCTGGACCTCGGTGCGCCTCGGGGAGCGGGAACTGCCGTTCATCGTCCGGCAGTTCCGCAATCTCAAGGGCGCCATCGACCCGGCCGCCCTGGAGGCGGGCGACCTGGACGACTACGGCAGGCTCGCGGGCGCGCTGCTGGCTCGCGCGCACGCCCGGTCGTTGGATCCGCGGCTGACCGCCGCCTATCTCGACGACGCCGAGGAATTCGACGACGCCGTGGCCGCGTTCGCGGTGCGCTACGCCGACCGTACCGAAGCCGACCACGCCGAACTGGTGGCCGCGGTCAAGGCCGGGAAGGTGACCGCCGAACTCCCCGAATGAGGCCCGCGCGCCGCGGATGAGGCGTGTCCGCGGGCGCGCACCGCCGTGCGACTCGTATCCTTGCCCTGTCGACACGACGTGAAGGGCGGTCGCGAATGCTCGTGCGAGTGCAGAACCCGACAGGCGCGAACGCCGAACGGGCGCTGATGGATTGGTTGCGCACCTGGAAGGACCCCGGCAGTCCGCACGGGGTGGCCACGATCAACTGCGGGCTGTTCCACGAGGAGCGCCTGCACCAGTTCGACGCGGTGGTGTGGACGCCGACCAGTTGCGTGGTGATCGAGGCCGAGGCGCTGACCGACAGTCGCGAGGGCGTGCTGGAGATCCCGCTCAACGGCGACTGGACCATCGACGGCGTGCCCGCGCCGTTCGAGGGCAGTGACAAGCGTACGCCGCTGGACCGATCCCGCGACCACACCTTCGCGTTGCAGAACTGGTTGGCCGCGCGCGGCCTCGGGCAGCGGGCGGTGCACGGCGTCGCGCTGGTGATCCCGGCGGCGGGTTCGGAGTTGAAGGTCCAGCAGTCCTGGAGCGATCCGAGTTTCGACGTCATCCTGGGCAACGACCCGAATCGGTTGCGCCACTACTTCCAGGCGCTGGCCGAATCGGAGAAGCACCTGTGGACGGCCAACGACGTGGCGGTGGCGTTCCGCGGGCTGGGCATCCTGCCCTATCTGCCCGCCCCGCAGGATCTGATCAACGAGGGCTTCCTCGGTCCGATCGATGTCACGCTGTGGCACGGCGGCCCGCAGCAGGCCCAGGCCGAGGCCTACGCCGAGGAGATGGAGCGCGCCGAACGCGAGGCCCGCTCGCCCGCCTACGCCATCGAGGCCCCGTGGTACAGCCCGTGGAAGCTCTACCCTCGCGAGGCGGGCGATATCAACATGGGCCGCGGGTTCATGCGCGTGCTGCTCACCGCGGGCATGGTGATCGGGTTCGTGTGGGTGCTGTGGTTCGTGGTCACGGCTCTGCTGACCTACGGGCCGGGCTGAGCCGACGGGCCGGGCCAACCCTTCGCCGGTTCAGCCGGGTTTGCGCGCCGGGAATTCGGCGCCGAGTTCGGCGAACAGCGCGGTGTTGAGCGCGAAGGCGCGCTGCCCCTCGTCCAGGACGCGGCGGCGTTCGAGATCGTCGAGGGGCAAGGCGTCCAGCAGCGCGCGGTACTCGCGTTTGAAGGCGGCCGGATTGCCGATACCGTCGAAGACGTAGAACCGCACGCCGTCACCGCGCCGGGGCAGATCCCACAGCTTCTCGGCGGTGCCGCGGATGACCTGCCCGCCCGACAGGTCGCCGAGGTAGCGGGTGTAGTGGTGGGCGATGTAGCCGGCGGGCCAGTCGCGGGCGCACTCCTCGATGCGCGCGGCGTAGGCCGCGGTCGCGGGCAGCGCCGAGAGGTGCTCGCGCCAGGCGGGCCCGATCAGGTGCGCGAGATCGCGTTCCAGTTCCGCGGTGCGCGCGAGTTCGGGCCGGATGAACGGCGCGGCCACCGGATCCTGGGCCAGGGCGTCCCAGCGCGATTCCAGCGCGCGGTAGATGAACCACAACTGCACGGTGTAGCGCTGATACGAGGCGATGCCGAGACCGCCGCCGAGCATGTCGGTGATGAACGAGGAGTTCTCGGCCTCGGCATGTTGGCGTTCGGTGGCCGTGCGGATCTGCGTGGAGAACGGTATTGCTGTATCCGACACGTCCGAACCACCTCGCCATCGCCTGGAGCGCCGGCAACCCTGACCAGCGGCACAACGATACCGGAATCCGGAGCGGGGATGCGGCGCTCCGTCGTTCACCGGCCTCGTTCAGTCGGCACGCGGCGCATCGGGCCGACCGCCCGGTCCGGTCGACCGCTTGGCGGTGCGGCGGCCCTGGGTCGGCGGGCGGTTCTCGCGCACCAGCGACAGTCGCCTGCGTCTGCGCACGGTCGGCCTGCGCAGCGAACCGAAGCGGCGCAGGATCCGCGGACGCAACTGGGAGCGGTCGAACCATTCGCCGAGGGTGACGCCCGCCGCGAGCGCGCAGCCGATGCCGAACGCCGAGAGCAACTGGTTCATGCCGAGCAACACTTCGTCGTTGAGCAGCGCGTACAGCCCGCGATAGACCTTCAGACCGGGCAGCAGCGGCGTGATGCCCGCGACCGCGACGACCAGCGGCGGCGTCAGCGCGCGGCGGGCCATCAGACCGCCCGCCAGGCCGACGACGGTGGCCGCGACGCCGGAGGAGACCACCGGTCCGAAGCCGGCGTGTTCGACCAGCAGGTAGACGATGATGCCCGCCGCGCCGCCGAACGCCGCCGCGGCCAGCGCGCGTTTCTCCGCGTAGCAGGCCAGCGCGAAGGCGAACGCGGCCACCGCGCCCGCGACGAGTTTGACGGGCAGATCGGTGATGTCGCGGCCGGAGACCATGTCGATCGCGGGGACGGTCGCGCCGACGACCTGGGCCAGCCGCAGCGCCAGCACGATGCCCGCGACGATGCCGCCGGTCATCATCATGACCTCGAGCAGGCGCGCCGAGGCGGTGATGGGCGCGCCGGTGATGGCGTCCTGGACCGCGCCGACCAGTTGCAGACCACTGAGCAGCACGGTGATCCCGGCCGCGATGATCAGCGTCGGGTCGACCGCGAGACCGAGCGGTTCGGCCAGGGTGGACAGCACGATCGCCGGACTGGCCGCGACCACGCCGCCTGCCATGTGCTGGAAGAAGAACGGGAGCCCGTAGCGGTTGAGCACCCGGTTGACGCGGTCGATGGCGGCGGTGGCCGCGAAGCTGACCAGCGCGACCAGCCAGCCGCCGCCGAGCAGCGCGCCGATGGCCGCGGCCAGCAGCGACCACGCGAAGGTGGCGGCCCAGCGGTGATAGGGGTGGGGCGCGGCGACGATGGCGTCCAGCGCCTCGCGCGCGTCCTCGGGCGGCACCACCTGGGTGCGGATGCGCCGGGTGAGCCGGTCCACCGCGGCCAGCCGGGTGAAGTCCATGGCGCGGTAGTGCACGACGCGCATGGTGCTGGCCGGTGGTAGTCGCGGCCCCCGGTCGGCCCAGATGCGGATGGCGTCGTAGGTGACGTCGATATCGCAGCGGGCCAGCCCGTAGGTGGCGGCGATGAAGCGGACCTGGGCGGTGGTGTCGATCACGCCCGTTCCCGAGGCCAGCACCACCTCGCCGACGCGTACCGCCAGATCGAGCACTTCGGCGACGCGGGCGTCGTCGGTCAGGTCGATCGGTTGCAGCGGAGTCGGCGCGGAGACGATGCTGTCGGCGGTGGCCTGCCGGTCGGCGACGAGCATGCCGACCGCCTGGGTCACCACCGGGACGCGCAGGAGTCTGCGCGGCCACAGTCTGCCGCGGCGACCGGTTTCGGTCTGCGGGATCGCCTCGTCCACCACCGAGAGTACTTCGGAACCCATGCTCGCGAAGTTAGTCACTCACCCCGGGTTCCCGCACAGGCCCCGGTCAGCACGGGTGTCGACGCTGTGACGAGAATCGCATCGCGCCGATCCGACCGGTCCGTCGGTGCGCGCGAACACGCTTACGACACACACGGATTCGGCATGGGGCGGCGACTCAGCGCAGGTCGCGGCAGCGGAAGCCCGCGAACCCGACGACGCACAGCAGCGCCGCCACCGCGAGCAGCCACAGGATCGGCGTCCAGGTCATCGGCGCGCCCGGCACCTTCGGCGGGTGCACGAAGGGCACCGTGTCCAGCACCCATTGCGGCAACCCGTCCAGCGCGCCGAGGAAGAAGACCACCAGCATGGCGCTGAGCACGCCCCAGGCGACCGGGGCGAAACGAGGCGCCAGGCCGTAGAGGGCCACCGCGACACCGGTCACCACCCAGACCGCGGGCACCTGGACCAGGGCCGCGCCGAGGCTGTCGCCGAGCTTGCCCGGCAGGTCGCCGTGCATCGCGCCGTACACGACGCCGATCGCCGTGCCCGCCACCACCAGCAGCAGCGCGGAGCCCAGTAACGCCGTCCCGACGTGGGCCAGGGCGTAGCGCCCGCGACTGACCGCGCCCGCGAGCACGGTCTCGCCGCGGTGGCTGTTCTCCTCCTCGTGCAGGCGCAGCACGGCCGAGATCGAATAGGCCGCCGCCGCCAGCGCCAGGAACGACGCGGCGAAGGTGAGGAACGAATCCTGGAGCACATCGGACCCGCCCATCCGGGTGACCGTGTCCACCAGGCCCTGACTGTCCTCGAGCATGTCGCCGACGCTGTCGATGGCCCCGCCGACGAGCAGGCCGTAGAGCAGGAAGCCGATCGACCAGGCCAGCAGCGAGCCGCGGTGCAGTCGCCAGGCCAGACCCAGCGGACCGGACAGCCCGGGGCCCGCCGCCGACGGCCCGGGACGCTCGGCGATCAGCCCCGAACCGAGGTCACGGCGGTCGAGCAGCAGGTAGGCGGCGGCGACCGCGAGGACCGCGAGCGCGACCAGCGGCAGCAGCACCCACCAGCGCTCGTCGGCGAAGGGCCGCATGTTGATACACCACCCCAGCGGTGAGAACCAGGACAGCACGCCGTTGCCCGCGTCGCCGACCGCGCGGATCGCGAAGGCCGCGCCGAGCGCGCCGAAGGCGATCCCGCGCGCGACCCGCGCGCCGGTGCTCACCTGCGCGGCGACCGCCGCGATCCCCGCCCACGCCAGACCGGACAGGCCGAGGGTCAGCCCGTAGGCCACCGACCCGGCGACGGGCAGTCCGTCGGCCGCCAACGCGGCGGCGGCCAGGATCGCGACCAGCGCGCATCCCGCGGCGGTCAGCGCAAGCGCGGCGGTGAGCCCGGCGTAGCGCCCGACGCTGGTCGCCCCGAGCAGTTCGGCGCGACCGGTCTCCTCCTCGACCCGGGTGTGCCGGATGACGGTGAGGATGGTGGCGATGCCGATCAGCGCGTAGAACGGCCCGGCCTTCCACAGGCCGATCGAGCCGATGTCGGTGCCGAACACCGGACCGTACATGGCGACCAGTGCCGGGCTGTCCATGATCGAGGCCGCGTAGTCGGCGCGCGCGGCGTCGGTGTCGTACACCCCGGTGGTACTGGCCACATAGAAGGTGGGCAGCAGCCCGAAGGCCAGCACCCACAGCGGCCCCACCACGCGGTCGCGGCGCAGGAACAGCCGCAGCATCCGCCCGGTGCCGGCGAAATCGGCGCCGAGAACGAAACCCGGTGCGCTGTCGAACCTCTCGGCGGTGGCGGTGGTCATGCCCGCACCTTCTCGGCGTCGGCGGGCGCGTCCTGGTCCACGTGGTAGTGCCGCAGGAACAGCTCCTCGAGGGTGGGCGGCGCGCTGGTCAGGCTGCGCACGCCGGTGTCGCCCAGGATCCGGATCAACTCGCCCAGGTGTTCGCCGTCGACCTGGCAGCGCAGCGTCGCGCCGTCGCGCTGGATGTCCTCGACACCGGCCACGCGGCCCAGATCGCCGGGGTCGCCGAGCAATTCGGCGGTGATGGAAGTGCGCGAGAGGTGCCGCATGTCCGCGAGCGAACCGCTCTCCACCGTGCGGCCCGCCCGGATGATGGTCACCCGATCGCACAGCGCCTCGACCTCGGACAGGATGTGACTCGACAGCAGCACGGTGGTCCCCCGCCGCTGGGCCTCCACCGTGCACTCGCGGAACACCTTCTCCATCAACGGATCCAGGCCCGAGGTGGGTTCGTCGAGCAGCAGCAACCGCACGTCGGAGGCGAAGGCCGAGACCAGCGCGACCTTCTGGCGGTTGCCCTTGGAGTAGGTGCGCGCCTTCTTGCGCGGGTCCAGGTCGAACCGTTCGATCAGTTCGTCGCGGCGGGCGGTGTCGATGCCGCCGCGCATGCGGGCCAGCAGGTCGATGGTCTCCCCGCCCGACAGCGACGGCCACAGCGTGACATCGCCCGGGACGTAGGCGAGTTCGCGGTGCAATCGCACCGCGTCGGTCCACGGGTCGCGGCCGAACAGTCGCGCCCGCCCCTCGGTGGCGCGCAGGATGCCCAGCAGGACCCGGATGGTGGTGGACTTGCCCGCCCCGTTGGGGCCGAGGAAGCCGTGGATCTCGCCCTCGGCGACGGTCAGGTCCAGACCGTCCAGCGCCGCGACGTGCCCGAATCGTTTACCCAGACCGGCGATCTCGATCACGGGGTCGGTGGTTGCTTCGGCCATTTCTTCTCCTCGAGGAAGGCGTCGAGCAGTGACGAGTCCGTCAACATGCCCTGGGTATAGAGTTCGAGCGCCGGGAAGGTGGTCACCTCGGCCAATTCGCGGATCACCGCGCGGTGATCGAGCTTCCCGGCCCCCGGTGCGCGTAGTTGGATGAACAGGTTCATGGCCCCGACGTGGCACAACACGATGTAGCGGGCGCGCGCGGCGGGGTCGCGGCTCGGTTTGAGCGTGCCCGCGGCCACCGCGTCCTGCATGTAATTCTCGGCGTCATCGATCATGTGCTCGAGCAGTGCGGCGGCCAGCGTGCCGCCGGCCTGGAAGCTGCGCAGTACATAGGCCACGACCGGCGCGTAGACCTCGATCTCGGCGAGCGCGTCGAGCATGCCCGCGGGGCCGGGCGTGCTGATCGCCTTGCTCTTCTCGATCCTGATGATCTCGAGCACGCGTTCGTCGCAGGCCGCCCGCAGGCCGTCCTTGGAGCCGAAGTGGTGGTTGACCAAGCCCGGCGATACGCCCGCCGCGGCGGCGATGGCGCGCACCCCGATCCGGAAGCCGTGTTCGCCGAAGACATCGATCGCCGCGTCGCGGATGCGGGCGGCGGTGCTGAGGTCGGCGGGATCGGGGGCGGCCATCTCAGCCGCCCGGCGGAAGGGGGTTTGAACGCATGTTCAATATGTTAAACACGTGTTCAGCATCGGGGCAAGAGGCCCGTGGCGCGGGAGCCGGCCTTACGTCACAGTTGCCGCGCTCACGGTTTGCCCCGCGCGCACGGGGCTATCGTCGGGGTATGGATACCGGCAGCTCATCGACGGCAGAACACCTTCGTGCGGCACTCGACGGCCCCTGGCGCGACGTGCGCGAGCAGGCCCGCACCCAACTCGCGGGTGAGCAGTTCACCGGCGATCCCGCCCTGGACTACAAGGCCGCCCGCGCCCGGGTGCTGAACCAGATGCGCGAGATCGCGGCGATGGGCTATCCCGAACGCGGTTTCCGCCGGGAGAACGGGGGCACCGGCGAACCGGGCGCCGCCGTCACCGGACTCGAGATGCTCGCCTACGCCGACCTGTCGCTGTGGGTGAAGGCCGGTGTGCAGTGGGGGCTGTTCGGCGGAGCCGTGGAGAATCTCGGCACCGAACGCCACCGCGACTACATCAGACAACTGATCAGCCTGGACCTACTCGGCTGTTTCGCGATGACCGAATCCGGGCACGGCAGCGACGTCGCCAACGTCGAGACGACCGCGACCTACGATCCGGCCACCGAGGAATTCGTCATCCACTCCCCGACGCCCTCGGCGCGCAAGGACTACATCGGCGGCGCGGCCGAGCACGCCCGGATGGCGGCGGTCTTCGCCCAGTTGATCACCGGCGGGGAGAACCGGGGCGTGCACTGCCTGCTGGTCCCGATCCGCGACGAACAGGGCTCGGACCTGCCCGGCGTCACCACCTCCGACGACGGCCTCAAAGGCGGACTGCTCGGCGTCGACAACGGGCGCATCAGTTTCGACCAGGTCCGCATCCCGCGCGAGAACCTGCTCAACCGCTACGCCGACGTCGAACCCGACGGCGCCTACACCTCCGAGATCGAGAATCCGAGCAGGCGGTTCTTCGTCACCCTCGGCACCCTGGTGCGCGGGCGCGTCAGCGTCGGCGGCGCGGCGGCGGCGGGCGCGCGGGTCGGGCTGAGCATCGCGGTGCGCTACGCGCTGAAGCGCAGGCAGTTCTCGGACCCGGACACCGGCGAGGAGACCGTGCTGCTGGACTACCGCAGCCATCAGCGCAGGCTGCTGCCGTTGGTCGCGCGGTCCTTCGCCCTGGCCTTCGCGCAGAACGACCTGGTCCGCCGGATGCACCTGATCCAGACCGGCCAGAATCTCGATCCCGAGGCCCAGCGCGCGTTGGAGAAGCGGGCGGCCGGTCTCAAGGTGGCTCAGACACGTTTCGCCACCCGGGCCATCCAGGAGTGCCGCGAGGCGTGCGGCGGCGCGGGCTATCTGACCGAGAACCGCCTGGTCACCCTCAAGGCCGACACCGACGTGTTCACCACCTTCGAAGGTGACAACGTGGTGCTGACCCAGTTGGTCGCCAAGGAGTTGCTGACCGCCTACGCCGACGAGGTCCGCGACCTCGACGCGCTGGGCTGGGTCCGCTTCGCCGCCACCATGGCCGGTGACGTGGTCCGCAAACGCTCGGGCGTGCGCCAGATGATCCAGACCATGCGCGACCGGGGCGACGAATCGGTGGACGAGGGCGACCTGTCGCGCCGGTCGGTGCAGTTGCAGTTGTTCGCCGACCGCGAGGACTACCTGACCCGCACCGCAGCGCACCGCCTGCGCGCCCGCGCCCAGGAGACCGGCCCGTTCGAGGCGTTCAACAACGCCCAGGACCACATCCTGGCCGCCGGTTCCGCGCATATCGACCGTCTGGTGCTCGAGGCGTTCATCGACGGCATCGGCGATATCGAGGACCCCGAGGCGCGCGCGCTGGCCAGCGATGTGTGCGACCTGTTCGTCTACTCGATGCTCGAGGAGAACTCGGCCTGGTTCATCATGCACCGGTTCATGTCGGTGGAGCGGGCCAAGGCCGTGCGGCGCGGGGTCAACGAACTGGTGGACCGACTGCGCCCGCAGGCCCTGACGCTGGTCGAGGCGTTGGGCGTGCCGGAATCGATGCTGCGGGCCGCGCTGCTCGACGACGCGAGCGTCTACGACCGGCGCTGATCCGCCGCATCCGAGACCTCGGGCGCGGTGGTCAGTAGGCCCCTTCCCCGCGGGCCACCGCGCCGATGGTCTTGGCGATCAACAGCAGATCCAGCACCATCGACCAGTTCTCGACGTAGGACAGGTCCAACCGCACCGAATCCTCCACCGACAGGTCCGAGCGTCCGCTGACCTGCCACAGGCCCGTCACACCGGGCTTGACCAGCAGGCGGCGGCGCATGTCGCCGTCGTAGGAGTCGACTTCGCGCTGCACCTGCGGGCGCGGGCCGACCACCGACATGTCCCCGCGCAGCACGTTGAGGAACTGCGGGAGTTCGTCGAGGCTGAACTTGCGGATGACCCGGCCGACCGGGGTGACCCGCGGATCGTCCTTCATCTTGAAGAAGACCGGGGTGACGCCGCTGCGCTCGATGAGCGCGGCCGCCTGCCGGTCGGCGTCGCGGTACATGCTGCGGAACTTGATCATCCGGAACGGCTTGCCGTCGATGCCGATGCGTTCGGACAGGTAGAAGACGGGGCCGGGACTGGTCAGCTTGACCGCGATCGCGATCAGGACCAGCACCGGGGCGATGGCCAGCAGGACGGCCAGCGCGAAGCACACGTCGAAGACCGCCTTGCCGGTGGAGGTGGCGCGGTCGTACCGCGGTTTGGCGATGTGCAACATCGGCATGCCCGCCACCAGGCGGTTGGTCAGGCGGGTTCCGGAGATGTCGACGACACCCGGCGCGACGATCAGGTCGACGCCGAGCGGGTCCAGTTCCCAGGCCATGCGGCGCAGTTCGACGGGACCGAGGTAGTCGGTGGCGCTCACCGCGACGGTGTCGGCGCCGCTGCGGCGCACCGCCTCCAGCACCGAGCGGTCGTCACCGAACAGGGATACGGCCCGTCCCGAAGCGTGCACGCCCCGGCGCACGGTGCCCGCGATGCCCTCCGGCATGCACACGCCCACGACGCGGTAGCCGGAGTTCGGGTCGTCGGAGAACGCGGTGGCCATCGCCTGGGCGGCTTCGGGCGGGCCGACCACCAGGACATCGGTCAGGTAGTCGTCGCGGATGCGTCGCCGCGACCTGGCGTGCATCCGCCACCCGAACCGGCTGACCATCAGGCCCAGCAGACCCAGCGGCAGGGCGATCGCCAGATACCCTCTGGCGAACTCGATCTGGAAGATCAACGCGATGATGGCCAGCGCGCCGAACAGGCGCAGCGTCGCCGAGACCAGGCGGCGGTACTCCTCGGTGCCGACGCCGATCACCTGCGGCGAGCGCGTGCTGCCGACCAGCAGCAAGGTCATCCAGGCCACCACCAGCAGCGCCGAGACCACGGTGTAGCCGACCTCGTAGGGCAGTGACCAGGCCAGCGGCGGCGCGGCGGGGCCGCCGAAGCGGATCACCTGGGCCAATCCGACCGCGACGGTGACGACGACGAAATCCGTTGCCTCCAAGCGCTTGCCGAATTCGGCCTGCCACCGTTCACGGGTGGTGCGCGGCGCGAGCGCGGGCGGGACCGCGAACGGCGCGCTCTCGTCGCCGTCGGTGAGCTCGTGGCTCATGAATACGTACCTCCCCCTGGGAGAGAAATGTCGCCCCCGATCCCCGTCGATCGGTCCCCCCGGCACGAAATGATCACCCTGGGTGCTCGGTCATTCGGCATCCACGAGACGATTGTTACAGAGAACATCACGATCCACACATCTGATGACAAGGGCCACAGAGTATTACACGGATTTGCCCGGGGGTGGCTGTCGGGTCCTCCCCCGGTGCGCGACCGGTGTAACGTCGGCCTTCTCGGCGACGACGTCGAGACGGGCGGCCACCGCCCAGCGGAGACTCCGGAGGGGGAGCGGCACGGATGGCGCGAGACTTCAGCGTCCCTGCCAGACGGTGCGCAGCAGTTGCTCCCAGCTCCCGGCGGCGGCGTCGCGCGCGGAGATCGCACTCACCGGCAGCGGCCATTCCAGGGCGAGATCGGGATCGTCGTGGGCCACGGCCACATCCTCGGCGGGATCGTGCGGCCGATCGATCCGGTAGCACACGTCGGCGGTCGCGGTGAGCGCCTGGAACCCGTGCAGGAATCCCGGCGGCACGAACAGGTGGCGGAAGTCGACGTCGTCGAGTCGGAACGCCTGGGTGCGGCCGAACGTCGGGGAGCCGGGACGGATGTCGACCAGCACGTCGTGGATCGCACCGTGGGCGCAGCGCACGAGTTTGGCCTCGCCGCGCCCCGAGCGCCCGTGCATCCCGCGGATCACCCCGCGCGCCGAGCGGGACTGCGAATCCTGCACGAAGGCCGCGCTCGCCCCGGGCACGCCGACGTGCTCGTCGAAGATCTCCGCGTCGAAGGTCCGGGTGAACAGGCCGCGGTCGTCGTGGAAAGGCCGAGGAATCAGCTCGAGAACATCGGCGAGCTCGGTCTGCTCGATACGCACCGCGACATCCTGCCACGAGAAACCCACCCCCGCCACGGGCCGGTTCCGGTCCCGCGGACCACCGCGAATCGGACACCTCGTCCCCTTCCGCGCACTCGAATTCGCCGCCCCGCAACACCTCGGTAACCCGCCGCGCACGCCGCGACTGGTAGGACTGCGGGACACATCACCACCGCCACACCTGCGCGCACCACGTCCACTTGCGGGCGCGCGTGCCGACATACAGAGAGAACACCTGATGAGGGCTACCCATCGGCTCCGCGCGCGTGGCGCGCGGAGCGTACGGATCGTCGCCGCGACCGCCGTCCTGGTCTGCGGCCCGGTCCTGAGCGCCGGACCCGCCGCGGCGGGCGTCGACTCCAGCACCGTCATCCTCGACAGCGCGGGACGCACCGTCGAGGCCGTGCAGGCCGACACCCGGATCGACTTCGTGCCGCCCCTGGACGGTAATCCGCTGACCCGCGAATGGTTCCACGACGGCGCGGCGGCCTTCCAGGTCACCGGCCCCGACGCCGAGAACTGGCACGGCCGCATCACCCTGGGCTACCAGGTCGGCTACCCGGCCACGGTCACCGGGCGACTGCGTTTCCAGTACTCCACACCGGGACTCGGGGTCGACCTCGGCGGCGCCGACGGCGGCCTGCTCGAGATCGACTCGCTGATCCCCAAGGCGGGCGTGGAACTCGAGGTGGGCTTCGGCCCCGGCATCCAGAGTTTCGAGTGCGCCGCGGGCGATATCTCCGGCACCTCGGGATTCATCCGGATGGCGGGTTTCCACGGCACGGTGACCGGCGTGTTCGGACCGACCAACATCCGTCCGTTCGTCCGGATCGTCAGCGCCAACGGCGACACCGTCATCACCTACGGGCGGACCTGGTCGATCTGAGTCGCCGCCCGCCCACCCGGTTCCACCGCAGCGGAACCGAGTGGGCGGGCGGCGCGCCGATCGGTGCTGCGCGCGGCCGCCGGACATGGGAAAGTCGGTGCCATGAGCGCGAGTCGCCCCATCGCCCGCATCTTCCTCGGATTCCTCACTCTCACACTGCTCGCGGGTTGCTCCGCAGGCAGCGATCCCGCCGCGCCGACCGCGAGTTCGGCCGACGTTCCCCTCGTGTCCACCGACGACCTGCTCGAGTCCCGCCCCGACGAGATCCACCTGTTCGGCTTCAACGACCTGCACGGCAATCTCGAACCGCCACAGGGTTCGGCAGGCCGGATCGCGGGCCACGACGCGGGCGGCGCGGCCTACCTGGCCACCCATCTGGCCCGGTTGAAGGCCGCCTACCCCGCCTCCGCGGTGGTGGCGGGCGGTGACAACATCGGCGCGAGCCCGCTGGTGTCGGCGCTGTTCCACGACGAGCCGACCATCTCGTTCCTGAATTCGGTCGGGGTGGCGGCCTCGGCGGTCGGCAATCACGAATTCGACGACGGCGTGCTCGAATTGAGCCGAATCCAGGGCGGCGGATGCGCACCCGAGGGGTGCTCGCCCGGCGCGCCGTTCACCGGGGCGAAGTTCCCCTATCTCGCGGCCAACGTCACCGACACGACCGGACACCTGCCGCCCGGCCTGCGGGCGTGGACCATGCTCGGGGTCGGCGGACGCAAGATCGGCGTCGTCGGCACCGTCACCAGGGAGACCGCGCAGATCGTGATGCCCGAGGGCATCCGCGGCTATTCCTTCGGCGATCAGGTCGCGGCGATCAACGCCGCCGTGCCCGCGATGCGCGCGGCGGGTGCCGAGGCGATCGTGGCGCTGGTCCACGACGGCGGCGCGCAGCGCGCGGCCGACCCCGACTACAACGGCTGCGCGGACATGAGTCCCGAAGTCACGACGTTGGCGACCGGCGCCGACCCCGCCGTGCGGGCGATCTTCACCGCGCACTCCCACCAGTCCTACGTCTGCACGATCGAGGGCAAAGTGGTCAGTCAGGCGGCCTCCTACGGCAGGCTGATCACCGATCTCACGCTGCGCTTCGGCGACGGTCCCGCGCGGGCGTCGGCGGTCAACCGGGTGGTCACCCGCGAGGTCACGCCCGACAGCGCCACCGAGGCGCTCATCGATTTCTACGCCGAGCAGGCGAACCCGCGCGCGAAGCGGGTGGTCGGCACGGCCGCGGACACGCTGCCCCGCCAACCTAATCCGGCGGGTGAGTCGCCGCTGGGCAGCGTCATCGCGGAGGCGATGCTGACCGTCACCGCCCAACCCGCCGCCGCGGGCGCGGCGCTGATGAATCCCGGTGGCGTGCGCGCGGATCTGAAACCGGGGGCGATCACCTACGGCGACATCTTCACCGTGCAGCCCTTCGGCAACCAGGTGGTCACCGTGACGCTGACCGGCGCGCAATTGCTGCGCCTGCTCGAACAGCAGTGGAAGGACCCGAACAAACCGACGGTGCTGTCCCCGGCCGGACTGAGCTACACCTATGTCGATTCCGCGCCCGCCGAACACAAGGTGGTCGCCGACAGTGTGCGGGTGGCCGGGCAACCGTTGAATCCGGTGGCCACCTACCGGGTGAGCACCAACAGCTTCCTGGCCGCGGGCGGCGACGGGTTCACGGTGTTCACCGAGGGCACCGACAAGACGGTCGGCCCCACCGATCTGGACGCCTTCGAGTCCTTCCTGGCCACCCGTCCCACGGTGCGGGCGCCGAAGGCGCGGGTGGAGAAGAAATGACCGATCACCGCCGATTTATCTGAAATCGGTTGTCACACACACCGTTCTCCGCAGGGCCTCGGTGACCATTCCCACAGCGTAGCGAGGCCCTGTGGATTTGCCCGGGCGCGTGCGCGCCCATTACAGTTGTCTATAAGTCAGGACGAAGGTGTTCCTACTTTCGGCCCCGACCGCTGTCACGTCGCGCGGTGCCGAAATCTCGGATGGCCGCATTCACCGCCGCATGCCGGATCACCCACGCCGACACACGGTTCGAGTGAAACAGCAGGAGGGACGATGGTCTCCTACATCGTGACGGGCGGAACGAGCTTCCTGGGGCGGCGCGTGGTGCAGCGCCTGCTCGATCGCGATCCCGCCGCCATCGTGCACGTCGGCACGCATCCCCGCGAGAGATCCGACTTCGACGCCCTCGCCGCCGGATGGCGCGGCGGCGAGCGGGCCTTCGCCTTGACCGGCGCCCATGCCCCGCGCGTCGACCACCTCATCCATCTCGGCCCCCTGCACGACCCGTCCGACGACGCGAGCGCCACCGCGGCGGCGCTCGACCTGGCCCGGAACACGGGCGCGTTCCTGCACCACGTGTCCTCCATCGCGGTCGCGGGCGAATACGCGGGCACCTTCTTCGAGGAGGATTTCGACCTCGGTCAGAAGCTGACCTCCCGGCAGCACCGCGCCACCTTCGCCGCCGAACGGGCGGTGCGCGAATCCGGGGCGCCGCGCTGGCGGATCTACCGACCGGGCGTCGTGGTCGGGGATTCACGCACCGGGGAGATGGATCGCATCGACGGTCCGTACCACTTCTTCTCGGCGGTCGGCGCGCTGGCCGGACTGCCCGCCGAACTGCCCATCCCGCTGCCCGATCTCGGCGCGACCAACGTGGTGCCGGTCGACTACGTCGCCGAAGCGGTGGTGGCTCTGGTCCACCGCCCCGGTCTCCTGCGCCGCACCTTCCACCTGGTCAATCCCGAACCGCAGCCTTTCGTGGCGATCTACCGCGCGCTGGCCACGGCGGCGGGCGCGCCCACGGGGGCGGGCGTCCTACCGGTCCGCGCCGCCACCCTCGGCGCGTTGACCCAGTTGCCGGGCGTCACCACACTGCGCGACCTGGTGTTCGAGCGACTCGGCCTGCCCGCCGCGGCCGCGCCGCACCTCGGTTCGTCGGCGCGGTTCATCTCCGATTCCACCCGCGCCCAGTTGCGCGGCACCGGCATCGAACCGCCCGCCTTCGACTCCTACGCGGCCACGCTGTGGCGTTACTGGCGCGACCACCTGGACCCGCGCCGCGCCCGCCGCGGCACCGAGGGCGCGCGCGGTCGCACGGCCTTGGTCAGCGGAACCTCCTCCGGCGTCGGCCCCGCCGCCGCGCATTCGCGCACCCGCAGGCTCACCCTCGTGCGCGACGGCGAGGACTTCCGGCCCCCGCGTGACGGCGTGGTCTCCGATGTGGTGCCGGAGAGTTCCGCGCTCACCGCGCTCGCGCCGATGCTGCGCCCGCTGCTGGCGATGCCGGGACCGGCGGGCCGCATGGCCCGAATCGTTCCCGGCCTGCGCCGGTAGCGGCCGGCGACTGCCCACGCGGGGGTCACCTACCGATCCCGCAGCATCGCCGGACCGGCCTGCGCCGGCATCGGCAGGCGGCCTCCCACGCGGGGGTCTCGGGCGCTCAGAGTCGAGCGGCGACGAAGTCGGCCGCCGAATCCATCGCCCACCCGTACTCGGTGTGCGCCGCCGAGACGACGCCCGCGCCGCAGATCGGGTCACCGCCCGCGCAATAGTGCCCGGTGCGTTGCGCGTAAGGCGCGGGCACGCCGGGCCCTACGGTTTCCAGCGGGTCGCCGAACAGCAGGATTGCCGCGATCGAGGACTCGAAAGACCCGGGCAGCGTGTGCGTTCCGGGCAGCGCGGTCACCGTGGGCGTGCCGAGGACGCCGTGCACGACGATCGCGCCCTGGGAATAGCCGACGAGGACGAACCGCTGATCCGGGCAGTGCGCGGCGGCGGATATCACGTGCCGCGCCATCTCGGCGGTGCCGTCGCTGATCGAGGTGGGCACCAACAGATTCGCCGGATAGCGCACGGCGTGCGCGGTGAGCGCGCCCGGCAGTCGGGCGGTGAGCGTCTCGTAGAGCGGATCGCCGATCACCGCGCCCAGCACGCCGGGTTCCCCGGTGCCGCGGGCGACGACGACCTCGGTCGTCGCGCAGTCGGCCGCGGCGGCCGCCGCACCCAGGGTCGCGGTTCCCGCGATCAGCACCGCCACCGCGAAAGCTCGCAGCGGACGCCACTTCTCGGACACACGCATCGATCGAACAGTCATCGTGATCACCCACTCACGCCGTTGTGAGAAGCCGTCGGTCCCGGTGGCCCGGAACGTGTACGGCCATATCCGCGAAGGTAAGAACGACGCGGGGGCCGGTCAAGGAAAGCGACCGAAGCGAGGCCGGGTCATCGCACAATCGTTGTGCGGCAAGGGATGCGCCGAGTCGCGTTGCGCCGCACCGGCATACGGCCCGATCATCGCGATGTCCCTTTTCGGTGCGGCCGCGCCGTGCGAAGAATGGTCGCGGCCGAGCGCGGTGAATCGCCCGATTCGCGCGACGGAAATATGTTCGGAATCTCCGATTTCGACGCGCACCGGATAACTCCGCTCGATACCGTAGCGTCGTTCGAGGGACCCGAGTAATCCCGAATCGCATCGGTGTGATCAGATCTTTCGCGGTGCGGGACCGCGATAATGGGTCCTGACCAGGGCGTTCGAAAGTGTTACCGTGAAACGGTAGGACGCGCCAGGACAAGGACGCCGCCTACCGGACGAGGATTCTGTCGGTCGTATGCTGACGCCGCGTCGCTCTTTCGCGTTTCCGTACAAGTTGAAACAGGTCGGTATTTTCTTCGAGCGAGAAAGGAGTGGGACACCATGAGTGCCATCATCGGACTCGGCTCCACGGCGGCCGCGGTCGCCGTCAATTTGTTGTGGGCGCTGGTCGGCTTGATCATTCTCTGAGTCAGCGGCACTTCCCGGCGCGCCTCCGCCGACCCGGCAACCCCGGAAACGAGGCACCGACATCGAGGCCCCCGTACCACGGGTGGCCTCGAAGCCGTTTCCGGGGAGATTTCCGCGAACGGCGGCGACGACCGGCCCTGATATGATACATTTTCGTATCCGATACAGTTCTGTATCGAAAGGTCACGGTGCGAGGAGGTGCGATGACGTCGCCCACGGTTCCCTCCGCACCGCGCCGTGTCACCCGCAGGCGCGCCGAGACCCGCACCCGCCTGCTGGGCGCGGCCTACGAGGTCTTCGCCGCCGAAGGGTTCGGGCACGCTTCGGTCGAGCGGATCTGCGACCGGGCCGGCTACACGCGCGGGGCGTTCTACTCCAACTTCCGCTCGCTGGACGAACTGTTCCTCGCGCTCTGGGAGCAGCGCTCGGCGGCCATGCTCGACGACGTCCGCGCCGCGCTCGAGGACATCGCCGCCGACGGCGTGCGCGACGTGCACGACGCCGTGCACCGCTTGGAGCGGGCCGTCCCGCTCGAGGAGGCGTGGTTCCGGATCAGCGCCGAGTTCACCGCGCACGCGCTGCGCACCCCCGGCCTGCGCCGCGCGGTGGCCGCCCGCGAGGAGGCGATCGTGGCCGCGCTCATGCCGACCGTCGTCGCCGCGCTGGAACGGATCGGGCGCGAGGTCGCCGACCCCGCCGCGCTGGGCCGGGCCGTGGTCGCCGTCCACGACGGCACCACCGCGCAGGTCCTGATGGAACCCGGGAACCCCGCGATCCGGCGGGAACGCACGGATCTGTTCACCCACCTCGTGCTGGCCTACAGCACCGAACGCGCCACCCACTCCCCCGAAGGACGGACATGACCGATCGCAGCTCCCACCCCGAGGCCGATGTCCTCATCGTCGGCGCGGGCCTGGCCGGCCTGGTCGCGGCCCACGAACTGGCGAAGGCGGGCCGCACGGTGCACGTGCTGGACCAGGAGAACCGCGCCAACCTCGGTGGGCAGGCGTTCTGGTCGCTGGGCGGGCTGTTCTTCGTCGACAGCCCCGAACAGCGCCGCCTCGGGATCAAGGATTCCTACGAACTGGCGTTGCAGGACTGGCTGGGCTCGGCGGGCTTCGACCGCGACGACGAGGACCACTGGGCGCGGCAGTGGGCCGCCGCCTACGTCCATTTCGCGGCCACCGAGAAACGCGACTACCTGCACGAACTCGGCCTGCGGGTCACGCCGCTGGTCGGCTGGGCCGAGCGCGGCGGCGCGTTGGCCGACGGGCACGGCAACTCGGTGCCGCGCTTCCATCTCACCTGGGGCACCGGGCCGGAGGTGGTGCGGGTGTTCGCCGAACCGGTGCTGGCGGCCGAGCGGCGCGGCCTGGTGCGGTTCTCCTTCCGGCACCGGGTCGACGATTTGGTGGTCGAGGACGACGCGGTGGTCGGCGTCACGGGCAGCGTGCTGGTCGACTCCGACGCCGAACGCGGCGTCGCCTCCTCGCGAGAGGTGCGCGAGAGCTTCGAGTTCCGCGCGAAAGCGGTGGTCGTCACCTCCGGCGGCATCGGCCACAACCACGAGATGATCCGGCGCAACTGGCCCACCGAACGCCTCGGCCCCTGCCCGAGCACGCTGATCTCCGGTGTGCCCGCGCACGTGGACGGCCGGATGCTGGGCATCACCGAGGCCGCGGGCGGCGCGCTCGTCAACCGCGACCGGATGTGGCACTACACCGAGGGCATCCACAACTGGGATCCGATCTGGCCCGACCACGCCATCCGCATCATTCCCGGACCGTCCTCGCTGTGGCTGGACGCGAACGGCAGACGGCTGCCCGCGCCGTGCTTCCCCGGCTTCGACACGAACACGACCATGAAGGCGATCCTGGCGACCGGCCACGACTACTCCTGGTTCGTGCTGACCCAGTCGATCATCGAGAAGGAGTTCGCGCTCTCGGGGTCGGAACAGAATCCCGACATCACCGGCAAGGATCTCAAGCTCACGCTCAAGAGTCGGGTGGCCAAGGGCGCGCCGGGACCGGTCGAGAACTTCAAACGCCACGGCGTGGATTTCGTGGTGGCCGAGACCCTGCGCGAACTCGTCGACGGGATGAACGAGATCGCGCGCGGTCCGCGACTGGACTACGAGAAGGTCGAACGGCAGATCATCGCCAGGGACCGCGAAGTGGGCAACAAGTTCAGCAAGGACGCCCAGATGATGGCGATCACCAACGCGCGCCAGTACTTCGGCGACAAGGCGGGGCGGGTGGCCAAACCGCACCGCCTGCTCGATCCGGCGCACGGCCCGCTGATCGCGGTGCGGCTCAACATCTTGACCCGCAAGACCCTCGGCGGTCTGCAGACCGATCTGGACTCGCAGGTCGTGCGCCCCGACGGTTCCCGCTTCCCCGGGCTCTACGCGGCCGGGGAGGTCGCGGGTTTCGGCGGCGGCGGCGTGCACGGCTACAACGCGCTCGAGGGCACCTTTCTCGGCGGCTGCATCTTCTCCGGTCGCGCGGCGGGCCGGGCGCTGGCGAGCAGGCTCGCGCGGGGCGCGGCCGGGTAGGTCGCGGGAGTCGGGAAACCCGTTGCGCGCGGACGGTATTCAGCGCGCGACGGGCATCCTTCCGGCAAACCGATCGGTACGGTGTGAGCTGTCCCAGTCGGTACCGGACCCCCTGCCGCGCGAGGCCGTGGGCCGGGTAGCATCCGAACCATGTCGCGTACGCGGATCATTCGCATCGCCACCCGGTCCAGCCCCATGGCGGTGGCCCAGGCCGAACAGGTCGCCGGGATACTGGCCGGCCACGGCGTCGAGAGCGAGCTCGTCAAGGTGACCACCGCGGGCGACCGCTGGATGGGCGATCTGGCCGAGCTCGGAGGCAAGGGCGCGTTCGTCAAGGAACTCGACCGCGCGCTACTCGCCGACGAGGCCGACCTGGCGGTGCACTGCCTCAAGGACATTCCCGGTGACATCCCGGTGCCGGAGGGGTTGGCCTTCAGCGGCTACCTCGCCCGCGACGACGTGCACGACGCGGTGATCACCCGCACCGGCGCGCCGCTGCGGGACCTGCCCGAGGGCACCGTGGTCGGCACCAGTTCGGTGCGCCGCACCGCCCAGCTGCGGTTGCACTACCCGCATCTGGCGGTGAAACCGTTGCGCGGCAACGTCAACACCCGTCTGGCCCGCCTCGAGGAGGGCTACGTCGACGTGCTGATCGCGGCGGTGTCGGGTCTGCACCGGGTCGGGCAGCAGCACCGGATCACCGAGACGCTGGACCTGGACACGATGCTGCCGCCGATCGGCGCGGGCGTGATCGTGTTGGAGTGCCGCCGCGACGACGACGAACTGCTGGAACTGGGCGCGCGCATGGACGATCCGGCCACCCACCGCACCGCCGACGCCGAGCGCGCGATGCTGCACGCGTTGCAGGGCCACTGCAACTCCCCCATCGCCGGTTACGCGAGCACCGACGCCACCGGGCGCCTCACCCTGCACGGCAAGGTGTTCGATCTCGCGGGCACCCGGTGGCTCGACGCCCAGCACTGGGGCGTGCCCGAGGACCCGCAGGCCCTGGGCTTCTTCGTCGGAGCGGATCTGCTGCGCCAAGGGGCACGGGCCCTCATCGACGCGATTCCGCACTGATCGGTCCCGCGCCTCAGTTCGGCGCGTGGGTCTTGTCCTCGGTGTCGGTCGCCGGTTCGGCGGCGGCCGCCGCGAGCAAGTCGCGGGTGTAGCGCTCGGCGAGCAACGGCACGAAGTTGTCGAAGTTCGCGTGATCGGCGATGTGGTCGTAGGCGGCCTCGAGCAGGTCCTTGATGACGTCCTCGCGGGCCACGCCCGCGAATTCCCGCGTGAGGCGATCGACGGCCGCCTCGAGGGCGACCCGCTGGTCCAGGGTCAGGTCGGCGTGGGTGCGGTCGGGTTCGACCGGGCTCTCGGTCACGATGTCTCCTCGACATACCGGACGGGGTGTGTGCGTACCTGTCGAGCGCGGGGCTGACCCGCGCTCGCAGACCGGGTACCCACTCCCGCCCGGGCTTCACCACTCCCGCACACCGCGAGAAAACTAGAACACGTTCTTGTGCGCGTCGCGCGCGCGTGCGACGCTGTCGGAATGGAGCTCGCCGACCTCGAAGCCATCCGTCAATTGAAATACCGCTATTTCAAAACACTGGACCTCAAGCGGTGGGACGAATTCGCCGACACCCTCACCGAGGACGCACTCGGGCGATACGGCACCCACGCGATGGGCGAACCGCTGGTATTCGACGGGCGCGCGGCCATCACCGACTTCATGCGCGGCAATCTCGGCCCCGCGATCGTCACCGTGCACATCGCCCACCACCCCGAGATCGCCGTCGAGGGGGATTCCGCGACCGGGTCGTGGGCCTTCGAGGACACCGTGATCGCCACCGAGTACGGCGTGCTCATCCGCGGCGCGGGCTACTACTCCGACCGCTACCGGCGCGAGGCCGACGGCGCCTGGCGCATCGCCGAGACCGGCTACCGGCGCATATATGAATCGTCACAGGCACTTTCCGATACACCCAGTTATCGATTGCTGAGCAATATGTGGGCGACCCCGACGTCGTGAACCGCGCACGGATGCCCCGGCGGCGGCGCGGTGAAACCCGCGCGGGCACAGTGCGACATATCTCATGAATATGCCGACCTGTTGCGGCCGTGACGATTCCAGGCAATAGTGACCTCTTGCGCCGGATTCGGAAGGCACGGAAGGGTCGAGGGATGGCACTCAGGTCTATCGCGGTCACGTTGACCGCGGTCGGGCTCACGATGTTCGCGCCGCACGCGGCGGCCGACCCGACAGGCCCGCACGCTTTCGTGCCGGTGGTGGGCGAAGGCACCGTGCTGGTGGTCGACACCGCCGCCGACCGTGTCGTGCAGCGCGTCGACGGCGCGGGGCCCTACGCCTCGGCCGTGACGGCCTCCCGCGACGGCGCGAAGGTCTACGTGCAGTCGTTCAACCCGCCGCTGCTGGGCCGCAACGACATCGCGGTCATCGACACCGCCAGCCACGCGGTCACCACGCGGGTGCCGATCACCGGCGCCGACGGTCTGGCCCAGCCGATCTCCGATCCCGTGCGCGACCGGGTCTACATCCTCACCGCGCGCCCGTCGATCGATGTCATCGACACCACCACCGACACGCTGCTGCGGTCGATGCCGCTGCCGTCGGTCCCCTTCGCCGCCGCCATCGCCCCCGACGGCAGCCGCCTCTACACCGTCTTCGCCGACTCCACCGCCGCCGCCTTCGATCCGGAGTCCGGATTCCAACTGGGCGAACGCATCCAGATCGACGGTTCACTCCCGTACGCGGCGGCCGTCTCCCCCGACGGGCGCACCCTGTACTCGGTGAACGTGCTCGGCGACAACGTCTCGCTCATCGACACCGCGACCTGGCGGCGCACCGGGGCGATCTCCTTCCCGGCGGGCAGCGCGCCGGTGGCGGGCGCGATCAGTCCCGACGGCGAGAACCTGCTCGTGGCCACACTGGGCGCGAACGCCGTGCAGGTCATCGACATCGCGTCCGACAAAGTCGTGCGCACCGTCGCGGTGGATTCGCCGGTCTCGATCGGGTTCACCGGCGACGACGCGAAGATGTACGTGGGCAGCCTCGGTCCGCAGCCGCGTCCGTTGACGCCCACGGTCGCCAACGGCTTCGAGGCGGTCCTGCCCGCCTTCCTGCGCGCCGAACCGCGTCCGGGCACGCTGATCCCGTTCTCCGCCGCCGATTTCAGCCCCGCGGGTGCGCCGATCGCCACCGGGACCGGCACCGGCCTGGGCGCCTACACCAGCTGACCGAGCGGTCCAGTTCCGGCCGACCGGATCTGGACCCGTCGCGGTCGCGCGACGATGCTGGGACCATGCCCCCTCGCACCTCACTGGCCCCGCGCGAATTCGCTCCCGAGACCGTCTACCTGAACACCGCCGCACTCGGTCTGCCCGCCGCCCGCTCGCTGGCCGC
>NZ_BAGG01000061.1 GCF_000308695.1 Nocardia takedensis NBRC 100417 | reverse complement strand
GGAACCATGCGCCGTGCCAGGGGTCGAGGCGGTTGGCGATGATGTCGCGGGGTTCGCAGACCCCGGTCACGGTGGTCACCGCGTGGATCGCCGTATCCGCGGGGCGCGGGCCGAGAACGGGTGTGTCGGTCGGGGTTTCGCCGCCGAGGGTGTCGAGGCGGACCCAGGCGAGTACGCCGTCGTCGTGCGCGGGGTAGGCACACCAGCGGCGGGCGGGTTCGGCGGCGTCCACGCGCAGTCCGTGCCAGCGGCAGATCAGGGCGGTGTCGTCCACGGCGGCCAGGGCCAAGGGCGCGCCGAGGTGCGGGCACGCCCCCGGGCCGACACGCAGCGCACCCGCCGCGTCCCGCCACGCGACGAGTTCCACGCCGCCGATCGTGACGCCGAACGCACGGTCACCCCTGATCTCGGTGGAGGCGGCCAGGACGTACCAGTTTCCCGACGGTCGACGCTGGGACCACCGCAACGCGGCGTCGATCAAGGCGGGGTCGGCGTCCTGGTAGGTCGCGGTCTGTTCGGCCCAGGGTGCGGACGGCAGGGGCTGGAGGGCGAGTTTGGCGGGCCACCGTCCCCGGGTGCCGCTCATCGGGCGCGATCCAGACGGGAGGCCAGCGCGTGCAGCACCGCCGAACGCCCCCGGGTGGGGACGGTCTGCAAGGAGTGCTCGGCCGCGCCCCACTGCCGGAGCAGGGCGTTGGCGGCGAGCCACCCGGTGGTGGCCGCGCGTTCCATCAGGGCGACGGGCAGGTCCACGCGGACGCCGTCGCCCGCGAGCACGAGTCGCGGATGCGGTGTCGTCACGGTGGGCCGTCGCGCGAAGTCGCCGGGGGCGAAGCGCGGGCAGTCCTGCCGCCACAGCACGGTCTCCCCGACGATGCCGGCCGCGGCGGTTTCCGGATAGATCTCGTAGAGCCGTTTGAGCAGACGCGCGCGCAGGTCGGATTCGGCCTCGCGGGTGACCGCGTAGGCGTGCAGTTCCACGACGCTCCCGCCGGTGCGGCTCGCCCAGGTGGCGGCCCGTTGTTCGTAGCGGTCGAGCACGCTGATGTTGTCGATGGGGTCGAGGCCGCCGGTCGCCAGGAACGGCGGACGGTCGGGCTCGACCGGGCGATCGAGCCACAGTCGCAGCACCGCGAACGCGGGAGCGCCCGCCGAGGCGGCCACCCGCGCGCGCCAGTCCGCGTCGCCGAGAGTCGGTGAGGCGGCGACGATCTCGCGCAGCCCCGTGACATCGGTGGCCGACACGACCGCCTCGGCGTCGAAGTCCGCGCCGTCGGCCAGGCGCACCCGCAATGCCTCCGGGCCACGCGCCTCGATCTCCGTGACCGTTGCGCCGGTGTGGAATTCGACGCTTCCGGGCCTTCCCCGCACGCCCGGCGCGGTCAGGTACGCGGCCAGCGGCTCCCACAGGGCGACGTCGAAATTGTCCCGGGCGACATCGAAGATCAGGCCCTCGCTGGACCCGAGGAAATAGATGTGGAACATCGTCGCGAGTTCGGCGGCGGACATGTTGCGCGGTTCGGCGAAGAAACTGCGCGAGAAGACCTCGAACGCGAGGTGCCGGGCGGCCGGTGGAAAGTTGATGTCGCGCAGGAACGTCTCGGCGTCGACGTGGTCGAGTTGTTCGTAGATGCGCGGCACCGACACCGCCGCCAGCGGGGCGGCCGCCCGCCCGTCGATGCCGACCAGGTCCCGCAGTGTGAAGGTCGGACTGCGCAGGGCGAACAGCAGCGCGTTCCACGGGGGCGTGCGCGGCAGATTGCGGAAGGTGTCGCGGCGTCCGTCGGCGTCGATCAGCGGATAGTCGTCCAGGCGACGCAGGTTCCCCAAGGTGGGATCGCCGCGCGACAACAGCTTTCGCAGGTTGTAGTACTGGGCGAAGAACGCGTGGAAGCCGCGATTCATCCCGACTTCGGTCCCGTCGGGCAGACGTTCGGTCCAGCCGCCCACGCGACCGCCGAGATAGGTCTCGCGTTCGAGCACGTCGACGTGGAAACCGCGTTCGGCCAGGCCGGTGGCCGCCGCCAGACCCGCGATCCCCGCGCCGATCACCACCGCGCGCGGGCGCACCCCGTCGACTCCGACATCGCGCCGTCCGGGCACACCCGGATAGCGGACCCTGCGCGCGTCACCGCCGTCGACACCGTTCGCCGCCCTCACCTCCGAACCTTCGATCGCACAGAGGTGTTCGCGGCGTCCGAGCCTCGACGCACCCACCATGCTCGCACCAACCCCTCGACGCCGACCCGGAGGCGCCGGGGGTTGCCGACCGTGGCGCGATGACCGAACACCTCGAAGTCGCGGTCCTCGATGCGCTGGAGGATCTCCGAATACAGCACCAGCGCGGTCGACACGCACGGACGCGACCGCGGCGCGAGTCGCTCGATCCCGTCGCGGGCGAACACGTAGGTCTTCCTGGTGATCTCGTGCTGGGCGGCGAACGCCTCGCGCACCCTCGGCTCGGTCCTACGGTGCGCGCGGCACCAGGTGAGCAGGTCGCGGTCGACGCCGTGGGCGGCTAGTTCGTCGGCGGGCAGGTAGACGCGGTCGCGCGCGAGATCCTCGTCCACGTCGCGCAGGAAGTTGGTGAGCTGGAACGCCTTGCCGAGGGCCGCCGCATACGGTGCGGTTTCGGCGGCGGGCGCGGCGGTGCCCAGGATCGGCAGCATCTGCAAGCCGATGACCTCGGCGGACCCGTAGACGTAGCGGTCCAGCGCGGCGCGATCGGGATAGTCGGTGACCGACAGATCCATGCGCATGGACGCCAGGAAGGCGTCGAACAGCGCGCCGTCGATGCCGTAGGCGGCGGCGGTGTGCAGCACGGCGGCCAGGACCGGGTCGCCACCGGTGTCGCCGTCGGCGAACTGCGCGGCCAGCGCGTCCAGGCGCGCGGCCCGGTCGGCGGTGGTCAGATCCGGGTCGAATTCGTCGAGGATGTCGTCGGCGCGGCGCGCGAAACCGTAGAGGGCGTGCACGGCGGGGCGCTGATCGGGAGCGAGCAGGCGGGTCGCCAGGAAGAAGGTCTTGCCGTGGCGGGCGTTGAGTTCCCGGCACCGCTGGTAGGAGCGGCGCAGCGCCGGGTCGGTGATCCCGGCCGCGCCGAGTTCGCCGCGCGTCATCGCGATTCCGTTCGGCTGTAGGAGGGGGACGGCGCGGTGCTCGGCACCGGCCCGGTGACGCGGTCGGCGGCCAGGCGACCGGAGATCAGCACCGGCGGGATGCCGACGCCGGGCACGGTAGACCCGCCCGCGAGGACGGCGTTGTCGATACCGCGCAGCATGTTCGCGGGCCGGAACGGACCGGTCTGGCCGAAGGTGTGGGCCAGGGCGAACGGACTTCCGGCCAGCATGTCCTGCGCCGCCCAGTCGGCGGGGGTGACCACACGCAGCACTTCGGTGTCGCGCAGGACGCCGGAGCCGAGTCGTTCCCGAGTGGTGGCGAGGATGCGTCCAGCGTACTCGTCGGCGAAATTCGGCCAGTCGATGTCCCCGCGGGCCAGGTTCGGGGCCGGGGCGAGGATGTAGAGCAGGTCCCGGCCTTCCGGAGCCAGCGACGGATCGGTCGCGGTGGGGCGGGTGACCAGCAGGGACGGATCGGCCATGACCCGGCCGTCGCGGATGATGTCGCGGAACGCCGACTCCCACGCCGCGCCGAACAACAGCGAATGGTGCGCGAGATCGTCCGGGATCCGGTCACAGGCGACGTGCAGGATCACCGCCGACGGCGCGGGTTCGACGGGCGCCGGACGTCGGGAACGATGTCCGAGCAGGTCGTAGGCGCGGTGTCGTTCCGTGGTCACGACCACCGCGTCGCAGGCGATGCGCTCGCCCCGGTCCGTGCGCACCGCCCGCACCCGCGACCCGTCGCGCTCGAGGTCGGTGACCGTGCTTCCGTAGCGGAACTCCACCCCCGCCTGCGCGGCCGCGGCGGCCAGCGCGTCGGGGACCGCGCGCATGCCGCCCCGGGGGAAGTACACGCCCGCCATGGTGTCCATGTAGGCGATCACGGCGTAGACCGCGCGGGCTCGTTGCGGCGCGACCCCGGCGTAGAGCGACTGGAAGGTGAAGATCCGGCGCAGATCGGGATCGGAGAGGAAGGACGCGACCCGCCGGTCCCAGCCGCCGAAGCCGCCCAGCGCGACCAGTCGGGCCAGCGACGGGGTCAGCATCGACAGCGGCGAATCGAAGTTGGTCGCGATGAAGTTGTCGAACTCCACCTCGTAGAGCCTGGTCAGCCAGTCGCGCAACCGCCGGTAGCCCTCGGCCTGCTCCGCGCCCGCGAAATCGGCGACGGCCGCCGCCATGCGCTGTTCGTCGCCGTGCACGTCCAGGGTGCGGCCGTCGGCGTAGCGGGCGCGATAGGCGGGGGTCACGGGCAGCAGGTCGAGACGGTCGCCGGTGCGTTCGCCGACGGCCGCGAAGAGGTCGTCGAGCAGGTGCGGCATCGTCAGCACGGTCGGGCCGGTGTCGATGCGGTAGCCGCCGACATCGAGGCGGCCCATCCGGCCGCCCGGCGTCGGATCCCGCTCGACCACCGTCACCGCGCGGCCGCGGCCTGCCAGGTGCAGGGCGGCCGACAGTCCGGACAGTCCGGCCCCCACCACCACGACGTGGTCGGTGGGTCCCTCGACAGTGCGCATTCCAGGTCTCCTCACAGCTGACGCGCGGTGCACAACCGCGCCATCCGGTCCAGGGCGTCGTGGCGGCCGCGCGGCAGCGGCCACTGGTGCAGGTCTTCGCGCGCCCGTTCGACGCGGTCGGCGATCATGGCTTCGACGCGTTCGGGCGCGCCGGACTTCGCGATCAACTGTCGGCACCGCGCGATCGCCGCGGCGTCGAGGACGGGTCGGCTCACCAGTTCCCACAGTTCGCGGCCCGTGCCCGGGTCGGCGCACTCCAGCGCCACGACCAGGACCGTGGTGGCCTTGTGCTGACCGAGGTCGCTGTCCTCCGGTTTACCGGTGACCGCCGCCGAGCCGAAGACGCCGAGCAGATCGTCGCGCAGTTGGAACGCCTCGCCGATCCGCAGGCCGTAGCGGGCCAACATGGTCGAGGTGGGTTCGGCGCATCCGGCCATCGCCGCGCCCAACTCGAGGGGCCGCGCGACGGTGTAGTTGCCGGATTTCGCGCGCGCGATCGTCAGGACGTCCTCGAGCGAGGGCCGGGTGCGGATGTCGTTGCCGAGGTCCGCGTACTGACCGAGCGCCAGTTCGACGCGCATGGCGTCGTAGTCCCGCCAGACCCGGCTCAGCGCCTCCGCGTCGACACCGCTGTCGCGCAGCATCTGCTCACCCCACACCAGGCACAGGTCGCCGAGCAGGGTCGCCGCCGACTCGCCGAATCGTCGAGCGACCACCGGGCCGCCGGGCGGCGACCCGCCGGACAACCGCAGGTGCGCGGCCGGTTCGCCGCGTCGCAACACCGCCTCGTCCATCACGTCGTCCTGGAGCAGCGCGAACGCGTGCAGCAGTTCCAGGCTCGCCGAGGCGCGCAGCGCGGCGGCGTCGGCGTCGGCCCCGCACAGCCACCCCAGATACATGAACGTCGACCGCAGACATTTGCCGCCCGTGGCGTACTGCCGCAGCACGTCGGGCACGTCGGGCGGGCACCACCGTGCGACCGGAACCTGCGCGAGGAAGTCGCCGACCTCCGCGAGGATTCGCTCGCGCACGTCCACGGGCCATGCCGCGGAACCCGGATCGCGATCCGCGCGGTCCTCGATCCCGGTCGCCGCCGAATGGCTGACCGGTCCGGCGGAGGCGATACTCATCGGCGTCTCCTCTCTGCTAGCACCACACCCAGCTGGTCGCGTCTTCGCCTTACCCACCCTACCGGCAAATGATGCAACTTCGATGCACGAGATCCGAACCTCAGGGGCTCGGTCGGAACGTACCGGGATCGGCGCGCCCCGACCCCGGTACGGATCGCGTGTCGGCGGGCGATTACCCGAGCTCCGGGCGGGTAGCCGCACGCCGTGACCCACTCCGCCATCGCAGTCCTCGACATCGACGGGACACTCGTCGACTCCAACTATCAGCACGCCCTGGCCTGGTACCGGGCGCTGCGTTCGCTCGGACACACCTATCCGGTGTGGCGACTGCACCGACTGATCGGCATGGGCGGAGACCAGTTGATCACCGCGATCGGCGGCGAAGAACTCGAGCGCCGCGTCGGCGACCAGGCTCGGGAACGGCAGGGCGAACAGGTCGACGCACTGCTCGACGAGATCGCCCCGCTGCCGGGAGCGCGCGATCTGCTCGTCGCCGTCAAGGAGCGCGGGCACCGACTCGTGCTGGCCAGCTCCGCCCAGCAGCGCCACGTCGCGGCATTCCTCGACAAACTCGACGCCCGCGACCTCGCCGACGCCTGGACCAGCAGCGACGACGTCGAGAAATCCAAGCCCGCGCCCGACCTGCTGAACGTGGCGCTGCGCAAACTCGGCGCACCCGCCGACGCCGCGAGCGTGCTGGTCGGCGACTCGGTCTGGGATATCGAGGCCGCGAAACGCGCGGGCATGCCGTCGATCGCCGTGCGCTCCGGCGGCTTCGGCGACGACGAATTGCGCGACGCGGGCGCGACAGCGCTGTTCGACACCCCCGCCGACCTCACCGCGGCGCTGGACGACACTCCCCTGGCCTGAGTCAGCGGCGGGCGATGTGCCGCAACTGCGCCAGGAAACTCGCCTTGTCGTCACCTTCGATCAGGTAGTGCGCGACCGCGAGGCGCACGAGGGCCGCGGCCACCGGTTCCGCGTCGTCGCCGTCGATGAGTCCGGCGATGAACCGGCGCATGACCGGCAGGATGCGCGCGATCTCGGCCAGGACGTAGTCGGGTTCGATCCCGACCAGTCGACTCAACGAATACGACCCCTGCGACTGGAACCCGACGATGAACACCAGCACCGCGTCCAGTCGCGCGTCACCCGTCAACCCCTCTGTCGCGGCCCGCAGGTCGGCTTCGATCTTCGCCTGCTCGTAGCCGGCGAACGCGGCCAGCAACTCTTCCTTGGAGGCGAAGAACCGATACAGCGTGGGCCGTGACACTTTCGCCGCGGCGGCCACCTCCGAGAGGCTGAGTTTGCTGCGACCCCGGCGGGCGAGCACCTCGTGGGTCGCGTCCATGATCCGCGCGCGCGTCGGGGAGTCGCCGTTCGCCGAGCTCACCTTACAACCTTTACATCATCTGTAATTTTTGTAACGCCGACATCGCCGCCAGCAGGGAAGAGATCCCGATGACCACCACCGCCGACGCCGCCCTCGAATTCGATCCGCACTCCGACAGTTTCTTCGCCGACCCCTATCCGATCTACCGGCGACTGCGCGACGAACAACCCGTCCACCACAATCCGAGGCTCGGATTCTGGGCGCTGTCGCGCTACCACGACGTACTGCCCGCGATGAAGGACTACCGGACCTATTCCTCGGCCCGCGGCATCACCCTGGAAATGGTGCTCGACCCCGCGCCGCGCGAGGACGCCATCCCGATGATCATCATGATGGACCCGCCCGAACACACCAGAATGCGCAAGCTGGTGAGCAAGGTGTTCACACCGCGAGCCATCGCCGGACTCGAATCGATGGTTCGCACGATCGTGCACACCCACCTCGAGCGCGTCGACCGCCGCGAATTCGACATGTTCGCCGATTTCTCGACGCTGTTCCCGATCGAGGTCATCACCACGATGCTCGGCGTCCCCGCCGAACACCGCCAACAACTGCGCCGCTGGCACGCCGCTCCGATGGAACGCGCCGACGGCGCCGGCGTCCCCACGGAACGAGCGCGCGAGGCGATCGCCGCCGCCACCCGGTTCTATCACCAGCTCATCCTGCAACGCCGGGCCCACCCGCAGGACGACATGATCTCGCGACTGACCCAGGTCGACGTCGAACGCGAGGACGGCACGACCACCACGCTCACCGATCGCGAAATCCTCGGATTCGCTTCCCTGCTCGCGGGCGCGGGCGCGGAGACCGTCGCGAAAGTGATCGCGAGCGCCGCGGTCATCTTCGCCGAACACCAGGACCAATGGCGGGCCCTCGCCGCCGACCGCACCAAGATCCCCGGCGCCTTCGAAGAGCTCCTGCGCTACGAAGGCCCCGTCCAATACGACCTGCGTTACACCCTGCGCGACGTCGAGATCCACGACCGGATCATCCCGCGCGGCAACGCCGTCCTGATGCTGCTCGCCGCCGCCAACCGCGACGAACGGGCCTTCACCGACGCCGACCGCTTCGACATCACCCGCCCCTTCGCCGGCCACAACCTCGGCCTCGGCTACGGAATCCACAGCTGCCTCGGAGCCGCGCTCGCCCGCCTGGAAGGCCGGATCGCGTTGAACGCCCTGCTCGACTTCATGCCCGAATTCGAGGTCGACCGCGCCGGATTGACGCGCTCGCGCGAGACGAGCGTCGCCGGATGGGCCACCGTCCCCGTCCGCGTGCACCGGTAGCCCACCCCCGCCCGTCGACCGCGCTACCGCATAGACGCGGTGTCCGGTCGATGGTCGAGAGCGTCGACCAAGCCCCAGCGCAAGGCTGTTCGGGCGTCGAGGGGTAGGCCGGTCAGCATCAGCCAGGCCGCGCGCCAGCGGCCGACGCGGCGCGGGACACTGACGGTGCCGCCCGCGCCGGGGACCAAGCCCATATCGATCTCCGGCAGCCGGAAGACGGTGTCGGGGGCGGCGATCACCTGCCCCGCGAACGCCGCCATCTCCATACCCGCCCCGATGCACGCGCCGTGGACATGGGCGGTGACGCGGTCGCGGACGGCGTCGATGACCCGCCACGGGGCGCGCTCGAGGCGGACCAGGTAGGCGGCGGTGAGGTCGGTGGCGGTGCCGAACTCGTCCAGGTCGCCGCCACTACAGAACGCCGGGCCCGCGCCGCGCAATTCCACTCTCGCGATCCCCGGGTCGTATTCGACCAGCCCGACGGCCTCGAGTAGTTCCTCGCGCAGGCGGAAACTCAAGGCGTTGCGACGTTCCGGGTGATCGAGCAGGATCGCGAGGCGGTCGCCGTCTCGATCGACCCGAACCAACGGCCGGTCGGACGCCGCCTCGGCACGTGGGCTCCCCCGTTCGCTCAGCCATCGCGCGAACTCGGTGCCGCTCAACAACATCGAATAGGTCGCCGCCTCGGCGGCCAAGCCGGAAACGGTGTCCAGGTCGGGTGTCTGGCGCAGAAGTCGCCCCAGGGCGATGCTCGCACGGGGGCTGCGATCGACGGCCGCGTGGAGCCGGGTCAGTGCCTCGTCCACGTCGGGGCATTCGACGGTGAACAGGTCGAGGTCCGCTGACGCTTGGTCCGCGAGGGCGTCCACTTCGACCGCCGCCCCCGGGGAGCGCTGCGAATTCGGTGTCGTCGGCCGCCGCCGGGGTGACGGTGACGGCGAGCCCGGGATGGTGGCGGTCACCGAATCGGCCGAGGGCGGCGCACCCGCCGAGACGTCCAGTTGCGATCTCGGCATCAAACCCCGAGAGGGCGACACGGTGGTCGAGGGCGTTGCCTGCGACGCGACGAGTGTCAGCGTCAGCGCGCGGAGAAGCGGCGCCAGGGCGGGGGTGGGTGGGCGGTGCAGCACCCCGATCGTGAGGCGCAACGACGCGGACAGGGACGCGGCGGTGCGGACGATCCGGTCGGGGGAAGCGGTTTCCCACTCGTCGAGGGACAGGATCAGCAGGGGGTTCTCCGGGGTGCCGTCCGGGCTGAGCGACAACTCCGCTGTGTCGGGTGTCCACGGGGGCGGGTCGCTGCTCACCCCGTCATCGTGACACGCGCGCCCGCACCGGCCCTACGATCGAGCGATGGCACCCGCGACGCCGTCGACGCACCGGCCCTCCGGGGTGGCGGTGGACTGGGCCGAGTCGGGTGCGCTCGCGCTGACCGGGCACGCGGACGGCCCGCCGCTGCTGCCGCCCGGGTCCGCCGCGACGCGCGCGCGCCAGTTGACGGCCCTGATCGAGGCTGCCGCCGGGCGCGGGAGCCTCGGGGTCGACGGCGCTCGTCTGCTCACCGAACGCGCGGCGATGCTCGGGTTGCGCCGTCGGGGCCGGATCTCGGCGGGCGGCGCCTGCCGGTTGCTGCCGACCGCCGACGGCTGGGCCGCGGTGTCGTGCGCGCGCCCCGACGATCCGGATCTGCTCGGCGCGCTGATCGGGGGCGCGGTCTCGGCGGCGGACCCGTGGCCCGCCGTGGCCGCTTGGGCGCGCGGGCACGCGGGCGCCGAACTGGCCGAACGCGCGGCCTTGCTCGGACTGGCCGCCGGGACGGTCGATCCACGGGCCGACGTCGAACCGCATACGAATACTCGGACTTCCGGGCAAGACGCGACCGATCCGCACATCAGCGATCCCTTCGACCGAGCCACGCCGACCCACCAATTGGAAACAACCCGAGCGCGAACCAGCGTCATTGCCGACCGGGCCGCATCGATGGCCGAGCGCCTTGGGGCGACCGATCCGCGCACGAGCGACATCACCAACCGAGCCACATCGATCCACCCGCCGACAAGCGCCATCGCCGACTGGGCCACGTCGGTGGGCAAGCGCTCGGGTGCGGGAGCACTGCGACCTCACGCGGTCGAGGGGCTGCTGGTGGTCGATTTCAGCGCGCTGTGGGCTGGTCCGCTCTGCGCGCATCTGCTGGGCGCGGCGGGTGCTCGGGTCGTCAAGGTCGAGACCCCCTCGCGGCCCGACGGCGCGCGACGCGGTTCACCCGAGTTCTACGATCTGCTGCACTACGGGCACGAATCGGTGGTCCTCGATCCCGCCGACGCCCGGGGTCGTCGGGCGTTGGCCGCGCTGGTGGACGCCGCCGACATCGTCATCGAGGCGTCGCGTCCGCGCGCGCTGGCCGGATTCGGACTGGATGCGGAGTCGGCCGTGGCGCGGGGCGCGGTGTGGGTGTCGATCACGGCGGCCGGGCGGGCTTCGCCCCGGGTCGGTTTCGGGGACGACGTCGCCGCGAGCGCGGGACTGGTGGCGCGCGACGGCGAGGGGCTTCCGGTCTTCGTCGGTGACGCGATCGCGGACCCGCTCACCGGCTTGACCGCCGCCGCCCTCGCGATGACCCGCCCGACGGACGGCGGCGTGCTGTGGGATGTGGCGATGACCGACGTCGTCGCCGCGACGCTCGCGCCGCGACCGCGCGCCGAGATCGTCCGGCGCGGCGGCGACTGGTGCGTCGATGCCGGCCCGGGGGCGGTTCCGGTGTCCGCCCCGACGCCGCGCACGCCGACCGGTCGGGCTTCCGCCTCCGGGGCGGACACCGCGTCCGTGCTGGCCTCGCTGCGGATCACCGCGCCGTGAACATCGTCGTCCGCGATGCGGAGATCGACGGCAGGCCGGGGCTCGACCTGCGCGTCCGTGCCGGATTCGTCGACGAGATCGGACCGTCGCTGCGCCTCGACGGGGCGGAGGAGGTGATCGACGCACGGGGCGGCGCGCTGATCCCGGGACTGCACGACCACCACCTGCACCTGCACGCCACCGCCGCCGACGCCGCCTCGGTGCGCTGCGGCCCCCCGTCGGTGCGCGATCGCGCTTCCTTGGCGGCGGCACTCGAGGCCGCACCCGGCGACGCGCACGGTTGGGTTCGCGGCGTCGGCTACATCGAAACCGTCGCGGGCGACCTCGACGCCGCCGCCCTGGACGTCTTGCACGCGCGCCGACCCGTGCGTATCCAGCACCGCAGCGGCGCGCTCTGGGTTCTCAACTCCGCCGCCGCGGCGGCGGCCGGAATCGACCGGGCGACCCACGCCGGCATCGAACGCGACGACGCGGGCCGGGCCACCGGCCGGATCTGGCGCGCGGACACCTGGTTGCGCACCCGACTCCCACCCGCCGATCCGCCCGACCTGCGCGCGCTGGGAACGACGATGGCCCGCTACGGGATCACCGCCGTCACCGACGCCACCCCCGACCTGGACGCGCGAGCGTACACCGCATTGGTCGCGGCGGCCGCCGACGGCGTTGTGCCACAACGGGTCCGACTGCTCGGCGTACCGCTCGAACACACCGCCGCACCGGCCACGCCGCGCATCGCGGTCGGGCCGTACAAGATCGTCGTCGCGGATTCCGGGTTCCCCGACTTCGACGATCTCGTGGCGCGGTTCGCGCACGCGCACGACCGGGGACGCGCGGTGGCGGTGCACTGCGTCAGCCGCGAGGCGCTGCTGCTCACCCTCGCCGCGCTCGACGTGGCGGGCGGCCGGCCCGGCGACCGCATCGAACACGGCGCGCTCATCCCCGCCGACACCATCGCGACTCTGCGCCGTCGCGGGCTGACGGTGGTGACCCAACCCGGTTTCCTCGCCGACCGCGGCGATCACTATCGCGACCAGGTCGCCCCCGACGACCTGCCGGACCTCTACCGCTGCCGTTCTCTGACCGACGCGGGCGTCGGACTAGCGCTCTCCAGCGACGCCCCCTACGGCCCGCTCGACCCGTGGGCGGTCATCGCGGCGGCGATCGGCCGCGAGACCGCCACCGGCGAGATCGTCAACGAGGCCGAACGCCTCACCCCGACAGACGCATTGGCCCGCTACCTCGCCCCCACCGGCAACCCCGGCGGACCACCGCGCCGTCTCGGCCTCGGAGCCCCCGCCGACCTGGTCCTCCTGCACGAACCCCTGCACCGAATCCTCCGCGCCCCCAACGCCGATGCCGTTCGCCGGACCTTCTTCGGCGGAGATCCCCCTGCCACGACCTGACGGAGGGAGCTCCGACTTGTCGGGCGTCCCGGACCCTTCAGGTACTCACGCCGGGGACGTGCTCGACGCCTGCGGCTCTGGCGCGAACGGCGTTGACCATGACCAGGTATCGGGCGGCGAGGTCGGCGGAGGGGATCGGGCGGTCGTTGTCGAGCCACCACAGCGTCGTCTGTGTCAGCATCGCGCCGAGCACGGCGAGGGTCAAGCCATCGGCCGCGCGGGGCGCGGCGGTGACGCAGGTGTTGAGCGAGACGAATGCCGCTTGCAGGCCGGCGGTGAACGAGGGGCTGCCCCGGGGACCCAGCAGTGCGCGGAACAGTTTCTCGTCCTCGGCGACGTGGTCGAAGAAGCGCCGCAAGCACTGCGCCGTCTCGATGGTGTCCCGGCGGGGGCCCGGCGCCAGATGTGCGGTGGCTTCGGCGAGGATCTGGTCCACGAGATGCTGTTTGTCGCGATAGTGCCGGTAGAAGGCGGTGCGCGTCACGCGGGCGCGTTCACTGATCTCCCCCACCGTGACGGTGTCCAGGCCGCGTTCCACGACCAGATCCGCCAAGGCGTCGCGCAGCATCGCCCTGGTGTGTCGACCGCGGCGATTCGCCTGATCCGGAGACACCGTTGCCCCCTCTGGTGTCGCGAGCCGCAGCCCCGCCGACGAGACTCAGCCCCCGGCCGGACGCAGCACCGCGATGATGGGGCTGACCTGTTCGCAGGTCATGTCGTGCGCCGCCGCTTCACGTGCCAGGATCTCGACGCCGATGGTCCGCCAGAGGTGTTCGGCGGTGAAATCGCGGACGATCTCGTCGTGTTCGCGCACCACGTACCGCATCCGCCACTGCTGCGCGTCCGCGGCGGCGGGGCGTCCGCCGATGCGCACTTCGACCGCCCGCGTGCCGATCCGCCGCTGCGCGATGGTGAATTCCGGCACCTCCACGGGCGCCGACAGCGCCATGAACTCCACGATCACCGGGGACCGCGGCGTGAGGCGTTCCCGCAGATTCGCCCAGAGCTGTTGACGGACCTCGGGTTCCAGGTAGCCGACGACGCCCATCATCGCCACGGCCCCGAGACGATCGGGCAGGCGAACGTCGTCGATTCCCTCGGCGTGCACGGTGACCCGCGTCGCCGCGCTCGGGTGGGCCAGCAGTCGGGAGACCAGTGCCGCGCGCATCGCGGCCGACGGTTCGACGGCGTGGATCGGCACCGCCGCAACGGAATCGACGAGGGTGACGGTGGACAGTCCGCTGCCGGCGCCGATGTCGAGGAGGGGGTCGGTGATCGGTCCCGCCCCGCGCAACGCCGCGAGGAGGAACTCGCGTTTGGCCTCCCAATGCGGCGCCGCCATCACGTCGTAGAATTCCGCGGAACGGGCGTAGGGATCGACGGTCGTATCGGTCGACATGTGAGAGTTCCTGTCTGACTGTGGGTTGTCACCCGCAACCGGAGTCCATCGGATTCGATGACGGGTCCCGGAGTCCGTCGACCTTACCCGATCCGACAGGCGGATCAGGTGGGAACAAGCAGAATTCGGCACGGTCGAGCCGACCTCGCGCCGGGAATGCGGCGTACTCCACGAAGGTAAGGATGTCCGAATTCTGTCGACGGGGGCAGGAGGCGGGACCCGGCGGGACGCATGCGCATTCAGTGAGGCGAGAGGTGTGAGTAATGATCAATCACATCTTGCCACTCCGGGATGTGACACCTTGTCACCGATGCCCGTGACACCTATTCGAAAGAGTAGCGCTGGTCATGCACTCTGAGCTGCAATAACTGAGTCTATGGTCAACTGAGCGGCAGAACTCCGATGCCACGACATGTCACAATCCGCAAAAGTCATACGCGTGATAGTCCTGCCGTTATCCTCTGATTCAGCAGTAACTTACAGGCTGCCCACCGATCAGCCCATCGGTCATCGACCCGCAACTCCGACGCCATTGCGGCGGCGCTCGGTCGGCATGCCTGTGACCGCGCATGGAGGACAATTGAGCGCGACAGAGATCCACGATCACACCGTTTCCACGGTGCACGAGACTTTCGTCGCGATCGCGCGAGATAAACCGGAAGAGATCGCACTGCGAACGGTGACGAATGAAACAGTGCGCGCCTACTCCTATTCGGATCTGCACGATCGAGTTACCAGAATCCGCACGGGTGCGTTCGCCGATGCCGAAATCGGCGAACGGGTGGCCATGGTCCTTCCCGGCGGGGTCGACTACGTGGCGGGATTCCTGGCCGCGCTGAGCGCGGGCGCGGTGCCCGTCCCGATCTACCTGCCCTCGGCACACCGACCGGATCGGTATCTGACCCGCGCCGAGGGGGTGCTGCGCGACTGTCGGCCCGGCTCGGTCTACACGACCGACGAACTCCTGCCCGCGATCGCCGAACACTCCGCGCTGCACGATCTTCCGCTGCGGTCGGCCGACTGCGCGGCGGGCGCGGCGGTCCCGGACGCGCCCGCCACTTCCGACACGGTCGCCTTCCTCCAGTACTCGTCGGGCTCGACCGGTTCACCGAAAGGCGTGGTGAACACCCACGCCTCGATCCTGCGCCAAGCCGGACTGCTCGCGGCGATGTGGGACAGCGAAGCGGCGATCCACACCGTGAGTTGGCTGCCGCTCTACCACGACATGGGCATGTTCTGGGGCGTGCTCAACCCCCTGCTGGCCGGCGGATGCGTGACGCTCATCGCGCCGCACGATTTCGTCCGACGACCCGAGATCTGGCTGCGCACCGTGGCACAGGTGCGGGGAAACTGGATCGGGGCACCGGATTTCGGTTATCGACGGTCGATCGAGGCGTTCACCGACGAGGAGGTCGCCGCACTCGACCTCGGCTGCGTGCGGATCGCGACCAACGGGGCCGAACCCGTGCGCGCGGACACCCTCGACCGTTTCACCCGCCATTTCGCGAAGGCGGGATTTCCGCCCACGGCGATGACGCCGCAGTACGGGCTCGCGGAGGCCGGCCTGGCGGTCACCGGCACGCCCGAACGTCGACCCTGGCGGCAGCGGTCTTTCGTCGCGGCCGAGTTGACCCGGGGACGCGCGGTGCCCGCGGTCTCCGACGCGGCCGCGAGTCGTACGCTGGTCAGCTGCGGGAACTCGACGGTGGGCTGGGATGTGCGGGTGGTCGATCCCGATACCCGCGCGGAGGTGGCGGACGCGACGATCGGGGAGATCTGGGTCGCCGGGCCGGGCCTCCCACTCGGGTACTGGAACCAGGAGGAACCGACGGAGCGGACCTTCCGCGCCGTGACCGCCGCCGGACAAGGTCCGTTCCTGCGGACCGGCGACGCCGGCTTCCGCGACGACGGAGAGCTCTACGTGTGCGGGCGGTACCGGGACCTGATCATCGTCGGCGGCCTGAACCACCATCCGCAGGATCTGGAAGCCACGGCGGCCGCCACCGGACTCGGGATCGGCACGGCGTGCGCGGTGCAGCCCGACACGGAGGCATCGGGTTGGGTGCTGATCGCCGAGATCGACCGGCCCACCGCGGAACTGCCGGACGCGGCGCGGATCGTGTACCGCCGACTGCTCGCCGAGCATCTCACGGCACCGGACCGCATCGTCTGGGTGCGCCCGAAGACGCTGCCGCTCACCACCTCCGGCAAGATCCGGCGGCAGGTGATCGCCGGGATGCTCACCGGAGGCACGCTGCCCGCCCTCGCCGCGTCGGAGTCGATCGCCGGTGCGGCTCACGAGGTCGAGTCCCCTTGCGAGACGCGGCACTTCGTGGCCGATCTCCTGGGACTGCACCCCGACGATCTCGGGGACGACACCGACTTGGTCGGTCTGGGCATGACTTCGGCGATGACCGCCCGCTTCGCCGAGTGGGCGCGCTCTCGCGGCGCGCGGCCCCGCTTCGCCGATCTCTACGCTCGCCCCACGGTCCGGGCCTGGCGCGAGTCGGCCGAGGCGCGAGAGCTGGCCGCCACGCTCGACCCACCACCCGGGACTCGACCGCGACGGACACCCACCACGCCTGTCCAGCGGGCCTATTGGATCGGACGAGATCCGGGACAACCGCTCGGCGGTGTCGGCTGCCAGACCTATTTCGAGCTGGTCGGCGCACTGGACGCCGACCGACTCCGTGACGCCGTGGCGGCCCTGGTCCGCAGGCATCCGATCCTGCGGGGACGCTTCCCGACCGCCGAGGAATGGGTGATCGGCACCGACTCGGCACCGGCCACGCTCGCGGTCCATCGTCCCGCCGCCGATCTGTCCGCCCATCTGGAAGCGGTGCGGACGCGTCTGCGCGAGTACCGCTTCGATCCCACGACCGAGGACTGTTGGCGACTCGAACTCACCGTCACCCCCGACGCCGCGATCCTGCACGTGGCCATCGATCTGATCCTCACCGACATCGCGGGCATCGCCGTCCTGCTGCGCGATCTGGCGACGCTGTATCGCGGTGAGATTCCGCCCCCGATCGTCGCGACGCCGCTTCCCGAGATCGAGGGGTCGTCGGCGGTGGGCCCCACTCCGGGCGAGGACCCGATGTTGCCGCAGATCACCGAGCGCGAGACGAGGTTTCGTCGCCTCGCTCGCACCTTGGACCCGACGACCGTCGACGGCCTGACGACCGTGGCCCGAACGGTCGGCGTCACCCGGGCGACGCTGCTGTTGACGTGTTTCGATCTCGTCGTCCGGCGCTGGTCGACGAACGACGACGCGCGCGTCACGGTCACCGTCTCCGGACGATCCGCGGCCCGAGCCGACGTCGTCGGCGATTTCACGCTGCTCGGATCGCACCGGACCGTCGCGCCGTCCGGACACTCCTGGGCCGAGTTGCTGCGGGCGACCCAAGCCGCCTTGCGCCGGGATCTGGCCGGCCCCTACGTCCTGTCGAACAGCTCGGCACGGCCGTCCCCCGTGGTCTTCACCTACGCGGCCGACACCCCGCTGATCGACCGCGAGACGGCGGCGACCCTGGGGTCACTGCGCGAGATCAGCTCGCGGACCCCGCAGGTGCTCATCGACAACCAGTGCTGCGCGCTGCCCGACGGGATGGTGCTGTCCTGGGATTTCCGGGCCGGGCGATTCCCGGCCGGGCTCGTCGAGGACATGTTCGAGGCGTACAACGGCTTGATCGACTCGCTCGCCCGCGGCGACCTCGCGGACCGGCCGCGCCTCGGGATCCCGGAGCGATCGCGGTCGGTGCGCGCCGAACGCAACGCCACCGCCGCGCCGCGCCCGACCGGCCTGCTGCACGACGCGTTCCGCGAAATCGCCGCGCGCACACCGCATCGCGTCGCTCTCCGTTGGGCTCCCGACGAATACGATCAGCGGCCGCTCCCGTCGCCGGGTTCCGCCCTGACCTACGGCGAGCTCGATCTGCTCGCGCGACGGCTCGCCGCGTCGGTGCGGCGCGGCCACGCCCCGGGCTCCGTCGTCGGTATCCGGTTGCCCAAGGGGCCCGCCCAGATCATCGCCGTGCTGGGCGTTCTGATGGCCGGTTGCGTGTATCTGCCGATCTCGATCGATCAACCGCCGTCCCGCGCGGCCCGGATTCGCCTGCGTTCGGGAATGCGGGGACTCGTCCACGACGACACCTGGACGGCTTCGGCGGAGGACGACCTGATCTGCCATCCGATCGCCGAAGCGTGGCGGGGCGAGCCCTGCGCACCGGTCCGGGTCTCCCCGGCGCAACCCGCCTACCTCCTCTACACCTCCGGCTCCACCGGGGAACCCAAAGGCGTCGTCGTCTCCCACGCCGCCGCGCTCAACACGGTCACGGACGTGAACGCGCGCAACGGAATCCAGGAGACCGATGTGCTGTTGGCGCTCTCGGCGCTCGACTTCGACCTCAGCGTCTACGACATCTTCGGCCCGCTCGCCCGCGGCGCGACGATCGTGACGATCTCCGAAGGGGCGCGGCGCGACGCTTTCCGCTGGCGTGATCTGGTGCGCATCTTCGAGGTGACGGTGTGGAATTCGGTGCCCGCGCTGGTGGAGATGCTGCTGCTGACCGTGCCCGAGGACCGTCCCGCGCTGCGGTGTCTGCGCCGAGTGCTGGTGTCCGGCGACTGGATTCCCCTCGATCTGCCCGCCGCGCTGCGCCGTCACGCGCCGACGGCGCGACTGGTGGCGATGGGCGGGGCGACCGAGGCGGCGATCTGGTCCAACGAATTCGTCGTCGGTGACATCGATCCCGAGTGGAAGTCCATCCCGTACGGCGTGCCGTTGACCAATCAGCGGTACCGGGTGGTCGATGCCGAAGGACGTGACCAGCCCGATCATGTTCCGGGCGAATTGTGGATCGGCGGCGCGGGCGTCGCCGAGGGGTATCGCGGCGACCCCGGCCTGACCGCCGAACGCTTCGTGGCCGACACGGCGGGTCTGCGGTGGTATCGGACCGGTGACCTGGGGTGCTATCGACCCGACGGCGTGCTGGTCTTCCTGGGCCGGACCGACGCGCAGGTCAAGATCCGGGGGCACCGCGTGGAATGCGGGGAGGTCGAACACGTCGTGCGCGGGTTCGCAGGGGTCACGGCCGCGGCCGTCGTCCCCCTGCGCGACCGCACCGCCTTGGGGTGCCTGGTGGTCGCCGACGATGTCTTCGAGGTGGACGACCTGCGCGCCCACCTGGTCACGCAGCTACCGGCCTACCTGATTCCCGGCGTCTACCGGCGGGTGCGCGCGCTGCCCTACAGCGCCAACGGCAAGGTCGACCGGCGCGGCGCGGCCGAGTTGCTCGACCGTCGAGCGCCGGAGTCGAACTCGGTGTCCTGGAATGAGACCCAGCGTGTCGTGGCGCGGGTGTGGGCGGCGGCGCTCGGGATCGCGCCGAACACCGTCGCGCCGGATTCGCGGTTCTTCGAGGTGGGTGGGGACAGTGTGCGGGCGACCGAGATCTGCCGGACGCTCCGCGCGCGCGGCATCCTCGGCGGCGCGGTCGAGACCCTGCTCGGTTCGCCCACGCTCGCCGAATTCGCCGCGACCTGCGTCCCCGGCGCGGACCTCACCCCGTCCCGCGTGGCGGTCACGCCACCCGCGACGACGCCGTTCCCGCTGACCCGGCTGCAACAGAGCTACGTCCTGGGCGCGACCGGTCTGCGGGGTGCGCTCCGCTCGTCCACCACGCTGATCGTCGTACTGGCCGCCGAGGTCGTCGACCTGATGCGGTTGCGGAGCGTACTCACCGACCACGTGCGCGAATTCGAGATGCTGCGATGTCGGCTCGACAGCGACGTCACCCAGTACATCGAGCCACGAACGCCGTCGACGGCCGTCGAGATCCTGGCCGATGTCCCGGACGATCCGGACGCGCTGCTCGACCATCTTGCCGGTATCCCGTTCTCGCCCTACGACTCCCAGGTCCTGCGCTGCTTCGCCGCCACACCCGCGCCACGCCACGTCGCGCTGGCCATCGACTATCTGTGCCTGGACGCGCGCAGCGTCCTCACGATCCTGAGCGCCATCCGGGCCGATTACGCGGGCGCGACGCGACCGACGCCGATCGCCGCCGACGCGGAGGTCTTCCGACGCTTCGCCGAAACCGCCCACGAGACGGTCGCGTCCAGTGCCGGGAGTCCTCCCGCGCCGCCGCCCCGGCTTCCCGCCGCTTGGGCGCGCACCCCGGGTCCGCCGACCGGCCGCTTCACCCGTCGCGGGTTCACCCTCACCGAGAGCGACCACACGAGGTTGCGCGCGGTGGCCGCGGCAGCCCGGGTGACCCCGACCGCGCTGATCCTGGAGGCGTTCACGCACACCCTGCACGCCTGCGGCGCGGGCGACCGCTTCGCGGTGTCGATTCCGCGCGCACACCGCCCCGACGACAGCCCGGCCGACCGGGAGGTCCTGGGCAACTTCACCACCCTGTCCCTGTGCGAGGCCGACTACCTCCGCTGCGCTCCGGGGTCGGCGGACGCCCTCGCGGACATCCACCGGCAACTGCGCGAGCACCTCGCCGACCGCACCGCCTCGATCGCTCGCGCGCACCGCACCGAGCGCGACCGCGCCTACACGGTCGTGTTCACCAGCACCTTGGGGCTGGCTCGGCCCGAGGCCGGTCCGCTGCGGATCGTGCGCACGCTCACCAAGACGCCCGGGGTCGCCTTGGACTGCCAGGTCGAACGCACGGCCGAGCAGGGCATCACGATCAGCTGGGACACCGCCGACGACGCCCTGTCGTCCGCGGCCGTCGGCACCGCCCTCGGCCGCTTCGAGGCCGTCCTGCGCGACCGTCTCACCGAGGTCGCGACCGCCGCGACTCGGGCTGCGATCGATCCCGACGACGAGTTCCGCCTGCCGCCGCTGATCATCGCCGCCGCCCTGTGGGCGCTCGAGCGCGACGGCTTCGCCGAGGTGTCGCCTCGCTACCGCCCCGTGGTCGCGCGCTGGCGCGCACTCGCCTCCCCGGAGCGGGTCGAGGGCCCGGCGCTCGGTGCGGGCGAACTGCTGGCCGCCGTGGTGACCGGGCGGACCTCGGCGCACGCGGTACTCGGCCATCCGACGCTCTCGCCCGCGGCACTGCTGTTCGGTCACCCGCTGATGGCGGCGGCGTTGTCCGCACTGACCGACCGGGTGTTCACGCACGCGCGCGATCTGCGACGACGCCTGCGCGTCGCCGAACTCGGCGCGCACACCGGGTCGGGCAGCGCCCTGCTGTTCGATCGCTTGGCTCCCGTGGTCGAGGAATACCTGGCGGTGGAACCCGATCCGGTGCTGCGGGCGATCGCCGCCGACGGGAGTCGTCGCGGAATCACCCAGGTGCGCGACGACGAGGTGGCGACCGTCGAACCGGTCGACATCGTGTTGTGCTGCAACGCCTTGCATCGACTCCGTGACGCGGAGGGTCTGCTCCGCGACCTGCGGGCGCGCCCCGAGGGTTGGCTGTGGCTGGTCGAGAACCAAGCCCTGACGCCGTCGGCGCTGATCAGCGCGGCGATGCTGGAACCGGGGCTGGTACACGACCCGCCGCCACCGCTCGCGCACTGGCACAAACTGCTGACCGACGCGGGGTGGGTCCTCACGCACTCGCATCCGCTGGGGGCGGCATCGGTCGTCTATGCCCGTGCCGCCGCGCAGGAGATCCCGGTCCCGTCGGCATCCGCGCCGACCGAGGCCGCACCCGCCGATTCCCTCCCGACCGAGCGGATTCTCACCGACCTGTGGCATCGACACCTGGGTGTGCGTCCCGCCCGCGACGACGACTTCTTCCTGCTCGGCGGTGACAGCCTGACCGCGACCGCGCTCTACACCGAGCTACGCGCTGCCGGCTTCCCCCACCTCGCCATGGTCGACCTGTTCAACCACCCCGTTCTGCATCAGTTGGCCACCAAGCTCGGCGACCCCGCCCCACTCGACCCGACGCCGTTCCCGGACGCCGCGACCATCGCCCCTGACCAACCACCGACGACCACCCTGGTCACGCCGCCCCCACCGCCCGCCGCGAGCACCGCCGTGACGCTGTCGCCGACATCCGGCGCACTCGCGGATTCGGCGACCGCTCCCGAACCGAGCTCCTACCCCCTCACACCGATCCAGCGGGCGTATGCCCGAGGACGGCATCCCGATCACCTGCTCGGCGGAGTGGCCGCCCACTGCTATTTCGAGTTCGCGTGCACCGATCTGGACCTCCCCCGATTCCGGGCGGCGGTGACCGCGCTGATCCGCCGCCACCCCGGCCTGCGCACCACGTTGCGCGACCACACCGCCGTCATCCACGCCGACCCCTTGGAACCGACGGTCCGGATCGTCGCGGACGTCCGCGCCGAGATGAGCGAGCAGGTCATCGACCTCACCGTTCGCCCCGGACTCGACGTGGGCGTCCAAGTTCTCGACCCGGACTCCGGGCACGCGCTGATCGGCGTCAGCATGGACAACCTGTTCCTCGACGGGGCCAGTATGGTCCTCGCGCTGGCCGATCTGGATCGGCTCTACGGTTCCCGAGATCCCGACTTGCCCGCACTGTCCCGAACCTTCGCGCGGTACGCCCACCGACAAGTGGCTTCGGCAGACGCCCCGGACCTGTCCGCGGCACAGGAATACTGGGCGCGCCGTGTCCCGACACTCCCGCTCGCACCGCCGCTGATCCCCGCCTCGCGACTGTCGGCGATCGAGCACCCGCGCTTCGACCGTGTCGAAGCCCGCCTCGACGCGCCGACCTGGGCGGCGACGACCCAGCGTTGCCGCACAACGGGACTCACGCCCTCGGCGCTGCTGCTGGCCTGCTACGCGCTGGTGCTGGCGCGCTGGTCGGGCGCGCGGCACTTCTGTCTGAATGTCACCCTGTTCGACCGACCGGCCGGCCTGGACCGCGTCATCGGCGATTTCACCTCGCTGATCCTGCTCGAATGTCGCGTCGACCCCGGGGCCGATCCGTGGACCCTGGCGCGCACCGTCCAGAGCCAGTTGATGACCGACCTCCCGCATCGCGCGGTCGACGCGGTGTGGCTGCGACGGCGACTGCTCGCCCGGCACGGCCGCCCCGAGGTCGCGATCTATCCGGTCGTGTTCACCGGCGGCCTCGGTCTTCCCGGACTGACCGACGCCGAATTCTCCTTCGGCGAGCGGGTGTTCGCCCGCTCGCAGACGCCCCAGGTGCTGCTGGATTTCCAGGTCTGGGAGGAACGGGGCGAACTGCGGCTGTCCTGGGATCATGTCACCCAGGCGATTTCGCCCGACCGGGCCGCCGACGGACTCCGCGAGGTGGTCGAGCAGGTGAGGGCGACAGGGCCCGCAGCCCCGACCGCGGCCCGACGCGTCGCCGAGATCTGCGCGGCCGCGCTGCGTCGCCCGACGATCGACCTCGACGCGAATTTCTTCCAGATCGGCGGCGATTCGGTCACCGCCACCGCGGTCGTCGACCGCGTCCAACGCGAGATCACCCCGGCGGCGACGCTGCGCATGATGCTCACCCACCCGGTGATCGGCGCGTTCGCGGACGCCGTCGAACACGCCGCCGCAGCGGCGGGAGCCGACGACCTCGAGGAGGGAACCCTGTGAACACCACCGAACTGGTAAGGAGCCTGCGCGACGCGGGTGTCCGCCTGTGGATCGACGGACCGCACCTGCGCTGGTCCGCGCCGCGCGGCGCGCTGGACGACGAGTCGAGAGCCGCGTTGGCGGCGGGCAAGTCCGAGGTCATGGCCCTGCTGACCGCCGAGTCCGCGCCCGTCACCGATCCCGCGCACCACGCGGACCCGTTCCCGCTCACCGACGTGCAGGCCTCGTATCTGCTCGGGCGCACCGACGCCTACGACTGGGGCGGGACCGGCTGTCACGGGTACGCCGAATGCGAGGTCGTCCCGGGACCGTCCGGTGCGACGCCGAGCGCCGCCGACTTCCGCCGGGCCTGGCACGCCGTCCTGGACCGCCACGCCATGCTCCGCTGTGTCGTGCATCCCGACGGCCACCAGCGCATCGGCCTCGGCGCGGGCACACCGGACGCGCCGACCGGCCTGACCGTCCACGAGCACGAGGTGATCGGCCCGCTGCGCGCCCGGATCGCGGACCGGCTCGCGCACCGCGTCCACCGGCCCGGCGAAGGACCGATGTTCGAGGTGGTCGTCACCATCGGGCCCGAGAACACCGTCGTGCACTTCTCGATCGATCTGCTGATCGCCGACTTCCGCAGTATCGGACTCGTGCTGCGCGACTTCGAGCGCTGCCTGCGCGAGCCGGACACCGAGCTACCGCGGGCGGAGTTCACTTTTCGCGACTATCTGCTCAACGTCGAGCGTCGGACGCGCACACCGGCGGGGCGGGCGAAGATCGACCGGGACCAGCGGTACTGGCGTGCGCGCGTCACCGCCATGCCTGCCCCGCCGAGTTTGCCGCTCGTACCCGACACACCGACCGGCGCACCGCGATTCACCCGACGCGCCCTGCGGTTGCCGGCCGAGTCGTGGCGGACCTTCACCACGCGGGCGGCACGGCGGTCGATCACTCCCACCGCCGCGCTCGTCGCCGCGTTCGGCCGGGTGCTCGGACGTTACGCCGACAGCGACCATTTCACGATCACGTTGACGACCGCGCACCGGCAGCGGTTCGTCGAGGCCGTCGACACCCTCGTCGGCGACTTCACCGGAACCAGCGTCCTGGAACTCGACGTCCGGTGCGGAGAACCGTTCGCCGACTCCGCCCGTCGAGCCGGCGCGCGGGTGTTCGACGATCTCGACCACGCGGGCGTCAGCGGGGTGCAGGTGCTCAGGATGCTGGCCGAACGCGACGGCGGACGCGGCGGACGCTCACCGGTCGTGTTCACCTCGACGCTGGGAATCGCGGGCGCGGACCAGGATTCGCCACTGCTGCGCCCCGTGGTCGAACGCGGACTGAGTCAGACGCCGCAGGTCCTGCTCGACTGTCAGGTCACCGAGACCGGAGCGGGTCTGGACCTCGCCTGGGACACCCGCGACGGCGCGATCCCGTCGGCGGTGCTGGACCGCGCCTTCGCGGACTACCGGGCCGTGCTGCACACGCTGTCGACCGGGCCGGACGTCTGGGACGAGCCGTTGCTGCCCGCCGTCGCACCGCCGCTCACCTCGAAGGCCACCGCACGGCGGACACCGCACCTGCTGCACACCGGATTTCTCGAACGGGCGGCGGCCGCCCCCGACGCCGTCGCCCTGAACCACGGCCGGTCGCGGGTGACCTACGGCGAACTGGCGTCGGCGGCGCAGCGTGTCGCGGCGCACCTGCGAGGTGTCGGGGTCCGCCCGCGCGACCGGGTCGGCGTCCGCATGGACGCGGGCACACCGCAGGTCGCGGCACTGATCGGTGTCCTGCTCGCCGGCGCCGCTTACATCCCGCTGGACACGCGCTGGCCCGAAGCACGGGTCGCGCGCATCCGTGACCTCGCCCGCCCGGCCGCCGAGATCGCACCGGACGGGCCGATCGCCGCACTGCTCGCCGACCCGGCGACATGGGTGCCGTCTCCGTTGGACCTCGGTGTGACCGGGCTCGACACCGACCCCGCGTACGTGATCTTCACCTCGGGCACCACCGGCGTCCCGAAGGGCGTGGTGCTCGGGCACGCCGCCGTCGTCAACACGCTGGACGACATCAACGACCGCTGCGCGATCACGGCGTCCGACGCGGTGCTGGCCGTCTCCCAGCACACCTTCGACCTGTCGGTCTACAACATCTTCGGCATGCTGGCGGCCGGTGGCCGGGTGGTGTTCCCCGAGGGCTCGAACCGCGCCGATCCCGGAGCGTGGTGGCGCGCGATCGAGGAGCACGGCGTGACCGTGTGGAATTCGGTTCCCGCGCAACTGCGCCTGCTGCTCGACCACCGACGACTCGACCCGCGGGCGAGCGCGCCGTCGACCGGACTGCGGCGAGTCCTGTTGTCCGGGGACTGGATTCCGGTCACCCAGCCCGCCGAACTCGCCGCGGCGGCCCCGAACGCGTCGGCCTGGAGTCTCGGCGGCGCGACCGAGGCCGCGATCTGGTCGGTCCAGCACCCGCTGGAGAACCGGGTGTACGGGCGCAGCGTCCCGTACGGCACGGCCCTGCGCGGCCAGAGCGCGCGGGTGCTCACCCATCGCGGCGAACAGGCGGCCCCGTGGCAGATCGGTGAGATCCACCTCGGCGGTGCGGGTCTGGCCGACGGCTACCTCGGCGACCCCGATCGGACCGCCGCGTCCTTCGTCACCCTCGGGGACGAACGACGCTATCGCACGGGCGATTTCGGACGGCACGACGAGCACGGCGTCCTCGAACTGCTCGGGCGGCGTGACCGGCAGGTGAAGATCCACGGGCACCGTATCGAACTGCTCGACGTGGAGGCGGCTTTCGGCGCGGACGAGCGCGTGGACAGCGCGGCCGCGTGCGTGCTGGGTGACCGCCACCATCCCAGGCTCGCCGTCGCCGTCACCCCGGCGGCGGCCGACGACACCGAGATGCGCCGCCGGGCGCGGATACGCGAAGAGGTCCGCGCGGCCGGGCGCGAGGCGCACCGCGTCGCGACCGCGCGACTGGACGCGGCGGCGGTCACCGAATTCGCCGAAGCCGCCGAACACGCGGCGCGCGGGGCGATGATCGCCGCGCTGTCGCCGGTGCTGGGCCACGATCGGCCACGCGCGTTCGACCGGATCGCCGCCGACATGGCGGTCGCGCCCGCGCACCACCGTCTGCTGCGGCGCTGGCTCGAGGTCCTGGTCGCCGACGGCGCGGCCACCGCGGACGGTGACACCTTCGCGCTGACCGCCACCCTCACGATCGCGGAGGCCGAAGCCCGGTGGGCGTCGGCCGACGCGGCGGGCCGTGCCGTCGACTACGGGCCGGAGTTGCTGGCCTACGTCGGCCGGTGCGTCGCCGAATTGCCCGGCCTGCTGACGGGCGGCACCGATCCGCTGGCCCTGCTGTTCCCCGAGGGCGGAACGGATACCGCGCTCGCCGCCTACCGCGACAACCTGCTGAGCCGCTACCTGCACGAAATACTCACGGCCGAGGTGCTGCGGTTCGCGCGGGCGCGCACCCCGGACCGCCCGCTGCGCGTCCTGGAGGTCGGCGCGGGGGTGGGCGGAACCAGCAGCGTGCTGGTGGCGGCGTTGCGCGCGCACGGCGTCCACCACGCCTACACCTTCACCGACATCTCGACGTTCTTCCTCAACCGCGCGCGCGAAGCCCTCGCCGACCACGACACGGTGACCTACCGCCTGTTCGACCTGAATCTCGACCCGCTCGCCCAGGGCCTGACCGAATCGAGCTTCGACCTCGTGGTGTGCGCGAACGTGCTGCACAACGCCACCGACATCCCCGACCGTCTCCGTGCGCTGGAACGACTGCTCACCCCCGGCGGCGCGTTGGCCTTCCTCGACTCGACCTCCGTCAACCCCGCGCTGATGATCTCGATGGAATTCAAGGACGGCCTCGACGCCTTCCGCGATCTGCGCACCGACTCGCCGTTCCTCACCTTCGCCCAGTGGGAATCGGTGCTCGACGCCTCGCCTTTCGGCACGCCCGACACCTACCCGCCCCGCGGCGACGCGCTGGAAAGGCTGGGGCAACATCTGTTCTGGTGTCCGAAGGTCTCCCCCGCCGCCGCGATCGACCCGGACGATCTGCTCCGACGGGTGCGGAACACGCTGCCCGCCGCCATGATTCCGACGCACGTCGCGATCCTGTCGGCGCTGCCGCTGACCGGCAACGGCAAAGTGGATCGAGCCGCGATCCGGGAACTGCTGGACCGCGCGACCCGCGAGAACGCCGAGACCCTTCGTCCCGCCGAGGCCGGCGCGTTGGACGATCTGGAGCAGCGGATCGCCCGGATCTGGGTCGAGATCCTGCGCCTGCCCGACCCGGGCGCGCTGCGCCCCGACTCCGACTTCTTCGCTCTCGGCGGCGATTCGCTGCTGCTGGCCCAGGCCATCGGCCGCATCCGCCGCGACATCGCCGAAGCGGCCGACGCCGCGTGGGACGAACTGCTGCACGCGATGGTCACCGATCCGACGCTCACGGGCGCGCGCCGAGCGATCGGCGGCGGGACGGCATCGGTTCCGACACCGGAGATCTCCCCGCTGCGACTGCTGCACGGCCCACCCGACGCGAACGCCGGACCGGTCGTCGTCCTGGTGCACGACGGCAGCGGCGGCCTGGGACCGTACCACGCGCTGCTCACGGAATTGACCGGGCGCGAATCGGTTCCGACGATCTACGGGCTGTCCAGGTCGCCCGGCGACGGCTACGCCGACATCCCGCCCGAGGATCTGTTCACCACCCTCGCCGGCCGGTACGCGGAGGCGATCGCGGACCGCCGCCCCCTCGCGGTCCACCTGCTCGGCTACTGCATGGGCGGACTGCTGGCCGTGGAGATCGCCCGCCGCCTGGAGGAATCGGGTGTCGCGGTCGCCGACGTCACCGTGGTCAGTTCCTATCGCGTGCCGATCGAGATCGAGGACGAGGACGCCCTGGACTACTGCTTCGCGCAGATCATGGGCGTGCGCACCGCGGACCTCGGCATCGCGGCGCCCGAGGCGGCGATCGTCGACGCGTTCACCCGAGCGCGCGAAACTCGTGCCGCCGTCCTGCCGCCGGGCGCGTTGCGGGGAGCGCTGCCCGCGCTCGCCCAGGGGCCTTCGCCCGGCGCGGACCGCATGGCCGCCCTCGCCGCGTCCGGAGCGCTCGGCCCCGACTGGACCGCGCGGACCCTGACGGATCTGCGCGCCACCTTCACCCACAGTCTGCGCGCCGTCGCCAGGAGCGCCCGCGAACCCTACCTCGGCGACATCTGTTTCCTGCGTCAGCGCGGCGAGATCCACTTCCTGCCGACGCTCGGGGAGGACATGACCGAGTTCTGGCGGGAGTTCTGTTTGGGGGAACTCACGATCACCGAGATCGACGGCACCCATTTCGACTGCCTGGAACCGCCGAACGCGCGGGCGGTGGCGGACGTGCTGAACGCACGGTGGCACAACGGAGTCCGCTCGTGACGACCCGGGTCCTGCTGCTGGGCGCGACCGGCGCGGTGGGGAGCGCCTGCCTCGACGCGCTCGCGGCCGACCCCGAGGTCACGATCACCCTCGCCGGGCGCGATCCGGCCGCGCACCGGGCGCTGCGCGCGCCCGGGGTTCGCGTCGCCGAGCAACGCTTGGACCTGGCGGCGATCTCCACCGACGGCGCGCGACTGCTCGACCTGGCCAAGCGGGCCGACGTCGTGGTGAACTGCGCCGGACCCTCGCACCGGCTCAGCCGGTCGGTGGCCGCGGTGGTCATGCTCTGCGGGGCGGCCTACGTCGATCCCGGGCTCAATCGCGCGACGATGGAACGGATTCGGCGGCACATGCCGCACGACGCCGTCGCCGTCGTGCAGACCGGCGTGCAACCGGGACTGTCCGGGCTCGCGGTGCGCGGCCTCGCCGAATTCCTCGGCGGCGCGGACCGTGTGCGCGCGTGGTGCGGCGGATTGCAACCGCTCACCGCCGCGGCGGTCGCGGAGTATCTCGCCGAGGCCGCCGACGGTCGGTCGGCGGTGCTGCGCGACCACACACCGATCCGGGTGCGGCCCAGCGAGATCGGGGATCCGCCACGCGCGATCTTCCCGCCGTCCGCGCGCGGACACGCCCACCTGGACGACGAGATCGTCGCCGTCGCGGAGCGCTTCGCGATCCCGGACCTGGAATGGTTCAACGTCACCGACCATCCGGCGATCGAACGGGCGCTCGGGCGCCTGGACGGGGACGCCTCGGCGGCGGTCGAGCGGATCCGCGCCGCCGCCCACCTGGACCTGTTCGGCCGCGACCCCTATTTCACGCTGTTCGCCCGAGCGGATCGCGGGGACGAACACGCGGCCTACCTGCTCAACGCCCGCGACAGCTATGCCGTCACCGGGGCGATCACGGCGTGGGCCGCGCGGACGGCGACCACCGCGCCGCCCGGCCTGCACCCGCTGTGGTCGCTGCCACGGGCCGCCGAGCTCACCGCACGGTTGCGGCTGGTCCCCGGCCTGCGGATCACCCTGGAGGCCGGCGAACCCGACCACGACCGGGGATCGCTGTGACGCCCCCGACCGCGATCGTGGTGGGCGGCACCTTCGGCGGCGTCTACGTCGATGCCCTCGCCGGCCCCGGGAGCCCGGTCCGGCTGATCGGTGTGGCGGGCACCGGCGCGGGCCCCGCGCGTGACCTGGCCGCCCGCCTGGGCCTGCCGTTCCACACCGACCTGGACGCCCTGCCCCCGGTGGACATCGGCGTGGTGGTGGTCCGCTCGGCGATCGTCGGCGGTGTCGGCAGCGGCATCTGCGAGCGGTTGCTCGACCGCGGCGTCCACGTCCTGCAGGAGCAACCCGTGCACGCCGAGGAGATGCTGCGCCTGGCCGCGATCGCCCACCGCCACCGGGTCCGCTACGGCGTGAACGATTTCTACGGCTCGGTCGCACCGGTCCGCCATTTCGTCACGGCGGCACGACGACTCGCCGCGCGCACACCGATCCGCTACGTGCAGGCGCGCACCGCCGTCCACGTCGCCTTCCCGCTGTTCACCGTGCTGTCCGAGATCGTCCCGCGACTGCACCCCGCGCGGGTCGTCGGTTCGCTCGGCCCGGCCGCCCCGTTCACCGAGGTCCGCCTGACCCTCGACGAGATCACCGTCGACGTGCGGATCGACAACACCCTGTGCGCCCGCGACCCCGACAACCACCTGAGGTTGCTGCACGAGATCACCGTGGGGACCGACGCGGGCGAACTCGCCCTCGCCCACACCCACGGACCCACCCACTGGCGACCACGGGACCCGCGCGCCCTCCCGGATTCGGCCGTCGTGCGGCAGGTCGGCCCCGGCCACCAACCCACCGCGGGCGAGATAGTCCGGGACCTGTGGCCCGCCGCCGTGCGACACGCCGTCGCGGAATTCGCCGAGGCGATCCGGGAACGGCGGAATCCGCTGACGCACCGTTTCGTTCGCGCCGCGCGCCTGTGGTCCGAGGTCACCGCCGCCGCGGGTCCGCCGACCGTCTACCCCCCGCCGCCCCCGCTGGTGATCACCGCCGAGGAATTGAGCCCGCCATGTCCGTCCGCATCGATCCGCTGACCCCCGCGCGCCGCGACGCCCCGATCACCGTGTACGTCTTCCCGCACGCCGGCGGCAGTCCGCGCTTCTTCACGTCCTTGGCCCGTGCGCTGCCGTCGAATTTCGCGATGCTCGGACTCACCTATCCGGGCCGCGACATGCTGCTGGACCATCCGTATCCGGCCTCGCTGCTCGACCTGGCCGACCAGTGCGCGACCGCGATCCTGCCCCGCGCGCGTGCCGGCCACGTCATCCTGTTCGGGCATTCCCTGGGCAGCTACGTCGCGTTCGAGACCGCGCGTGTTCTCGAAGATGCCGGACTGGTCCTCGACGGCATCGTGGTCAGCGGGGCGGACGCGCCCGCCCTCGGCGCTCCCGGCCGGTGGCATCTCGCCGACGACCGCGCGTTGACCCGCCATCTCGCCGATCTGGCCCCCCGGACCGGCGCGGCACTGGCCGAGCCCGGTCTGGCCCGTCTGCTGCTGCCCATGATCCGCGCGGACTACCGCTTGGTGGAGACCTACCGCGCCCGCGTCGACCACACCGTGGACTGCCCGATCTTCGCGCTGCGCGGCGCGCTCGACACCGAAACCGGGCCGCAGGGCGTCAGCGCGTGGTCGGCCCACACCCGGTCGACCTTCCGCCGCTACACCCACCGCGGCGGCCATTTCTCTTTCCTGACCGATCCCGAGCAGTCGCAGACCTATCTCTGCGCGCTGGCCGGGGTTCCCCCGCGCGGTTCGCCACCCAGCAGCGCGAGCGCGAAATCGGCGTAGTCGCCCGCGATCTGCTCCGGTGTGGCGGGTCCGTCGGGGCGGAACCACTGCGGCAGTGACGTGCACATGGTCGCGATGGCCCGGCCCGCCGTCCGCAACTGCGCGCTGCCCGGCGCCGCGCCGCGCAGCGCGCCTTCGGCGGCGGCGCGGTCGATGGCGTCGTCCAGGGTGCGCTGGACCCGGTTGCGCGATTCGGCGATGCGCCTGCGGTTGTCCTCGGTGAGGCTGCGCATCTCGCTCGCGCCGATGAATGCCAAGGCGCGGCGGTGGGTGTGGAACAGGGCCAGCGCCTCGACGATCACGGCCACCTGCTCGACGCCGGTGCCCGCTTCGGCGCGCGCCGCCGCGATGCGTCCGTGCAGTTCGTCCATGGTGACGTCGAGGATGCGGACCAGCAGTTGCTGTTTGTCCTGGTAGTGGTGGTAGATGCCGGGCACGCTCATATTCGCCCGGCGCGCCACGTCCCGCATGGTGGTGCCGTGGTAGCCCGTCTCCACGATGGCGGCGACCGCCGCGTCCAAGACGGGGTCCATGTCGAGGGCGGGGAACACTCGCCACTGGGCCACCTCGCGCACCGGTTGCGCGGGCTCGGCGGGTGCGGTCGATCCGGCCAGCAGTGCGGCGGCGGGCACCGACAGCGCGGCCGCGATCTCGCGCAACCGGGTGACCGACACCCCGGTCCGGCCGTTCTCCACGGCACTCATCGTCGCCGCGCTGACCCCGATCCGCGCCGCCAGTTCGCGCGCGGTGAGACCGGCGGCGCGACGGGCCGCGCGAATCGGCGCGCCGGAGTCGGCTGGTGTGGACACGAGGTTCAGTATGTTCAGAAATCCCGAACACCACAAGTGACCGTCACTCTCGTTGACCCTAGTAAACCTCGTGTGCGATAGTCGAAGGCATCAGGTCACCGAGCGATCGCTCGGTCAGTCGAGCGAACGGGATGGTAGCGTGCCCATCGATTTCGAGTACTCCCCGCGGGTTGCGGAACTCACCGAGCGCACCGAGAAGTTCATCCGCGAGGTGGTCTTGCCGGTCGAGGACGAATTCGGCGGCGACATCGCCGCGGCCGGATCCGACGAGGTGCGGGTCCGTCTCCAGGACGCCGCCAAGAAGGCCGAGGTCTTCGCCCCGCACGCGCCGGTCGAATACGGCGGCCTGGGGCTCGGGATGTGCGATCGGGCACCGGTTTTCGAGGCGGCGGGGTACTCACTGTTCGGGCCGCTGGCACTGAATATCGCCGCCCCCGACGAAGGCAACGTACACCTGCTCGCCGAAGTCGCGTCACCGGACCAGAAGCAGCGCTTCCTCGAACCGTTGGCTACCGGGGCCGTCCGCTCGGCCTTCGCCATGACCGAACCGGCCCCCGGCGCGGGCTCGGATCCCGCGGCGCTGCGCACGGCGGCCGTGCGCACCGGCGACCAGTGGTCGATCACCGGCCACAAGTGGTTCATCACCGGCGCGGACGGCGCCGACTTCTTCATCGTCATGGCCCGCACCTCCGGCGAACCGGGCGACCGCGGCGGCGCGACAATGTTCCTCGTCCCCGCCGACACCCCCGGACTGAAGGTCGGCAGGCACATCACCACCTCGGACCGTTCGATGGTCGGCGGGCACTGCGAGGTCTTCTTCGACGAGGTCACGGTGCACGAGTCGGCCGTGCTGGGCGCGGTCGATCAGGGCTTCGCCTACGCGCAGGTGCGCCTGGGCCCGGCCCGCATGACCCATGTGATGCGCTGGCTGGGCGCGGCCCGACGCGCCCACGACGTCGCGCTCACCCACATCGCCCGCCGCGAAGCCTTCGGCAGCCGTGTCGGTGATCTGGGCATGGCCCAGCAGATGATCGCCGACAACGAGATCGACATCGCCGCCACCCGCGCGCTGCTCACCCACGCCTGCTGGGAACTCGACGCCGGACGCACCGCCGCCGACTCCACCTCGATCGCCAAGACCTTCGCCGCCGAAGCCATCTTCCGCATCGTGGACCGCAGCGGACAGTTGTGCGGCGGTCTCGGCGTCTCCGACGACCTGCCGATCGCGCGACTGGCCCGCGAGGTGCGCCCGTTCCGCGTCTACGACGGCCCGTCCGAGGTGCACCGCTGGGCGATCGCCAAGCGCCGCATCAGCGCCGCCAAGCGCGCGCTGCCCAAGGACTGAGTCACCCGCCCGAAGGGGGTTCTCACCAAGGTCTTCCGGTGAGTCCCCAGTCGGCGAGTTCGGCGGCGATGTCGTCGCGCAGGCGGTCCGGGTCACCGAAATGGTCCGGGTGGATGCCGAAGAACGTCAGCGTGATCTTGTCGTCGTATTCGACCGCCCACGCGGCGACGGCCGGCCCCTGGGCACGGCGGTCGGCGGCGCGTCGGCCCTGCATGATGGCGCGGATGGCGAAGGATTCGGCACGACGGCCGCCGATCTCGAGCGCGCTGTCGGGGGCCGCGCCCAGATTGGAGACGGTGGTGTCGGGTCCGGCGATGCCGCGCATGAGCCGGGCGATCACCGGGCGCGGCAGCAATCGCACCACGGCTTGCAGGTTGTCGGTGGGCGCGTCGGCGCGGGACCGCGCGTAGTCGGTGAACGCCCGCTTGCTGAGTGTGCGGACCTCACCGAGACCGGTGTCCGGGCCGATCGCGCCCGGGACACGGATCCACACGCCGCCGGAAGCGTTGGCGCGGTCGTCGCCGTCCTCCCGGTTGCTGACCGCGATGCAGACCCGTGTCCCGTCCTCGCCGACCGGATAGCGGCTGCGTCGGACCAGCCCGCACAGCACGGCGGTGAACAGTCCGTTGCCGGTGCCGCCCGCCTCTTTCGCGCGGCGGGTCCAGGCGTGGCGGTCGACGTCGACGATGGCGAGCGTGGTGTCCGGTTCCCCGGCCGTCGGCGGCGCGACGGCCCTCGGCACGGAGCGGGCCGCGGGCCGCGGCATGTCGCGGGCGCGCCACAGCGCGGTGACCAGCACCCGGCCCGCCGCGGCGGCCGCACGCAATTGGCCCGCCGCGTCGCGTAGATCGGCCGCCACCCGACCGGTCCCGCGGACCTGTTCCTGGGTGGGCAAGGTGCTCACGGAGGTGCCCGCGTGCGCGGCGGCGAGCGCGTTGTAGAGCCCTTGCCCGTCCGCGACCATGTGCGAGATCAGCAGGCACAGAACGAATCTCCCCGCATCGGTGCGCGCGCCGACCAGTTTCCACCCGCGCCCGCCGACCGGGTCGAGAGCCGCCTCGCGCAAGGTCCGATCGGTCCAGGCGCCGATCCCGTCGTCGGGAATCGTCTCGGCCTGTATCCGCAGCGACGGCGGATGCGGTGAGCGCACCCAGCGATGGCGGGCGAAGGGAACCGTCCGTTCGATCATCTTGCGACTCAACATCCCCGCGGCCAATTGGTCGCTGAAGGCGGTCAGCGCCGCGCCGTCCGGTTGCTCGGGGAACACCCAGGCGTACTGGATGGGGGCCGACATCCCGAACAACCGCTCGGCCAGCAGATACGACTCGTCGGCTCCCGCCACGCGATCCCGCGCGGACATGTCACGAATTCCGGTCACCACAGTCGGTGCACCACCTTCCATTTGCCCAATTCGGCGCCGAGCAGGCCGCGCAGCGCGGCGGAGTCGGCGATATGTCGTTCGTCGAACGCGGCGACCGAGAAACTCAGCGTCGATCCGGTGCGCAGCAGCCAGGACTGCACACCGTCGCCGAATCGGTACGGCAGGTCCGGATCGACGCCCTGCGCGGTACCGCGGAAAGCGACCGCGTCGGCGGTCACCCCACCGACATCGGCCAGTTCCGCCGGGAAGTCCCCGAGGTTGGAGGCCACCGCGTCCGGCATCGCCGACCCCGCCGACACCGCACGCACCACCACACCGGTCGGCAACAACGTCAGCAACGGGGTGAGGTGCACGTGCGCGGGCCGCTGCCCGGCCGAGAGTCGGGTGAAGGCGGCCTTGCAGAGCCGCCGGATCCCGGCGAGGTCGCCGCCCGGCACGGGATCGTCGGTGAGCACGACCGACACACCCGCGGTGGCGTTGCCACGCTCGTCGCCGTCCGCCCGGTGGCTGACCGGAATGCCGACCACGAGCGGTGTGCCGGAGCGCGCCGCACCCGAGGTCCGCAGCAGCCCGGCCAGCACCGCGACGAACAGCGTGTTGGCGGTACCGCCGTGCGCGGCCGCCGCCGCTTCCCAGTCCGCGACGTCCACGCTCACCATCGCCCAGGCCGGTTCGGCGCGCGGGGCGCGCTGATGCGCGGGTGCTCGGACACGGGCCTGCGGCGAGTCGGCGCGGGTGCCGGAAGCCCGTACCGCGCGCAGGATTCCGCGCCCAGCGGCGGCGACCTGTCCGACACCGTCGGCGAGGTCGGCCGCGAACGGCGACCTCGGGGCGCGATGCCGGGTCAAGGGATCGCGCGGATTCCCGTGCAGCGCGTCGACGGCGGCGGCCACCATCGACCGCCCGTCCGCGACGAGATGCAGAGTCGTCAGCGACAGCGCCGCGCCGCCGTCCGTGCGCGTCACCGCGCGCAGACGCCAGGCCGGGCCGCGCTCGGGATCGAGTGGCACGGTGTCCAATTCCCGACGCGCCCAGGGTTCGACGGCCGCGACAGGTATCGGATCGGGGTCGACGACGAGGTCGGGGCCCGCCGCGGCGCGTTCCCACCGTGGACGCGCGAAGGGCACGACCGCGGGCGCCAACCGACGCGCGAGCACGCCTTCGGCGAGCCGGGAGTTGAAGGCGCGCAGAGCTTCCGGCGCGGGTGGGGCGGGCAGCAGCCACAACAGTTGCAGCACCACCGACCAGCCGAACGCCTCGCGGACGAACCAGTAGGTGCTGTCCTCGGGCTGCATCCGGGTGGCGGTCATCGGCGGACTCCCACGCGACTCGGGCTGTCCTCGACCGCGTCGGCGCACGCGGCGACCGCCGCGCCGGGTGGGACGAGTCGACCCGACAGCGCCGCCGCGCGAGCCGCCGTCCCGGGTTCGAGAGCGACCCGAAGGGCCTCGGTGAGCGCGTCGGCCGTGAGGCCCTTCAAGGGCAGGCTCGCGCCGACACCCAGGTCGACGCAGCGCCGCCCCCAGAACGGTTGGTCCGAACCCAGCCAGCAGATCACCGAAGGCACACCCGCGCGCAGCGCCGCGGCGGTGGTGCCCGCGCCGCCGTGATGCACCACCGCACGGCAGCGAGGGAAGACCTGCGCGTGGTCGGCCGGGCCGATCGCGCGCAGTCGCGGATGCGCGCCGACGTCGAGCGCGTGCCACCCCCCGCCGACCAGAGCGCGCACGCCGAGGCGGTCGCACGCCGCGGCCACCGCCGCGACCGTCGACGCCGCGTCGGGGACCGGCATACTGCCGAACCCGACGTAGACGGGCGGATCGCCCGCCTCGAGCCAGTCACGCAGCCCGGCATCGATGCCACCGTCGCCCAGGCGCGCCCGGTCGGCGGGGTCCGGGGCGAGGAAGCCGGTGAACGGGCGGGCGACCCGCGGCGCCCACTCCTCGCACAGGTCGGGGCACAGGATCGGGTCGTAGACCTGGACCTCCACCGCCGTGCGCGGAGCACGCGTGGCGGGGCCGGGCGCGGCGAGAGCGCGACGCAGGGCGTTCTGTCGTGACCGGGTCAACGCCCACATCGCGGTCTCGGTCAGCCACCACCCCGCCGCGACCGCCGGTGCGGGCAGCGCGGGCGGCACGCCCGGCACCGGCAGGACACTGCGATTGGGCCGGACCGGGGCGTGATGCAGCGAGACACACGGCACCGCGAGGGCGTCGGCGTGCGCGGTCGCGATCTGCTCGCTCACCCACCCCGTCACGATCACCTGCGCCTCGCGCGCCAGGGCGGACATGTCGGCGACCGCTCGGTTCCAGCCGGCGTTCCTGATCTCCGACAGCGCGCGCCATCGTTCGCGCGGACCGCCGCGCCGCAGGCCCTCCCGCACCAGATCCGAATTCATGTGCGCCCTGGTGTCGTGACCGAAGGGTCGCGCGTCCACTCCGGCGGCGGCGGCGAAATCCACCAGGTTCGGCGGGACGCCGCACACCACGTCGTGACCACGGCGCAGCAACTCCGTGGCCACCACGACTGCGGGCTGTATGTCACCGCGTGTCCCGGTGAAGGCGAGCAGGAACCTCATCCGATCTCCCTTGCTGTCGACTGTGGGCGCAGCGGTTCTCCGACCGGTCCGCGCACCGTAGGTGGCGTCCGGCGGGTCCGCGGGCCCCTGCGGGATGGTTGTGAGATAGCGCACCCGCGACGGCGCTCACCGCGCCGATCGGCGCGCCGCGTGGTTAGTCTGGCCGTTCGCTGACCGGGGTCCGTACCGAAGATCGCCCCGCCCGCACTCGAGTTCACCGCGTCACCACCCCGACCACCGTGCCGAGGAGATCGATGAAGTTCGTGCTCGCGTTCACCGGAAGCCGAGGTGACGTTCAGCCCGCGGTCGCCCTCGGCGTCGAACTGACCCGGCGCGGTCACGACGTGACGTTGGCGGCCCCGCCGAATCTCGTCGAATTCGGTTGTCGCGCCGGGCTCGACACCCGCCCCTACGGCCCCGACACCGGACGACTGCTGGCCTCCGATCTGGTCGCGAGCCGCCTGCGCTCGCCGGACCCGCGCGTGCGTCTGCGGGCGATCACCGAGCTGACGGTGCGCGACGGCCGCGCGATGCAGACCGAACTGCTGGCGCTGGCGCAGGGCGCGGACGCCGTCGTCGGTGGCAGCGCCGGACAGGAGCGCGCGCTCAATGTCGCGCAGGCTCTGAGCATTCCGTACGTGCCGCTGCACTACTGTCCGCTGCGCCGCAACGGCGTCGTCTCGCTGCTGCCCTTCTCGGGCGGTCCCGCCGTGGCCCACCGGCTCGGCTGGACGGCGCTGGAACAGCTGCTGTGGCGGGCGAGTCGGGCGGCCGAACGGGATCTGGCCGCCGATCTGGGGCTGCCGGTTCCGGAACATCCCGCCGCGTCCCGGATCGCGCGGCGCGGCGTGCCCGAGATCCAAGCCTACGACCCCGCGTTGTTCCCCGGCCTGACCCGGGAATGGGGTGCGGCCCGCCCGCTGACCGGCTTCCTCGACCTGACTCCCGAGACCAGGGCCGCGATCGACCCGGTGGCCGACGCCGACCTGCGCGACTGGCTCGACGCCGGTCCGCCGCCGCTGTACGTGGGCTTCGGCAGCATGAAGCTCGCCGATCCGCGCAGGCTGGTCGACACCGTCGCCGAGGTGACCGACCGGTTGGGCCTGCGGGTGCTGTGGGCGGCGGGCTGGGGCGGGGTGGACGCGATCGCCGACGACCGGGTCAAGGTGGTGTCGAGCGTGGACCACGCGCGGGTGCTGCCACGCTGCGCCGCGGTCGTCCACCACGGCGGGGCCGGCTCCACCGCCGCGGGCCTGCGGGCCGGTCGCGCGACGCTCGTCTGCGCGCACGGAGCGGATCAGCCCCTGTGGGGCAGGCGAATTCGCGCGCTGGGCGTGGGCACGAGCATGCCCGCCGACCGCATCGACGCCGACGCGTTGACCGCCGCGCTCGCGGTGGTCCTGTCCCCCGATTCGCGCGCCGCCGCCGAAGCGCTGGCCGAGGCTTTCATCCCCGCGGAAGTGGCCGTGACCGCGGTGGCCGACCTGATCGAACGCGCGGCGACCCCTACCGGACCGAGCGCGCCCACCCCGAAAGGAAACCCCGTGTCCGAACTCTCGCTGTCGGTCGTGATCCCCGCCTACAACGAACAGGAGGTGATCGGCGAATGCCTGCGCAGACTCACCGACCAACTCGACGTCGTCACCGAGATCGTGGTGGTGGACAACAACTCCACCGACGACACCGCGGCGATCGTGCGGGCGGTCGCGCGGCGGCATCCGCAGGTGGTCCTGATCGAGGAATCCCGCCAAGGCTTGGTCTTCGCGCGTAACCGCGGACTCGACACCGCCCGCGGCGATCTCATCGCCCGCATCGACGCCGACACCCTCGTACCCGCGACCTGGGCGCGGACGGTCGTCGAGTTCTTCGGCGCCGACACCGAGGGCCGCTGGGCCGCCGCCTGCGGGCGTGGCGAAGCCTACGGTCTGCCCTACGGCGACCGACTCGGCGCGCTGAAACAGCGTGTGCGCGAACGGGGCCGCGAGGTCAAGCGGGTTCCGGTGCTGTACGGGTCGAACATGATCCTGCGCCGCGGGACCTGGGCCGCGATCCGGGATCGGGTCGCGATGCGCCGCGACGTGTTCGAGGATGTCGACACCGGGTTGTGCGTCGAGGCGACGGGCGGGCACAACGCGTTCCTGCCCGGACTCACCGTCGGGGTGGCGCCGCGCCGCATGGAGACCGGTGTGCCCGCCTTCGCGCGCTACATGGCCTGCCTGCCCCGCACCCTGTTGCTGCACCGCCGCTACGCGATGGCGGCCGGCGCCGCGTTCGTCTACGTCCCCGCGATCACCGTCCTGCACGCCGCGCGATTGGTGCTGCTGCGCACCCACGACAGCTGGGCCGGCGGCTTCTCCGTGCGACACCTGCTGCGCCGCACCGAGGATCGGGTGCTGCCCTGATCCGGGCCGACGCTCAGGCACGGCGCATGTAGACCCGCACCGTGATCGGCGCGACGACGGCCATCACGACCATCGCGCCGACCAGGGAGGTCGCGATCTGGGGGCCGACGCGGCCCGTGTCCGCCAGTTCCCGCACGGCCGTGACCAAGTGCGAGACGGGGTTGACCGCCGCGAACCCACGCAACCACGCCGGCATGGTGTCGATCGGGACCAACGCGTTGGAGACGAAGGTCAGCGGCATCAGCGCCAACATCGAAACCCCCTGCACCGTCGAGGGTTTGTCCAGCAGCACACCGAGCAGGGCGAAGATCCAACTCAGCGCGAAGGCCACCGCCATCGCCAGCAGGCAGCCCGCCAACAAACCGGCCGTGCTGCCCGGCCGGTAGCCCAGCGCGAAGCCGACCAGGACGGTCATCAGCGTCGCCACGGCGTAGCGCACGGAATCGGCCAGCAGCGAACCGGCCAAGGGCGCGATCCGCGCGATGGGCAGCGACCGGAAGCGGTCGAACACGCCCTTGTTCATGTCTTCACGCAGTTTCACCCCCGTCCCCACCGAGGCCGCCACCGCGACCTGCACCAGGACACCGGGAATCAGCAGCGGCAGGTAGCCGCCGACGGCCCCGGCGACGGCCCCGCCGAACAGGGTCGAGAACGTCACGACGAAGACCACGGGCAGCGCGATCACGTCGAACAGTTCCTGCGGATTGTGGCGCAATTTGAGCAGTCCGCGCCCGGCCATCACGCCGGCCTGGCGCACCGACATCGGCACCGAGACAGACGTCGTTGCCGCAGGACGGGTTTCGAGGATCACGCGGCGACCTCCGTCACACGCGGCGCACCGGTGATCGCGAAGAACACCTCGTCCAGGCTCGGTTTGGCCACCGCGACCTCCCCGACACGGATTCCGGCCTCGCGCAGCGCGATCAGCAGTTCGGGCACCGGACCGGCGTCGACGGCCGCCACGGTGATCCGGCCCTCGCCCGCCCGGACCTCGGCGCGGGGGCCGAGCATCCGGCCCACGATCGCCACGGCCGCGGCGAGATCGGGATCGGGTACCCGCAGGGTCAGGGTGGCCGTGCCGACACCGGATCGCAGTTCGTCGGCGGTGCCGTCGGCGACGGTGCGGCCGTGATCGATCACCACGATCCGATCCGCGAGCGCGTCGGCCTCGTCCAGGTATTGCGTCGTGAGCAGCACCGTGGTGCCTTGCCGCACGAGTTCGCGCACCGTGTCCCACATCTCGGCCCTGGTACGCGGGTCCAGTCCGGTGGTCGGCTCGTCCAGGAACAGCAGCGGCGGCCGCGCGACCAGGCTCGCCGCGAGGTCGAGACGACGGCGCATCCCGCCGGAGTAGGTCTTCACCGTCTGGCGGCCGACCTCGGCCAGCCCGAACCGGTCGAGCAGTTCGGCGGCCCGCGCCCGTGCGCTCCGCCCGGACCGGCCGAGCAGTCTCGCGAACACGGTGAGGTTCTCCAGCGCGGTGAGATCCTCGTCCACGGAGGCGTATTGGCCGGTCAGCCCGATCAGCGAGCGCACAGCGACGGCTTCGCGCACGACGTCGTAGCCGAAGACCTTCGCCTGTCCCGCGTCGGGACGCAGCAGTGTGGCGATCATCCGCACCGTGGTGGTCTTGCCCGCCCCGTTGGGGCCGAGAACGGCGCAGACGGTGCCGGTCGCGACGGTCAGATCGATGCCGTCGACGGCGCGCCGCCCGTCGAACGATTTCACCAAACCCTCGGCCCGTATCGCCGGAGACATACCCGCGGACATGAATCAGTCCTCCTGCTGGGTTATTTCGGGAAACTGTCCTGCAAAAAATTGACAGCTCACCCGCACGAAAGGGCGACGCCGCCCACGCGAACACCGGGAGCCTATGTGCGTCGATCTTCTTCCGCAACCTCCCAGCGGCCGACGGAACACACCCGTAACGCCGAAGGTGAAAACGGGAAACATCACTTTCAGCCGGAAGGGGACACCCCCTGCTTCCAGGCCATTCGAGAGGATTCGCGTTGCCCCCGCCTCCGGTTTGCCGTGATAAAGGCCACTCTCGCTCGACAGGACCCGTCGCGCCGCCACCTCTAGGCTGACGTTCGGATCCGTCGGCATCGACGGATACCTTCGGGGTCACGACGTCGTGTGCGAAAAAACCGGCTACGAATGCGGATTCACTTCGTTGTCAGTTTGCGATCAGCAAAATGAAATTGGGGCGCATCCATATGGAATTCACCGAGCTTGCCGACTATCCGCTTCCGGCGGGAACACTCACCGAATGGATACCGACCGCGGACGGTGCGGACTTCTCGCCCGACGACCGTCCGCTGAGCTGTATCCACGAAGACCATTGTGTGCGCGCCTCCGCCCGCCCCGACGCCGCTCACTCGAATTCCTGGCTCGGGGCCGTCTTCGAGATGCCGGGCCCGTTGGACGCGCGGGCACTGGCCGAGGCGCTGCGGGCCTGGACGGTCAGACACGAAGCGCTGCGCACCACGGTCACCGCCACCGAGTCCGGCTATATCCGCACCACCTGCGCCCCGCCCGCCGTGCGTGTCACCGCTCGCGCGATCGGGCCACTGCGTACCGGAACCCGTGTGCACCAGCACATCACGGACTTCTTCGGCGGTGGACTCGCGCCGACGCGGTGGCCGCACTGCCTGATCGTCACGATCGGCGACATCCAGCCGCCCTTCGGCGACGGCGGATTCCTGTTGGTCTTCGGCGCGGACCATTCGGTGATGGACGCCTACTCGATGATGCTGGCGATCGGGGAGATCCAGCGCCTCTACCGCGCCGCGAGGACCGGCACGCCCGCCGCGCTGCCCGCGGTGGCCAGTTGCGCGGATTACGGCGCGGTCGAACGCGCGGCCGCCGAAGAGTTGACCGCCGACCATCCGGCCGTGCACCGCTGGCGCGGATTCCTCGACCACGGCCGCGGATTCCCGACCTTCCCGCTCGACACCGTCTCGCACCGCCGCGCGCCCGTGCGGCGATATCAGAGCGGACTGTCGACCTGGGTGCTCACCGCCGATCAGTCCGAGGCGATCGAACGTCGGTGCCGCGCGGCGGGACACACCGTGCAATCCGGGGTGCTGGCCGCGCTGGCCGCGACCACCGCCACCCTGTCCGGTGCGCGAACGCTGCGTTTCGCGATGCCCGTGCACACCCGCCGCGACGCCCTCGAGGCGCACGCTCTCGGCTGGTATGTCGGCCTCGTGCCGATCGAGATCCCCATCCCCGCGGGCGCGGTCTTCGAGGACCTGCTGACCGACGCCGCCGCGGCGGCCCGGATAGCCCGCCCGTTGGCGCGCTATCCGTATCCGCGGATCGCGGGCCTGCTCGGCAGCACCGCGATCCCGCGATTCGTGGTCTCCTACCTGGACGTGCGGAAGATTCCCGACGCCGCGCGCTGGCGCGACTGGGCGGTGCGGCCGTTGCGCAGCGGGGAAGCGGACGACGACGAGGTCTACTTCTGGATAGCGCGCTCCCCGGACGGCGTCGCGGTCTCGGCGCGCTTCCCGAACAACGAGGTCGCGGCCGCCAACGTGCACCGCTTCATCCACACCTTCGCCTCGGTGCTCGCCCACAGCGCGGGCGCAGACAGCCATCGCGCACGGCGGCGCGAGGCCGACCTGGCGCCGGTCGGACAGGTCGGTGAGCGCCGGTGATCATCACCGCTTCGGCGAACTGGTCGCCCGACCCGGGCACGGTGATCGAGTGGCGGGCCACGCGGTCCGCTCGCGATGCCGCCGCGGTCGCGCACCCCGACGAGGGGCACCCTTCTTTCCTCCAGGAGAACCACGTCCGCGCGATGGGGGCACGTCGCGGCGGGGCGCACCACGGATACCTGGCGGTGGCCACCGAGGTCGACGGTCGGCTCGACAGCACCGCGATGGCCACCGCCCTGCGCGCGTTCACCCGCCGACACGCGGGTCTGCGGACTTGGCTGCGCGAGGCGGACGGCGTCGTCACCCGGTTCCGCATCCCCTCGGCGGCAGTGGATTTCGAGCCCTGCGAGATCGGCGCGACCCCCGGCGGCGCACGATCGCGCGAGCACCTGCTCGACCGCTGCGCGCGGGAGGCGACGGTGACCTCGTGGCCGGGCTTCGTCGTGGGCGCGATCGCGAGAGCGGACTGCTTCACCCTCTACTACGCCTGCGACCACGCGCTCAGCGACGGCATCTCCCAGGCGCTGGTGCTGCCCGAACTGCTCGAGCTCTATCGCGCGGAGACCACCGGCACGCCGGCGCGACTCGTCCCGGTGGGCGGATTCCCCGACTACGCCGAGGACGAACGGCGCCGCGCCGACGAATATCACCGCGACCACCCGGTGATCCGCGAATGGGTGGACCTGTTCACCGACCACGGCGGTCGAATGCCCTCCTGTCCTGTCGATCTCGGCCTGGAGCCGGGTGCGACCGCGCCGATGCGCCCGATCGAGTTCGACCTGCTCGACGCCCCGGACACCGACGCCTTCGCCGCCGTATGCCGAAGCGCGGGGGTGCGATTCGTGGCGGGCGTCCTGGCCGCGGTCGCGGTCGCCGACCACGAGATCGCCGGTCGGGCAGGGTATTACGGCATGATCGTCACCAGTACCCGCGACGGTGAGCATCTGGCCGGACAGGGGTGGTATTGCAACTTCGCCCCGGTCGCGTTCGCGATCGACGGCAACCCGACCTTTCGTGACCTGCTCGCCGCCGCCCAGGCCGGATACGATCGCGCCCAACGGTTGACCGCCGCGCCCGCCCGCTCGGTCATCACGGCGCTGCTCGGGGCCGGCGCGGACCCGACCCGGGTCGCGGCGAGTCCCCACCTGTTGTCCTACATCGATTTCCGCCGCTTCCCCGGCGCGGGCACCGCCCCCTACGACCGCGGCGTGCTGTTCACCGGCGAAGGGCCGACCGGCAACGCCTCACTGTGGATCAACCGCGACCATCGACACCTCTACCTCGGCTGTCAGAGCCCGGACACCGCGCTCGCGCAGCAGCGCCTCGCGCCCTATCACGCTCGTCTGCGCGAAGTGTTCGCCACCGTCGCCCGCGACGGCGACCGACCGATCGGCGCGCGGGAGGTGACCGGTGCGGGTCACCACCATTGACCACCTACTCCCCCGTCCCGGCACGTTCGTGCGATTCACCGCCCCATCGGCGGCGGGCGAACTGTCGCCGGTACCCCCGTCCTTCAATCAATCCCTGCATCTCGCGGCGGCCACGAATCGACCCTCGACCTGGCTCGCCGCGGCCTTCGAGATTCCCGGCCCCGTCGACCTGCGCGCACTGGCCGCCGCCTACCGCGCGTTGATCGCCCGGCACGGCACACTGCGCAGTTCGTTCCTGCCCGGCGACACCGGACCGCTCCGACTGCGACATCCGCTCGCCTCGGCGCTCATCGCCGAATTTGTGCTGAAGACCGAGACCGCCGTGCAGACACGGGAAGTCCTGCGCGCGAGTCTCGATGCCGCCTGCGCACCGTTCGGACACCCGTCCTATCTGCTCGGCGCGATCGACCGTCCCGATTCCGCCACGGTGGTGTGCGGATTCGACCACGCCCACGTCGACGGGTATTCGATCGCGCTGATCATCGATGACCTGCGCCGCCTCTACGCGGGTGCGCCACCCGACAGTTTGCCGGAGGCAGGCGATTTCGTGGACCACTGCGCCGAACAGGCGGCGATGCGGGTCGAGGCGGACGACCCGAGAGTGCGCGGATGGCAGGACTTCTTCGGGATCGACGGGGCCACGCCGCCACCTTTCCCCCTCGACCTCGGTCTGGCGCCCGGACAGACCGCACCGCAGGCGGTGGTACTGCGCGAACTGCTCGATACCGTCGGCGCCGACCGGTTCGAGACATGGTGTCGCGCTCTCGGGGCCGGTGTCTTCGCTGGCTGCGCGTCCGCGATGGGCCACGCCGTGCGCGCGCTGACGGGCCGGGACCGGCTGTCGCTGCTGTTCCCCCTGCACACCCGGCACCACGATCGGTGGCGAACGGCGGTGGGGTGGTTCGTGAACAACGCACCGCTGCGAGTGGACAGCGCCGCCACACCGGATCGAACCGTGCGCGCCACGGGCCACGCGACGCGCACCGCCCTCGCACTGGGCACGATGCCCACCGGCGCGGTCCTCGCCCACCTCGGCGGATTGCGCCCGACCAGGGGCGATGTGTTCATGACCTCCTACATCGACTATCGCCGCCTGCCCGGTGCGGCCCACCACCGCGAGGTGGCGGCGACCCACATTTCGGCTTCGGGACACACCGACGACGCCCAGTTCTGGTTCTCCCGCACCACCGAAGGCCTGGCCCTACGGGTCCGCCACCCGGACACCCCGACCGCCCGCGCGACGATGTCCCGGTTCTGTCACGAACTGCAGCACTTCGTGTCCTCGGCCCCGAACTCGACCACGTCGAGGATATGACCCGGCAGCGCGACCCGACCGGTCACGCCGTCCTCGCCGATCAGCCGTTCGGCGGCGGCGAGGGCGGCCGACCCGTATCCGCGCCGCCGGAAGGGCTCGAACACGTAGATGTCATACAGCCAGGCCGACCGCTCGGTGCCGGTCGCCTCGCGCGGACCGGGCCCGATCCAGAGGTCGCCGACGATCTCGCCCGCCGCGTTCTCCGCCACCAGTTCGGCCGACTACCGGTCGGGCGGCTGCAACACGTTGATCGACATCCGCGCGCAGTCGGCGGCGAGTTCGGCGGCGGTCCCGGTAATGGTCCCGGCGAGCCAGCCTTCGATGATCTGATCGACGCCGCCGGTGATGAAGATGCCGGCGCGCCTGAGGAAGTCCGGGTCGGGGTCGAATCCCAGAGCCGCGGGCGCGTGGTCGACGACGAGGTCGGCCACGGTGTCGACGACGGCGCGGCGGCGCTGGGCGAGCGCGCCCACGTCGGTGGGGTCGCTCGCGATGATGCGATGCACGTAGGGCGTATTCGCCACGGTCTCGAAGAAAGCTTCCAGGGCGGCGCGCAACCGCGCTTCGGCGGGCCCCGTGCTCGACAGTCCGGCACCGACCATCGCGGCCAGCAACTGGTCGCGCACCTCGTCCGCGACGGCGACCAGCAGCTCCTCGCGATTGGCGAAGTGTTCGTAGAAATATCGCGGTGTGAGGCCGGCGGCCTTGCACACCCCCCGCACGGTGACCGCCGCGATACCCGATTCCCCCCACAGCGCGGTCGCCGCCGCGAGCAGCCGATCCTGGCGACTCGAGCTGCGTTCCGCGGCGCTGACGCCGCCGTAGATACGGGACTCCTCGCTCATTGACAGCAGTGTAGCGGCCTCCTATCGTCTGATAACACCCGTGTTCAGATAACAGGCGTTGTCAGATTTCGATCCAAGGAGACTCGCGATGACCACGACCCGCCCCGGCCCGAGCGCGACGCCCTATCAGCAGGTCACCGCGCCCTTGCTCGAGGAGCACGACTACCGCGTCACGCGCATCGACGGAACGCTTCCGGCCGAGCTGACCGGCACCCTCTACCGCATCGGCCCCGGCAAGTACCAGGTCGGACGGACCTTGCTGCACAACATCTTCGACGGCGACGGCATGATCTCGCAGTTCATCCTCGACGGCCGATCGGTGCGCTTCCGCAACCGCTACGTGCGGACCCGGCACTTCGAGCACGGCCGCGGATCGAACACCATCCGCTTCCGCGGCGTCGGAGATCAGATCCCCGGAGGATTCTGGGCGAACGTCGGGCGGTTGCCCGCGAACGTGGCCAACACCAATATCGTCAACTGCGGCGACGAATTGCTCGCGCTCTGGGAGATCGGCAATCCCCATCGGATCGACCCCGAAAGTCTCGACACCATCGGCATCACCGATTTCGGCGGTCGACTCGGCTATCTCGGCGCGTTCTCCGCGCACCCGAAATGGGACCCCGCCACCGGCGACATGTACAACTTCGGACTCGACCTGCTGCCGACACCGCGCTTGCGCACCTTCCGCGTCGACCGCAGGGGCCGCCTGACCAAACTCGCCACCGTCCCGATGCTGGACCTGCCGTGGAATCACGATTTCGCGCTCACCGAGAAGTACATGGTGTTCGTCCTGGACCCGATCCTGCCCGACATCACCAAAATCGCCCTGTCGACGACCTCCTTCGTGGACGCCCTGGAATTCAAGCGCCACAAAGGAACCCGCTTCGTCCTCGTCCCCAGGAACGGCGGCCGCGTGCGCGTCCTCGAGCACGAAGCCCTCCTGCACGTCCACTTCACCAACGCCTACGACGACGGCGACGACGTCGTGATCGAACTCCCCCGCCTGGAAACCGACTGGGCGAAACTGCGACACATGACCGGCATGGTCAACCGCACCGACCGCGGAATCCCCGAATACCCCGACTCCACACTCCTGCGATATCGGATCACCAAAAACGGTCGGATCATCGAGACCCAACTCACCGACCGGTCCGGAGAATTTCCGCAATTCGACTGGCGCCGCGGCGCCCGCGAACACCGCTACACCTACTTCGCCGGCAAAGGCGGACCCGCCCGCCTGTTCAACTCCCTGGTCAAAGTCGACACCCGCACGGGCAAGACGACCGCCTGCGACCTCGGCCCCAGCTCCGTCGGCGAACCCCTGTTCATCCCCCGCCACCCCGACGCCGCCGAAGACGACGGCTGGCTACTGGCCCTGAACCACCACCTGGACGAAGACCTGTCCCAACTCGTCGTCCTCGACGCCACCGACCTCGAGCGCGGCCCCCTCGCCACCGCCTGGCTCGAACACCACATCCCCTGGGGATTCCACGGCACCTTCCGACACCGAATCGCCACCCCACCGAACCGGAACGGCCGCGCTGACGGCCAATCCTCGTCGATCACCCCGACGCGATGCCGAATTACGCCGAGCCGCCCCCGAATCGGCGCGTAACCGATCACGCGGCGAATTCACCACCGGACCGCCCGCCGTCGTCTCGTATCCTGAAGCCATGGCGGGTGAAGTGGCGCACCTCGAGCCTCCCCGCCCCCGCCTGAGGACTGCCCATCAGGATGGCACGAGGAGAGCCGCGGTCGGTTGGCCACCAAGACTCCAACCTAACGGGTTAGGGGCAGACTATGACGTCACCTACTCGTGCAGCAGCCCCATTGACTTTTCTCCCCACTATTCCTGACCCCTCTCTGGTCGCGCCGAGCTGGGCCTGACGTTTTATCGGCTTCACTGGCAATCGCGGTTCGATAACCGCCCACTACTCATCATCCATGAACCACAGCGCTGACGCGCCGAAATAGACTGCACACCAATGATTCTCGCCGCACCCGATGGAGGCTCCAAGTGGCCATTGCATGGATCTGTCCACTGCATGAATGACAGCGCTCGGTGACGGCCATCAGGTAGATTCTGTCAAGAAATTGAGGCTGACAGTCGGCGGGCCGAGGCAAGTGCGCGTGGAAGGTATCGCAGGTGGCGATGTTCAAGAGTAAAGAGCTCAAGCAGGTCGAGAAGGACCTGAAAAAGAGGGTCGACGACTTGCTGTACCTCACCAAGCAAGGCAAAGTACATCAGGAGACATTGCCCTTGCAGTACCGCGCAATGGCACAACTGGCCAACAAAATCGAATCTTTGGGCGGCGATGCTTCCAGGATTGTTCTCGGCGAGCGAGGCATCGCAAAGGCGTGGTTTCCCAGCGTTGGCGACCAACTGATCGAGCAGATGCTTTCGAATATCCGGCAATTTCAACAGCCCTGAGAATCCAACGGTCACCTCAACGGCCTGCCGCGGTCGTAGGTGTTGTCGACACCGTCGCCGATCAAGGCTCGTGCCGGCTCAGAGAATCCGCGGCTTCGTGTTGTACGGCGGTGTCTTCGTCGCGTAGCAGTGCGGTCAGGTCCGACAGCGCGACGGGGTCGGGAAGCATTGTGCCGCGCGGCCGAACTCCGGGTCTCCCGATCCGAGGAGCTCGGATCTTCGCGAATTCGATTGCGCCTCATGCTCTTCTTTCGCTGTGGCTACGCTGCTCAACCCGAAACCACATGCAGCCCAACACGGGCGTGGCCTGCGAACTCGGCCAGAGCAGTAGCGGTCACCTCATCCGCCGGGAGATGGACGACCAACTGTTGATCGTCATCCGCGGGAAGATCGAGAGTTTCATACGACAGCCGCAACCGACCGGCCTCGGCATGCTCGACACGCGTGACACCGTTCGCGGCGGGCAGGCTGGGCACCGTGGCGACGCGGCGGGTGAACTCCGCGCCGGCGACGATCTCGAGTTCATCTGCCAGAGCCGCGGTCGCCGGATCGTTGCGGAAAGGTCCTTGCTTCAGGGCAGCCACCTGTTGATCGGCGACATGGCTCCAATCCGGATAGAACTCCCGGGCCCGTGCGTCACCGAAAACGAACAACGCGAGATTGGCGGTGGACGGATCATCGAGAAGACCTGTCGACGCCATCAACCGACGATAGCCCTCGGTGTGAGCGAGAATATCGCTCAGACGATTCACCACTACCGCGGCAGCGGGCTCCAGATGATCCAGTACCGCCCGGACCGACGGGCGAACACTGCGGGCCGGACGAGCATGGCCGAGGCAACTGAACCCAGGATCACCGGCTTTGGTCAAGCGGAACAGGTGAATACGCTCACTCGGCGCCAGCAGAAGCGCATCGGCGATAGCCGAGAGCACCGACGGCGACGGGTGACGATCACGACCTTGCTCGAGTCGAATTATGTACTCGACGCTGACGCCGGCAAGAGTAGCGAGTTCGGCACGACGCAGACCGGGCGTGCGACGCCGTGGCCCGGACGGCAGACCGACGCGGGCCGGTGTGACCGCCTCTCGTCGAGTACGCAGGAACAACCCGAGTTCGTTGTCACTCACCTTTCGAATCTAACGGGCGTGGTCGTGCCGAAGGTATCCCTGTCACCACCACTCTCCCACGGCCCCGGATCGACCGGATCAAGGCTTCTCGGCGCTCACCTGCCGGTGCTCGTGCCAGATTCCGGGGACGACCGAGCCGTCCGGCAACGGCTGCGCGCGCCGATCCTTTTCCGTCGCCCCGATCCGGTCGCAGATTCGCCGCACCGCGAGATTCGTTTCGTTGGTGCCGATCTCGACGGTGGTGAAACCGGCGGCGTGGATCGCCTCGACCAGCGCGGCCACCGCTTCGCTCGCGTAGCCGGCGCGTCGGTCCTCCGATCCGATCCACCAGCCGAGAGTTCGCGAGGACACGTCCCCACCGGGCTGCACGGTCGCGCCACCGACCAGGACTCCGTCCGCGGACTTCTCGAATACGAGGAACCCGGGAGGCGTGTCGCCGTGCGGACGAGATCGGCGACGGCTTTCGATCTGCTGTGCGGCAGCCGGGCGATGACTGTCGTGACGGCCGGTCCGTGTAACACCGGCACAATGGCGTGATCGCGCAACCGGGCCCGCAGCGACTCGGGCATGATCGCGCAAGCTCGGCCGAGGGTGATCAGCTGGGTCAACTGGGTGTGGTCGCGGACCCGCGGGCCGGGGCCGTCCGGATAACTTCCCTCCCGGCGGACTCGCCGTCCCGGTCTACGACGGACCGACCGGCGGATTCTTCGACGATGCCGGGCCGCTCCCCTGGTGACGGCTCGACTTCGGCACTTCCTGCGGGCGCGGAGGGTGCCCCTGTCGCTACCACCCTCCCCACGGACTCCCCCGCTCGTCCGCACGGCGAGAGAGTTGATCTCGACAGCCGATCGAGCATGCGGGAGCGACAACGTGAGTGAGAAGACAGTATCCGGGAGCCCGCTGAGGCTCGCGGTGATCATCGGCAGTGTGCGCGAAGGCCGTTTCGGGCCGGTGGTGGCCCAGTGGTTCGTCGAGCAGGCGGTGCGGCACGGTGGGTTCGAGATCGATGTGATCGATCTGGCCGACGCCGAACTCCCGTTGGCCCTGCCCGCGGTCTCACCCAGACTGGAACCGAATCCACCACGACCGGAGGGGATGCTCGACCTGACCGCGCGCCTCGACGCGGCGGACGCGTTCGTGATCGTCACGCCGGACTACAACCGCAGCTATCCGGCCGCGCTGAAATCGGCCATCGACTGGCATTTCACGCAGTGGGAGAACAAAGCCGTCGGATTCGTCGGCTACAGCGGGGCCAGCGGTGGTCTGCTCGCCATCGAGCACCTGCGTCAGATCTTCACCGAACTCAACGCCCACACCGTGCGCGACTACGTCAGTTTCCCGCGTTACTACCTGCTCTTCGACGCCGAGGGCGAACTCCTCGAACCGCGCGAACCCGCCGAAGCGGCCGAGGCGTTGCTCGACCAAGTGCAGTGGTGGGCTTCGGCTCTCGCCGCCGCGCGGGCGGTGTCGGTCTAGAGTTCCGCACCGGGCCGGCCGGACCGGTGCGGGCTCACCCCAGGATGCCGAGGGGAACCACCACCGCCATGGTCAATCCCATGCCGGCGATGGCCGCGGGCCCCACCCAGGCGGTGATCCGCGCGGTCATCGCCGCGATCCCGCTCGGAATGCGCGGCACTGCCGGGGCGGCGGTTCCTGACTTGCGGTGGGTGTGGGCGGTCATGATGCAGCGTTACCCGCAACGCGGCTGATCACTCGCCGCGAAGGCTCCCGGTTCAGTGGGAGTCCCACCGACCCTGCTCGGGATGCCGCGGCGCTGTTCCCGATCGCGGCGGTCCCGCGTCCCATCGGCTCGGCTCCGCATGCCGACGCCCCCGACGCTGTTCCCGATCGCGATGGTCCCGCTGCCCACCGACTCAGTTCCGGATACCGACGCCTCGACTCTGCACCACGTAGAGGAACGGGCACCACACCGTGCTGGTCTCGCCGCTGCCCGCCCCCTTCCACGGCCCTTCGACGAACTGGTAGAAGGTCGCACCGGGAATCGTCGGGTTCATGCAGGTCGCGTATGCCTGGTAGGAGCCGGTTCCGCCCGTGCAGCGCGCCGTGGCGTAGGTGCCGCCGCCGCCCGTCGAACATCCGGTCGGCGCGGCGGCGGCGGAGCCCGCCCCCACGGTGCTCACGGCCAGGACGGCCGCCGTGAAACCCCCGAAAGCCATCATCTTGCTGTTCATGCGCTTCATATCTACCCCTGGAAGTCAGCGACGTGATGGGACGCTCGAAGGGTATCCAGGCCAATACGACTCTCGCAGTAGGTGATTCGACCGACAGCCGCATAGGTGGCCGCGCCGTGCGTCCGGGTGTCGAGGGATGGATGCGCCCGCCCTGACGGCGGAGGCGACAACGTGCGGCAGACCGGTCGCGGAAGCGCACATGCTCGAAGTCGCGTAGTGGCGCGGAATCGTCGCCGCCGAGGCGACCTGGCTGCGGGGCTGATCGCGCGACTCCGGTCCGGCGCTATCGAGTGGCCGGAGCACGCTGCGAAAGACGGTATAGCCGTGTGAATTTCGGCATCATCCGACATGTGGCGGGCGATCCTCTCGGCAGCGGACGCCCTGAACGTCACCCGGTACGAGTTGTTCGGGCTCAGGGACGCCGACAGCGCGTCGGATCAGCCGGTCGGCACGCTCGGTTTGGTCACCGACGCCTACCGACCGAAACCGTCCTTCGCGCTGTACCGGGCACTCGTCCGAGGTCACTGATCAGGAGCGCCACCGGAGCAGCCCGCCCGGCCTGCGCAGCATCAGGACCCCGATCGCAGCCACGGCGATGCCGCGCGGGGCCTCGTAGACGAAGCCGGAGATGCCCGCGGTCGCGGGGATGGGCAGGAAGAAGCCGACCATGCCGAACAGGGTCAGCAAGGCGATCCAGCGCGGGACGGTGGCGTTGCGCAGCATGCTCGCGCCCAGCAGGCCCATACCGGCCAGCATCACCAGACCGCCGAGGGTGTTGAACAGCGCGAAGGCCGTGGTGTCGATCATGTTGTCGTTATCGGCGATGAGGTGGGCGGTGTCGGGATCGCTCGCGAACGGGTAGGCGACGAAGAGTTCGACGATCAGGTGGCCGGTGGCGGTGACGATGTTGCCGATCAGATAGCACACGACCCCTAGGAAGCCGATCGGGCCGAGGCGGGTGCGCATCCACGCGTACATGCCGGGCAGGCCCAGGACCAGCGCGACGGTGCCGAGTCCGAGCAGGGTCTGCGCGATCGGCGTGCCGCCACTGGTGAGGGCTTCGACGGAATGGCCTTTGCCGGCGACGATCGGGTGCAGGGTGCCGCCTGCGACGCACAGCGCGCCGCCGAGCGAGAGCGCCGCGCCGCACAGGCGCAGTACAGTCTCGCTGGAGGGACTGCCCGCGGCGGTCCGCTTCGCGCGGGTGGTGGTGGTCGGCAGGAGGGCTTCGGTGTTGGTCATGGGCCAAGGGTCGGCGAGGGCGCTGGTGTGACGCTGGTGCCCGACTGGTCCGACGCGGACCGGCCCGCGATCGCGGTGCTCGGGCCGTTGGAGGTGCGCGGTCCCGACGGCGCCCGCCTCGAGGTCCCCGCGCGCAAGCACGCCGAACTGCTGGTCCTGCTCGCGGCCGAGCGGACGGCGCGCAGTGCGGGCCACCTGTGCGAACTGCTGTGGCGCGGGGATCCGCCCGACAGCGCGCAGGTCACCTTGCAGGGGTATGTGTCGCGGCTGCGCCGCACCTTGCGGCCACTGCCCGATCTGCGCATCGAGACCGTCGCGAGCGGGTATGTGTTGCGCTGCGCCGGGTCGGGCACGGACCTCGACCTGCTCGATGTGCTCTCCCGCGACGCGCGGACCGCCTACGCCGACGGTGACCTGGAACGGGCCGTCGCACTGCTCGAGCGGGCGGTGCGACTGTGGCGGGGCGAGGCGTTGATCGAGGTCGCCGACATCGTCGAGTTGGCGCCCGAGCGCACCCGCCTCGAAGAACTGCGGTCGGATCTGGTGGAACTGTGCGCGGAGGGACTGCTGGCGCTCGGACGCGCCCGGCCCGCCGTGACGTTGCTGACCGAGGAGTTCGAACGTCATCCGCTGCGGGAGTCCACCGCGCGACTGCTCGCGGTGGCGTTGCGCGATCGGGGGCGGGTGTCGGAGGCGCTGGACGTGCTGGTGCGGTTGCGGCGCGACCTGCGCGAGGAGTTCGGACTCGACCCGACCGCCGACACCGCGCGGGTGGAGCGGGAGATCCGCGATCCGCGCGAGTCGCACGCACCGGTGCTCGGTCCGCGACTGGTCGGTCGCCAGGACGTGGCGGCGGTTCTGGATCGCGCGTGGGCTCGGTCGCGACAGGGGCTCACCGTCGTCACGGTGCGTGGCGCGCCGGGAATCGGCAAGACGGCCGCGGTGGAGGACGCGGTGCGCCGCCACGGCGGCGACGCCTATGTCACGGCGGGGATCAACGGGGTCGGTGCGGCGATGGCGACGGTGACGCCGTGGCTGGATCAGGCGGCGGTGCGGGGCCGCGTCGTGCCGGAGACGCCGACCGCTCGGACCGTGGCGGGGTTGTTCGCCGAGGTGGCGCGCGAGACCGGTCACGTGGTCGCCGTGCTCGAGGACGCGCAGTGGGCCGACCTCGATTCACTGCGGATGATCGCGGGAGCCGTGCGGGTGCTGCGGGCTCATCCGGTGCTGCTGCTGGTCACCGTTCGGGCCGAACCGCTCGCGGCGGAGCGGGACGCGGTCATGCGGGTGCTGCGGGCGGCGGGCGCGCACGTGCCGGTGGAGGTGGGGCCGCTGGCGGCGGGCGCTGTCGGCGAATGGGTGGAGGTCGAACTGTCGGGCGCGCCGGCGGGGGTGCGCGCGGAGATCGTGGCGCGCGCGGGCGGCAGTCCCTTCCTGGTGGCGCAGTTGTGTGAGCTGGCGCGGGCCGGACGGCCGCTGACCGGGGCGGCGGGCGAGATCACGGCGGCGAAGCTGACGGCGGTGTCGGCGGGCGCGCGGGACCTGGCCGAAGTGCTGGCCGTGATCGGCGCGCGCACCACGGTCGGCGTGGCCGCGGCTGCCACCGGCGGGGCCGAATTCGACCGGTGGACAGCGGAACTCGTCGCCGCGCAGATCGTCACGGTCGAGGGTCGCGCAATCGGTTTCACGCACGAACTGGTGCGCGAGACGATCCTCGGCGGCCTCGGCGCGTCGCGACAGGCGTCGCTGCACGGGCGGATCGCCGAGGCGCTGGCCGAGCGGCGGCCCGACGCCGTCGCCGAACGCGCGGTGCATCTGAGCGCCGCGGCGCTGGATTCCCTCGACGGCGCGGCGGCGCGAGCTTGTCTGACGGCGGCCCGAGCCGCGTTGCGGAGCGGGGCGGCCACCGACTGCCTCGACTTCGCCGAACGCGGTCTGCGCCATGCCCATCCGGACGAGGACGCGACCGTGCTCGAACTCGAGCGGCTCGCGGGGCAGGCCGCCCATCGGCTCGGACACTACGACGCGGCGGGCGCGCACTTCGAGCGGGCGGGTCGACTGTGCGAGGCGCGCGGCGACTGGACCGGACTCGCGCGGACCGCGCTGCTGGCCGCGCCGCGCGGCGTCGCCGGATATTTCTCCGGATACGGTGTGGTGCAATCGGGTTCGTCGGGGTTGCGGGCGCGGGCACTGGCCCACCGACTCGAACTCGACACCGACCTGGTGGCCGAGGTCGAGGCGATGGAAGCCGTCGACCGCGCCGTCCACGGTCTCGCGGGCGACCTGGACGCGCTGGCCGACGCCCGGTCACGCAGCGCGCCGGGTGCCCCCTCCTGGCCGCAGGTGCTGCTCGCCGAATTCGTGTGCGGGTGGGATCCGACGACGGTAGCCGAACGGCACAAGATCGCCGAGGAGCTCGAGGAACTCGCCGGCCAGGACAGCCACGCCAGGGCCACGGCGCTGCATCTGCGGCGGGTCTGCGCGCTGGAGGTCGGCGATCTGCGGTTGGTGCGCAGGCTGTCGGCCGAATTCGCGCGCGCGGCCGTCGACGGCGGCACCGATCTGGCCGCCACCCACCTGTGGTGGCAGGTGATGCTCGCCGTGCTGCGCGGCGACTACGACCGATCCCGCGCGTTGATGACCCGCTTCGCCGAGGATCTCGGCGCGCTCGACGGACCGGCCCGACTACTCGCCGACGCCTCGCTGCTGACCAGCGGTTCCCTCGAGTTGTGGCACCGGGGACGGCTCGGCGAGGCGCTGGCGGAGGCCGACCGGATGGCCGAGGACTTCGACGAGGACTTCGGCTTGGTGGTGGCGATGGCCGCCGCCGAGACCGGCGATCACGAGCGGGCGCTGGAACTGGTCGAGACCATCCTCGCGCTACCCGGGCGACTGCACGGACCGCGCGTCGCGGTGCGGGTGCCGCTGCTGCTCGAGGCACTGCTCGCTGTGGGGCAGCGAGCGCCCGGTCATCGGGCGCGGGTCGCCGAACTCGCCGCCGTCCTCGAACCGCTCACCCGCGGGTGGGGCGAGACGTTGCTGGTGCAGTGGCCGGGCCTGGTCTGCCTCGGCCCCTCGGGCCTGTACCGCGGCACCGCCCGCGGCCTGCTCGGACATTCCGACGGGCGAGGCCTGGTCGCCGAGGCCGAGCAGCGGTCCCGACTCCTCGGGGCGCGCCCCTACGCCCAGCGCGCCCGGGATCGCCTCTCCCACTGGCCTTTCGCCTGATCACCGCTCAAGCGGCGACGCGGAAGGCGGTGGGGCTCAGGCCACGGTGGCGCTTGAAGGCGGCGCTGAAGCCGAAAGCGTCGGCGTAGCCCACGGTTCGGGCGATGTGCGCGATGGTCAGATCGGTGTCGAGCAGCAGGGCGGCGGCCTCGTCCATGCGAATCTCGGTGAGGTAGGTCAGCGGCGGGCGGCCCATGACGGCGGTGAAACGCTTCGCGAACAGGGCCCGTGACACGCCCGCGCGTTCGGCGAGGGCGGCGACGGTCCACGCGCGGGTCGGTTGGCCGTGGATGGCCTCGAGACCGGGGGCGACCACGGGATCGGACAGTCCTTGGAACCATCCGGGCGCGTCCGCGCCTTCGTCGGTGAACCAGCTGCGCAGGGAGCACACCAACCCCCAGTCGAGCAGTCGGTCGAGCAGGGCTTGGGAACCGGCGCCGGGTGCGGTGGACTCGTCGGCCGCGGCGTCGAGCCACGCGCACCCTTCGGTGTCGTCGCTGATCACCACCACCGGCGGCAGGGCGCGCAGCAGTCGCTCGTGACGGTGGCCGGAGGCACGGTAGGCGGCGACGATCAGGACCGTGGCGTCGTCGGTGTCCGCGTCGCGGCCGATGCCGTGCGGACCGGGATCGCCGCACTCGGAGGCGTCGACGAAACAGGCGATCTCGTATTCGGCGGGAACCCTACCGAGTTCCTCACGCCGGTCGGCCAAGCGGAACGGGGCCGGCCCGCGCACGACGGCCGTGTCACCGGCGCGCACTTCGCGTTCGGCGCCGTCGTCCAGGATCAGCGTGCCGCCGCCGCGCAGCACGGTGACCATCGTCAGCGGCGCGCGGTCGACGAACCGGATCGTCCACGGGGCCCGCAGCACGGCGCGCCCGATCATCGAGCCTTCCGCACGGATTCCGCTGAGGACGTAGCTCAAAGGGTCCACCCACTCAGCGTAGACGAACTCCTATCCTTCGGAGCTTTTCCGCCATGGATCGTCCACGCGGCACGCGATGTACTCGATCTACCGATTCCTCGAACACAGGAGACACCAGTGTCCTTCGACAGCAACGCCCCGCGCACCGCGCTCGTCGTCGTCGCCCATCACCGCGCCGATTCGCTGACCGCCCACATCGGCGCGCGCACCGCGGCCCAACTGCGCGACGCGGGCTACCGGGTCGACCTGCTCGATCTGCGCGCCGAGGGCTTCGACCCGCGGATGACCCTCGCCGATCAGCCGGATTGGAACGACCGGGAGAAGGTCTATTCCGCCGAGGTCGGCGCGCACATGCGGCGCCTGTCGGCCGCCCAGTTGGTCGTCGCGGTCTTCCCGGTGTACTGGGGCACCGTGCCCGCGCTGCTCAAGGGCTGGATCGACCGGGTGTGGAACTACGGATTCGCCTACGGCCGCAGCACGCCGCGCCTGGCGGGCAAACGCATCCTGTGGCTGGGTCTGGCGGGCGCCACCTCCGACGATCCGGCGATCGAGGCCATCCAGGCGTCGCTGGACAACCATCTCAGCGCCTCCGTCGCCTACTACTGCGGCTTCGCGCAGTCGTCGGTCGGTCTGCTGCCCGATGCCGAAGAACGTCCCCAAAGCGTCACCCCCGAAGGCGAACTGCTCGTCGGCGACGCGATCAGCGGCGCCGAACGCGACGCGCACTACGCCGCGTTCGACCGCACCGCCGCCGATTTCGTGCGCGAGTTCCTCGCCGCCGACGCGGTGCCCGCACCCCTGTGAGGTCTCAGGCGGGGTCGCGGTCCTCCCAGGTGCAGACGCAGACCTCGTTGCCCTCGGCGTCGGCGAGAATCCAGAACGCGCGGGCCGCGGCATCGCTGACCAGAACGCCGCCCGCGTCGAGGGCGGCGCGGAGGCGGCGATTCCGCCGAGCAGGTAGCGCCAGCCGAGGGTTTCGACGGCCCGCGACGCCGCGGCGCGGGTGAGTTCTTCGGCGGCCATGCGGGCAGTCTCGCACGTCACCCGTGCGGGGCGGGTTCGATCGAGGGTGCGGACAGGCGCGCCACACCGACCCGCCTTCGAGCGCGGTGCGGTCCTCAGGCCAGGCGGGCCGGGAAACCGCCGGTGGCGACGGGGCCCCAGCGGCGCGGGGTGACGCGGATGATCGATTTGCCCTGGTCGAGCATGGCGGCGCGGTACTCGTCCCAGTCCGGGTGCTCGCCGGAGATGTTGCGGTAGTACTCGACCAGCGGTTCGACCGAATCGGGGGCGTCGAGCACTTCGGCCTCGCCCTCGATCTGGACCCACGCGCCGTTCCACTCGTCGGACAGGACCACGACGTCGACCGCCGGATCACGGCGGGCGTTGCGGGTCTTGGCGCGCTCGGGATAGGTGGACACGACCACGCGCCCGGCATCGTCCACCCCGCAGGTGACCGGCGAGGCCTGCGGGGCGCCGTCGCCGCGGCGGGTGATCAGGATCGCGTGGTGACGCGGACGGACGAACTCGAGCAGGGCGTCCAGGTCGACGCTGGTGTTGGTGGCGATCGAACGGGGCACAGCACTCACCTCTCGCGGTTCTCGACGGTGCGGGCGAGGATGCCGAGGGTGGCGCGCAGGGCCGCCTCCGGGAGGATCGGGAAGATGCCCGCTTTCCGGTATCTGGGCGCGATGGCGCTCCAGTCGTAGTAGGAGGTGACCAGGGTGCCCTGCGCGTCGGGTTCGAGGCGGTAGCCGTAGCGGTGTTCGATGGGCGGCTGGATGGCGCCCGACACCGTCCATTCGATCAACGCATCCGGCTCGTAGGCGGTGATGATCACCGTAACGTCGTATTTGCCCATCGGGAAGTCGTTGAGCGCCTCACGGTCCATGTGCACCACGAATTCGTCGCCGACGCCCCGCACCGGGTCGCCTTCGGCCGATTGCAGCATGCCGGAACTGTCGATCGCGACGTGCCCGGCCGGAGTGCACAGCAACTCGAAGATCTCAGCGGGCGGCGCGAGGATTCCCCGCCGCACCTCGAACCGTTCCTCCGTCATGCCCCCACCCTCGCACGCCGTCCCCGCCCCTGGCGAGCGGGCCCTGGTGACAGTGCGCGCGCTCGATCGCCAAGGAATGCGCGGGGCCCAAGCGCGACATCACCGCGAACGTCGTCTCCCCCGGCTACATCGACACCGACATGCTGGGCCAGGTGAATCCGGAACTGCTGGCGCGGGAGGTCGGCACCGTGCCGCTCGGACGGGTGGGCAGGCCGGAGGAGGTGGCCGCGGCGGTGGCCTTCCTGCTGTCCGCGGGTGGTTCGTACACGACCGGGGCGATCATCCCGGTCGACGGCGGGATCACGTTGCGCTGAGCGCGGATCGCCCCGGTTCCCCCAGCCCGGTCATCGAGGTCACACCCGAATAGTTAGTGCGTTAACTGTTGAGGCACTAATCTGGAGGGCATGACCACGACCGACCCCCCGGACACCGAGGACCCGCTGCGCCTCGAACGGCAGGTGTGTTTCGCGCTGGCGGTGGCCAATCGCTCGGTGCTCGCCGTCTACCGACCGCTGCTCGAACCGCTGGGCCTGACCCACCCGCAGTATCTGGTGATGCTCGCGCTGTGGGAGCGGGCGCCGATGTCGGTCAAGGCGATCGCCGAGGCGATCCAACTCGACTCCCCGACCCTCTCGCCGCTGCTCAAACGGCTCGAGAGCGCCGAACTGATCACCCGGCGTCGCGATCCCGCCAACGAGCGGACGCTCATCGTCGACCTCACCGCCGCGGGGCGCGACCTGCGGCGGCAGGCCGAACGCATTCCGCCCGCCGTGGTCGAGCGCCTGGGCGTGAGCCTGGAGGACCTCGAGCGTCTCCGACAAGCCCTGACCCACGTCAACGAAGCCGCCCGGCTCACAGGAGACAGCCATGCCTGACGCCTCGCCCACACTCGTCCAGCGCCTGCGTTACCTCACCGGCGGCACCCTGCCGCCCGACCTGCGCGCCTGGGTGCTGCGCGATCAGACCGGCCCCGGCGCCACCGCCCGCTACTTCGCGCGCTTCCTGATCCCGCCGCTGCCGCTGCTGTGCCTGTTCCTGCTGGTCCCCGGGCCCGCGTGGATCGGGCTGTCGATGGCCGCGCTGATCTACCTGCCGCTGATCTTCTTCACGATCGCGCTGATGTACGTCTTCCGCCGCCACGTCCTGGTCCAGCACGGACTCGATCCGGAACTGGCCAACCAGGCCGAACGCGACCGCGCCGAACGTGATCGCCTCCGCTACGAGGCGCGCCACGAGAGGTAGTCGCCGGCCAGGCTGTTCGGACACCTGTATGGACTGCTGAATGGAGCTTGTGTAGCGTTCGCGTGCGACCCGTCGCGCGGGTCGATGTTCGTTTCGGCAGGTAGGAGTCAGCGTCCATGAGCAACGAATTGCTGCGCCACCCGGTCCACGCGGGCCATCTGACGGCCCGTGCGCTGGAACGCAATCGGGACAGGCCGGTGCTGCTGCTCGGCGAGACCACCTGGACCGGAGGCGAACTCGCCGACCGGATCAGCCAGTACGTGCGCGCGCTGGAAGCGGCGGGGGCGGGACCGGGCGCGGCGATCGGCCTGCTCGCCCTGAACCGGCCCGAAGTGCTCATCATCATCGGCGCGGGCAGCACCCGGGGCTACCGGCGCACCGCCCTGCATCCCATGGGTTCGCTCGACGACCACGCCTACGTGCTCGCCGACGCGGGCGTCACCACGTTGATCATCGACCCGACGCCCGCGTTCACCGAACGGGCCCTCGCACTGCTCGACCGCGTCGAATCGCTCACCCGCATCCTCACTCTCGGCCCCGTCCCGGAGGTACTCGCCGAGGTCGCGACCGACCTCGCGGCCGCCGCCGCCCAGCACGAACCCGGCCCGATCCAGGTCGCCGAACTCCCGCCCGACCACATCGGCGGCCTCACCTACACCGGCGGCACCACCGGACGCCCCAAAGGCGTGATGGCGACCGTGGGTTCGATCTCGGCGATGACCACCATCCAACTGGCGGAATGGGAATGGCCCGCCAACCCGCGGTTCCTGATGTGCACGCCGCTGTCCCACGCGGGCGCGGCCTTCTTCACCCCGACCGTGGTCAAGGGCGGCGAGATGATCGTGCTCGCCAAATTCGATCCGGCCGAAGTGCTGCGCACCATCGAGGAGCACCGCGTCACCGCGACCATGCTGGTGCCCTCGATGCTGTACGCGCTGCTCGACCACCCCGATTCACACACCCGCGACCTCAGCTCGCTCGACACCGTCTACTACGGCGCCTCCGCCATGAACCCGGTCCGCCTCGCCGAGGCCATCCGCCGATTCGGCCCGATCTTCGCCCAGTACTACGGCCAGTCCGAAGCGCCGATGGCGATCACCTACCTGGCCAAGGCCGACCACGACGAGAAACGGCTCACCTCCTGCGGCCGCCCGACCCTGCTCGCGCGCACCGCACTGCTGGACGAGAACGACCGTCCGGTGGCGCGCGGTGAGGTCGGCGAGATCTGCGTCAGCGGGCCACTGGTCTCCGGCGGCTACTGGGGGCTGCCCGAGCAGACCGCCGAGACCTTTCGCGACGGGTGGCTGCGCACCGGCGACCTGGCGCGCGAGGACGCCGACGGCTTCTGGTACATCGTCGACCGCACCAAGGACATGATCGTCACCGGCGGTTTCAACGTCTTCCCGCGCGAGGTCGAGGACGTCATCGCCGAACACCCGTCGGTCTCCCAGGTCTGCGTCATCGGCACGCCCGACCCGAAATGGGGCGAAGCGGTCACCGCCGTGGTCGTCCTGCGTCCCGACGCCGCGAGTGACGAACAAGCCGTGGCCACCCTGACCGCCGAGATCCAGGAGGCCGTCAAGGAACGCAAGGGCTCGATCCAGTCGCCCAAACGCGTGGAGATCGTGGACTCGGTCCCGGTGACCGCCCTCGGCAAACCCGACAAGAAGGCCGTGCGGGCGCGGTTCTGGGAAGGCGCGGAGCGCGCTGTCGGCTAACCGGGCATCTCGCCGACGGTCACGTTGGTGTGGTCTCCTCCAACACCCCCGAAACGCCAGGACTCAGCGTTTCGCCGCGCCCCGGCGACCCAGCAGGAGGGTGAGGGCGACGATCGACCAGATCAGGAGGAGGGCGAGGGTGAGGCCGAGGGGGTAGTCGCGGTCGAGGACGGTGGGGTTGTCGGGGAGGGCGTCGCGGCGGCCGACGACCGGGGCGGCGAGGAGTAGGAGGGCGACGGTGCAGACCGCGCCGCAGGCGAGTGGAGGCCACCACCCGCGCGGGAGCAGGCGGCGGCCGGTGAGGCCGAGTGCGGCGGCGAGCGGGGCGAAGACGGCGTCGTGCAGCAGGATGCCCGCGGCCAACCAGAGGGCGACCGAGGTCAGCGCGTCGGGCGGGAAGTCGAGCAGCAGGGAGATGCCGTATCCGGCCAGGGCGACGCCGACGAGCAGGAGGACGGCGCGGACGGCGGTGGTCACGGGAGGACCTCGATCCGGGACAGCCATTTGGTCTGGAGGACGCCGGGTCGGCTCGGGGCGATCAGGCGGCAGGGATAGCCGTGGTCGAGGTCGAGCGTTTCGCCGTTGAGCGCGAGGGCGATGAGGGTGTCCGGGGCGCGGACGTGCGGTTCCGGCAGGACCGAAACCCGGTACAGGCCGGCGGTTTCCAGGGATTCGCAGCGGACCTCACCGGTCTGCGCGCCCACCGCGGCCACCAGGTCGCGCAGGCGGACGCCGGTCCAGCGCGCCGAGGCCGACCATCCTTCGACGCAGGCGATCGGCAGGTCGGCGCTGGTCTGCGGGAGGGCGGCCAGATCCGCTCGACTGAACTCGCGGGTGCGCCCGCCCGCGACGACGACCAGTCGATACGCGGGGTCGCGGGCGCGGTCGGCGACACCGGCGGCCGCGGCGGTGCGATTGATCGGAACACCCTGCGGCCCTTCGCCACTGCGCGGCGCGAGGACGGCGGCCCAGCGCAGGAACGGCACGGTCTGGCCCGCCATCGTCAGCACGGCGACGGCCGAGGAGACCCACGCCGCGGTCAGCACCGCGCGGCGGGAGACGCCGGTTTCGGGGGGCGAGTCGACCGGACGACCCAACGCCGCGCGTATCACGGGAAGTTTCACCGCCAGATGCACGGCCAACGCGCCGATCGCCACGTAGGCCATCGCGTGGTGGGCGGCCGGGAAGAAGAATTTCCACGGGTAGTACTGGGCGATGTTGACCAGTCCGGTCGCCAGTTGGAACAGCACCGCGCCGACGAGCAGCGCGATCGACGCGCGTTCGGCGATCCGCGGCGGGGAGCCCAGCACGGGGCGCTGGAACAGGCGCGGATAGACCGCCCACAGCTTCACCAGCAGCAGGGGAATCGCGGCGACACCGGAGATCACGTGCGCGCCCTGGGTGAGGCGGTACAGCCAGACCGGGCGCGCGGGCCACCAGAACCAGTCCGGCGGATGCTGGATCCAGTGGCTGAGCAGGCCCGTGACGAAGCAGACGAGAAGCGCCGCGCCGAGCGGTATTCCGACGCGGGCGGCGATCTCGGGGCCGCGCGCGGTGGTAGTGGGTTCGGGAGGTCGAGCGGTCATGCCGTGGCCGCTCCGACCCGGTCCATCCAGACGATGTGGCGGCCGGCCACCGAGAGGTCGGCCCGCACCCGGAACCCGTTGGCGGCCGCGAGATGCCAGGCGTGTTCGAGGCCGACGCGGGTCCACGGGAACCAGGGCCCGAACCCGGTCTCGGTCTCCACGCGCAGGCGCTGGTGGACGATACCCGTTCCCGGACGGTCGAATTCGACCACCGCGACGCCGTCCTCGGCCAGCAGTTCGCGGGTGCGGGCCAGCAACCGGTTCGGGTCCGCGCCGATGCCGATGTTGCCGTCGGCCAGCAGCGCGTAGGACCACAGGCCGCTGGCGGGCAGCGGATCGAACAGGTCGCGGTGCAGGACGGGCGCGCCGCGGGCGCGGGCCAGTTCGACGGCGACGGGTGAGATGTCGACGCCGAGGGCCTGCACATTGCGGCTCAGCAGGTCGGCGACCAGCCGTCCCGGCCCGCACCCGAGGTCGATGGTGGGGCCGTCGCACCGGCTGGTGAGGGCGTCGTCCGCGCGGCGGTCCTCGGGGCCCGACGCGCCCGCCCAGCGGTGGTTCGGCAGCACCGAACGGGTGCCGTCGGCGTCGCGCACCCAGCACGGCGCGCCCGCCAGCGCGCGGTCGAAGGTCTCGATCACGGCACCACCAACTGACGGTCGCGCACCCGGTCGACGGCCTCGGCGAAACGTCCGGTCGTGTCGTTGGCGACCCGCAGCGCGTCGGCGAAGACGTCGACGTCGGTCCGCACCGGCAGGGTGCGCACCTCGAAACCGCAGCGGCGCATCGCGTTACGGGTCGCCAGGCCGGTGCGGTCGGTCGACATCGGCACCCCGACCAGGGCGCGCGCGGGCTGCGGGGTGGGCAGGCCGAGCGCCCACCATCCACCGTCGGTGGCCGGGCCGAGGACGACCGCGCCGGACTCGACGAGGTCGTCCGCGGCGGCGGTCAGTTCCGCGGCGCGCACCTGCGGGGTGTCCATCCCGATCTGCAGGACCGGCAGCGCGGGGCGGGCGGCGTCGGCGTGCGCGTTGGCCAGTCGCTCGCCGAAGGTGCGGCCGCGCTGTGCCACGACCTCGCACCGGCCCAGCAGGTGACGCAGTTCCGCGGACCGTTCGGCGGCGTCGAGGTCGCCGGTGAAGGCGACCACGCGGCGGGCCACATCGCTGAGCAGGACGGTGTCCAGGGTGTCCAGCAGGGCGGCGGCGGCCAGGTCGGCCGCTTCGACCGGGGTAAGCGGCGGGCTGAGTCGGGTCTTGGCGAAGCCGGCCACCGGCGCTTTGGCCAGGACGAGCAGCGTCGCGGGACAGCTCATTTCATCACCGACCAGAAGTCGAGGGTGGCTCGCAGCGATCCGCGCACCGAACCGGACACCTTCGAGGTCCCGCCCGCGCGCGGCCGGTAGGTGATGTCCTTCTCCACGATCCGCCAGTCCGCCCGCGCGGCGCCGACCAGCAGTTCCAGCGGGTAGCCGAATCGGTTGTGCAGGGGGCCGAGGGACAGCAACTTGGTCCGGCGCGCCACGCGCATCGCGCCGATGTCGTGCACCGGCAGGCCGTACTTGCGGCGCAGCCGACCCGCGATCACCCGGTTCCCGAGGTGGGCGTGCCACGGCCACACGCCGGACCGGACCGGGCGGCGGCGACCCACCGCGAGATCCGCGCCGGCCAACACCTCCCTGACCAACCCGGGCAACTCCCCCGGGTCCATCGAACCGTCGCCGTCGAGGACGGCGATCAACTCGGTCCGCGCCGCGGCCACCCCGGCCTGGACCGCCGCCCCGTATCCCGGCCGCGACTCGGGGACCACGCGCGCTCCGGCGCGGCGCGCCACGGCCGCCGTGGCATCGGTGGATCCGTTGTCGACGACCAGTACCCGGTAGCCGTCGGGGACGGCGGCCAGGACTTCCGGCAACGCTTCAGCTTCGTCGCGGCACGGGATGACGACGGTCACGCCGTGCGGCTGATCCATGCGTTCGGTCACCGTGCCGACGGTATTCGCCGAAAGGCGGGAATCGTCGGATATAGCGCTTACGAAACTCTGACATCACGTGCTCGAGCCCCCGGGAACCGGTCGAACGGACCTATCGTGGCCCTGTGCAGGACATCGAGGAAGTCGAGCGCAAGCGACTGGTAGGTCGGGCGGAACTCGTCGCCGTCGGTGCCGCCGTCGTCTTGGTGGCCGCGGCGTTCATCGTTCCGCGAATCGCGGGCGAACAGTGGCGCGACTCGCTCTACGCCGCCGCCGCGCCGATCTTCGGGATGTGGTCGCCGCATGTCGGCTGGGGCACCGTGCCCGCGATCGCACTGGCCGCGGCGGTCGTGTTGTACGGGCCGGATCTGGCCGCGCGATTGTCGTGGCGGCGACTGCTGGTCGGCGGCTACCTCGCGGCGCTGGGCTGGGCGATGTCGCTGGCCTTGGTCGACGGGTGGCGGCGCGGATTCTCCGAACGCTTCACCGACCCCAACGAATACCTGAAGGAAGTTCCCGGCGTCACCGACATCCCGGCCGTGCTCCGGGGTTTCGCGGATCGCATCCTGGATTTCCAGCCCGATTCCTGGACCACGCACGTCTCCGGCCACCCACCGGGCGCGCTGCTGTTCTTCGTGCTTCTCGACCGGATCGGGCTGGGCGGCACGACATGGGCCGCGTGGGCGTGCGTGCTGATCGGGTGCACGGTGGCGCCCGCCGTGGCCGTCACACTCGACGCGCTGGGCGCGCGGGAGCACGCGCGCGCCGCGCTGCCGTTCCTGGTGCTCATGCCCGCCGCGCTGTGGATCGCGGTGTCGGCCGACGCGGTGTTCGCCGCCGTGGCCGCCTGGGCCGTCGCGGCGCTGGCGGTGGCGGCGAAACGCGGCAGCGCGACACTCGCGGTCGTGGCCGGAATCCTGTTCGGGCTGGCGCTGTTCCTCAACTACGGCCTGGTGCTCATGGGGTTGCCCGCCGTGGCGGTGCTCCTCGCCGCGCGGACCGCGAAACCGTTGCTGCCCGCGCTCGCCGGGGCGGTCGCGGTGGTCGCGGTCTTCGCCGCCGCCGGTTTCTGGTGGTTGGACGGCTACCACCTGGTCGTCGAGCGCTATTACCAGGGCGTCGCGGCCACCCGCCCGTACGGCTACTGGTGGTGGGGCAACCTCGCCGCCACCGTGTGCGCGATCGGGTTGGCGACCGTCGCCGCGCTGACCCGCGTGCCCGCCCGGTTGCGCGCGGCCGACCCGACCGCGATCCTGGTGACCGCCGCGCTGTGCGCGATCCTGCTCGCCGACGCCAGCGGCCTCAGCAAGGCCGAGACCGAACGCATCTGGCTGCCCTTCGACGTGTGGCTGTTCGCCGCCACGGCGTTCCTGCCCAGGCCCGCCGTGCGGATCTGGCTCGTCGCGCAGGCCGCGGGCACACTGCTGTTGGTCCATCTGCTGCTGACGAATTGGTGAATCGCGATGCGCGTACTCGTCGCCGACGACGATCCCGTGGTGCGCGAGGTCGTGCGCCGCTACCTCGAACTCGACGGACTCACCGTCGTCGAGACCGCCGACGGTCCCAGCACCGCCGACGCGCTGGCCCGCCGCGACGATCCGCCGATCGAACTCGCGGTGCTGGATGTGATGATGCCCGCCCCGGACGGCATCGACCTGTGCCGTGCGGTCCGCTCCGGTGAGCGCCCCGACCTGCCGATCATCCTGCTCACCGCCCTCGGCGACGAGGACGATCGGGTCGTGGGCCTCGAGGCGGGCGCGGACGACTACGTCACCAAACCGTTCAGTCCCCGCGAGCTCGCGCTGCGGGTCGCCTCGGTGTTGCGCAGGTCGCGGCGCGCCCCCGCCGCGGATCACGACGTGCTGCGGGACGGGCCGATCCGCGTGCGGCCCGCGGACCGGTCGGTGGCGGTGGCGGACCGAACCCTCGACCTCACCCCGCGCGAATTCGACCTGCTCGAATTCCTGCTGCGCCACCCGGATACGGTCTTCGCCCGCGAGGAACTGCTCGCCCGGGTGTGGGGTTGGGATTTCGGCGATCTGTCGACGGTCACCGTGCACGTGAAGCGACTGCGGGCCAAACTCGGCGACCACCACCGGTTGGACACGGTCTGGGGGCGCGGCTACGCCTGGCGGCGCGCGCGTGGATGAGTCGACGCTGCGGCTGATCGGTTTCACCGCCGCCGGTTCGGCGCCGGTGGTCCTGCTCGGCGCGCTCGCGCTGCGCGCGGGCGGACACCGGTCGCTGACGGGCAGCATGGTCGCCCTGGTCCTGATCCCGATCCTTTCCGCGCTGGCGGGGATGACCGCCGTCAGCGGGTTGATGTTCACCGCCGAGATGCACCGGGTGCTCATCGTGCTGGCGGTCGTCGCCGTCGTCACCGTGCCCGCCGCGGTGTTGCTCGGCCGACGGCAGGCGCGGATCACCGTGTGGGAGAAGCAGATCCGCGACCAGGAACGGGCCGCCGAACATTCCCGGCGCGAACTGGTCGCCTGGGTGAGCCACGATCTGCGCACCCCGCTGGCCGGAATCCGGGCCATGTCCGAGGCGCTCTCGGACGGCGTCGTGCGCGAGGGCGCCGATATCGTCCGCTACGCCGACCAGATCGGGCGCGAGGTCGACCGACTGTCCGGGATGGTCGACGACCTGTTCGAGATGTCGAAGATCAACGCCGGTTCGCTGCGACTGGACCGTGAGCCTGTCGACCTGCGGGAACTCGTGGACGAGGTGCTGGCCGCGCACCGGGGCACCGCGGCGCGCGCCGACGTGGCGCTGCACGCGGAGCATCCCGACACCGAGATCACCGTCTCCGCCGACGACCGCGCCCTGATCCGGGTGCTGACCAACCTCGTGTCCAACGCCATCGCCCACACCCCGCCCGGCGGTCGGGTGTCGTTGTCGGCGGGCGCGAGCGACGGACATGCCTGGGCCCGGGTCGACGACACCGGCCCCGGCATCGCCGAGGCCGATCTGCCGCGCGTCTTCGAGGTCGCCTACCGCGGCGCCGCCGCCCGGTCGCCGGTCGCCGTGAACGGCCTTCCGCCGGGCAGCGGCATGGGTCTGGCCATCGCCGCCGGACTCGTCCGGGCCCACGACGGCCACATCACCGCACGCAATCGCGACCGGGGCTGTCGTTTCGAGGTGCGGTTGCCGATGCCGCCGCTCACCGCCCCGAAGTGACGACCTCGCCGCCCCGCAGCGGCGCGAAGGCGAATTCGGACAGTCCCGCCCGGGGGTCGACCGCGGCGGTGAATCCCAGGACGCGGCGCGCTTTCTCGGGGCAGGCCACGATGTGCCGGACGTCGCCGGGACGGAACTCACCGGTCACCTCGGGCGCGGGCCCGCCGCGCGCGGTCGCCAGCAGTTCGGCGACCGCGCCGATGGTGATCGGTTGTCCGGAACAGACATTGAACGCCTCGAACCCGGTCAGCGGGTTCTCGATCGCCGCGAGGTTGGCCGCCGCGATGTCGGCGACGTGCACGAAATCGCGGGCCTGCCCGCCGTCTTCGAATACGCGCGGGGCCCGCCCCGCCTCGAGCGCCGATCGGAAGATCGCCGCCACACCGGAATAGGGTGTGTCCCTGGGCATGTCGGGACCGTAGACGTTGTGGTAGCGCAACGCGGTCGCGGTTCCCCCGGTCGCGGCCGCCCAGGCCACCGCGTAGTGCTCCTGCGCCGCCTTGCTCGCAGCGTACAGGCTGCGCGGCTGGAAGGCGGCGGTCTCGGGAACGGTCGCCCAGCTCAGCGTCTCCCCGGTCCGTGGACATCGGTGCTCGAAATATCCGCCTTCGAGATCGGCGCGCTCACGCGGGGCCACCTCGGCGACCGCGGACCGTTCGGTGCGGTACCGGCCCTCGCCGTAGACGACCATCGAAGAGGCCAGCACCAACCTGCGGCACCCGGCCTCCGCCATCGCGGCCAACAGGACGGCGGTGCCGAGGTCGTTGTGACCCGCGTACTCGGGCGCGTCGGCGACGCTGACCCCCGCACCGACCACCGCCGCCTGGTGACACACCACGTCCACACCGCGCAACAGCGGCAGCAACGCCGCGCCGTCGCGCACGTCGACCCGGTGCACCCCGTCGGGAACGACCGCCCCCGGACCGTGCGCGGCGGGCAGCATCAGATCGACCGCGACCACCTCGTGCCCCGCCTCGGCCAACACCCGGCGGACCCGTGTTCCGATGAAACCGGCGGCCCCGGTCAGCAACACTCGAATCGGTCGTTTCTCCTGGCCACGCCGGGCGCTCACCGCTTGGTCGAGGTTCATACCGGCGATTCTGTCCGGCCCGACGCCGGAAAGCTCGCACCGACGCCCCGCCGTCACAGTTCCGTCACCCGTCGCGCTCCACGAGCGGGCGACCCATCCCTCGACGCACCGGTTTCCGCCACGCGGGTGGACCTCTGCGATCGGCTCCGAATTCGGTTGCCGGCACCGGGTATCGGGGAATAGCGTGCGGCCATGGTGTCCTCGACTTCGCTGCTGACCTTCGCGGGACTGGCTTTCCTGATGGTGTTGGTCCCGGGGCCGAGCGTGCTGTTCACCATCGGTCGAGCGCTGACCGTCGGACGGCGAGCCGCGCTGCTGACCGTGGCGGGCAACGCGGTCGGGGTCTACACCCAGGTGGTCGCGGTGGCGTTCGGACTCGGCGCGCTGGTCACGACATCGGCGACGGCGTTCACGGTGGTGAAGTTCGCGGGCGCGGCGTATCTGGTCCACCTCGGTGTGCAGGCGATCCGGCACCGCGGAGACCTCGCGGGCGTGCTGGGAGCCGCCGACACGCCGACGGTGGTCGCGCCCCGCACGATGCTGCGCGACGGATTCGTGGTCGGCTTCGCCAATCCGAAATCCATCGTCTTCCTCGCGGCGCTGCTCCCCCTGTTCGTGGATCCGACGCGGGGCGGTGTGCCGCAGCAGATGCTGATCCTCGGGATCTGCATCCCGATCTTCGGACTGCTGTGCGATTCCGGGTGGGCGATGATCGCCGGGTTCGCGCGCGCGTGGCTGGCCCGCACGCCGCGTCGCCTGGCCGCGGTCGGCGGGACGAGCGGGCTGGTCATGATCGGGCTCGGAACCTCGCTGGCGCTGACGGGACGCAAGGACTGAGCGGTGGATCCAGCCCCAACTGGTGACGTCGAGGTCGAAGGCGTAGTGCGGGACGACCCGGAAGACCCCGTCGCCCGCGACCGCCGAGGTGCCTTGCAGGATCGACAGGATGCCCCGCGACGCTAGCCGGCCCGCGCCGGCGCGGCCTCACACGTCGCGGGTGATCGGCGCGGGTCCGCGTTCATCCGCTTCGGATGAGGCGGGCCGAGGACGCCGCGTCGAGGCTGAGGGCACCGGGGCGGGCCGCCCGCGCGCTCGCCGTCGTCTCCGGTGCGGGATCGACCGAGGAGCGTCGCATGGCTGTCCTGGCCCCACCGAACAAACGACGCACCCTCGACGAACTGACCGAGCGCCTCGACCCCGCGGCGGGTGACGTCGGGGCGAAACGGTCGGCGTTCTGGGCGATGCTGCTGCTGTCCGGTGTCATCGCCGTGTCCGGTGTCATCGCCGACTCGACGGCCACGGTGATCGGCGCGATGATCGTGGCGCCGCTGTCGACCCCGATCCTGGGCGTCGGATTCGGGATCGCGACGGGACGCGGCGCGCTGATCGTGCGCAGCATCGTCCTGGTCGTCCTCGGCGCGGCCGTCGTGGTCGCGATCGGGTTCGTGTTCGCGCAGTTCCTGCCCGACCCGACGAACGTGCTGTCGAATTCCCAAGTGCTGGGCCGTACCTCGCCGACCCTGATGGATCTGACAGCCGCCCTGGCGACCGGCTTGGTCGGCGTCGTTGCCTTGATCCGGCGCGATGTCGGCGACGTGCTGCCCGGTGTCGCGATCGCGATCTCGCTGGTGCCGCCGCTGGGCGTGGTCGGGGTCTGCCTCGGGTCGGACGCGCCGGACCTCGCGACCGGGGCGCTGATCCTGTTCGCCTCCAACATGGTCGCCATGATCATCACCGCGACCGTGGTGCTGGTCGCGACCGGATACGCCGCGCAACCCCACGGCCACGGCCGCGCCTACACCGTGCTGGCCGCCGCCCTGATCCTGGTCGCCGCGCCGATGACGGTGAATTCGCTGTCCTCGCTGTGGGCCACCCGGATCTCGCAGGCCGCGCGCGGCTGGTTGAGCGATCTGCCCGGGGCGCAGATCTCCCAGGTCACCCTGCACAGCCGGACGGCGACCGTGGAGGTGCTCGCGCCCAGTGACCTGCCCCCGCTCGCGGACCTGCAACGTCGCGTCGACGAAGTGGTGCCCTGGCGGCCCCGGGTGGTGCTCGTACACACTGTCGGCACTCGACTCGACGGCTGACCCGGGAATAACCGGGTGCGCCGGATCGGCGCGCGCGGCACACTGCACGGATGCGCAGCGTCACCGAATTCATCGACCACCTCGCCGCCGGAGAGTCGGTGAAGTATCTGCTGTTCTGGGGTCACAAGCCACGGCGCGACGGAACGATCGGGGCGAGCTGCCTGAGTCAGTGGTGGCCCGCCGAATTCACCGTCGAAGGCACGACCTTCCGCACCGCCGAGCACTACATGATGTGGCGCAAAGCGCTGCTGTTCGAGGATCCGGCGACCGCCGAACAGGTCGTGGCCGCCGACCATCCGAGCCAGGCCAAGGCGCTCGGCAGGAAGATCGCCGGATTCGATGAGAAGCGCTGGGAAGAGCACCGTTTCGAGATCGTCACCACGGCCAGTACCGCCAAGTTCGCTCAGCACGGCGACCTCCTGACCTACCTGCGCGGCACCGGTGACCGCGTGCTGGTCGAGGCCAGTCCGGTGGATCGGGTCTGGGGGATCGGACTGGCCGCCGACGATCCGGCCGCGCAGGACCCCGCGCGCTGGCGTGGCCTCAACCTGCTCGGATTCGCCTTGATGGCGGCCCGCGCCGCGCTGCGTGCGGACCCGCGCCCGCCACAGACTGAGACACTCGAACCGCGCGCCGCGCGCGATTGTTATGGTGACCGAACGATACGGATATCGCGGACCGCCCTGCGGTCGGGCGGTGTCACTGCGACCCACGAACAGAGGAACGGGTGACGGCCATGCCGAAGATCGTCGTGTTCGGAGCCACCGGGTACACCGGTCGCCTGATCGCCGAGAACCTGATCGCGCGCGGCGCGGCCCCGGTGCTGGCGGGACGCAACGCCGAATCGCTGAAGAAACTCGCCGAGGAGTCGGGCGGCGCGGAGACCGCGGTGGCCGACGTGGCCGACCCCGACTCGGTCCGTGCCCTGCTCGACACCGGCGACGTGCTCGTGACGACGGTCGGCCCGTTCCTGCGCTACGGCGGACCCGCGTTGGCGGCCGCGCTCGCGGCGGGCGCGCACTACTTCGACTCCACCGGCGAAGGACCGTTCATCCGCCGGGTGTTCGACCGCGACCAGGAAGCGAAAGCGGCGGGGGTCGCGCTCGTGAGCGCCTTCGGATTCGATTACGTGCCCGGCAATCTGGCGGCCGCGCTGGCGCTCGAACAAGCGCCCGAGGCGACGCGCGTCGACGTCGGCTACTTCATGCCCTCCCCCGGCACCAGCGGCGGCACCCGCGCGTCGATCGCGGGCATGCTCTTCGAGCACGGCTTCGCCTACCGCGACGGCGCGATCGTGCCCGAACGGTCCGGGGCGCGCGTGCGCACCTTCGACGTCGCGGGCAAGACCCTGACCGGCGTGTCGATCCCCGGTTCCGAACAACTCGCGCTGCGGCACACTTACCCGGGACTGCGCCGGGTCGACGTCTTCCTGGGACTCCCGCCCGCCGCCGCCCGCGGCATGCAGGTCACCTCGCTCGTCACCGGCGCGCTGGCCCGGGTCGCGCCCGCCCGCCGGGCCGCCGAATACGCGTTGAGCCGCGCGGTGCCGGGCTCGACGGGCGGACCCTCGGCCGAGGCACGCGCCCGCTCGCGCACCTGGGCGGTCGCCGAAGCCTACGACGCGGCCGATCGAGTCCTGGCCTCGGTGACCCTCACCGGCGGCGACCCCTACGACTTCACCGGCGCGATCCTCGCCTGGGGCGCGGCCACCGCCCTGGACGGAGGTCTGCTCGACACCGGCGCCCTCGGCCCGGTGTCCGCGTTCGGACTCGAAGCCCTCACCCCCGCCGCCGCCGAAGCCGGCTTCACCCGCTGACACCGCAGGGCACGCTCGATGGATCATTCGAGGGCCGGCGGGACGAGCGATCGACCCCTGGTCGGGTGGCAGGCCGCCGTCGACCCGGTCAGCGCTTGCGGAACCGGCTGAGGACCAAGACCGCCGGTGGCGTGGCACCGCCGGAATCACCTCGGCGACATCACCGGAGAGTGCGTGCCACCACGGCGCGGGCGATCGCCTCGGTGTCGCCCGCTACCGTCGACACGGTGACGACGGAAACCGAAGCGACCATCGGGCTCGACCTCGCGGAACTGCGTGCCGTGACCGCGTACGCGGCGGCCTGCGCCGAACCGGCGCTGCCGTTGTTCGAGCGCGAACGCCCCGACGATCCCCGCCCCCGCGCGGCACTGGAGCAAGCCCGCGTCTTCGCCGACGGCGGGGCACGGAACAAGGCGCTGCGCGTCACCGCGCTCGACGCCAACCGGGCCGGACGCGAAGCCCAGGACCAGGGTTTCGCGGCGGCAGCCGACGCGGCCCGGGCCTGCGGCGCCGCCGCGGCGGCGGCCTACCTGCACCCGCTGGCCAAGGCGACCCAGGTCCTGCACATCCTCGGCTCCGCCGCCCACGCGGCGCGCGCCCTCGAACTCGACGCGGACACATCCGCGGGCGCGGCACACCTCGAAGCGGCGCGCACACTCGCGAATCCCGTTGTGGTGCGAGTCCTCCGCCGCTATCCGCCCGCCCCGAGCGGACGCGGACGCATCGGCGAACTAGCCCGAACCCTCGACGCGCTACTGCGTCCGGCAGTCGAATAGCGCTCGCCCGCAGGGCAATAGATTCGGCTCGTTGACCGACGATCCTTCGATCGACCGGTTCGGACGCTCAATTTCCCTTCGAGCGACGGAGTTCGGTGAGTAGGGCGTGGATGGCGGGGCTGGCGTCGGCGCTGCTGCGCCAGGCGGCGTGGATTTCGCGGGTGGGGTGACGGCGCAGGGGGCGGGTGAGCAGGTTCTCGCCGAGTGGGGGGCGGGCCAGGCGGGGAACGAGGGCTACGACGCCGCCGGCGGCGACGAGGGCGAGTTGGGTGGCGAAGTCGTCGACCAGGTGCCGGACGTCCGGGTCCTCGGGGACTTCGGCGAACAGGCGGCGGAACCACTGGTGGCAGGTGGTGCCGGGTGGGCTGGTGACCCACGCGTGGCCGAGCAGGTCGGCGCAGCCGAGTGGGTGGTCGAGGCCGGCGAGCGGGTGGGTGCGGTCGACCACCAGGTCGCCGATGTCGGTGTGGATGTGGCGGCGGGACAGTGTCGGGGGCATCGGGGCGGGCAGACCGTCGGCGTCGTGGACCACGGCCAGGTCGGCCGCGCCCGCGTCGACGGCGTGCAGGGCTTGGTGCGGGTCCTGTTCGGTGACGTGCACGCGCAGATCGGGGCAGCGGACGGCCAACGCGGCGACGGCGGGAGCGAGCAGGCCGCGGATCGCGGTCGAGAACGCCACCACGCGCAGGGTGCCGCGCGGCGCGCCCGCGGACACCGACTGGGCGGCCTCGACGCAGCGTTCCAGCGCCTGGAAGACCTCGGGGGCCGCGTCGACGAGCGCCTGACCGGCGGGGGTGAGGACCACGCCGCGCCCGGCCGGGGCCAGGACCGGCACGCCCACCTGCCGTTCGAGTCGCTTGATCTGCTGGGAGACCGCCGAGGCGGTGAACCCGAGTGCCTCGGCGGCGCGGACCAGGGTGCCGGCCGCGGCAACGGCCCGCAGCGCACGCAGCGCGGCCACATCGATCATGAAGCGATGCTACGCAATATCGTCCAGAAAGCATCGCTGGACCGTGGGTATCCGGGGGCGCACCATCGAGTCATGTCCTCCCCCGATGCCCTGTTCGGCACCAATCTGGTCGCCATGGTCACGCCCATGCGCGCCGATACGACCATCGACCACCGGGCCGTCCTCGCCCTGGTCGACCACTTGCTCGCCGCCGGGTGCGACGGACTCGTCGTCGCGGGCACCACCGGCGAATCGCCCACCTTGTCCGACGCCGAGACCGCCGAACTAGTGCGGGTCGTCGCGCGGCACGCCGCCGGGCGCGCCCGCGTGATCGCCGGTGTCGGCACCTACGACACCGCCGCCACCGTCCGACGGGCCCGCGCGGCGGCCGAGGCGGGCGCGGACGCGCTGCTGCTGGTCTGCCCTTACTACTCCCGTCCGACCCAGGCCGGGGTGATCGCGCACTGCGTCGCGGTCGCCGACGCCACCGATCTGCCGGTCATGCTCTACGACGTGCCCGCTCGCACCGGCACCGCTCTGACCGCGGCCACCCTCGCCGCGCTGGCCCGGCATCCCCGCATCCGCGCCGTCAAGGACGCCAAAGGCGATCTGTTCGAGGCGATGTCGGTGATGGCGAGTACGCCGCTGGCCTACTACTGCGGTATCGACGAACTGAATCTGGCCTATCTCGACTGCGGGGCAACCGGATTGGTCAGCGTGGTCGGCAACATCGCCGCCGACCGCACCGCCGAACTGCTGCACGCCGTCCGCACGGGCGATCTGGAGACCGCGCGCAAGATCCACACCGCACTGATCCCGCTGACCGAGGCCGTCATGCGGACCTCCCCGCCGGCCGTGACGGCGAAGACCGCGCTCACCGAACTCGGGGTCATCCCGGACGACACGGCGCGTCTGCCGCTCGTCGCGATCGAACCCGCGCCTCGCGAGCAACTTCTCCGCGCTCTCGCGGACATGCGCTTGCCCGGGTGAGCCGGGAACGAACGGCGCACATCGCGACGCCCGGTCCGATATGCTCGGCGTCGGAACGACTTCCGCTGTGCCGAAGGGGTTCATCCGGTGCCCGCGGGGGGCGGCACCGCGCGCGAAGCACCGGGAAGGTCTGCGATCCATGAAGCTGCGGCGACTATCGTTGGGGATTGCGGCGGCCGCCGGAATCTGTGTCCTCGGAAGCACGACAGCCGTTCCGGCGCAGGCTGATCCGCTACCGCAGTTCACGCCCCTCGGCACCACCCTCTACACCTTCGGTAACGCGAACTTCTGCACCGGGACGATCACCGTCGACCTCGAAGCCGCCCCGCGGCGACCGGGATTCGTGCGCGCCCACGTCACTCCGCAGGGCTATCAGCGCGGACCGTGCGGCAACCACGTGATGTTCGGGTGGGCGGGGTCGGCCGGATTCCGTCACCAGGACGTCTACGTCCACGCGGGGGCCACCCGCGGCGCCACCGTCACCATCGACCTGTGGGTCGGCATGGGCCCCGCCAAGATCATGGCCGACACCTGGCCGATCCAAGGGCCGTTCCTGGAGTGGTATCTCTACGTGCCGTGACCCGCCGCGGCGGATCGGCTTGTCCGATTCCTCGTCGCCTGAGAGCATTCACCCTGCACGGATGTTCACGCCAGTTCCAGCGCGACACGCGGGTGTCGACCACGACGCCCCCGCCGACCGGAGGCCAGCGATGAGTTACCAGCCGGACAAGCACTCTCTCGACACGCGGCCCCTGCCGTCGTGGTACTCGGACGCGAAATTAGGGATCTTCGTGCACTGGGGCCTGTATTCCATCCCCGCCTTCGCCGAGAACACCGACGGCTCCTACGCGCGGTTCATGGCCGAACTCGGCTCCGGCGAGAAGTCGGCCGAAGGCATCCCGTACGCGGAGTGGTATCTCAACGAATTACGCACGCCCGGTTCGGAAACCGCGCGTCACCACGCCGCCACCTACGGGTCGGATTTCTCCTACTACGATTTTCGGGAACGGTTCGAGGCCAACGCCGCGAAGGTCGACTTCGACGAGTGGGCGGCGCTGTTCGGGGCGGCGGGCGCGGACTACGTGGTCATGGTGACCCGACACCTCGACGGATATCCGTTGTGGCCGACGGAAGTTCGCAATCCGCGGATGCCCGCCGACTTCCGGTCGCCGCGCGATCTGGTGGGCGCGCTGACCGAGGCCGTGCGGCGGCGCGGGATGCGCATGGGCCTGTACTACGCGGGCGGCGTCGACTGGACCTTCACCGACGAACCGATCCGGACGATGACCGACCTGCTCGACCAGAGCGCGCTCGGGCCGGAATACGCCGACTACGTCGCGGCCCAGTGGCGCGAGCTGATCGAACGATATCGGCCGTCGGTGCTGTGGAACGACATGGGCATGCCCGAGGAACTCGACCCGCACCGGATCTTCGTCGACTACTACGACGCGGTTCCCGACGGCGTGGTCAACGACCGGTGGGAACAGGTCGAACTGCCCGACGAGGGTTTCGGTCGCGAAATCTATTTGGGTGTACTGGGTTTCGCACTACGGCTGATGCACCGGATGGGTCGCTCGGTGCCCACGCGCAAACCGCGCGTCCACTCCGATTTCCACACCTTCGAATACACCGAACCCCAGGACCCGCCCGCGGTCTGGGAACTGACCCGAGGGCTCGGCGAATCCTTCGGTTTCAACGCGGCCGAGACCGCCGCCGACCTGCTGACCGGTCCCGAACTGGTGCGCCTGTTCGTGGACGTGATCGGGCGCGGCGGACATCTGCTCATCAACGTCGGGCCCGACGGCTTCGGCCGGATTCCGCTCATCCAGCAGCGTCCGCTGCGCGAGTTGGGCGCGTGGTTGGAGGCCAACCGCGACGCGGTGGTCGGCACCGAACCGGTGCCGGGGGCTGTCGCGCAGACCGCCGTCGGCACTCCAGTGCGGTTCACCCGACGCGGGGACGACCTCTACGCGATCATGCTCGCCGCGCCGACCGGAACGGTGGTCTTCCCGGATCTGAAACCCGCCGTGGGGAGTCGGGCCCGACTGGTGGAGACCCGGCAGGAACTGCCGTGGCGGGCCAACGGAAACGGCGTGGAGGTGGACCTGCCCGCGCTCCCCGAACGGCCCGCGCACGTCATCGCGTTCTCCCGGTGACGGCGGAGGTTCGGCGATAGTTTCGGGTGGGTGGGGCGTCGGTATCTGCGAGCGTGCCGGGAGCGGTGGCGACAGTCGATCGGCAGGAGGCCGGAGTGAGTGGTGTCAGGGTGTTGGTGGCGGGGGCTAGTATCGCGGGGCCCGCGGTGGCGCATTGGTTGCGGCGGCGCGGGGCCGAGGTGACCGTGGTGGAGCGGGCTGCGGACCTGCGTCCCGGCGGGCAGGCGGTGGACGCGCGCGGGATCACCAAAGAGGTCATCCGGCGGATGGGGTTGGACGCGGCGGTGCGGGCGGCGCGCACCGAGACCGCGGGCGCGCACACCGTGGACCGCGACGGCGCGGTGCTCACGACCTTCAGCGCCGAGGACGACGGCGGCGACGGCTTCATCTCCGAGATCGAGATCCTGCGCGGCGACCTGTCGCGGGTGCTCTACGACGACACCCGCGACGGCGTCGAGTACCTGTTCGGTGACCGGATCGCCGAGTTGGTCCAGGACGCGGACGGGGTCGACGTGACGTTCGCGGGCGGCGAGAAACGGCGATTCGAGGTGGTGGTGGGGGCGGATGGACTGCACTCGGGGTTGCGCGAGGCGGTCTTCGGCCCGCGCGAGCGGTTCGTGCGCCATCTCGGGCATGTGCTGGCCTTCTACACCGTGCCGAACGAGTTCGGGCTGGACCGCTGGCTGCTCGACCACCGGGAGGCCGGGCGCTCGGCCGGATTGCGTCCCATCCCGGACCCCACCCGGGCGATGGCGATGTTCTCCTTTCCCGCGGGCGATTTCGACGTCGACTTCCGGGATGTCGCGGCGCAGAAGCGACTGCTGCGCGAGCGGATGGACGGTATGGGCTGGCTGAGCGCCGAGATCCTCGCGCACGTGGACGACGCCCCGGATTTCTACCTCGACCAAGTCGCCCAGGTCGTGATGGACAGCTGGTCGAGCGGGCGAGTGGTGTTGCTCGGGGACGCGGGGTTCAGTTCGTCGCCGATGTCGGGGCAAGGGACCGGGCTGGCCCTGGTCGGCGCCTACATCCTGGCCGGTGAGCTGGCCGCCGCCGGGTGGGAGCCGAAGGTGGGATTCGCCCGCTACGAAGCGCTGATGCGCCCGTTCGTGGAGGCCAACCAGGAGATGGCGCGGTTGAACGCCCGCAGCCGTGAGGTCGACGCACCGGACACGCTCTTCGATGGCGACTGGCTGCCGGAGTTGATCGAGCGCGCGATCAACGGCGTCGACCTGCCCGACTACGCAGGCCTGCCGGACGCGGGCCCGTCGCGGGCGACCTCCCCGACGATCACGGGGTGAGGACGACCATTCCGCGGTGTTCGCGCGCCTCGATGCGACGGTGCGCTTCGGGGGCGAGGGAATCCGCACGCTGGTCGAATCCGTCGCCGGGCGGACGTAGACGGGCGATGCCTGCCGCGACGACTCGCGCGCGCGACGTGGTGGGTGTTCGGATCGCGCCGATGACTTTCCGACCGCCCGGTCGTCTACCTTGCTGGGTGATCCGACGAACAGGAGTGGGCATGGCGGAAGCGTTCGGCGCGGGGTCGGTGCGGGCCAATGGTGTCGAGATCGGGATCGAGGGTTTCGGTGGCAGGGGCGATCCGCTGGTGTTGCTGGTCGGTGGGACGACGATGTTGTCGTGGCCCGACCCGGTGTGTGCGCGTCTCGCGGCGGGCGGGCGGCGCGTGGTCCGCTACGACCTGCGCGACTCCGGGACCTCGACCACCATCGATCCCGAGAATCCGGCGTACGACCTGCGGGATCTCGCCGCGGACGCGGCCGCGCTGGTCGGGGCGCTCGGCGCGGAGACGGCGCATCTGGCCGGGATCGGGGTCGGCGGGATGGTGGCGCAGGTGGCCGTGCTGGACCATCCCGAGGTGTTCCGCGCGCTCACCCTGGTCGGCACGCGGGCGGTCGCGCCCGGTCCGGTGGACGAGGATCTGCCCGATCACGACCCCGAGGTGATGGGCGCGCTGTTCGCCCACGAGATGCCGGACTGGACCGACCGGGAGGCCGTCGCGGCGTTCGCCGCCGCGGGCGCGGACCTGCTGGGCGACGCCCCGGAGCAGGCGCGTGCGACGGCGGCGCGGGTCTGGGACCGCACCCCGGCCGCCGATCCGGCGGTGCACCTGGCGAATCAGTTGGGCATGGTGTTCTCCCGGATCGACTGCGCCCCGCGCTGGCGCGAACGCCTCGGCGACCTGGACCTGCCGACGTTGGTGGTGCACGGTCGCGCCGACCCGTTCTTCCCGGTCGGCAACGGCGAGGCGCTGGCCGCCGAGATCCCGGGCGCGCGACTGCTGGTCCTCGACGACATGGGCACCGCCCTGCGCGACACGGCGGCCGATCGGGTCGCCGCCGCGATGCTCGCGCTCTGACCGCCAAGCGCTAGACCGGGTGGCCGATCATGCTGTGCAGGCAGGCGATCAGGCTGCGGGCCTGCACGTTGACGTAGTGGCTGTGGCGGAGCAGGCCGACGAGTTGGTCGAGGGTGAGCCAGCGGTGGTCGGGGTGGTCGGCGGGGGCGAATTCGTCGTCGGTCTCGACCACCAGGTAGCGGGTGCGGGCGTGGTAGAAGCGGCCGCCCTCCTCGGAGTGGGTGGCGTCGAAGCGGATGCGCGCGGGGTCGGCGTTCAGGACGGCATCGAGGAAGGGCGGTCGGTCCTCGGGGGCCGCGGCGGCGTAGTTGATCACGGTGCACTGGACGGTGGGGGCGAGTTCGACCACGTCGAGGTAGCCGGGTTCCACCCTGGCGTCGACCAGGACGTGCAGGACGCCGTCGATGCGGCGCACCAGGAAGGCGGCGAGGCTGTCGCTCGCCGGGCTGAGCATGGGTTGGGACCAGCGTTTGACCTCGCGTCCCGAGGCGTCGACGTCTACGCCGATGATGCTGAAGTACAGGCCGGTCTCGTGGGCGATCCCGCGCGGCGACCGCTCCCAGCGCCGGACCTCGCGCAGCGGGACGCGCGTGGCGGTGATGTCGGCGCGCGTGCGGGCGTCGGTGATCCAACTCAGGACGGCGTCGGTGGGATGCAGGGCGCCGAATTGCGCGCTGCACGAACGCAGCAGCGCGGCGCGCAGGTCGTCGGCGGCGGGCGCCAGCGCCATCAGGTCGTTGCCGGAGAACGGCAGGCAGGACAGCACCGTGCGGGCGTCCATGTTCACCATGTTCTCCTGCGCGAGCAGGCGGTGCACGAGATTCAGCGGCATCCAGTGGAAGTCCTCGAGGACCTCGATCGCGCCGGTGACCTCCACGACCATGTTCCGGTTGCGTTTCTGGTAGAACCAGGACCCCTGTTCGGATTGGAGCACATCGGAGATGACCCGGTGTCCGCCGGTGTCGGTGAAGTACTCCAGATACGGGACGGGCCTGCCCTTGTGGACTCGGGTGTAGTTGCTGCGGGTGGCCTGCACGGTCGGTGAGAGTTGGATGCCGTTGCAGTTGCCGGGTTCGACCTTGGCCTGCATCAGGCAGTGCAGGACGCCGTCGAATTCCTTGACCAGGATGCCGAGGATGCCGATCTCGGGTTGGTTGATGATCGGCTGGGTCCAGTGCGCGATCCGCGCGCCCAGTTGCCGCACGTCGAGTCCTTCGATGGTGAAGAACTTCCCGCTGGTGTGGGTCAGGTTGCCGGTGTCGGGGGCGAAGAACCAGTCCGACAGGGCGTCGAGGGGAACGGGGGTGACCTGGGTGCGGTTGCGTTCGGCGCAACCGGCGAACCAGTCCTCGAACTCGGCGACCCGACCGGCGGACGGGGCCGGGGCCAGGGTCGATTCGGCTATCCGGATCGGCAGTCTCACATCGCTGGTGCTCAGCAGGCCCGACATCACGCTCTCTCCGGTATCGCGATCATGGTGCGGCGGTGGATGTCTCGCGGATCAGCGCGCGCATCGAGTCGGCGGGTGTGCGACGGGGTCGCCAGCCGAGTTCGGTGTGGGCGCGGGTGGCGTCGACGCGGGTCCAGTCGCCGCCTTTGCTGGTGACCGCGGCGGATTTCTCGCGCACGGCGGACGCGGGCAGACCGGCCGCGGCGACCAGGCCGTAGACCAATTCCCGCAGCGGGGTGGCGGTTCCGCTGCCGATGTTGAACACCCGGTGTTCGCCCCGGTGGCGCGCGGCCAGCAGGACGGCGTCGGCGACGTCGCGGTTGTCGACGTAGTCGCGGCGGGCCTCGGCGATGGTGAGTTCGATGCCGACGTCCGGGTCGACGCCGGGCAGGGTGGCGGCCAGGTAGCCGAGGAAGCTCGCCGCGGCCGGATCGGGGCCGTAGACGTTGGCGACCCGCAGCACGATCGCGTCGACGGTCCCGGCTTCGGCCGCCGCCAGGATGCGCCGTGAGCTCTCGTATTTGGTGCGGGCGAAATCGGTTTCGGGGGTGTGCTCGGTGTCTTCGGCCAGGGCGGCGCCCGCCGGTTTGATGCCGTATTCGTGCACGGTGCCCAGGTGGACCAGGCGCGGGGTGGGGCGCATCGCCGACAGCGCGGCCACCAGGTTCTCGGCGAGGCGGATGTGCGCGCTGGTCAGCTCGTCGGCCGAATTCGACCAACTGCCCGCGGCGTTGACCACGATCCGCGCGTCGAGCGCGGTGAGCGTGGCGGCGAGGTGTTCGGGGTCGACCGCGGCGAGATCCAGCGGGACGAACCGGTGCCGCGCGACGCGCGCATCGGGCGTGCGCGACAGCACGACGACGCGGTGACCTGCCTCGGCGAAGGCCGCGCACACGTGCCGTCCGACGCTGCCCGTGCCGCCGAGCACCGCGACCGTCGATGCGACGCCGTCCTGGTCAGCGGCCATGGTGGATTCCGTCCGCGGCCAGGCAGTCGGCGTAGTCGGGCAGCAGGCCCTGCTCGCGCAGTTCGGCCAGCGTCGGGGCGACCCGGTCGCGGTCGGAGACCACCAGCGCGCCGTCGTCGGACCAGGGCAGTCCGAGCGCGGGATCGAAAGGGTTGAGCGCGATCTCGCGTTCGGCGACGTAGGCGGTGGAGACCATGTAGGCCATCACCGAATCCGCGTCGAGCACGTGGAAGCCGTGGCCGACGCCCAGGGGCAGGTAGACCGCGCGCAGTGATCGCTCGTCCAGTTCCACCACGTCCCACGCGCCGAAAGTCGGTGAGCCGACGCGGATGTCGAGCACCAGATCACGCACCCGCCCCTTCGGGCAGTACACGTATTTGGCCTGGCCCGGTGGGGTGGCGGTGAAGTGGATGCCGCGCACCACGTCGCGCGCCGAGCGGCTGTGGTTGGTCTGCGCGACGGTGAAGCGCTCGCCGGTGGCCGCCTCGAACGCGGCCTCCTGGTAGGGCGAGACGAACAGTCCGCGGTTGTCGCGGTGGATGTCGGGCGTGAATTCGACCGCGCCCGCCACCGCGAGGGGGCGCGCCTTCATCGGCCGTTCCCCGCCTGGATTCCGCCGACCAGTCGCTCGATCTCGGCGACCGCGGCGTTCGGCGTCTGGGTGGACAGGATCTCCGCGCGCAGTTTGGCCGCGCCCCCGCTGAAGGTCGGTTCGTCGAGCAGTCGCCGCACCGCCGCCGTCACCTGCTCGGCGGTGGTGCCGGGCGCGTGCAGGCGCAGTCCCGCGCCTGCCTCTTCGGTGCGCCCGGCACGCAGCCACAGGTCGCCGTGGCGCAGGGTCGGGATGAGCTGGGGCACACCGAGCAGCGCCGCGGTGGACCAGGTGCCGAATCCGCCGTGGTGCACGACGGCCGAGCAGGTCGGCAACAGCACCTGCATCGGCGCGAACCCGACGGCCCGGACGTTGGCGGGCAGCGGTCCGAGACGTTCCTGTTCGGCCTCGCTCAGCGTCGCGATGATCTCGGCGTCGACCTCGGCCAGTCCGGCGAGGATTTCCGAGAAGGGCAGGAAGGTCGCGCCGAGCGCGGCCCCGAACGAACTGCCCGAGGTCACCGCGATGCGCGGGCGTTCGGCCGGTTCGCGCAGCCACGCCGGGACCACCGAGCGGCCGTTGTAGGGGGTGTAGCGCACGGGCACGCGCTCGACGGTCAGCGGCAACTGCACCGTCGCGGGGATCGGGTCGATGGTGAAATGCCCCGACAGCACGGTCTCGGAGAACTCACCGCCGTGGGCGGCCACCTGCCTGCCGACCCAGTCGGCCAGCGGGTCCTGCTGCGCGGCGGCGGGTTGCTGGTCCTTGAGTTCCAGGAACGCGGTGCGCATCGTGGAGTAGATGTCGACGTTCCAGATCAGTCGGGCGTGCGCCGCGCCGATCGCCGTGGCCGCCACGGCGCCCGCGTAGGTCAGCGGGTCCCAGATGACCAGGTCGGGCTGCCATTCGCGGGCGAAGGCGACCAGATCCTCCACGATCGGATCGTTGTAGGGCGCGAGCGCCATCGGCACGGCGATTTGGTACTTCATCATCACCGAGGTCCAGTTGAGCGATCCGACGTAGGGCTCGCTCCAGTCCGAGAGCTCGTTCTCGATCGCTCCCGCGCCCTGCTGACTCAACTGGGCGAGCAGTTCGTGCATGTTGTGGTCGGCGCCGACCGACACCGCGGTCAGGCCCGCCGAGGTGATCAGGTCGGTCATGGCGGGCGCGCTCGCGACGCGCACGTCGTGGCCGCCGGTGCTCAGCGCCCACGCGATCGGCGCTTGCGCCAGGATGTGCGAGTTCTCGGCGATGGTGGTGAACAGGATGCGCATAGCGGGGGTCCTCCGTGCGGTGGTGCGGGCGGGTCAGTGGCGGCCGGAGCCGGGACCGGTGGTGGCGGGCAGCGGGTGCGTGCCGCTCCCCCGGAAACGCAGCAACTGGGGCAGCAGGGCCGCGCGCTTGGCCTGATCGGTGACCCCGAGCCCGGCCTCGGGGGCCAGCGCGAGTACGCCGACCTTGCCGCTGTGCAGGTTGCCGTGCACGTCGGCGGCGGCGCGGCCCGCGCCGGTCAGCGGATAGACCGTCGACAGGGTCGGGTGGACCATGCCGAGGTCGATCAGGCGGTTGGCCATCCACGCTTCGCGGTAGTTGGCGAAATGGGTGCCGACGATGCGCTTGACCGACATCCACAGGTCGCGGTTGTCGTAGAGATGCTGGTAGCCCGAGGTGGACGCGCAGGTCACCACGGTGCCGCCACGTTTGGCGACGTATACGCTCGCGCCGAAGGTCTCCCGGCCCGGGTGCTCGAAGACGATGTCGGGGTCCTCGCCCCCGGTGAGTTCGCGGATGTGCGCGCCGAAGCGGCGCAATTCGCGCCGGTCCAACCCCTCGCCGTCGCCGAGGAAGCGGTAACCGTGTTCGCTGCGGTCGATGACGTGCTCGGCCCCCATCGAACGGACCAGGTCGGCCTTCTCCGAACTGGACACCACGCACACCGGAATCGCCCCGCCGTTGAGCGCCACTTGTGTCGCGTAGGAGCCGAGGCCGCCCGCCGCGCCCCAGATCAGCACCACGTCGCCCTGTTTCATCGTCGCACCGTTGCCGGAGACCAACTGCCGGTAGACCGTGGAGTTGACCAGCCCGGAGCAGGCGGCCTCCTCCCAGGTCAGGTGCGCGGGTTTGGGCATGAGCTGGTTGGCCTTGACCAGCGCCAACTGGGCCAGGCCACCGTAGTTGGTCTCGTAGCCCCAGATGCGTTGCGCCGGATCGAGCATCGTGTCGTCGTGGCCGTCGGGGGCTTCCAGCTCGACCGAAAGACAGTGCGCGACAACCCGATCGCCCGGTGCGAAGCGGTTGACGCCCGCGCCCGTGCGCAGCACGACGCCGGACAGGTCCGATCCGAGCACGTGATACGGGCGGTCGTGCTGGGCGGCGGCGGGCACGGCGCGCGCGTAGCGCGAGAGGAAGCCGAAGGTCGACAGCGGTTCGAAGATCGCCGACCACACGGTGTTGTAGTTGACGCTGCTGGCCATCACCGCGACCAGCGCCTCCCCCGGTCCCACTTCCGGGGTCGGCACCTCGCGCAGGTGCAGTGATTTGGCCGGATTCTTGTCGGCGGTCGCCATTCCGGCGAACATCTCCGTTTGTTCGGCCAGGACCACGACGCCGGTGTATTCCTCGGGAATCGGAATGGCGGAGAAATCGTCACGGTGCGCGGATCCCGAGAGGATCGCGTCGAGAATATGTTCCATAAAGGGTCCTCGGCCGAGCGGCGGGGAAATTCACTTCCCGAAGAGTATCGAGTCGGGGAAAAACTCAGAACCCCTGGATGTGCGGCCGCGCCCCCTAGGCGAAGCCGGGGTCGGAATAGGGGCCGTGGCGGGTGTAGACGGTGTGCGCGCGCAATGCGATGGTGTCGAGAAGCCGTGCCAGTCCTACGGTTTCGTCCACCGAAGGGGACGGATCGGCGGCTCCGCGGACGGCGTCGACGAAGAAGTCGAGCATCCCGAGGAACTGGTCCTCGGGGGGCAGGACTATCTCCTCGGTACCCGATTGCCGATGGATTCGCACCGTCGGGGAGAACGTCGGCGGCGGCGTGAACGCGCGCTCGACCGTCAATCTTCCGGTACTGCCGGACAATTCGTAATCCGAACGATAGGAGTGCTCCAGCCCGAAGTCCAGATGCGCGATGACGCCCGCGCTGTTGGTCAACAGCACCGCGCCGGAGAGCACGACCTCGCGGGAGCGGTCGTAACGCAGGACCGAACCGTCGACGGTCAGATCCGGCCCCAGGAAATACATCGCCGCGCGCGCCGGATAGCAGCCGATGTCGAGCAGCGCGCCGCCGCCGGTCGGTTGGTAGCGGATGTCGTCGGGCGGTTTCGGCGGGATGGTGAAGGTGCTCGTCAGGCCGCGCAGCGCGCCGATCGCGCCGTCGGCGAGCAGTTCGGCGACCCGCCGGTGCCGCGAGTGACGCAGGAACATCATGTTCTCCAGCAGCACCAAGCCTTTGCCGCGAGCGAGTTCGGTCAGTTCGACCGCCTGGAAGTGGCTGCTGCCCAGCGGTTTCTCCACCAGCACGTGTTTTCCCGCGAGCAGCGCGCGCTCCACCCATTCGGCGTGCAGCATGGCAGGCAGCGGGATGTAGACGGCGCTGATGTCGGCGTCCTCGAGCAGGTGGTCGTAGCCCTGCACGGCCGCGCAGCCGAATCGCTGGGCGAAGCGCCCGGCCTTGTCCGCTTGCCGGCTGGCGACCGCCACCAGGTCGATCTCGGGGTGGGCCAGCAGTCCCGGTATCGTGCGCCGCTCGGCGATCTCCGCGCAGCCGATCACCCCGAAGCGTAGTCGCGGCTGATTCACTCCCACCGGAACACCCGCGCCGCCAGGACGGTGCCGACCAGGCCGATCACCGCCGGAACGATCAGGAACCGCGCGTCCGGCCAGTTACCGGCCCAGGCGTCGCGGAAACCGGTCATCGCCGCGCCGAGCGGGGTGTACTCCCCGATCCGCCGGATCGGGTCGGGCAGATCTTCGAGCGGGACGAACCCGCCGCCCAGGAACAGGCTCGGGAACAGCACCGACAGGCCCACCGCCGTCGCGGTCCGGCCGTTGGGGGCCAACGCCGCGATCAGCAGGCCGATCGCGAACAACGCCCACGCGCTGAGCACGAACATCAGGACGAACGCCGGGACCTGCCGCGGCGGAGCCATGTCGAAGGCCAGATCGGCGACGGTGACGACCACCACCGTCGAGATCACCGAGGTCACGAAATTCACCGCCAACTGCGCGATCAACACCCGCGAGGGATGGGCCGGACTCACCGAGAGTCTGCGCAGGATGCCTCGTTCGCGATAGGTGGCCAGATTGGTGGGTAGCAGGTTCAGCGCGATCATGACCAGCGCCAGCGACAGCGCGATCGCGGGCACATACATCTTCAGCGAAGCCCGGTCGGCCTCGTCGGCGGCCTGTTCGGTGGTGATGAAATCGAAGATGACCAGCAGTACCACCGGCAACGCGACGACGAAGAACAGCGCCGTCGGATCCCGCAGCATCAGCTTCGCTTCGACGAGAACGAGTTTGGCACGTCCTGGCACGAATCCTCCTGTGTCGGTGGGGCGCATCAGGCGATGCGGCGGCCGGTCAACGCCACGAACGCGTCGTCGAGGCTGGGCTGCTCGAGCCGGATGTCGGTGGCGAGGACCTCGGCGCGGGCCAGTGCCGCGATCACCGCGTACACGAGATTGCCCGTGCCGCTGACCTCGACCCGCGTGCCGTCGCCGCCGACCTGCTCGACCTCGGGCAAGTCGCTGAGCACCTCCCGACGCCACTCCCCCTCGATTCGCATGCGCAGCTTCTGCCCGGTGCGCACGGAATCGATCAGTCCCGCCGGACTGTCCACGGCGACGACCTTGCCCGCGTCGATCACCGCGAGTCGGTCGCACAGGTGCTCGGCCTCGTCCATGAAATGGGTGACCAGCAGGACCGTGACATCGCGCTCGCGGATCTGCTCGACCAACCGCCAGGTGTCGCGGCGCGCCTGCGGGTCCAGGGCCGCGGTCAACTCGTCGAACACCACGATCTCGGGGCGGCCGATCAGCGCCAGCGCGATCGACACGCGCTGTTTCTGTCCGCCGGACAGTTTCCCGAAGTAGGCGTCGCGTTTCTCGCCCAACCCCCAGTCCTCGAGCAGCTCGCGCCAGTCGGCGGGGTCGTCGTAGAAGGAGGCGTAGAGGTCCAACGCCTCCCACACTTTGATGCGGTCGGGCAGTTCGCTGGATTGCAACTGCACGCCGATCCGGCGACGCAGGCGCGCGCCGTCGCTCGCGGGGTCGAGTCCGAGCACGTCGATGCGTCCGCTGTCGGCGCGGCGCAACCCCTCGACGCATTCGACCGTGGTGGTCTTCCCCGCGCCGTTGGGGCCGAGGATGCCGAAGATCTCGCCCCGTTCGACGCTGAAGGACACGCCGTCCACGGCCTGTTTGGTCCCGTACCGCTTGCGCAGGTCGGTCACCTCGATGACGGGCATGACAGTGCTGCCTCCTCAGATGTGGTCGTCGAGCCAGCGTCGGATCCGCGCGCCGGTCGGCCCGCAGTGCTGCTCCATGATGGAGAAGTGGTCGCCGGTGACGTCGGCGACGTCGTGTGGGAACGGCCACGACGAACGCCAATCCCGGTCGTCGGTCTCGTCTTTCGGTGCGCCGGACAACGGCTCCGTCGCCCGCACCAGCAGGGTCGGCGCGGTGACCGGGGTGGGGTTCCAGTCCGCGAACAGGCGGAAGTACCATCCCATCGCCGACATGCGTTCGGTGTCGCCGGAATCGAATTCGCCGCCGCGCTGGACCATGCCGTCCATCAGGGCCAACCCGAACCGGCTGACGAAATCCCCGCCCGGCAAGTAGGTGTCGACCAGCACGACGGCGGCCGGGCCGCGCTCGCGGCGCTCGAGTTCGGCCGCGACGGCGTTGGCGAACCACCCGCCCGCCGAGGAGCCCAGCAGCACCACCGGGTCCGCGCCCGCCTCGGCCAGCACGGTGTCGGCTTGCAGCGCCACGGCGGCCTCCACCGTCTCCGGCAGCGACTGTTCGTCGCCGAAGCCGGCCAGCGGCAGGCCGGAAACCGTGCGCTCGCCCCGGAATCCGGACGCGAAGCGCGCGTACTGGTGGATTCCGGAGATCGCGACACAGGATGCTATGCACACCAGGTGCGGGCTGCCCTCGGGCCCTCGGGCCAGGCGGACCAGATGCGGAGGCCGTTGCGCGGCGGCCGGTTCGGCGAAGGTGTGGCGCAGTCGCGCGGCGGCGGCGAGCAGGTCCAGTCCGGCTTGCCAGCGGCCGGTCTGGAAAGCGCGCACGAACAGGGAGCTCAGGGTTTCACCCGCGGGGTCGCTCGGTGTCGTGGCCGTGGGTTCGGCTGCCGCGCGGGCGATCTCGGTGCGCAGATGCTCGGCGAGGGCGGCGAGGGTCGCGTGGTCGAAGACCAGTGTCGCCGGGAGACGCAGGTCGGTGGCCGCCGCCAGTCGGTTGCGCAACTCGACCGCTGTCAGCGAATCGAACCCGGCGTCCACGAATTCGGCGTCCTCGGGGACCTCCGCCGGTCCCGGATGGCCGAGCACCACCGCGACGTGTGTGCGGACCAAGTCGGTCATCAGAGCGCGCTGGTCGGAATCCGACAGGGTGGCGAGGCGTTGCCGCAGCGGGGATTCCGTCGTGTCCGCTCGCGCACGGACGGGACGGGACAGTCGGGCCAGGCCTGCCAGCAGCGGCGGCAGGTCGCTCGCGTCGCGGCCGGTCACGTCCAGTCCGAGAGGCAGCAGCAGCGGTTCGTTCGTGGCCGTGGCCGCGTCGAACAGCGACAGACCCTCCTCGGAGCTCAGCGCGACCACGCCCGAGCGCCGCATTCTGGCGGTGTCGCCGTCGTCCAGCCTGCCGGTCATCGTGCCGCGTTCCCGCCACGGGCCCCACGCCAACGAGGTCGCCGGGACGCCCCAGGCGCGCAGGTGGTGCGCGAGAGCGTCGAGGTAGGCGTTGGCGGCGGCGTAGTTGGCCTGGCCCGCCGCGCCGATCGTGGCGGCCGCCGAGGAGAACAGGACGAACGCGGTCAGCGGGGTGTGCGCGGTGAGGTCGGCCAGTGCGCGGGCCGCGTCGGCCTTCGGGCGGAACACCGCCGCGAAACGGTCCGGGGTGAGGTCGGGGAGCATGCCGTCGTCCACCACGCCCGCGCAGTGGACGACCGCCGTCACGGGGTGGTCGGCGAGGACCGCGGCCAGGGCGTCCCGGTCGGCGACGTCGCAGGCGACGAACACGGGGTGCGCCCCCAGGGCGGTCAATTCGCGAGACAGGTCGTCGTCTCGGCCGCCGCGACTCAGCAGGAGCAGATCGCGGACGCCGTGGGCGGTGACCAGGTGCCGGGCCACGGCCGCTCCCAGCGCACCCGTGCCGCCCGTGAGCAGGACCACGCCCGCGGACCAGTTCGGGGTGTCGCCGGGTGTGGCCGTGGCGCGGGTGAGGCGAGGGACGTACGCGGTGCTCGCGCGGACGGCGATCTGGGCGTGGTCGCCGGTCACGGCGGCCGAGAGGCCCGCCGCGATCGACGCGTCGTGGTCCAGCAGCAGGAAGCGGCCGGGGTTCTCGGCTTGGGCGGCGCGGACCATGCCCCAGAGTGCGGCGGCGTCGAGGTCGTCGACGGTTTCGTCGGGGGTGACCGCGACGGCGCGGTGGGTGAGGAAGGCGAGGGTGCAGCGGTCGAGCAGGTCGCCCGCCGCGAGCCAGCGGTGCAGGAGGTCGAGGGTTCGGGGAACGAGGTCCGGTCCTCGGCTCACCACGGCCAGGATTCGCGGTGCGGGGGAACCGGATTCGATCATGGTGAGCAGGGCGTCGAGGTCCAGGTAGGACTCCACGTCGGCGGGGAAGCCCGCGGCGTCGTCGCCGAGGACGGCGAGGCGGTCCAGCGGACGGTCCGGGATCGGGACGGGGGTCCAGTCGACCCGGAACAGGTTGCGCGGGGCGGGGCGGGGCGGTCGCGCGGTGATCGGACGCAGCGCGAGGGAACGGATGGTGGCGACCGGATGACCCGTCTGATCGGTGAGGGTGACGCTCACACCGTCGGGGGTGGGTGTCATCCTGACCCGCACGGTGGTGGCGTCGTTCGCCGTGACCGTGACGCCCGACCACGAGAACGGCAGCAATCCCGTGTCGGTGCCGGGGAACTCGCTGACGGCGAGCACGTGGACGGCTGCGTCGAGCAGGGCGGGGTGGAGGTGGAAACGGCGGGCCTCGGGGTGACGCGCACGCGGCAGGTCGACCTCGGCGTACGCCTCGTGCGCGCCTCGCCAGGCGCGGACCACGCCGCGGAAGGACGGCCCGTAGGCGAAGCCCGCGGCGGCGAGTCGGTCGTAGAGGTCATCGATCTCGACTTCGCGCGCGCCGGCGGGCGGCCAGGCGATCGGGGCGGATTCGTCGTCCTCCGGGTCGGGGTGCAGTGTGCCCGCGGCGTGGGTGGTCCACTCGCCGTCGGCGCGGGAGTGCAGGGTGATCTTGCGCGCGCCCGACTCGTCGGGGGCCTCGACCACCGCGCGCAGGGTGAGCGCGGCGTGGTCGGGTACGAGCAGTGGCGCGCCGAGGGTGAGTTCTTCGACCCGGGCGCAGTCGACCCGCGCGGCGGCGGCCAGCGCGATCTCGAGGAACGCGGTGCCGGGGAACAGCACCGCGCCGTCGACGGCGTGGTCGGCCAGCCATGGCAGGTCGGTCAGGGAGATCCGGCCGGTGAGGACCGAGGTGTCGGCTTCGGGGCCGGTGACGGCGGCGGCGAGCAGGGGGTGATCGATCGGGTCCAGGCCCGCGGCGGCGAGGTCGCGGACCGGAGGGGCGTCGAGCCAGTAGCGTTCGCGCTGGAACGCGTAGGTGGGCAGGGGGATTCGTCGGGCGGACGGGAAGACCGCCGACCAGTCGACCGTGCCGCCGTCCAGATGGAAGCGGGTCAGGGCGGTCAGGACGGCTTCCGGCTCGGTGCGGGCCTTGCGCAGCACGGGGATCGCGGTGCCCGCGGGAATCAGACCGGACAGCGCCGTGCCGGGACCGGCCTCGAGAAACCGCGTGACACCCTGCGCGGCGGCGTATTCGACGCCGTCGCCGAACCGGACGGCGCGGCGCACCTGGGTCACCCAGTAGGCGGGGGAGGTCAGGTCCTCGGCGACCGTGCCGGTGACGTTCGAGATGATCGGGATTCGCGGCGGGGCGAAGGCGATTGTCGCCAAGACGCTTTCGAATGCGGTCAGCATCGGTTCCATGGCCGCCGAGTGGAAGGCGTGCGAGACGGCCAGACGTTTCACCCGGACGCCCGCGCCGACCGATGCGGCGACACGGTCGATCGCCGCCGCCGGCCCCGAGACCACCACCGCCTCCGGCCCGTTCACCGCCGCGATCTCCGCGCCCTCGGGCAGCAGCGGCGCGAGATCGGCTTCGGAGGTCCGCACCGCGAGCATCGCACCGCCCTGCGGCAGCGCGGCCATCAACCGACCGCGCGCGGCGACGACCCGCACCGCGTCCGACAGCGACCAGACGCCCGCGACGTGCGCGGCGACCAGTTCGCCGATCGAATGCCCGATCAGCCAGTCCGCGCGGACACCCCACGACTCCAGCAGGCGATACAGGCCCAACTCGACCGCGAACAGGGCCGACTGCGCGAAATCGGTGCGCTCGAGCAGCTTCTCGTCCGAACCCCACATCACCTCGCGCAACGGGAGGTCGCTCGCCGCGAACACGGCGTCGAGAGTTTCGGCGAACACCGGGAATTCGGCGTACAGCCGCTCCCCCATGCCCGGGTGTTGGGCGCCCTGGCCGGGGAAGACGATCGCGGTGCGGCCGCCGGGGCGTGCCGTCGCGGTGAGCACACCGGCCGCCGGTTCGTCGGCGGCGAGCGCGCGCAGTCCGTCCATCAGGGCAGCGCGGCCCGTGGCCACCACGGCGGCGCGGTGGGTGAAGGCCGAGCGGGTGGTGAGCAGGGAGTGGGCGATGTCGGTGGGATCGCCGGTCGGGTCCGCCTCGACGTGGGCCAACAGTCGGGCGGCCTGGGCGCGCACGCCCGCGGGATTGCGCGCCGAGAGCACCCACGGCACCGCTGGAAGCTCCCCCGAATCGCTCTTCGCCGAAACCGTCGCACCTTCGACGCGCGCGGGCACCATGCTGTCGGACTCCGCGATGCGCACCGACGAGTTCGTCACGCCGCCGACCATACGACCGCCCTCGACCGGGGCGGCATCCTGTGTGACCGCCGGGGAAACGGGCGCGGGATCGCCCTCGGTGAGGATGACGTGGGCGTTGGTGCCGCTGACGCCGAAGGCGGAGACCCCCGCGCGGCGGGGGCCGTCGGCGGTCCAGGGGCGGTTGTCGGTGAGCAGGGCGACGCCCTCGACGCCGACTTCGGGGGACGGGGTGTCGGCGTGCAGGGTGCGCGGGAGGACGGCGTGGCGCAAGGCGAGAACGGATTTGACGAGTCCCGCGACGCCCGCGGCGGCCTGGGTGTGGCCGATATTGGACTTCACCGAGCCCAGGTGGACGTCGGTGGCGCGATCGCGGCCGTAGGTGGCGGCGATGGCCTGGATTTCGATGGGGTCGCCGAGGCGGGTGCCGGTGCCGTGACCTTCGACCAGGTCGACCTGGGTCGAGGCGACGCCCGCGGCGGCCAGCGCCTGCCGGATGACGCGCTGCTGGGCGGGACCGTTGGGGGCGGTCAGACCGTTGGAAGCGCCGTCCTGGTTGACGGCGGAACCGGCTACCACGGCGAGGACATCGTGTCCGTTGCGTCGGGCGTCGGAGAGTCGTTCCAGCAGGAGCACTCCCGCGCCTTCGCCGAATCCGGTGCCGTCGGCCTCGGCGCTGAACGCCTTGCACCGGCCGTCGGCGGCGAGGCCGCCCTGACGGGCGAACTCCGCGAACAGATTCGGTGTCGCCATCACGGTGACACCGCCCGCCAGGGCGAGGGCGCATTCCCCGTTGCGCAACGCCTGGGCCGCCAGATGCACCGCGACCAGCGAGGAGGAACACGCGGTGTCGACCGTGACCGCCGGACCTTCCAGCCCCAGCGTGTAGGCGGCGCGTCCGGACAGGACGCTGGCGGAATTGCCGGTGCCGAGGAAGGTTTCGACCTCGGCGTCGGGCGCGGTGATCCGGGCGGCGTAGTCCTGGGTCATCACGCCCGCGAAGACGCCGGTCCGCGAGCCCGCCAGCGAGAGCGGGTCGATGCCCGCGCGCTCGATCGCCTCCCAGACGATCTCGAGCCACAAGCGCTGTTGCGGGTCCATCGCCAGCGCCTCGCGCGGGGAGATGCGGAAGAAGGCGGGATCGAAATCGGCCGCGTCGGTGAGGAATCCGCCCCGTGCGGCGTAGGCGGTCGGGTCGGCGGTCCAGCCTCGATCGTCGGGGAACGCGCCGATGGCGTCCGTGCCCGCGAGAATCAGGTCCCACAGGTGTTCGGGCGTCCGCACGTCACCCGGGAAGCGGCAGGCCATCGCGACGATCGCGATCGGTTCGTCGGTCGCTACGGCTTCGACCACTTCCGAGGTGGCGGTGTCCGCACCGCGCAGCAGGGTGTCCAGATGTCGGGCGAGGTCGGCGGGAGTGGGGTGGTCGAAGACCAGGCTCACCGGCAGTCGCTCCCCCACCGCCGCCGAGAGGCGATTGCGCAGTTCCACGGCGGTCAGCGAGTCGAGACCGAATTCGCGGAACGGGCGTGCGATCTCGACCGTGCTCGGGTCGGTGAAGCCGAGCACGGTGGCGGTGTGGGCGGTCACCAGATCGAGGAGCGCGGCGGCGCGGTCCGCACCCGCGAGTCGGTCGCGGACGTCGTCGGCTTCGCGGCGCGGGGAGGCGGGAATCAGTGCGCGCAACAGCGGGGGAACGACGGGTAGTGCGCGCAGCGCGGCCGGGTCGATGGGAACGGCGACCGGGTCCGTGTCCGTGAGCCGCAGCGCGGTGTCCAGCAGGGCCAGACCGTGGTCGGTGCTCAGGGCCGTCAAGCCGCCGCGTTCCATGCGGCGCACGTCGGCCTCCGTCATGGCCTCGGTGAGTTCGCTGCGTTCGGACCACAGACCCCACGCGATGGACTGCGCGGGCAGGCCCTGGCCGCGCCGGAGGGCCGCGAGCGCGTCGAGGGCGGTGTTGGCGGCGGCGTAGTTGGCCTGTCCCGCGCTGCCGAAGGTGCCCGCACCACTGGAATACAGAACGAACGCGGACAGATCGAGCGAGGCGGTGAGTTCGTGCAGGTGCCACGCGCCGTCGAGTTTCGCGCGCAGGACCGTGGCGATCCGGTCGGGGGTCTGCGCGGACACCACGCCGTCGTCGAGGACGCCCGCGGTGTGGAAGACGGCCGTCAGCGGGTGTGCGGCGGGCACCGATTCGAGGAGGTCCGCCACCGCCGCGCGGTCGGCCGTATCGCACGCGGTGAGCGTCACCGTCGCACCCGATGTCTGCAATTCCGAACGCAATTCGGCCGCACCCGGGGCGGATTCACCCCGCCGTGAGGTGAGCACCAGATGGCGGACGCCGTGGGTGGTGACCAGGTGCCGCGCCAACACCGCGCCGAGTCGTCCGGTGCCGCCGGTGACGAGCACGGTGCCCGCCGGGTCGATCCGGTGCGCGCTCGGTTCGGCGGCGACGCGGCGCAATCGCGGCACCAGGGCACGACCGCGACGCACCACGACCTCCGGTTCCCCCGAGGCAACGGCCGCGGCGAGGACGGACTCCGATTCGGGTGTGCCGTCGGTGTCGATCAGCACGAAGCGGTCCGGATGTTCGGCCCGCGCCGACCGCACCAGCCCCCAGACCGCCGCGCCCGCGATGTTCTCGGCGTCGGGTCCCATCGCCGAGGTGGTCAGCACCACCAGTGGGGTGTCCGGGGCCGGCCGATCGGCGGCAGACTCGCCCGCAGCCTGCTGAGCAGTGCCGGACTTGTCGTCGAAGAGGGTTTCGTGCGTGTTCAGTCGGACGAGGACCGCCGTGAGCGCGGCGTTGACCGCGTTCCGGACGGCGGCGGGGTCGAGACCGGTGGGAACGCGGTGTAGGACGTACGGGGTGTGCGCGTCGGCGGGCAGGTCGAGGGGGTGCCAGTCGACGGTGAACAGGGAGTTGTAGTGGTCGACGGCAGACGAGCGCAGGGGGCGGACGCGCAGGGCGGCGACGGAGGCCACCGGGGAGCCGTCGGGGGCGGCCAGGTCGAGGGCGAGAGTCTCGGGGGCGGTGGGGCGCAGACGCAGACGGACGGTGTCGGGGCCGGAGGCGTGCACGGTGACGTCGGTCCAGGCGAAAGGCAGACAGCCCGGGGTGATTCCGGGGAAGTCGCCGAAGGCGGTGGCGTGCAGGCAGGCGTCCAGCAGGGCCGGGTGCAGGCGGAACCCGTCGGTGTCCGGGACGCGCACCTCGGCGAAGACTTCGACACCGCGCCGCCAGCCGCGCAGCAGGCCCTGGAAAGCGGGACCGTAGTGGATGCCGGCGTCGGCCAACCGGGCGTAGAGGTCGCCCACGGCGCACGGTTCGGCGTCGCGGGGCGGCCAGCGCAAGGCCCAGTCCGCAGTCGGTGCGGCGGCGGTCGGTGCCGAGTCCGAAGCCCGCGCGGGGTCGGGGGCGGCGAGGAGTCCCCGGGCGTGCACGGTCCACGGTTCGGTCCACGCGGTGTCGGTGTCGGGGGTCGCGGAGATGGTGATCGGGCGGGTGCCGTCCGCGACCGCTCCTACGGTGAGCTGGACGAGCACGGCTCCGTCGGCGGGGATGCGCAGCGGGGTGTGCAGGGTCAGTTCGAGGAGGCGAGGGCAGTCGAGGCGGCTGCCCGCGTAGCCGGCGAGTTCGACGAAACCGGTGCCGGGGAACAGGATCGCGCCGGCCACGGCGTGGTCGGCGAGCCAAGGGTGGGTGCGGACGGCGAGTCTCGCGGTGCACAGCAGGCCGTCGGTGTCGGTCAGCGGGACGCAGGTCGACAGGAGGGGGTGGTCGGCGGCGCGGAGGCCGGCGGCGCCGAGATCGCCGGGGCTCGCGGTGGGTTCGAGCCAGAAGCGGCGGCGCTGGAACGGGTAGGTCGGCAGGTCGACGCGCACGCCCGCGCGGTCGGGGAAGACGGCGGTCCAGTCGGGGGCGGCCCCGGCGGCGACGGCTTCGGCCAGGGCGGTCAGCACGCGGTCACGGCCGCCTTCTTCGCGGCGCAGCGTGCCCACGGTAGCGACGGGGACGCCGAGGTCCTCGGCGTTCTCCTGGATCGCGCCGGACAGCAGCGGATGCGGGGCGACCTCGAGGAACAGGTCGTGGCCCGCGGCCAGCAGCGCGCGGGTGGCGCGGCCGAATTCGACGGGTTCGCGCATGTTGCGGTACCAGTACGCGGTGTCCATGGTGGCGGTGTCGAGGATGTCGCCGGTGACGGTGGAGTACAGCGGGATTCGCGACGGGCGGGGCGCGACGGGGGCGAGGTCGGTGAGCAGTCGCGCACGCAGGGTGTCGACCTGCGGGGAGTGGCCCGCGGTGTCGACGCCGGGGATGCGCCGCGCTTTGACGCCTTCGGCTTCGAGGTCGGCGGCGAGGCGGTCGAGGTCGCCGGGGTCGCCGGAGATCACCGTGGAGTCCGGGGAGTTCACGGCGGCGACGGCGAGGGTGTGCGGCAGTCGCGGGGCGATCTTCTCGGCCGGGGAGCCGACGGCCAGCATGCCGCCTCTGCCGCGCAGTTCCCACCACGCCTGGCTGCGCAGGGCGACCACGCGGGCGGCGTCCTCGAGGCTCAGCGCGCCCGCCACGTAGGCGGCGGCGATCTCGCCCTGCGAGTGGCCGATGACCGCCGAGGGCCGCACCCCGTAGGACTGCCACAGCGCCGCGAGCGACACCATGACGGTGAACAGGGTGGACTGCACCACGTCGACGCGCGCCAACTCGGGCGCGCCCTCGGCCTCGCGCAGCACGTCGAGCACCGACCACCCGGTGAAGGGGCGCAGGGCGGCGTCGCAGGCGGCGGCCTGGGCGGCGAACACGGGTGCGTCGGCGAGCAGGGCGCGCCCCATCCGCGCCCATTGCGAGCCCTGCCCCGGAAAGACGAAGACGATCTCGCCCGCGCCCGCGTGACCGAGCGCGGCGGCGCCGGTGGGCCGTCCTTCGGCGACGGCGCTCAGCGCGTCCCGGTAGTCGGCGGCGCGGTTTCCGAGGACCACCGCGCGATGCGGAAATGTCGCGCGGGTGGTGGCCAACGCGAATCCGACCGCGGCCGGGTCGATCTCGCTGTCGGCCACCCGCAGCAGCGAACGCGCGGCGGCGCGCAGGTCGGCCTCGGTGCGACCGGTGACCAGCCACGGGTGCGGGCCGGTGGCGGGCGGCGGCTGCGGAACATCCACGGGCGGGGCCTGTTCGAGCACGACGTGGGCGTTGGTGCCGCTGATGCCGAAGGAGGACACCGCCGCCCGGCGCGGGCGGTCGAGCGCGGGCCAGTCCCGCGCCTCGATCAGGGGCGACACCGTACCCGCGGACCAGTCGACCTGCGGTGTGGGCGTGCCGATGTGCAGGCTGCGCGGCAGCCGCGCGTGCCGCAACGCCTGGACGACCTTGATCATCCCGCCCACGCCCGCGGCGGCCTGGGTGTGGCCGATATTGGATTTCAATGAGCCCAGCCACAGCGGGTTCTCGGCGGTGTGTTCGCGGCCGTAGGTGGCCAGCAGCGCGCCCGCCTCGATGGGATCGCCCAATTTCGTTCCGGTGCCGTGGGCTTCGACCAAGTCGACCTCGGCCCCGGTGAGACCGGCGTTGTCGAGCGCGGCGCGGATGACGCGCTGCTGGGCGGGGCCGTTGGGGGCGGTCAGTCCGCTGCTCGCGCCGTCCTGGTTGATCGCCGACCCGCGGATGACCGCCAACACCGGGTGACCGTCGCGCCGGGCGTCGGCGAGACGCTCCAGCAGCAGGATCGCCACGCCTTCGCCCCACCCGGTGCCGTCGGCGTCGGCCGAGAACGCCTTGCAGCGGCCGTCGCCCGCGAGCGCGCCCTGCCCGGTGAGTTCGATGAACGCTTCCGGCGAGGTCATCAGGGTGGCGCCGCCCGCGAGCGCCATGGTGGTCTCGCCCTCGCGCAGCGACCGGCAGGCGGAGTGAATGGCGACCAGCGAGGACGAGCACGCGGTGTCCACGGTGACCGCGGGCCCTTCCAGGCCCAGGGTGTAGGCGATGCGACCGGAGGCGATGCTGCCCGCGCTGCCGTTGCCGAGATAGGCCAGCAATTCCTCGGGAACCTCGGTGATCCGGCCCGAATAGTCCTGGTACATGATGCCCAGGAAGGTCCCGATCCGGTTGCCGCGCACCGAGGTCGGGTCGATGCCCGCCCGCTCGAACGCCTCCCAGCAGACCTCGAGCAGCAACCGCTGCTGCGGGTCCATCGCCAGCGCCTCGCGCGGGGAGATGCCGAAGAACTCCGGATCGAAATCGGCGATGTCGGCGACGAATCCGCCCACACTCGCGCGCAGTCGCGTCGCGTCCCATCCGCGATCGGGCGGGAACTCCGACATGCCGTCGACACCGTCGGACACCAACCGCCACAGCGCTTCGGGACCGTCGACCCCGCCGGGATAGCGGCAGGCCATCGCGGTGATCGCGATCGGTTCGCGCGCCTTGTCCTCGGCTTCGCGCAGGCGCACTCGGGTGCGGTGCAGGTCGGCGGTGACCCGCTTCAGGTAGTCGCGGAGTTTGGTCTCGGTCACTGTGCTGTCGGACTGCGCCACGTGCGCCACCTCCCGTTGTAGCCTCGTGGCGTCAGATCACACCGAGGTCGTTGTCGATGAAGTCGAACATCTCGGCGTCGTCGGCCGTGTCGAGCAGGTCGGTCACCGGGCCCTCCACCCGCTCGAGCAGCGCCCGCAGTCGCGTCGCGAGTTCCAGGCGGTCGGCCTCGGCGAGGGCGCCCGCGTCGAGCGCGGCCTCCCACGCGTCCAGATCCGGGGTGTCCGGTGCGGCGTCGAAATCGAACTCCTCGTGCAGGAAACGGGCCATCGCCAGCGGGGTGGGATGGTCGAACAGGACCGTCGAGGGCAGGCGCAGTCCGGTGGCGGCGGCCAGTCCGTTGCGCAGTTCGATGGCGGTCAACGAGTCGAAACCCAGGTCGAGCAAGCCGCGTTCGGGTTCGACGCGGGTCGGGTCACCGTGCCCGAGCACTAGTGCGGCGTGCCTGCGGACCACGCCCAGCAGCGATCTGACCCGCTCCTCGGGGTCGCGGCCCGCCAGGTCGCGGCGCAGCGAATCGGCGGAGTCGGCGCTCGGCGCGCTGTGTCGCTCCGCGCGCGGGCGGACGCCGAGCAGGTCGCGCAACAGGGCGTGGGCGCGATCCGGGGTGCGGCGCAGCGGTGTCAGATCCAACCGTGTCGGGACCAGCACGGGTTCGTCGGTGGCCAGCGCCGCGTCGAACATCGCCAGACCGTCGGCGACGGCGAACGGGGCGATGCCCGCACGGCCGATGCGCCGCATGTCGGCGTCGTCGAGTTTGCCTGTCATACCGCTGCGCTCGGCCCACAGCCCCCAGGCCAGCGACTGCGCGGTCAGGCCCAGATCGCGGCGGTGGCGGGCGAACGCGTCGAGGAAGGCGTTGGCGGCGGCGTAGTTGGCCTGGCCCATCCCCCCGAAGGTCCCCGCCAGCGAGGAGTACAGGACGAAGGCGTCCAGGTCCAGGTCGCGGGTGTGCTCGTGCAGGTGCAGGACCGCCTCGAGTTTGGGGCGCAGCACCGCGTCGACGCGCTCGTCGGTCAGATCCTCGACCACGCCGTCGTCCAGCACGCCCGCGGTGTGCACGACGGCGGTCAGCGGGTGGTCGGCCGGAATGCCGGCGATGAGGGCCGCGACTGCCTCGCGATCGGTGACGTCGCACCGCTCGAAGCGGGCCGACGCGCCGAGTTCGGTGAGTTCGCCGAGCAATTCGGCCGCACCGGGAGCCTCGGCTCCGCGCCTGCCCACCAGGATCAGGTGCCGTATGCCGTGCGCCTTCGCGAGGTGCCGGGCGACGGCGCGGCCCAGCGTGCCCGTGGCTCCGGTGACCAGGACCGAACCGTCCGGGTTCCAGGTCACCGGACGTTCGGGGGCGGGCGCCCGGACGAGTCGGGCCAAGTGGATCGCACCGTCGCGCAGGGCGGCCTGCGGTTCGTCCCCGGCGGCGGCGGTGCCGATCAGGGCGGCCGAAGCCGGGGTGTCGTCGGTGTCGACCAGGACGAAACGACCGGGGTTCTCGGTCTGCGCGGCGCGCACCAGACCCCACAGCGCGGCGTTGGCGAGGTCGGGGGCGGGTTCGCCGGGCAGGGCCACGCCACGGCGGGTGACGAAGACCAAGAGGGCGTCGCGGAATCGGTCGTCGGACAACCACGTTCGGATCGCGGCCAGCCCGCGCGAGAGCGTCGCCCGGACTCGCGCCGGGGTGGCGGCAAGGCCGGTGGCGGCGGCGTCCGCCGTCTCCGGGAAATCGATGCGCACCGCGGCGGGAACCGGTGCGTCGGGCGCGAGATCGACCAAGCGGGGCGGGTTCTCGGAGGCGAAGGGGTCGGTGGCGGGACGCCAGTCCAGGCGGTAGAGCGAGTCGCCGGTGCTCGCCGGGCGCAGCGTGAGTCCGGCGAGGACGCCCACCGGATGACCGGTGCCGTCGGCGAGGTCGAGGCGCGCGGAGCGTTCGCCTTCGGGGGTGAGGCGGACGCGCAGCGTGGACAGCCCGCGCTGGGTGAGTGCGTATCCGTGCCAGGCGAAGGGCATCGCGCCGCGTTCGAGGGGCGCGAAACCGACGGTTTGGCAGGCGGCGTCGAGCAGGGCGGGGTGCAGACCGAAGCGGCGGGCCTCGGCCTGGCGTTCCTCGGGCAGCGCGACCTCGGCGTACACCTCGTCCCCGGACCGCCACACCGCGCGCAGCCCCTGGAAGGTCGGGCCGAAGGCGAAACCGGTGTCGTCCAGGTCGTAGACGCCGGTGAGGTCGACCGGTTCCGCACCGGGCGGCGGCCAAGCGCCGAGGTCAGCGCCCGCGGCCCGCGGTTGCGCGCCGACGGCGCCTTCGGCGTGCACGGCCCATTCCGTACCGTGCTCGGGGCGCGCGTGGATGGTGAGAGCGCGGTCGCCGGTCGGTCCCGCCGGTCCCAGGGTGACGTGCACGAGCACGGCTTCGCGGTCCGGCACGGTGAGCGGGGTGCGGATGGTCAGTTCCGTGACCGTCTCGCAGTCGACCTGCCGTCCGGCCGCCGAGGCCAGTTCCAGCAGGGCCGTCCCCGGGAAGACCGGCGCGCCGGCGAAGCGGTGTTCGGCCAGCCACGGGTGGGTGCGAACGGAGACGCGCCCGGTCAGGACGTATCCGCCGGTGTCGGGCAGCGGAACGGTCGCGGCGAGCAACGGGTGGTCGGTGATGCCGAGTCCGGCGGCGGCGACGTTCCCGGTGGTCGGCGCGTCGAGCCAGTACCGACGGTGTTGGAAAGCGTAGGTGGGCAGGTCGACGCGGCGGCCTCCGGGGAAGACGGCGGGCCAGTCGACGGACGCGCCGTCGACGAACAGTTCACCCAACGCCGCTGTCACCGACTCGATCTCGGAGCGGTCCTTGCGCAGCAGCGGGATCGCCGTGCCGGCCTCCACCAGACTCGTCAGACCGGCGCTCGGCCCCACCTCGAGGTAGCGGGTGACGCCCTCGGCGGCGAGGTGGGCCAGTCCGTCGCCGAAGCGCACGGCGCGCCGGACCTGGTCGACCCAGTAATCGGGTGTGGTCGGGTCCTCGGCGCGACGGCCGGTGGCATTCGAGACCATCGGGATGGTCGGGGCGGCGAAGGTGACCGTCCGCAGCGTCTCCGCGAATTCGGCGAGCGCGGGTTCCACCAGCGCCGAATGGAAGGCGTGCGAGACCGCCAGAGGCTTGACCTGGAAATCGGTCAGGACGGCGGCGAAGGCGCCCACGGCGGCGTCGGGGCCCGAGACGACCACCGCGCGCGGACCGTTCACCGCCGCGATCTCGACGCCGGGCGGCAGCAGCGGCGCGATCTCCGCCTCGGAGGCGCGCACCGCGAGCATCGCGCCGCCGGACGGGAGCGCCTGCATCGACCTGCCGCGCGCCGCGACCACGCGCACGGCGTCCGGCAGCGACCACACGCCCGCCACGTGCGCGGCGACCAGTTCGCCGACCGAGTGGCCGATCAGGTGATCCGGTCGCACACCCCAGGATTCGAGCAGCCGGAACAGGCCGAGTTCGATCGCGAACAACCCCAGTTGCGCGAAATCGGTGCGCTGGAGCAGGTTCTCGTCCTCGCCCCACAGCGCCTCGCGCAGCGGCGCCTCGGTCTCGGCGAACACCGTGTCCAGGGTCTCGGCGAACACCGGATATTCGGCGTAGAGGTCGCGGCCCATCCCGAGTCGCTGCGCACCCTGTCCCGGGAACACCATCGCCGTCGCGCCCGCGGACCGCACCGCGGCGGGGAGCGGTGTGCGTCCTTCGGCCAGGTCCGCCAGGGCGGCGGTGTCCGCGCCGGACAGGTGGGTCCGATACTCGAGCGGCGCGCGGGTGGTGGCGAGGGAGAAGCCGATGTCGACGGGATCGGCCGCCGACGCGACGGCGAGCAGGCGCGCGGCCTGGGCGCGCAACGCGGCCGGTTCGCGCGCCGAGAGCACCCACGGCACCCGGGCGGGCGTCCGCGGTCGCGCCGCGACGGGCGCGACGGGGGCGGCCTGCTCCAGGATGACGTGGGCGTTGGTGCCGCTGACGCCGAAGGAGGAGATGCCCGCGCGGCGCAGGTCCTCGCTCACCCAGGGGCTGTTGTCGGTGAGCAGTTCCAGCAGGCCCGCACTCCAGTCGATTTCCGGGGAGGGCCGGTCGACGTGCAGGGTGCGCGGGCGCACCGCGTTGCGGATCGCCATGACCATCTTGATGACGCCCGCGATGCCCGCGGCGGCCTGGGTGTGGCCGATATTCGATTTCACCGTGCCCAGGCCGACCGGTGTCGAGCGGTCCCGACCGTAGGTGGCCAGCAGGGCGCCCGCTTCGATCGGATCGCCCAGTCGGGTGCCGGTGCCGTGCGCCTCGATGACGTCGACCTGGTGCGCGGCGAGTCCGGCGTTGGCCAGCGCCTGCCGGATGACCCGCTGCTGGGAGGGGCCGTTGGGCGCGGTCAGGCCGTTGGACGCGCCGTCCTGGTTGACCGCCGACCCGGCGACCACCGCCAGCACCTCGTGACCGTGCTTTCGTGCGTCCGAGAGCCGTTCCAGCAGAACGAGTCCGACGCCTTCGCCCCACCCCGCGCCGTCGGCGTCCGCGCCGAACGCCTTGCAGCGCCCGTCGGCGGCCAGCAGTCGCTGCCTGCTGAATTCGACGAAAGTGTCCATGGTCGACATGACGACCACGCCGCCCGCCAGGGCCAGCGAGCACTCCCCCGTGCGCAGCGACTGCGCGGCCAGGTGCAGGGCGACCAGCGACGACGAGCACGCGGTGTCGACGGTGACCGCGGGCCCCTCGAACCCGAAGGTGTAGGAGACGCGTCCGGAGGCGACGCTGCCCGCGCTGCCGTTGATCAGGTAGCCCTCGTACTCGCCCGCCGCGCCGCGCAGGCGCGAGCCGTAATCGGTGTAGCTGGCCCCGACGAAGACGCCGGTCGCGCTCCCGCGCAGGGGTGTCGGGTCGATGCCTGCGCGCTCGAAGGTCTCCCAGGCGGTCTCCAGCAGCAGGCGCTGCTGCGGGTCGATGGTCAGCGCCTCGCGCGGGGAGATGCCGAAGAAGGCGGGGTCGAAATCGGCGGCCTCGTGGAGGAAGGAACCGCCGGTGGCGTAATAGGTGCCGGGCCGGTCCGGGTCGAGGTCGAACAGTCCGTCGACGTCCCAGCCGCGGTCCTGCGGGAACGGGCCGACCGCGTCGACGCCGGATTCCACCAGCCGCCAGAGGTCTTCGGGACTGCGCACCCCGCCGGGGAAGCGGCAGGCCATGGCGACGATGACGATCGGGTCGTCGGTGCTCGCGCCGTGCGCGTCGACCTCGCGCGCGTCGACGGTGTCGCCGCCGAGTTCGGCGAGCAGGTGGGCGGTGAGGTCGGCGGCGGTCGGATAGTCGAAGACCAACGTCACCGGCAGGCGCAGGCCGGTCGACTCGACCAGGCGGTTGCGCAGGTTGACGGCGGTCAGGGAATCGAAGCCGAGATCACGGAAAGGGCGGGTGAAGTCGATGCCGTCGGCGTTCGCGTGGCCGAGGGCGTCGGCCACGGCCGCGCGGACCAGGCCGCGCACGGCGGCGGCGAGTTCGTCGCCGGACAGGCCGGACAGCGTTCCGGTCCCGGAATCGGCGCGGGCCCCGCCGGTTTCGTCAGACAGGTACGGTCGCGCGTCGGGCAGGTCGCGCAGCACCGCGCTCGGGCGGACGGCGGTGAGAGTGGCCGCGAGGCGTTCCCAGTCGATGTTCGCCACCGCCGAGCAGGTCTCGCCCAGGTCGAGGGCGCGTTGCAGGGCCGCGATCGCCAGGTCGGGCCGCATCGCGGGCACGCCGTCGGCCGCCAGTCTCGCCGCGACTTCCTCGGTGACCCCGCCCGCGCCGCCCCAGACCGCCCAGGCGACGGAGGTCGCGGGCAGACCCAGGTCGGCGCGGTGGCGGGCCAGGGCGTCGAGGTAGGCGTTGGCGGCGGCGTACGCGCCCTGCCCGGCCGCGCCGAGGACGCCGGCGAAGGAGGAGAACAGGACGAAGGCCGACAGGTCGCGCTCGGCGGTGAGTTCGTGCAGGTGCCATGCGCCGTCGACCTTGGGGCGCACGACCGCGTCGGCGCGTTCGGGGGTCAGCGAGTCCAGGACGGTGTCCTCGACCACGCCCGCCGCGTGGAAGACGGCGGTGAGATCGGGCAGATCGGTGAGCAGGTCCGCGACCGCGGCGCGGTCGGCCACGTCGCAGGCCCGCACGGTGACCCGCGCGCCCCGCTCGGTCAGTTCCGCGCACAGGTCGGCGACGCCGGGTGTGTCGGGGCCGCGTCGGCCGGTGAGCACGACGTGCTCGGCCCCGCCCGTCACCAGCCAGCGGGCCAGGTGCGCGCCGAGTCCGCCGGTGCCGCCGGTGACCAGTACGGTCCCGGACGGCCGCCAGTCCCGCTCGGCGCGCGGGCGCGCGACCGGTCGCAGCAACCGCCTGCCGAAAGCGCCGCCGTGGCGGATGGCCACCTGGTCCTCGCCCGCGCCGCCGCCCAGGATCTCGACCAAGCGGGCGACGGCGCGGTCGTCGGAGATCTCGGGCAGGTCGACCAGTCCGCCCCAGCGACCCGGATATTCGACCGCGGCGATGCGTCCGAGCCCCCACGCCTGGGCTTGCGCGGGATTGCGCAGCGGATCGGCCTCGCCGATCGAGACCGCGCCGGAGGTGACCGTCCACAGCGGGGCCTGCGCGCGGATCGCGCCGAGCGCCCGCAGCAGCGCGACGGTGGCCGCGACGCCGACCGGGTACGCGGAGGCCGCCGAGTACGGCGTCTGGTCCGAGGCGAGCAACGACACGACGCCGGTGAGCGGTTCGACCGTGTCCGCGACCCGTTGGGCCACCCTGGCGGTCAGCGCCTCGTGCTCGAGATCGTCGCGGCCGACCGGCAGGGTGACGACGCGGGCGTGGCGGGCCAGGGCCGCGCCCACACCGTGCAGGTCGCGGCCGTCGGGCAGGACCAGCAGCCAGGTCCCGGTGATCGCGGCGGCGCGGTCGGCGGGCAGGTGCCGCCAGCCGACCCGGTAGCGCCACCGGTCCTGCGCCGCGGCGGTGTCGGGCGCGGCGACGGTGTGCTCCAGCCAGAAGTGTTCGCGCTGGAACGGATACGTCGGCAGGTCGACCGTCCCGGCGGGCCGGTCGCCGAACAGCGCTGTCCAGTCCGGCTTTCCGCCGTGCGCGTACAGGTCGGCGACGGCGGTGACGAATCGCGCCGAATCGCCGTCGTCGCGGGTGATCGTCGCCGTCGAGACCGCCGCCGCGCCTGCCGATTCGAAAGTCTCGAACAGCGGGATGCGCAGCAGCGGATGCGGGGACACCTCCACGAACAAGTCGTGACCGGCGGCCAGCAGCGCGCGCGTGGCGGTCTCGAATTCGACCGGTTCGCGCATGTTGCGATACCAGTAGTCGGCGTCCATGGTCGCGGTGTCGAGCAGGTCGCCGGTCACGGTGGAGTAGAACGGGATTCGGCCCGCGCGGGGTCGCACGGGCGCCAGATCGCGCAGCAGGCGCTCGCGCAGTTGGTCCACCTGCGGTGAGTGGCCCGCGGTGTCGACGCCGGGGATGCGGCGCGAGTGGATGCCGTCGGCGTCGAGTTCGGCGGCCAGTTCGTCCAGGGCGACGCAGTCGCCGGAGACCACCACGGTGGCGGGCGAGTTGACCGCCGCCACCGCGAGCAGACCCGTCCAGCGGGTCAGTCGTTCGCGCGTCGCCTCGGCGGGCAGTGCCACCGAGAGCATGCCGCCCTTGCCGCGCAACTCCCACCACGCCTGACTGCGCAGCGCCACCACGCGGGCGGCGTCCTCGAGGCTCAGCGCGCCCGCGACGTAGGCGGCGGCGATCTCGCCCTGCGAGTGGCCGACCACGCCTTCGGGGACCACGCCGACCGATTCCCACAGCGCGGCGAGCGAGACCATGACCGTGAACAGCACCGGTTGCACGACATCGACGCGCGCGAGGTCCGGGGCCTGCGGCGCGCCGGTCAGCACGTCGCGCACGGACCAGTCGGTGAACGCGCGCAGGGCCGCGTCGCACTTCTCGACCCGTGCGGCGAACACCGGCGAGGTCGCCAGCAGATCCCTCGCCATCGCGGGCCACTGCGAACCCTGACCGGGGAAGACGAAGGCCACCTTGCCTTTTCCGACGACGAGCCCGGTGACGGTGTTGGCCGTGCCGCCCTCCGCGAGGGCCGTCAGCCCGGCGACGAATTCGGCCCGGTCCGCGCCGACGACCGCCGCGCGGTGGTGGAAGGCGCGACGGCGGCGGGCCAGCGCGTCACCGACCGCGGCGAGGTCGGGTGCGGGCTGGTCGGCCAGGTGGGCCAGCAGGCGGCGGGCCTGCTCCCGCACCGCCTGCGCGTCGCGTCCGGACAGCACCCAGGGCAGCGGGCCGCCGGGGTGCGGAGTCGCCTCGACCGGTTCGACGGCGGGGGCCTGTTCGAGGATGGCGTGGGCGTTGGTGCCGCTGACGCCGAAGGAGGAGACGGCGGCCCGGCGGGGCCGGTCCACCCGCGGCCAGGGACGGGACCGGCGCAGCAGTTCCACCCGCCCGGACTCCCAGTCGATGTGCTCGGAAGGGTTGTCGGCGTGCAGGGTTCGCGGCAACTTCGCGTGCCGCAACGCCTGCACCATCTTGATGACGCCGCCGACGCCCGCCGCGGTCTGGGCGTGGCCGATATTGGCTTTCAGCGAGCCCAGCCACAGCGGCTCCTCGCGGTCCTGCCCGTAGGTCGCCAACAGGGCTTCGGCCTCGATGGGATCACCGAGCGCGGTGCCGGTGCCGTGCGCCTCGACGGCGTCCACCTCGGCCGGGGCGAGCCTGGCGTTCTCCAACGCCTGCCGGATGACCTTCTGCTGGGCCGGACCGCTGGGGGCGCTGAGTCCGTTGGACGCGCCGTCCTGGTTGACGGCGGTCCCGCGCACCAGGGCCAGGATCCGGTGACCGTTGCGTCGCGCGTCCGAGAGCCGTTCCAGCAGTAGGAGTCCGACGCCTTCGGCCGGTCCCATACCGTCCGCGCCTGCCCCGAACGCCTTGCAGCGGCCGTCGGGCGCGAGCGCGCCCTGTCTGCTGAACCCGACCAGCGACATCGGTGACCCGATCACGGTCACCCCGCCGGCCAAGGCCAGCGTGCACTCGCCCGCGCGCAGCGCCTGGCAGGCCAGGTGCAGGGCGACCAGCGAGGACGAGCAGGCGGTGTCGACGGTCACCGCCGGGCCTTCCAGGCCGAGCGCGTAGGCGACCCGGCCGGAGATGACGCTGGTGGAGATGCCGGTCACCAAATGGCCCTGGACGTGCTCGGGGGCCACCTCGATGCTGGGGCCGTAGCCCTGGTAGGCCGCGCCGACGTAGACGCCGACCTGCAGGCCGCGCAGCGCGCCCGGATCGAAGTCGGCGCGCTCGAACGCCTCCCACGCCGTCTCCAGCAGCAACCGCTGCTGCGGGTCCATCGCCAGCGCCTCGCGCGGGGAGATGCCGAAGAAGCCGGGGTCGAATTCGGCGGCACCGGTGAGGAATCCACCCTGGCGGGTACTGAAGGTGCCGTGCCGGTTCGGGTCGGGGTCGTAGAGGGCGTCCACGTCCCAGCCGCGGTCGGCGGGGATGTCGGCGATCGCGTCGACCTCCGAGTCGACCAGCCGCCACAGGTCCTCGGGTGAGCTCACGCCGCCCGGGAAGCGGCAGCTCATCGACACGATCGCGATCGGTTCGCGTGCCGCGGCCGACAACTGCCGGTTGACCGTGCGCAGCCGCTCGTTCTCCCGCAGCGAGGAACGCAGGGCGTCGACGACCTTGTCGCCGGATACATCCATGGTTGACTCCACCGTTCAGTGACCCTGGGGTCAGTACTCGCTCGGGAATTCGCCGCCGTCGTGCGCCATTCGGACCAGTTCGGCCACGTCGAGTTCGCCGATGTGGTCGGCGGCGGGCGTGTCCGGCGCGGTGATCGCCTCGGGTTCGGCGGCCAACAGCAGCAGGGCGTCGAGCAGGCCCGCCTCGCGCAACCGCCGCTCGGACAGTCCGTCCAGCAGCGCGCGGAACCGGGCCTGATCGGCGTCGAGGCCGGACGCGCCTTCCGGCAGCAGTTTCGCCAACAGGAATTCGGCGACCGCGGTGACCGTCGGATGGTCGAAGACCAGCGTCACCGACAGTCGCAGGCCGGTCGCCGCGGCCAGGCGGGTGCGGATGTCCACCGCCGCCAGCGAGTCGAAGCCCAGTTCGCGCAGCGCGCGGGTGGTGTCGACGGCCGCGGGCGAGAGATGTCCGAGCGCGGCCGCCGCGTGGGTGCGGACCAGGTCGACCAGGACCGGAAGTCGTTCGGGCGCGGGCAGTTCCCGCAGCCGGGCCACCAGCGCGGACGACTCCCCGGTGTCGCTCGCGGCGGGCGTCGCCTCGACCTCGAGCAGTCGGCGGACTTCGGGGATCTCGTCGAAACTCGCGCTGGGCCGCACCGAGGTGAAGATCGGCAGGAACCGGTCCCAGTCGACGTCCGCGACCGCGACGAAGGTCTCGTCGTGGTCGAGGACCTGTTGCAGCGCCCGCACCGCGATGCGCGGACTCATGAACGGCACGCCCCTGGCGCGCAGTTGGTCCTCGGCGATGTTGACGGCCATGCCGCCCGTGCCGTCCTCGGGACTCCAGATGCCCCAGGCGATCGAGGTGGCCGCCAACCCACGGCCCCTGCGATGTTCGGCCAGGCCGTCGAGATAGGCGTTGGCCGCCGCGTACGCGCCGTGGTCGCCGCTGCCCCACACGCCCGCGATCGAGGAGAACAGCACGAAGGCGTCCAGGCGATCGGTGTCGAAGACGGCCGAGAGGTTCGCCGCGCCCGCCATCTTCACGTAGACGGTGTCGGTGAAGTCGGCCAGTTCGCTGGTCGCCAACGGCACCAGCGACCCCGCGCCCGCGATGTGCAGGACGGTGCGGATCGGGTCGCCCTCGGCTTCCACGGCGGTGACCAGGGCCTCGACCGCGTCCCTGTCGGCGAGGTCGCAGGCGGCCACCGTGACGCGGACGCCCGCGGCCTCCAGGTCCGCGCGCAGGTCGCTCGCGCCGGGAGCGTCCGGGCCGCGCCTGCTGGTCAGGACCAGGTGTTCGGCGCCGTTGCCCGCCAGCCACCGGGCGATCCGTCCGCCGATGCCGCCCGTGCCGCCCGCGATCAGCACCGTGCCGCGCGGCCGCCAGGTCGGCGCGTCACGGGTGAGCGCGGCGCGTTCCAGGCGGCGGGTGTAGAGACCCGAGGCACGCACCGCGAGTTGGTCCTCGTCCGCGAGTCCGGTCAGAACCGCCGCCAGGCGCGCGGCGGCGCGCGCGTCGACCGTCGCGGGGAGATCGACCAGGCCGCCCCAGCGGTCGGAGTGTTCGAGGGCGGCCACGCGGCCGAGGCCCCAGACGGCGGTCTGGGTGGGCGCGTCGAGCGGATCGCCGCCGCCGACGGTGACCGCTCCCCTGGTCGCGACCCACAGCGGTGCGCTCGCTCCCAGATCGCCCATGGCTTGGATGACGGCGGTGGTCAGCGCGAGACCGACCACGAGTCCGGGGTGGTCGGGATGGACGCGTTCGTCCAGCGCGGCCAGCGACAGCACGCCGTCGACCGGACCGGCCTGCGCGAGCAGCGCGGCCATCGCCGCGCGATCGACGTGCGCGTGATCGGCCGCGACCGTCACGACCGCGACGCCGAGGCCGCGCAATCCGTCGAGAACGTCGGTGACGCCCGGGGTTTCGGCGTGCACGGCGGGCGCCACGACCAACCACGCGCCTTCGGGAATCGCGGGTTCGGGGTCGGGCAGTGTCCGCCAGCCGATCCGGTAGCGCCAGGAATCGACGGTGTCCTGTTCGACGCGGCCCGCGCGCCACGCGGCCAGGGTCGGCAGCAGGGTGTCGAGTCCGGTCTCGTCGGGCAGGCCGACGGTCCGGGCGAAGGCCGCGGGGTCGCCGCTGTCCACCGCGGCCCAGAACCGCGCGTCACCGGGTGCGGCGGACGTCGCGGCGGAGGTCGTCTCGTCGGTGAGCCAATAGGAATCGCGCTGGAACGCGTAGGTCGGCAGGTCGACCACGCGCGGCGCGTACGCGGCGAAGGCGGGTTCCCAGCGGACCGGCACGCCGCGCACCCACAACTCCCCCAACGCCGACTGGAAGCGCGCCAGGTCGCCGTCGTCGCGGCGCAGCGTGCCGAGGACGGTCGCGTCGCGCTCGATGTCCTCGAAGGTCTCCTGCACCGCGGGCGTCAGCACCGGATGCGGGCTGACCTCCACGACCACGTCGTGGCCCGTCCCTGCCAGCGCGCGGGTCGCGGGATCGAGTCGGACGGTGCCGCGCAGGTTCCGGTACCAGTAGTCGCCGTCCATCGGTCGGTCGAGCCAGTCGCCCAGCACCGTCGACATGATCGGGATGTCGGGCGCGACGGGGGTGATGTCGGCCAACGCGGACAGGACATCGTCCCGGATGCCTTCGACCTGGGCCGAATGCGAGGCGTAGTCGACCGGGACGGTCCGGTTGCGCACCTGCTCGGCGTCGAGTTCGGCGACGAGTTCGACCAGGGCGTCCGGGGCGCCGGAGACCACGACCGACCGCGCGCCGTTCACCGCTGCCAACGACAGGCGCTCGCCCCAACGCGCGATGCGCTCGCGGACCGCGTCCTCGGGCGCGGACACCGACACCATGCCGCCCGCGCCGGCCAGCGCCGCGATGGCGCGACTGCGCAGCGCCACCACCTTCGCCGCGTCGGCCAGCGTCAGCGCCCCGGCGACGCAGGCCGCCGCGATCTCGCCCTGACTGTGACCGATCACCGCGTCCGGTTCCACCCCGTGCGCGCGCCACAGCGCGGCCAGCGAGACCATCACCGCGAACAGCGCGGGCTGCACGACGTCCACGCGGGTCAGCGCCTGTTCGTCGGTGAGCACCGCCGGCAGCGACCAGTCGGTGTGCGGGGCGAGCGCTTCGGCGCACTCCCGCATCCGGTCGGCGAACACCGGCGCACTCGCCAGCAGCGCCACCGCCATCCCCGCCCACTGCGCGCCCTGGCCGGGGAACACGAACACGATCCGGCCGAGGGGGCCCGCGCGACCGATCGGGGCCGTGCCCGACACGAGATCGCCGAGTCCCGCGCACAAGCGCTCGGTGTCCGCGCCCACGACGACGGCCCGGTACTCGAGCGCGGCGCGCGCGGTGTGCAGGGTGTGGCCGACGTCGACCGGGTCCGGCCGCTCGGCGGCGACGTGCGCGGCGAGCCGGGATGCTCCGGCGCGCAACGCTTCCGGGCCGCGTGCCGAGAGCAACCACGCGACGGCGGCGGGACGGCTGTGCGGGCGCGGTACCGACGGCGCGTCGTCCACGGGGGCCTGTTCCAGGACGACGTGGGCGTTGGTGCCGCTCATCCCGAACGAGGACACCCCCGCGCGGCGCGGGCGTCCGGTCGCGGGCCAGTGGGTGGTCGCGTCCAGCAGGCGCACCGCCCCTGTCGACCAGTCGACCCGGGTCGTCGGTCGCTCGGCGAACAAGGAACGCGGCAGCACGCCGTGCTGGAGCGCCTGCACCATCTTGATCACCCCGGCCACGCCCGCCGAGGCGGCGCTGTGGCCGAAATTGCCCTTCAGCGAGCCGAGCAGCAACGGAGCGCCCTCGCCGCGGCCCTGTCCGTAGGTGGCCAGCAGCGCGCCCGCCTCGATGGGGTCGCCCAATTCGGTGCCGGTGCCGTGGGCTTCGACCGCGTCGACGTGCGCGGCGGGCAGTCGCGCGTCGGCGAGCGCGTCCTCGATGACCCGGCGCTGCGCCGAACCGTTCGGGGCGGTCAGGCCGTTGGAGGCGCCGTCCTGGTTGATCGCGGTCCCCCGCACGACCGCCAGGACACGGCGGCCCGCGGCGCGCGCCTCGGAAAGGCGTTGCAGCAACAGCACACCCACGCCTTCGGCCCAGCCGGTGCCGTCGGCCGACTCGGCGAACGGTTTGCACCGACTGTCGGGGGCGAGGGCTCGCTGCCTGCTGAATTCGACGAACCCCTGCGGCGTGGACATGACGGTCGACCCGCACGCCAGCGCGAGCCCGGTTTCCCCGCGCCGCAGCGAATCCACGGCCACGTGCAGGGCGACCAGAGACGAGGAGCAGGCGGTGTCGATCGACACCGCAGGGCCTTCGAAGCCGAAGGTGTAGGCCACCCGACCGGACAGGATCGAGGCCGAACGCCCCGTCGCCAGATGGCCTTCCAGCCCTTGCGGCGGGGTGCGCACCTGCGCGCCGTAGTCCTGCCCGCTGGTGCCGACGAAGACACCGGTTCGACTGCCGCTCAACGCCTTCACGTCCAGGCCGGCGCGCTCGAACACCTCCCACACCGTCTCCAGCAGCAGGCGCTGCTGCGGGTCCATCGCCAGCGCCTCGCGGGGCGAGATGCCGAAGAAGCCCGCGTCGAACTGGTCCGCGTCGTGCAGGAAGCCGCCCGCCCGCGCATATGTCGTGCCTTGCCGGTCCGGGTCGGGATCGTAGAGTCCGGCGAGGTCCCAGCCGCGGTTGGCGGGGAATGGGGTCACCGCGTCACGGCCGTCGAACACCAACTCCCACAGGTCTTCCGGGGAACGCACCCCGCCCGGGAAACGGCAGCTCATGCCGATCACCGCGATCGGTTCGTGCGCCGCGTCCTCCACCTCGGCCAGTCGCGCGCGGGTCGCGCGCAGATCGGTGGTGACGCGCTTGAGGTAGCTGCGCAGTTTCGCTTCGCTCTCCGTCGGACCCGCGCCGTTGGAGTTCCCGCCGGTCGGACCCGCGGCCTTCGAACCCATCTCCATCGAACTCAGCTCCTCCAGCTCACGACACACCGAGGTCGTGGTCGATCAGGTCGAAAATCTCGTCGTCGTCCGCCGCGCTGAGGTCGCCGTCGTCCTCGGCCCGCGCGCCCCGATCCAGCGACCACAGCACCGATTTCAGGCGGGCGGTCAGGGTGCGCGCGGCGTGCGGGTCCTCGGCCAGGTCCGCGACCGAACCCGCCCAGGCGTCCAGGTCGGCGACCGCCGCCGCGACCGGGTCGGGGGCGGAACTCGGCAGCAGCGCGGTCACGAAATCGGTGAGCGCGGCGGCGGTCGGATGGTCGAACAGCACCGTCACCGGCAGATTCGCACCGGTCGCCGTGCTCAACCGGTTGCGCAGATCCACCGAGGCCAGCGAGTCGAAGCCGAGTTCGCCGAAGGAGCGCTCGGGATCGAGGACCGTGCCCGGTTCGTGGCCGAGCACTGCCGCGACGTGCGCGGTCACCAGATCCAGCACCAAGCGGCGCTGTTCGGGCGCGGGCCGTCCTTCGAGCCGCGCCAGGAGTGACGCGCCGGGGACCTCCTCGGCGGAACGCGCGGCGCGCACGTCGTCCAGATCGCGCAGCACCGCCGCGGGTCGGCCCGCCTGGAATCGGTCCACGAAGACCGGCCAGTCGACGTCGGCCACCAGCAGGAATCCCTCGTCGTCGGCCAGCGCCTGTTCCAGGACGGTGAAAGCCCGCGCACGCGGGATCGGGCGCAGGCCGCGCGCCGCGAGTCGCGCGCCGACCTCCCCGCCCGCCATGCCGTCCGCCCCGCCCAGCGCGCTCCAGGCGAGGCTGAGGCCGGGCAGGCCGAGGGTGCGGCGATGGTGGGCCAGAGCGTCGAGGGAGGCGTTGGCGGCGGCGTAGGGGCCTTGGCCCGCCGCGCCGACCGTCGCGGCCATCGAGGAGAACAGGACGAAGGCCGCGAGATCGCGGTCGCGGGTCAGTTCGTGCAACAGCGCCGCGCCGGTGACCTTCGGGCGCAGGACCCGGTCGACCCGGTCGGGGGTGAGGGTCGTCAGCAGACCGTCCGCGAGTTCGCCCGCGGCGTGCAGCACCGCGGCCACCGGCGTGCGGTCGAGGATGTCGCGCAAGCGGTCCGCGTCGGTGACATCGGCCGCCTCGATCCCGACCCGCGCGCCGAGTTCGGTCAGTTCCGCGCGCAGCGCCTCCGCCCCCGGGGCGGCTGGACCGCGCCGACTCAGCAGCAGCACCTCGCGGGCTCCCCCGCGCACGACACGGCGGGCCAGATCGGCCCCGACTCCCCCCGTGCCGCCGGTATCAGAACAGCCCCCGGCAGGTCCCAACTCCACGGGGCGGGCACGACCGGACGGGCCCGGACCAAACGACGGACAAGGGTCCGGTCCGCTCGCAGCGCGAGGTGGCGGTCTTCGTCGGCGTTCGCGAGGACCTCGCCGAGGCGGGCGATCTCGGCCGGCGAGCCCAGATCGACTATGCCGCCCCACCGGTCGGGCTGCTCGAGGGCCAGGGTGCCCGCCAGCCCCCAGGCCAGGGCCTGCTCCGGGTCGACTGGTTCGTCCCCGGTGACGGCAACGCCGCGGTGGGTGAGCAGGTGAACCCGCGCGGTGGTGCCGGCCAGCAGGTCCAGGACGGTCGACACGATATTCGCGTCGGCGGTGACGAGGATATCGGTGGGTTCGCCCTCGGCGCGGTTGTCGAGTACCCGAGCGCCTTGCGCGGTCAGGGCGGCGCGGATCGAGGCGTGCCGACCGTCGTCCGGGCCTGTCAGTAACCAGGTGCGGTCCGCGAGATCGTTGCCGGTAGACCGTGATTCGGGCGAGGTCCACTCGACGCGGTAACGCCAGGTGTCGGTTTCGGCGCGGGGGCGGGTGGGTTCGGGGCCGGTCAGCCAGTAGCGGCGGTGGTGGAAGGCGTAGGTGGGCAGGTCGATTCGACGGGCTCCGGGGAACACGGCCGACCAGTCGAGGGAAGCGCCGCTCACGAACAAATCGCCCAAGGCGGTGCGGAGCGCGGGGACCTCGGGACGGTCGCCGCGCAGGGTCGCGATGGCGCGGCCTTCGGTCACCACACCGGACAGCACCGGGCGGGGGCCCAGTTCCAGGAAGCGGGTGACGCCCTGGTGGACGAGGTGGTCGAGACCGTCCCCGAAGCGGACCGCGCGGCGGACCTGCCGCACCCAGTACGCGGGTGTGGTGAGGGCGTCGGCGCGGGTGCCCGTGACATTCGAGACGACCGGAATGGTCGGTTCGGCGAAAACGACGGTGTTCAAGACTTTCTCGAACTCGGCCAGCATCGGTTCCATCAGCGCCGAGTGGAAGGCGTGCGAGACCGCCAGTCGCTTCACCCGGATGCCGGCGGCCGGCGCGGCGGCGAAACGGTCGACGGCGTCGGCCGCGCCGGACACGACCACCGAGGTCGGGCCGTTCACCGCGGCGATCTCCACGCCCTCGGGCAGCAGCGCGAGCAGATCGGCTTCCGCGCATTCCACCGCGAGCATCGCGCCGCCCTCCGGCAGCGCCCGCATCAACCGGCCCCGCGCCGCGACGACTTTCACCGCGTCGGGCAGCGACCAGACGCCCGCGACGTGCGCGGCCACCAGTTCGCCGATCGAATGCCCGATCAGGTGGTCCGGGCGCAGACCCCACGATTCCAGCAGGCGGAACAGCCCGAGTTCCACCGCGAACAGCGCCAGTTGCGCGAAATCCGTGCGCTCCAAAGCTTTCTCGTCCGCACCCCACATGACCTCACGCACCGGGAGATCGGTCTCGGCGAACACCGCGTCCAGCGTCGCGGCGAACACCGGGTATTCGGCATACAGTTCCCGCCCCATCCCCGGACGCTGAGCGCCTTGACCGGGGAACATCACCGCGGTCTTGCCCGGACGCTCGATCCGGCCGGTGAGCACGCCCGCCGTGTCGCCTTCGGCGAGAGCCCGCACCTGTTCGGTGAGAACTTCGCGATCGCGGCCGGTCACCGCCGCGCGGTACTCGAACGGGGAGCGAGTCGTGGCCAGGGAGAAGCCGACATCGGCGGGATCGAGTGCCGGGTGCGCGCGCAGGTGGGCGAGCAGTCGCGCGGCCTGGGCGCGCAGGGCCTCGGGGGTGCGGGCCGAGAGAACCCAAGGTTGTGCGGAGTATCGCGACGCGGCCGCGGCATTCGGTTCGGGCTGTCGCCCCGACTCCGCCTCGCCCGGCCGATCGGTCCGCGCTCCGGTTGCCGCCGAGTGGATTTCGGCGGCGGTATCCGGCCTTGGCCCCCGCTCCGTCGGTGTTCGCGGTTGCGGACCGCCCAAGGGTTCGAGTCGCGAATCGACCGAGAGTCCCGGTTGCGGTTCGGCCAGGATGACGTGAGCGTTGGTGCCGCTGACGCCGAAAGCCGAGACGCCGACCCGACGGATCATGCCCTCCGCGACTTCCCATGCGGTGTTCTCGGTGACCGGGCGCACCGCCCCCACCGACCAATCCACCTTGCTCGACGGGGTTTCCGCGTGCAGGGTGCGGGCGATGGTCTTCGCGTTCAACGCCATGACCGACTTGATGACCCCGGCGATCCCGGCGGCGGCCTGGGTGTGCCCGATATTCGACTTCACGGTGCCCAGCGCGACCGGGGTCGGCCGGGCGCGCCCGTAGGTGGCGAGCAAGGCCCCGGCCTCGATGGGGTCGCCCAAGGTGGTGCCGGTGCCGTGCGCCTCGATGACGTCCACGTCGGCGGCGGTCAGCCCGGCCTCGGCCAGCGCCTGCCGGATGACCCGCTGTTGGGCGCGGCCGTTGGGGGCGGTCAGGCCGTTGGAGGCCCCGTCCTGGTTCACCGCCGAGCCCGCCAGCACGGCGAGCACCGGATGGCCTGCCCGACGAGCGTCGGAGAGTCGTTCCAGCAGAACGAGTCCGGCTCCCTCGCCCCAGCCCACGCCGTCGGCGCCGTCGCCGAACGCCTTGCACCGCCCGTCGGGGGCGAGTCCGCGCTGCCTGCTGAATTCCACCAGCACGGCCGGGTTGGCCATCACCGCCACGCCGCCCGCCAGCGCCAGCGTGCACTCCCCCGCGCGCAGCGATCGCGCGGCCAGGTGCAGGGCGACCAGCGCGGACGAACAGGCGGTGTCGAGGGTGACGGCGGGGCCTTCGAGGCCGAGTTGGTAGGCGACACGTCCGGTCAGCACGCTCGGCACGGTCCCGATGAGCAGGTTGCCCTCGACGCTCGCGGGCGCGCGGCCCGGATCGCCCCCGTACTGGAAGGAGGTCGCGCCGGCGAACACCCCGGTCGGTGTGCCTGCCAGCGACAGCGGGTCGATGCCCGCGCGTTCCACCGTCTCCCAGGCGATTTCGAGCAGCAGTCGCTGCTGCGGGTCCATCGCCAGTGCCTCGCGGGGCGAGACGCGGAAGAATTCGGCGTCGAAATCGCCCGCGTCGTACAGGAACGCGCCTTCGCGGGTGTAGCAGGAGCCCGAACGCTCCGGGTCGGGGTCGTAGAGGTCTTCCAGATCCCAGCCCCGGTCCGTCGGGAACGGTCCGACCGCGTCCACGCCGTCGAGCACCAACCGCCACAGGTCTTCCGGTGACCGGACGTCGCCGGGAAAACGGCAGCCCATGGCGATGATCGCGATCGGTTCGTTCTCGCGCGCCTCGGCTTCGCGCAACTGCTGCCGGGTGCGCTGGAGGTCGCCCGACACCCGTTTGAGGTAGTCGAGCAGTTTCTCTTCCCGGGGATTGGTCACAATTCACGCCCCGAGTTCGTTGTCGATGAAGTCGAAGATCTCCTCGGCCGTCGCGTCGGCGACACCGTTGCCGCCGATCGCGCCGTCGTCGTAGCGCGCCAGCAGCACCCGCATCCGCGCCACCGCCCGCGTGCGCTCGCCCGCGTCGTCGGGACCGAGTCGCGACAGCGCCGACTCCAGTCGGTCCAGTTCGCCCTCGACCGACGCGTAGTCCTGGGACAGTTCGGCCAGCAGGTGCTCGGCCAGCGCGGTCGCGGACGGATGGTCGAACACGACCGTCGTCGCCAAGCGAACGCCGGTGGCCAGGGTGAGCCGATCGCGCAGTTCCACCGCCGTCATCGAGTCGAAGCCGAGATCGGTGAAGGCCAGGTCGGCGGGCAACGTCTCCGGGGAGTCGTGGCCGAGGACCGCCGCCACGTTGTCGCGCACGACCGCGTGCACGGCCTGCGCGCGGTCGACGCCGGGCAGTTCGGCCAGCGTCGACGCGAGACCGTTCCGCTCGGTGACCGTTTCCGCCGTGACCGCCGCGGCGCGGACCTCCGGCAGATCCGCCAGCAACGGCCGTTCGCGGCCGACGGAGTACGCGGCGGCGAACCGCTCCCACCGCACGTCGGCGATGACCGCGGCGGCCGTGTCCGCGCCGATCGCCCGCCGCATCGCTTCGATCGCGCCCGCCGGGGCCATCGGCGCCAACCCCCGCCGCACCAGCAGGTCCTCGACCTCGTCGCCTTCGATCATGCCGCGCCCCGCCCACGGCCCCCAGGCGATCGACGTCGCTCGGTGACCGGCCGCGCGCCGCTGTTCGGCGATCGCGTCCAGGATCGCGTTGGCGGCGGCGTAGGCGCCCTGGCCGCCGCTGCCCCAGGTCGCGGCGATCGAGGAGAACAGGACGAAGGCGTCCAGGTCGTCGCTGCGGAACAGCCGGTCCAATTCCTGTGCGCCGACGACCTTTCCGGCGGCAGCGGCGGCCAGATCGGCCGGCGTCAACTCGGCGATCCTCCCGAAGTCCACGACGCCCGCGGCGTGCAGGACCGCCCGCATCGGCGGGCCGTCGGCCTTCGTCCGTTCCACCAAGGCGCGGACCGCTTCCCGGTCGGCGGTGTCGCAGGCGACGAGCACGACTTCCGTTGCCAGGGCGGACAATTCGTCGCGCAACGCACGCGCGCCGTGCGCGTCGGGGCCGCGACGCGAGGCGAGAACGAGCCGGGCGGCGCCGTTCGTCGCGGCCCAGCGGGCGATCTGCGCGCCGAGCCCACCCGTGCCGCCGGTGATCAGCACCGTGTCGCGAGGCGTCCAGCCCGAACCGAGGGGCGCCGCGCGCCGGAGCCTGCGCGCGCGGACCACGCCGCGCCGCAACGCCACTTGGTCCTCACCACACCGCAACGCACCCGGGAGGTGGGCCGCCGTGTGCTCGTCGAGGACGGCGGGCAGATCGATGAGCCCCACCGGGCGGCGTGGTTCCTCCAGGGCCAGAACGCGTCCCAGACCCAGAACAGCCGCCTGAGCGCCGCCGCGCGCCCGGTCTCCCTCGGCGACCACGAGGGTGTCCCGGGTCGCGAGCCACAGCGGAATCCCGACGGACCCGAGCGCTTGGATCAGCGCGAGGGTGAGCACCGAACCAACGGTCAGCGAGTCGAATTCGGCATCCGGCTGCTCCGCGAGCGCGAGCAGGGAGAACACCCCGGTGAACTCGGCATCGGCCAGTGCGGCATGGACCCGGTCGGCGAGCGCGGAAGCATCTGCCGGGGCGATCTCGACGCATACGCACCGTCTCCCCAGGGCGGTGCGGACCGCCGCCACGAACTCCTCGTCGGCGTACGCGGCCGGGACCACGATCAACCATCCGCCATCGAGGTCGACCGGGGCGGTAGGCGCGGCCGGTGACGAAGCGGAGTCGACGGGACGCCAGTCGATTCGGTAGTGCCAGGACTCCGTGGCCGAGGGTGCCGCGACGACGTCCGGGGCGTCGAACCAGAGGCGTCGGCGCTGGAACGGGTAGGTGGGCAGGTGAACTCGTGTGGCGGGCGCGGGGTACAGGGCGGTCCAGTCGACGGGGACGCCCGCGACGTGCAGTCGCGCCAACGCCGTGAGCGCCGCCTCGTCCTCGGGAACGTTTCTGCGCGCCACGGCTTCCACGGTGACGCCGCTGTCGAGGCAGTCGCGTAGCGCGGGCGCGAGGACGGGCGTCGGGCCGATGTCGAGAAAGGTGTTGACGCCGTGCCCGGCCAAGGTGGTCACCGCGTCGGCGAACAGCACCGTCGAGCGGATCTGACGCGACCAGTAGTCCGGTTCGGACAGGTCCGCGCGGCCGACCGGTTGTCCGGTGACCGTCGACACCACCGGGATTCGCGGTTCGGCGAAGGCGATCGAGGCGGCGACGGCGCGGAACTCCGCCAGCACCGGATCCATCCGGTGCGAATGGAAGGCGTGCGAGACCCGCAACGCACTCGTCCGATGCCCCGAGGCGGACAGTCGCGCGACGAGTTCGTCCACCGGCCCGACCTCACCCGACAGCACCACCGCGCGCGGGCCGTTCACCGCCGCGATGTCGACCCCGGGTGTGAGCAGCGGCCGTACCTCCGCCGGCGCGATCTCCGCCGCCACCATCGTCCCGCCCTCGGGCAGCCGCCGCATGAGCCCGGCCCGCGCCGCCACCAATCGCGCGGCATCGGGCAAGGACAACGCACCGGCCACGTGCACCGCGGCCAGTTCACCGATCGAATGACCCGCCACGTACTCCGGTTCGACACCCCAGGACAGCAACAGCCGCGCCAGGGCCGTCTGCACGGCGAACAACGCCGGTTGGGCGTAACCGGTCTCGGCCAGCGTCCCGGGGTCGCTCCCCCACATCACCTCGGCCAGTGGGCGATCCGAGTGCGCGTCCAGTGCCGCCGAAGCCTCCTCGAGCGCGTCCGCGAACACCGGGAACCGCGCACGCAGAGCCCGGCCCATCCCGTGGGTCTGCGCGCCCTGTCCCGCGAACAGGAACGCGGTCCGCGCGGTCGAGCGTGCCGTCCCGAGAATCAGCCCGCGCGGGGATTCGCCTGCCGCACAGGCCCCCAAGATGCGTCGCAAGTCCGCGTGATCACGCCCCATCGCGACCGCCCGCTGCTCGAAGTGCGTCCGGGTCGTCGCCAGGGCGTGCGCGACACCCTCCGGGGCGATGATTCCCGAGCCATCCGCGTCCGAGACGTTTCCAACAGGCCCCGAGGCGACCGAATCCCCCGCACCAACGACAACTCCCGAAGACCGCCGATCCGGGGATCCGACCGTGGTCGATGCCCCTTCCGCATCACCGGCGGGTACCGCGTCGACCGAACCCCGCACGCGCACTGGCGCTGAGCCGGCGGGCAACTCGGCCAGAGCGGCGGCTTGCGCGCGCAGGGCGTCGGCGGTACGGGCGGAGAACGGCCACGCGATGAGTCGCGGAGGCTCGGCGTCGGGGGCTGTGCCCGCGGCTGTATCCGCCGCACGGAGGAAGCGCACGGGCGCATCGGTGGACTCGGGGGCGTCGCCCTGTTCCAGGATGACGTGGGCGTTGGTGCCGCTGATGCCGAAGGCGGAGATGCCGGCGCGCCGGGGGTGGGCGGTGTCCGGCCAGGGCCGGGATTCGGTGAGCAGTTCGACGGAGCCCGCGGTCCAGTCGACGTAGGTGCTGGGTTCGTCCACGTGCAGGGTGGCGGGGAGCAGGCCGTGGCGCATGGCCAACACCATTTTGATGACGCCCGCGACGCCCGCGGCGGCCTGGGTGTGGCCGATGTTGGATTTGAGCGCGCCCAGCCACAGGGGGCGTTCCCGGTCGGCGCCGTAGGTGGCGAGCAGGGCTTGGGCCTCGATGGGATCGCCGAGGCGGGTGCCGGTGCCGTGCGCCTCGACGGCGTCGACCTGATCGGCCGACAGGCCCGCGTCGGCGAGCGCTTGCCGGATGACCCGCTGTTGGGACGGCCCGTTCGGGGCGGACAGTCCGTTGGACGCGCCGTCCTGGTTGGTCGCCGAACCCGCCAGTCGGGCGAGGACTTCGTGACCGTGGCGGCGCGCGTCCGAGAGTCGTTCCAGCAGAACGAGTCCGACGCCTTCGCCCCAGGCGGTGCCGTCGGCGGCGGTCGCGAACGCCTTGCAACGGGCGTCGGGGGCGAGACCGCGCTGCCTGCTGAACTCGACGAACAACCCCGGCGTGGACATGATCGTCACACCGCCCGCCACCGCGAGCGAGCATTCCCCGTTGCGCAGCGCCCGCGCCGCCCAGTGCAGGGCGACCAGCGACGACGAGCACGCCGTGTCCAGGGTGACCGCCGGACCTTCCAGTCCGAGGGTGTAGGCGACCCGGCCCGAGACCACGCTCGCCGCGCGGCCGGTGAGCAGGTAGCCCTCCAGATCGGGCGGGGCGTGCCGCAGGTGCGCGGCGTAGTCCTGACCGTTGGTGCCGATGTAGACGCCGGTGTCGCTGCCGCGCAGAGATTCCGGGGTGATACCCGCGCGTTCGAACATCTCCCAGGCCGTTTCCAGCAGCAGTCGCTGCTGCGGGTCCATCGCCAGCGCCTCACGCGGGGAGATGCCGAAGAAGCCGGGGTCGAAATCGTAGGCGTCGTAGAGGAATCCGCCTTCGCGGACGTAGCTCTTGCCATGGACGCCCGGATCCGGGTCGAACAGTTCGGCGACGTTCCAGTTGCGATCCTCGGGGAAGTCCGAGATGACGTCTCGGCCGTCGATCAGCAAGTCCCACAACTGTTCCGGGGTGCGCACCGCACCAGGCAGCCTGCACCCCATGGCGACGATGACGATCGGATCGTCGTCGGCGGCCTTCGCCGTGACGGCGGGACGGACCGGTCCGGCCTGGTCGCCGCGCAGTTCGGCGTCGAGGTGGGCGGCCAGGACGGTGGGGGTCGGGTAGTCGAACAGCAGCGTGGTCGGCAACGGCAGGCCGGTGGCGGTCTTGAGCCGGTTGCGCAGTTCCACGGCGGTGAGCGAATCGTAGCCGGCGTCACGGAACGCCTGGGCCGCGCCGACCGCGTCCGGGGTCGTGTGGCCGAGGACCGCGGCGGCGTGCGCGCGTACCAGCTCGACGAGGACCTGGGTGCGCTCGGGCTGGGACAGGGGTGCGAGTCGCCGCGCCAGCGACGTGTCGGCGGTGCGGGCGCGGGCGGCAGTCCGGCGGGTGCGGGGGCGCACCAGGCCGCGCAGCAGCGGTGCGACGCCGTCGGCCGCACGCTCCCGGACGGCGGACAGGTCGAGATCGACGGGCAGCACGGCGGGCAGCCCGGTCCGCAGCGCGGCGTCGAACAGGGCCGTACCCAGCTCCGACGGCAGGGGCCGCACCCCCGACCGCGCCATCCGCAGACGGTCCAGATCCGTGAGATGCTCGCTCATCTCGCTGCGCTCGTCCCAGAAACCCCACCCCAGCGACACCCCGGGCAGTCCGCTGAATCGGCGGTGCCGGGCGAGCGCGTCCAGGTAGGCGTTGGCGGCGCCGTAGGCGGTCTGGCCCGGTCCGCCGAGCGTGGCGACCATCGAGGAGTACAGGATCAGCGCGACCGGACCCGCCAGTTCGTGCAGGTTGCGCGCCGCGTCGACCTTCGCGCGCAGGACCGCGGCGACCCGCGCGCGGGTCTGGTCGGTGACGACACCGTCGTCCAGGACGCCCGCCGCGTGGATCACGGCGGTCAACGGGGGTTCGACGGTCTCCAACAGCGCGCGCACCTGGTCGCGGTCGGCGACGTCACACGCTCGCACCGTGACGCGCGCGCCGAATTCCGCCGCCTCCGCGACGAGTTCGGCCGCGCCGGGCGCGTCGGGGCCACGACGGCTCACCGCGAGGAGGTGACGCACGCCGTGGCGGGTCACCAAGTGACGGGTGAGCAGCGCGCCGAGCGTGCCGGTCGCGCCGGTGATCAGGACCGTGCCGTCTGCGCTGAAAGGTGCGGCGCTCGGAACTGTTTCGGTGACTCGCGCGAGTCTCGGCACCCGCAGTGCGCCCGCGCGGATCGCGCACTGGGCGGCACCGGAGGCGAGTGCCGCGCGCACCGACTCGGGGGCGGCGTGCTCGTCCAGATCCAGCAGGACCAGACGGTCCGGGTGTTCGCTCTGCGCGGAGCGGACGAACCCCCAGACCGCGGCGGCGGGCAGGTCGAGGATGTCCTCGTCGTCCTCGATCGCGACGGCACGGCGGGTCACGAAGACCAGTCGGGAGGTCTCCGGGAAACCGCCCTCGATCCAGTCCTGGATCAGCGACAGAGCCTGCGCCACCGCGGGTTCGACGTCCAGGTGGCCGGACAGATCGACCAGTACGGCGTCCGGGATGTCCGCGATGTCGGCGAGGTCCGCGTACCGGGGGGCATAGAGTCCGAAAGGATTCGCGGCTTCCGTATCACGGTCGCCCGGGTCGACGCGCCGGGATGCCGTGCTCGCCGGATCGGCCGGGACACTCGCGATCCTGCCCCCGGACGAAGCCGCCCCTGTCACGAGTACGGCGATCGTCTCGGCCGGCGTGGGGGTTTCACTGGTGAGCAGCGGCCAGGTGACTCGGAACAGGGCGTCGGACGGAATGGCCTCAGCGGTGGGGGTCGCCTCGGCGAAGGTCACCGAATCGATCTCCGCCACCGGGTTTCCGAGTACATCGAACAGCGAGACCGTGATCGCCCGGGCACCACGGTCGGTGCCGTCTGCCTCGGCGGTGACTCGCTCGCCCGACCCCGGCCCGCCGTTTCCGGTGGTCGCGACCGGGGCGCGAAGATCGTCGTCGCTGCCGGGGACGATCCGACCGTGCACGGCGGTCCCGGCTGGGGTGTCGAGACCGTGGGAGTTATCGTCGGCACGGGAACCGGGGACGATCCGGGCGCGCACGGTGGTCGCGCCCTCGGCGAAGAGGCTGAATCCGCGCAGTGCGGCGGGTGTCCCGCCGGTGCCGAGACGCAGAACCGTGTCCAGCAACAGCGGGGGCAGGCCGAACGCGCTCCCCTGCGATTCGGCGCTCTCCGGGCCGCTGGGCTCCGACTCCGCCGGAACACCCATCTCCGTGTAGATCTCGTCGCCGACCCGCCAGATCTGGTGTCCGTCATGGGTGTCCGCGACCGCGTCGGCGGGTGGCCATTCGAGGAGTGCGGCGGACGGGGCGGGGGTGTGCGGGTGAGCGGTCGCGTGCGCGTGCCGGGTCCACGGGCCGTCGCCGGTGCGGGAGTGGACGCCGATCTGGCGGGCTCCGGTATCGTCGGCAGCGCCGAGGACCACCTGCACGGTCACGCTCGACCCGGCGGTGAGGGTGAGCGGGGCGTCGGTGGACAGGTCGGCCAGGTGGTCGGTCCCGACTCGGCCCGCCGAGTGGGCGGCCAGTTCGGCGAATACTGCCAAGGGGACGACGACGCGCCCGTCCTCGGCGAACTCCGACAGCCACGGGTGGGCGCGTTCGGACAGCAGGCCGGTGAGCACCACCCCGTCGCCGTCGGCCAGTTCCAGGGCCGCGCCGAGGATCGGGTGGTCGGTGCGGGTCAGACCCGCGGCGCCGACGTCGCCGCCGGTCGTGGGGGTCAGCCAGAAGCGGGTGCGCTGGAACGGATAGGTCGGCAGGGCGACCGCGCCGCGGCCCGCGCCGAAGCAGGCGTTCCAGTCGACGGTCACCCCGCCGACCCACGCCTCGGCCACCGAGGTCAGCATCCGCGCGGGGCCGCCCTCGTCGCGGCGCAGCGACGCGACGGTGAGCACAGGCTTGCCCACGTCGTCGGCGGTGTCCAGCAGGGCCGAGACCAGGACCGGATGACTGCTCGCCTCGACGAAGACGGTGTGGTCGGCGGCGAGCAGGGCGCGGGTGGCGTCCTCGAAACGGACCGGCTCGCGCATGTTCCGGTACCAGTACCCGGCGTCCATCGCGGAGGTGTCGAACAGGCCGCCGGTCACCGTGGAATAGAACGGGATGCGCGAGGGCCCCGGCGCGACGGGCGCGAGTTCGGTGAGCAGACGTTCGCGCAGCACGTCGACCTGCGCCGAATGCCCGGCGGTGTCCACGCCCGGCACCCGCCGGGCTTTCACGCCCTCGGCGACCAACTCGGCGAGCAGGGCGTCCAGATCCGTCGGGTCGCCCGCCAACGCCACCGAGCCGGGCGAGTTCACCGCCGCGACGGCGACGGAATCCGGTAGGCGACCCGCGATTCGCGCGACGGGCAGCGTCACCGAGGCCATCGCCCCTTTGCCGCGCAACTCCCACCACGCCTGACTGCGCAGCGCCACCACCATGGCCGCGTCGCGCAGCGGCAACCCGCCCGAGACGTACGCCGCCGCGATCTCGCCCTGCGAATGACCCACCACCGCATCGGGAATCACCCCGTAGGCCCGCCACAGCCGGGCCAGCGACACCATCATCGTGAACAGCACCGGCTGCACCACATCCACCCGCGCCAGGTCGGGTGCACCGTCGACCTGGCGCAGGACCTCCAGGACCGACCAGCCGGTGAACTCCCGCAGCGCCGCGTCACACGCCCGCGCCTGTTGCGCGAATTCCGGTGCGGTGTCGAGCAGTTCGCGCCCCATGCCGATCCACTGCGGCCCCTGCCCCGGGAACACGAGCACCACCTTCGGCGACCCGACCGCCCGACCCCGCACCACACTCGCGTCCGGCGTGCCCGAAGCCAGCGCCGCCAACCCGCGCCGGTGTTCCTCGGGGCTCCGGGCGATCACCACGGCGCGGTCCTCCAACGCCGCACGGGTGTTGACCAGCGACCAACCGACATCGGCGGATCTGGCGAGTCCTCCGGCAGGACCCCGGACTGCTACATCGACCGCGGGACTCGCCGGCTCGGCGGGACCGTCATCGGACAGCCCACCCTTTCTGGCACTCCGGTGAGTCGCCGGGTTCGCGAGATCGCCACCGATCGCCGAGCCGTCGTCACCGCCCAAGCGACTCGCCGGGTCGGGCGACGGCCTGCCCGCGCCATCCCCGACGGCGACGGTCGGGCCTGTGTTTCCGCCATCCGACGCGAGTGGACCTGCGGCCTCGGTCCAGGCGAGCAGTTGTTCGGCGCGGGCATACAGTGCGTCCTCGCCACGCGCGGACAGGACCCAGGGGATGACCGCCGAGCCGGTCGCCGGCGACACCGGCCGAGGCTGTGATTGCGGCTGGTGCTGCGAAACCGACTGTGGCTGCGCCGAATACAGCCCCGATGGAGACAGCGGCCGAGGCTGTGACATCGCCTGCGGTTGTGATCGCGGCAGCGGTAACGCCTCGGGCTGGGTTGATGATTCCGCGTGCGGCTCGGGCTGCCGGGACGAATCCGGCAGCGGCCGTGCCCGGACCAGCGAATCCGAAAGCGGCTGGGGCGCTTGCGGCGATATGGGCTGCGGCGGGGAGGGCGACAGTGCGACGGTCGGCGCTTGTTCCAGGATGACGTGGGCGTTGGTGCCGCTGATGCCGAACGAGGACACGCCCGCTCGGCGGGGTGCGCCGGTTTCGGGCCAGGGGGTCGGTTCGGTCAGCAGGCGCAGCGTGCCCGTCGACCAGTCGATGTGGGGTGAGGGTTGTTCGGCGTGCAGGGTTTTCGGGAGGACGCCGTGGCGCAGGGCGAGGACCATCTTCAGGACGCCCACGAGTCCGGCGGCGGCCTGGGTGTGGCCGATGTTGGATTTCACCGTGCCCAACAGCAGGGGGCGTTCCCGGTGACGGCCATAGCTTTCCAGGAGCGCGCCCGCCTCGACGGGATCGCCGAGGGCAGTGCCGGTGCCGTGTGCTTCGACCGCGTCGACGTCGGCCGCGCCCAGGCGCGCGTCTTCCAGCGCGGCGCGGATGACGCGTTGCTGGGCACGACCGTTCGGGGCGGTCAGGCCGTTGGACGGGCCGTCCTGGTTGATCGCCGAACCGCGCACCACGGCGAGGACTTCGTGTCCGGCCGCGCGGGCGTCGGCGAGGCGTTCCACCAGCACGACGACCGCGCCTTCGCTCCATCCCGTTCCGTCGGCGCGCGCCGAGAACGCCTTGCACCGACCGTCCGGGGACAGTGCGCGCTGACTGCTGAGTTCCACGAAGATGTCCGGGTTCGCCATCACCGTGACACCGCCGACCAGGGCCATCGAGGTCTCGCCCGCGCGCAGCGAGCGGCAGGCCAGGTGCAGGGCGGTCAGCGACGCCGAGCAGGCGGTGTCGACGGAAAGGGCGGGACCGTGCAGGCCCAGCGTGTAGGCGATGCGGCCGGAGGCCACGCTCGTGGTCGTGCCGGTGAGCAGGTAGCCGCTCAGTCCGTCGGGGATCTGGCCCAGGCGTGGCGCGTAGTCCTGCGGCATCGCGCCGACGAAGACGCCGGTGTCGCTGCCGCGCAGCGTGTTCGGGTCGATGCCCGCGCGTTCGAGGGTTTCCCAGGACAGTTCCAGCAGCAGGCGCTGCTGCGGGTCCATCGCGGTGGCCTCGCGCGGGCCGATGCCGAAGAAGTCGGCGTCGAACAGGTCGGCGTCGGGGAGCAGTCCGCCTTCCCGGACGTAGCTGCGGCCGGGCCGGTCCGGATCGGGGTCGTACCAGCTGTCGATGTCCCAGCCGCGCGACTCCGGGAACGGGGCGATCACGTCCCGCCCCTCGGTGAGCACCTGCCACAGGTCCTCGGGGTCGCGCACCCCGCCGGGCAGTCGGCAGCTCATCGCGACGATCGCGATCGGTTCGTCGACCGCCGTCCGTGTGGCGGTGCCCGGCGCGGCTTCGCTCTCGGGCGCGGGGCTGCCGTGGGCCGCGCGCACCGTCGACAGGTGCGCGGCCAGCGCGGCGGGCGTGGGATGGTCGAACACCACGCTCGACGGCAGGTCCAGTGCCGTGGCGGTATTCAGCGAGCGCACCAGTTCTAGCAGGGCCAGCGAATCGAACCCGAGCTTCTTGAACACCCGGTGCTGGTCCACGGCGGCGGGATCGTCGTGACCGAGCACGGCCGCGACATGGTCACGCACCAACTCGACGGGATCCCGGTCACCCTCGAGGGCCGCACCGGGGCCGGAAGCCGCGCCCGGGTCGACAGTCAGGCCGGCATCGGAGCTACTGTCGACCGCGTCCTTCTCGGCACGGGTGGGGGAACTCTCGGCACGGTCGGAGAACGTGTCGAACCAGTACCGGCGACGGTGGAACACGTAGGTCGGCAATCCACGCGGCCGGGGGCGGGGCCCGCCGAACAGGGCAGTCCAGTCCAGCGGTACGCCGTCGACGTGCAGGCCCGCCGCTACGGCGGTGGCGGCTTCGGGTTCGGGGCGGTCCTTCGGCAGGAACGGGAGGACGACGGGATCGGGTCCGACGACGGCGCGGGTGAGGCCGGCGAGGACGCCGCCCGGTCCGGCTTCGACGTAGCGGGTGACGCCGTGGGCGCTCAGGTGGGCGAGGCCGTCGCCGTAGCGGACGGTGCGGCGGATGTGGTCGGTCCAGTACGCGGGCGCGGTGGCCTCGGCGGCGGTGAGAGGACGACCGGTCACGTTGGACAGCACCGGGATTCGCGGCGCTTCGGCTCGCACGTCGGCCAGGACGGCGGCGAATTCGGCGAGGGCGGGTTCCATCCGGAACGAGTGGAACGCGTGCGAGACGGCGAGACGCTTCACCCGTGTGCCCTGTGCGGCGCAGGCGGCGGCGACTCGGTCGACCGCCGACTCGTCGCCCGAGACGACGACCGCGGCCGGACCGTTGACGGCGGCGATCTCGGCGCCGGCGGGCAGGATCGCCGCGACCTGCTCGACGGTGGCCTCCACCGCGAGCATCGCGCCACCGGGCTCGAGCGCGTCCATCACCCGGCCCCGGGCGCACACCACCCGCGCGGCGTCCTCGAGCGACCACACTCCGGCCAGGTGGGCGGCGACTAGTTCGCCGACGGAGTGGCCGAGGAGGAAATCCGCTCGCACGCGCCAGGATTCGAGGAGGCGGTACAGGGCCGTGCCGAGGGCGAACAGGGCGGGTTGGGCGTAGCGGGTGCGGTCGAGCAGGTCGGGGTCCGATCCCCAGAGCACCGAGCGCAACGGCCGGTCCAGGTGCGGGTCGAGGACGCGCAGGCAGGCGTCGAACGCGGTGGCGAAGACGGGCGTGGCCTCGTACAGGTCGCGGCCCGCGCCGAGTCGCTGCGCGCCCTGCCCCGGGAACAGCACGGCCAGCGCGCCTTCGGCGTGGGTTCGGCCCCGGACCAGGCTCGCGGCGGGGCGGCCCTCGGCGAGAGCGGTCAGACCGCGGCGTAGATCCGCGGAATCCCGGCCGAGGACGACGGCACGATGGGCGAAGGCGGCGCGGGCGGTCGCCAGCGCGTGGCCGACGTCGGCGGGATCGAGATCGCCGGGAATCGAGGCCAGCCGCCGCGCCTGGGCCCGCAAGGCGTCGTCACCGTGCGCGGACAGCACCCAGGGAACGATCGCGGGGCCTGCGCCGGCCGACTCCGGGGCCGGGTGATCCGACAGAACCACATGGCAGTTCGCGCCGCCCATCCCCCACGAGGACACGGCGGCGAGCAACGGGCCCGCGCTCGGCCACGGTTCGAGGGTGCGCTGCACGCGCAGGTTCCACTCGTCCATCGGGATGCGCGGGTGCGGTGTGCGGAAGTTCAGCGAAGCGGGAAGTTGCCGGTGCCGCAGTGCCAGCACGACTTTCAGCAGGCCCGCGATGCCCGCCGCGCCCTCCAGATGCCCGATGTTGGTCTTCACCGACCCGAGACGCAGGGGTTCGCCGGACGGGCGGTCGACGCCGTAGACGGCGGCCGCGCTCGCCGCCTCCACGGGATCGCCGACGGCGGTGCCGGTGCCGTGCGCCTCGAGGTAGTGGACCGCCGCCGGGTCGACGCCCGCCCGCGCCAGCGCGCGCCGCAGCACCTGCTGCTGGGCCGCGCCGTCGGGGGTGGTGAGTGTGTCGCCCGCACCGCTGTTGGTCGCGCTGCCCCGGATCACGCAGTAGACGTCGTCGCCGTCGGCGACCGCCCGCGCCAACGGTTTCAGGACCACCACCGCGCCGCCTTCGCCGCGCACGTAGCCGTTGGCGCGCTCGTCGAAGGCATGGCAGCGGCCGTCCGGGGACAGCGCGCCGAATTCGGCGGTGATCCGCGCGGTGGCCGGGGACAGGTTCAGGTTGACGCCGCCGACCAGGACGGTGTCGGCGTCGCCGGAACGCAGTGCCTCGCACCCCAAATGCACGGCCACCAGCGAGGAGGACTGACCGGTGTCCACGACCAGTGACGGACCGGTGGCGCCGAGGAAGTGGGAGACGCGGTTGGCGATGATGCCGCGATGCTGTCCGGTCAGGGTGCGATGGTCGGTCGGCGCGCCCGCCGCGGCGCGCAGCGCGGCGTAGTCGTCGGCGCAGACGCCGAACAGCACACCGAGGGCCTCGCCGCGCACGGCGTCGGGGGTGATGCCCGCGTCTTCCAATGCTTCCCAGGACAATTCGAGTGCGAGGCGCTGTTGCGGGTCCATGGCCGCCGCCTCGCGGGGGGCGATGCCGAAGAAGTCGGCGTCGAATTCGTCCACGCGGTCGAGGAATCCGCCGTGGCGCGGCGTGCCCGCGAGATCGGCCCGCGCCCAGCGGTCTTCGGGCGGTTCGGCGATCGCCGAGCGTCCTTGCGCCAGCAACCGCCAGAACTCGGCCGGGTCGGCGGCCCCCGGCAGTCGACAGGAGACGCCGACAACCGCGATATCCATCTCAGACATGTGCGAATTCTCCTCGTGCGCGCAGTACACGCCGCAACCGAAATTAACACGGAGACCACCATCGGGTTCAACCCCTAGGCGACCCCTGAGCAATGGTCGGAAACCCCTAGAAACGAGTAACGGATACGGTCGTCGAGAAAGACGGAATCATGGCGAATGATTCCGTCCGAAAGCAGTGTCGGGAGGTCGTCAATTAGTGGCGCGGAGCAGCAATTCGATCGGTAGGTCGGCCCGCCGCTTGACGTCCAGCTTCCGGTATGCGCTGGTCAGATGCTGTTCAACGGTACTGACGGTGATGTGGACGCGGTCGGCGATCTCGCGATTGGTGTGGCCGACGGCGGCCAGCGCCGCGACCCGCTGTTCGGATTCCGTCAGTGCGGTGCGGACCGGGTCGTCGGAGACCGACGCCTGCCGTTCCGATATCTCCCCGGATTCCGGGGAATTGTGCGGCGCCGACCCCGACTTGAATATCCGGTCCAATTTCATCGCGCCGCAGCGCAGTGCCGTCGCCTGATCGCGCTGTCCCAGTGTTTTATGGGTGTCACTGAGTGCGAGCATCGCGCGACTGAGCAGATACATGTCGCCCGAGGCGCGCAGCGAGGTGATCGCCTCGCGCAGGATCGGCACCCGCTGGCGGGCCTGCCGCGCGCAGCCGAGCATCATCGTGGTCAGGCCACGGGTGCGCAGACACCGCGCCCCGGCGCCGTCCAGCAACGCGAACTGTTGCTCCAACAGTCCCTGCGCCGCGCTCGGGTCTCCTTTGCGCAGGTGCACCGCCGCCGCGCCGCTGCGCCACGGGACGAAGGTGGGGGTGTCCATTCCCCAGCCGACCAGCAGCCTGCCGCAGAACTCGAAATCGGCCAGCGCGGCGTCCACGTGACCCGCCGCGAGGTAGTACTGACCGCGCGCGTAGAGGTACTGCGCGCCGTAGCGACTGGCGAAGGTCACCTCCGGCACCGGGCTCTGCACGTATTTCGCGGCGGCGGCGAAATCGTCGAGCGCGGTGCTGGCCAGTACCAGCACGCCGAGGGTGCGTCCGCTCTGCGCGCCCCACCCGTGGGCGGGGATCGCCGAGAGCGCCTTGGCGGCGAAACGGCGCGCGGCCACCAGATGCCCCTGCCGCAAGGCGATCTCCGCGCGCACCGAGCCCAGCACCGCCGACCACAGCGGCACCGACCGGTTCTGCGCGTCGTCGAGCAGTGTCGCGCAGTGCGGCGCGGCGTCGGGGGCCTGCTCGCCGAAGACCAAGGTCTCCAGGGCGGCTTCGGCGATGTCGATGGTCTCGTCGGCCAGTTCCAGCGTGGCGACCACCCGGTGCGCCCGTTCGGCGGCCGAGTCGGCGGGGCCGTGGCTGAGCACCCGGCCCAGCGCTTCGGCGGCGGTGGTGCGCAATTCGTCGTAGACCTGGGCGGGGCGGTCGGGTTCGGTGGCTGCCCGACGGTCGGGGTCGGCGACCAGCGGCGGATAGTTGACCGCGAGAAGCCTCCGGTAGGAGGTGAATTCGGAGACCGCGTGGGTGACGTTGCCGTCGGCGGTCCAGTCGATGACCGCGCCCGCCTCGTCCAGCATGCCCTGCCACACCAACTGCCACAGCAGCAAGCCGCCTTCGCGGTCGGCCAGGTGGTCGTTCTTGTAGGCGTCGAGCAGCGCGCCCATGTGGTGTTTGGCGGCGGCCGGGTCCACGCGCATCTCGGTGCGCGCCAACATGGCCCGGATTCCCGCGCGGGTGCGTTCGGTGTCCGCGGAGGCCATCGCCAGTTCGAGGTAGCGGGTGGCCGAGTCCAGATCCTCGGCCGCGGTGAGCGTGCTGCCGGCGCGGACCAGGATCTCCCGGGACTGCGAATCGGTGGTGCGGCCGGCAGCGGTGAGATGGACCGCGACGCGGGCGGGGGCGACCGCGGAATCGTCGAGGGGCAGTTGCCGGGCGGTGCGGGCGTGCAGGTCATCGAGGCGCTCGCGGCCCGCGCCCGCGAGGATCGCGGCGCGGGCGGCCGGGTGGCGGAACGCGCGGCCGTTCTCGGCGGTGATCCCCATCGCGTCCAGCGCCGCGAGCGCGCCCGCGACCTGTTCCGGTTCACGATCGACCAGGCGGGCCAGGAAGCGGGTGCTCGCGGTGGCGAGGGAGTCCGACGCGGCGAGCACCGCGGCCGCCTCGGCCACGGCCACGACGTGCGCGTCGGCGCGGCGCAGACAGACGGCCACCGCTTGGCCGAACCGCGACCCGCCGCCCGCGGCGGGCGCGTCTTCGGGGGTGTGCGCGTCCTCGAGCAGTGCGCGCAGCAGGCGCGGGTTGCCGCCGGTGGCGCGGTGGTAGCGGGCCGCGAGGTCGGCGGCTTCCGGGATGCCGAAGTGCTCGGCGACCGTCCGCCCGACCCCGGCCTCCGACAGATTCCGCAGCACGAACCGGTGCCAGCCGACCGAGTCGACGGGTTCGATCGGGAGCGCGGGACGGGCCGCCCGCGTGCGCATCGACACCGTGTAGACCAGCGTCAGCAACGTGCCGACCGACCGTTTGGCGAGATGGTGCAGGCAGTTCAGTGACGCGGTGTCGGCGTGGTCGACGTCGTCCACCACGATCAGCACCGGCCCCGTGCCCGCCACCTCGAACAGCGCGTTCGCCAGTTCGTGGGCCAGCCGCAGCGCTTCGGCGTTCGTATTCGTCGTGCGCGCAACCTCTTCGGTGGTGCCTGCCGCGAACATCAGCGAATCCAGGCGGCCGAGCGCGGTATCGACGCGTTCGGTGATCCACGGGGCCGAATGCAGCAGTTGGCACACCACTCCCAGCGGAATCGCGGTCTCGTCCGGCGATCCGGCGGCCATCAGGTAGCGGGTTCCGGTCGCCTCCGCGTCGCGGACCAACTCCCGCAGCAACTCGGTCTTGCCGCTGCCGATACATCCGCCGAACAGCACCACGCCGCTGGAAGTTCCGTGCTCTCCGGCGAGGAGTCTCCCGATGAACGCCCTACCCTCGGACCTTTGACCAAGCATTCGAAAATTCCCCACCTGATGTATCAGCAGCACGACAGTGCGGCGGCGCGTCGTCGCTGCCTCGTCACCCGGACATGACCCGATGATTTCACTTCGTGGACAAGGTTGTTGGCCGAGAATTGCGCCGAAGTGCCTCTCCCGCTTCCCTTCCCACCCTGTTTGATCATGCGATTCGGCAAGTCTAGCCCGATATCCCGGGGCACTGAACCCCTATGCGGGAAGCGCGAAACCCTTGGATGCCAACGCGGTCGAACAATTCGGTGAACAGTCCGAATTCCAGGTTTGAAAACGGAAAACCGGGTTCGCCGGTCGGTGCGGGAGGGGCGCGTCACCTGCGGTGTCCGTCGAACGGCCGACACCGGACCTCGGGGGATTCACGTAATGTTCACAGCCGCGCAGCCGTTTGCGCAACCTCCCGATGGCAAGCGTGGTCACATCGTGACGCAATTCCGGGCACGCCATTCTTCCCGACGCGACCGTCCGGTCGACCGCGCCCGGGGCGGCCCATCACACATCGGTATCGATACCGTCCGGTATTCGCGGGTACGGCGTTGGGCATCGGTCGATTACGAGCGGCCCGGCGACGGGCAGATGAAATCCGACGGAACAGCCGGCGATTCGCCCGCCCACCGGTCGCATGTCCGGTACGCAGCGCCGATGATCCCTTCGTGCGAACGAGAAGCATTGTCAGATCCTTGACCCTGGGCGCGATTCTGCTGGTCGGAGCCGCCTCCCCCACCACCGCCGTCGGACAGCAGACCACGGCGATCCCGGGCTGCCCGGATGTCGGACCGGTTCGCTCGCTGGTCGCCGAGCCCCGGACCTTCGAGGCCGTCGCCGTCGACCGTCGCGGGCGTCTGCTCGTCAGCGACTGGCTCGGCAACAAGATCGAGGTCATCGACGCGCCGGGCGCCGCGCCCCGCACGCTGGCCTCCGTCGAGGCCCCCGGCGGCCTCGCCCCGCTGCCCGACGGGACCGTGCTCGTCGGTTCCGGCATCTCCGCCCCCGCCCTGCTCGCCCCCACCTTCGGTTTCGCGACACTGTTCCGCCTGGACCCCGACACCGGCGCGGTGACCCCCTACGCCTCGGAGCTGTCGATGGGCAACGGCGTGGTCCGCGCGCCGGACGGCACCGTGTTCACCTCCAACGACCTCGTCCCCGCGCTGGACCGCGTCGACCCCGACGGCACCGTGCACCGCGGTTGGTACCGCGAGACCCCGGCCAACGGACTCGCCGTCTCCGCCGACGGGCGCACGCTGTTCGCCAACGTGTCGATCGGCGACACCCGGGTCCTGGCCATCGACACCGCCACCGGCACGGCTCGCACCTACTTCCGTCCGCCCGACGGCTACCAGAACGCCTTCCTCGACGATCTGGACATCGACGCGCGCGGACGGCTCTACGCCCCGGCCTATTTCGCCGGGCAGGTGTGGCGCATCGACACCGACGGTTCGGTGTGCGCCATCGCGACCGGTCTGACGCTGCCCGCGGGCATCACCGTCGGCGCGGCGGGTTCCGCGTTCGGCGCCGACAGCGTGTACGTCACCACGCACAGCGGCCAGGTCCTGGAGATCCCGGCCGCCATCCCCCGCGACGGCGTGCGGTGATCGCTCACCGGGTCCTGCGGGTCGCGGCGGCCGACACCTTGTGTGCCCACGGCCGGACCCCGCTCGAGATTCCCGACGTGACGTTCTGACCGGTGCGGACACGATCGGTGTGACGGCCTCGATAGTGTCCGCCCGTGGTTGACGGCTTGGCCGCAGGGTAGGACGACGGTATGGAACTGCTGTTGATACTCGCCCTGGTCCTGGTGGTGGTGATCGTGGTCGCCCGCGGTGTCGCCGTCCGCCGCAAGCCGCGTCCTTCGGACCGCCCGCCCGACTACGGCGAGGGGGCCGGTCCCAGTACCGGCAATCCGCCGTCCTGAACGCGGGAACGCCCCACCTCGCACCGGGCTCGGAACCGAGGGTTCGGCCCGTTTCAGGGGCTCGTGCCCGGGTAGATGTCGGAGTGAGGAGGTGGGATACATGGTCCAACACACGGAGAACCGGCCCGATGCCGACGAACGGTCCATATCGCAACTGGTCGACGACGCGACCACCCAGATGACCCGCCTGGTGCGCGACGAGATCCGCCTCGCGCGCTGGGAGGTCCAGGAGAAGGCGGGCGGCATGGCCCGCGGCATCGGCGTGGCGGGCGCGGGTGCGCTGTTGGCGCTCTACGGTGGGATCGCGCTGGTCGCGGCCGCCGTGTTCGCCCTGGCACTGGTCCTGCCGGAGTGGGCCTCGGCCCTGATCGTGGGCGCGGCGCTGCTGGCCCTCGGCGGCGTGCTGGCCCTGATCGGCAAGCGCACCGTCACCGAGGCGGCGCCGCCGGTGCCGACCGATACCGCTGGAGCCGTGCGCGAGGACTGGGCCGCGGTGCGCGAAGGGAGTCGAGGATGACCGAACAGAAGCGTCAGGGCGGCGGGAAGAAGCCCGCCGCCGAGAACCCCGACGTCCCGCCCACGCCGCCGGGCGAGCCGTCGCCCTTCGGCACCCCCATCGGCGGCGGGCCCTCCGCGGTGCCGGGGACGCCTGCCGATCCGGACGCCATCGTCGTCCCGCCCGTGACCGCCACCTCCGAACCCGCCGCCGCGAAGGCGGCATCGGAGGTGCCGGAGACCGGCGACGTGTCCCGCCCCGCGCCGCCCGCCGAACCGGCGGCGGTCGCCGAACCGGCGGCCGACCCCGAGACGACCACCTCCCGCGCCCCGAAACCCGTTCCCGCGGAACCGGAGACGCCCGAGGAACTGCGGGCCGACCGTGATCGCGCGCGGGAGGAACTCGGCGCGACGATCTCCGAGCTCAGCGACCGGGTCGACGTCCCGGCGCGCGCCGAGGCGAAGCTGCACGAGACCACCGAGTCCGCCAAGCATCGGGCCGCCGAGGTCGCCGACGCCGCCAAGCAGCGCGCGCACCAGACCGCGGAGGCGGCCAAACATCGTGCGACGCAGGCCAAGACGACGGTCACCAACGCCGCGCCGTCCCTGAGCGAACCGCTCGACGACGTCCGCAAGCAGGTCGCGGAATCCACGCGACGCAATCGTGTGCCGGTGATCGCGGCGACCGCGGGATCGGCGGCGCTGATCACCTGGATCGTGTTGCGACGGAGGCGTTCATGACGAGCACGTTGTGCAAGCCGCTGGGCATGGCCGTCGGCGTCCTCGGCGGCGTCGCCGCCAACGCCGTGTTCACGCGCGTGTGGCGCGGGGTCAGCGGTGAGGACCAAGCCCCCACCGCCACCGCGCGCGACCACGGGTGGCGCGAGGTCCTGATCGCCGCCGCCCTGCAAGGCGCGATCTTCGGCCTGGTGAAGGCCGCCATCGACCGCGCGGGCGCGACAGGATATCAGCGGATCACCGGCACCTGGCCGGACAAGTAGCACGAGATACACCGAGGCCCGCCGTGCACCTGGACGGCGGGCCTCCGTTCTTGTGGCACAGCGGATTTCAGGAGCCGATGCGGTCCGCGGCGTCCGCGAGCAGTTCTTCGACGCCGGTCAGCGCGCACCACAGCGTCTGCTCCAGGACGCGGACCGGATCGCCGTCGAATTCGCGGTGCCATTCGCGGGTTTCGTCGCCGTCGGTGACAGCGAACCACACCGAGCCCGCCGGTTCGCCGTCCTGCGCGCCGGGCCCGCCCACGCCTGTCACGGCCACCGCGACGTCGGCGCGCAGCAATTCGCGGACGCCGCGCGCCATCGCCGCGGCGGCGGTGCAGGACACCACCGGCACGTCCGGCATGCCGAGCACCCGCCGCTTGACCTCCTCGGTGTAGGCCACCACACCGCCCGCGAACCACGTCCCCGAATCCGGGGCCGCGCCGAGCGCGGCCGCCAGGTTGCCCGCCGTCAGGGATTCGGCCACGGCCAAGGTGATGCCCCGGTCGAGGGCGTGTGCGGCGATGCGCTCACTCGTCGCGCCGATATCGGCGCGGTCTTCACGCACGGTCATCATCGACCTCCTTCTTCCACTCCCCCACCGACGACGGAACGCCGGGCGGCGGTACCGCCCGGCGTTCGCGTCCGCTCTCACCTGTCCTGGTGTGAGGACTGGCGCGCCTCGTCCACGTCGGCCTCGGCGCGCGCCTTCTCCGCCTCGGCTTCCTTGGCGGCCGCCTCCCGCTGGGAATCGGCCTTGTCCTGCTGCGCACGACCCTCCTGTGCGAGGTCGTCGTGCCCGCTCACCGCGCCCGCGGCTTCCTTGATCTTGCCCTTGACGCCTTCCACGACGCCTTCGACGCCTTCACGGGCACCGCCGGTGTGCTCGGGCATACCTACCTCCTCCATCGCTGGAACGTCTGACGCTCTCGGCCTACCCGTCGTCTCCACGATGAATCCGGGAGCCGACGTGCGGGAGCTCACCGCTCCTGCGGCGCGAGGCGCGGCAGGACCGCGGCGGGCAGCGCTCTCGGCAGTACCGTCGCCGCCGCAGTGGCGGTCCCCGCGCAGGTCAGCGCGGTGGTCCAGCCGACCGGTCCCATCGGCCGACAGCCGAAGTAGGTGCACAGTCCAGGGGTCATGACGATCGCGCCGAGGACCGCGCCGCTGGCGAGTGTGGTCCCCCACACCAGCGGACTGCGGTACCCGGAGACCAGGGTCTGCCCCAGTTGCGCGCCGACCAGGGCCACCAAGCCGATGGTCGCCGCGCGCTGCCGCGTGCCGGTGTAGCGGCCGATGGTCCAGGCCGCCGACGCGCCCGAGGCGGTCGCGATCCCGCGCACCGCCAGCGTGCGGACCAACTCCTCGCCGAGTTCGGCGGGACGCGACTGCGCCAGACGCTCGGAGGCGTGGCGGGCCAGTACCTCGGGGTCGTCCTCGTCGGGCGGGAGGGCGTCACGATCCGGCGACAGCGCCAGCGCCATCGCGGGGAACATGTCGGTGAGCATGTTGACCAGCAGGAACTGTCGAGTGCCCAGCGGGGCCTCCCCGCTGAGCGCCGTCCCGTAGAGCGTGAAGGCGACCTCGCCCGCGTTGCCGCCCACCAGGACGCCGACCGCGTCGGTGACCCGCTGCCACATGCCGCGACCCTCCACCAGCGCGTGCAGCAGCGCCAGCGGATCGGGCCGGGTCAGCACCAGGTCCGCGGCGTTGCGGGCGGCGGCGGACCCGTGCGCGGCCAACCCGATGCCGATATCGGCGGAGCGGATCGCGGCGGCGTCGTTGCTGCCGTCGCCGGTCATGCCGACGACGTGACCCGAACGGCGCAGCGCCGAGACGATGCGGACCTTCTGTTCGGGATCGACGCGGGCGAATACGCTGCTGCGTTCGATCAGCGCGAGTTGTGCGGTGTCGTCCAGGCCGTCCAGGTCGGCCCCCGTGGTCACCCGCGCGTCGTCGATGCCGAGTTGCCTGGCCACGGCGGCGGCCGTCACGGGGTGGTCGCCGGTGATCATGCGGACGCTGATGTCGTTGCTCCGCAACGCTCGCACCAGCGGCACCGTCTGCGGACGCGGCGTGTCGGCCAGGCCGAGGAAACCGAGGACGGTCAGCTCGCCGACCATGCCCTCGACGTCGTCGGGTTCGGAGCGCAGGTCACGGCGCGCGACGACCAGGACCCGCAGACCCTGCTCGGCCAGATCGTGGACGGCGCGTTCGACGCGCTCGCGGGTGGCCGCGTCCAATTCCGTACTGCCGCCGTCGCGTTCGCGCACCCGGGTGCAGCGGCGCAGCACGATCTCCGGCGCGCCTTTGACGATCAATCGCAGCTTGTCGGTGGTGTGACCGAGCGCGGCGGCGTAGCCGCGATTGGACTCGAACGGGATCTCCTCGATCGAATCCCACCGACGGGCGTCCTCGCCCAGGACCTCGGCGGCCGCGTCCAGGATCGCGCGGTCGGTGGCGTGCGCGATCGGGCCGTCGGCCGGATCGGGGCAGGCGCGCACGGCGGCGCGCAGCAGGCGGTGCGCGTCCTCGGAGTCGGCGTCGGGGGCCCACTGCTCGTGCGGGTCCGCCAGCGTGGTCAGCCGCAACTTGCCCTCGGTGAGGGTGCCGGTCTTGTCGAAGCACAGCGTGTCGACGCGGCCCAGCGCCTCCACGGTGCGACTGGCGCGCACCAGCACACCGTGGCGCGAGAGCCTGCGCGCGGCGGCCAACTGGGCGACGGTGGCGACCAGCGGCAGCCCCTCGGGCACCGCCGACACCGCCACCGCGACGCCGTCGGCGATCGCCTCGCGCAGGAACCGGCCGCGCACCACGCCCAACGCGGTCACCAGCGCGCCACCGCCGAGGGTCAACGGCAGCGCGCGGTCGGTGAGCTGCCGCAACTGCGCCTGCACGCCGCCTTTCTCGGGCGGGATGGCCCCCGAGGCCGCGCGACCCGCCTGGGTGGCCTCGCCGACGGCGACGACCACGGCCAGCGCCGTCCCGTTGACCACGGTGCTGCCCTCGAAGATCATGCAGGCCCGGTCGCCCACGACCGCGCCGGGCGTGGCGGCGATGTCCTTCTCGACGGTCACCGATTCGCCGGTGAGACCGGATTCGTCGACCTCGAGATCGTCGACCCGCAGCAGACGGGCGTCGGCGGGAACCACGTCGCCGGGGCGCACCGCGATCAGATCACCGAGGGCGAGTCGGTCCGCGGGCACTTCCCGGTGCCGATCGAGATCCCGCGCGTCGCGGTCGAGCAGCCTGCCGAGGACCTGTTCGCCCTCGAGCAGGCGGTGCAGGGCCTGTTCGGCGCGCCTGCGCTGCTGAGCGGAGACGACGGCGTTCACGGCGAGCACCGAGGACAGCAGCACCGCGTCCGAAGGCGAGCCGAGGATCGCGGTCGCGACCGCGCCGACGCCCAGGATCGGGGTGAGCGGATCGGCGAGTTCACCGCGCAGGTGCCGCAGGAACGAGACCGCGGAGGTGAGCACGGGCCGCTCCGGTCGGCGTTCGGGTTCCGCGCGTTCCTCGAACGGGCCGGGATCGGGCAGACGGTCGAGCACTTCGTCGCCGTCGAGGGCGTGCCAGGGCAGCATGGGGGCCAGACCGGTCGCGGGCTCCTCGCGCACCGCGCGCCACCCGCTGTACGCGCCGCTCATCAGGGCGGTGTAGTGGGCGGCGGTGACCGGCGAGACCATCCTGGTGCGTTCGGAGGCCACCGCCAGCAGCAGACCGCCGAGGCTCGCCGCGGACAGCGCCAGCGCGCGCCCACGGCGACTGACCTCGCGCGCCGGGCCGACGGCGGCCAGCACGCGGTGCGCGTGCGCGCTGTCGCGGCACACCACGTCCGCCGCCCACGGGATCCGCCACGTCCGGTCGTCCTTGCGGCGGGCCAGACCGATCGCGACGTCGGCGGCGGCCATCGCCTTGTGGGCGCGCGGACTCAACACCGCCACCACGTGACCGTCGCGCTGCATCGACCGCACCAGCTTGCTCAGCGACCGCGACCGATCTACGAATTCGTCGGACAGCGACCGCAATTCGGCCACATCCGCGCCGCCCGCCAGCACCGTCCGCAACTCGGCCGCGCGCGCGAGTTCGAGCAGCGCGTGCGCGCGGGGGTCCAGTTCACGGCCGACCAGCACCTTGCCCACCGGTTCGCCGTGGTCGCGCAACTCCCGCCACGCGGGCTTGGCCGTCGCCCCGGCGTCGGGCTTGCCGGACCCGCCGCGCACCAGGGTCAGCCCGCGATCGTCCTCGTCCTCGGCGTTCTCGCGCCACAGCAACCGCTGCGCGGCGCTCCACACTCTCGCGCGCGTCCACTCCGCCGTGCGTCCCGATCCCGCGTCGCCCTCCTCGGTGTCGCGCGCGGCGCCGGTCACCCGGCGACCGTCGGCCTCGGCCGAATCGGCCGCACCGCGGTCACGGTGCGGGCCCGCGCTCTCGTGGTCGCGGCCTTCGGCGTCCAGGACGACGCGGCGGTCGGTCAGCAGCGCGTCGCCGTCCACCACCAGCGCCGTGAGGCGGTCCAGGCGTCGCCACACCCCGGGGTGCAGGGTGAGCACGCCCGCGCGCGACATCGTCATGGCGACGGTCGCGCCGTACGCCTCGCGACACGCGCGGGCGGCCTTGGGCGCGCCGAGTTCGAGGGCTTCGGTGGTGTCCACGAGACCGCGGCGGCCCAGGACGGTGGCCAACGCACCCGCCACCGAGCCGGCGGCGACTTCGTCGGCGACCTGTTCGACCGGCCCGGCGGGCATCGGGACGACGCGCGGGCGGTGCGGAAGCGGTTGACCGACCTCGAAGGCCGCCCCGCCGAGTTCGGCTTCCCAGCGCTGCCACAGGGCGTAGCGGGTCAGGACCTCGGAGAAGGTGAAACCGCGCTGGACGGTGTCGACCACCAGGTTGGCGATGCCCTGGGAGGCGCGGTTGCCCAGCGCGTTGCCCAAGGCGTTGGCGGTGGTGAGCAGGACATCGGTGCGGGGACGCCCGAGACTCTGCTCCAGGACGCCGCGCACGCGCGGTTGGGTGTCGGCGAAGGCCGCGGCGGCGCGCAGCGTGCGAGCGGGACCGCGCAACGGCAGCAGCGCGGCGACACCGGCAAGACCGATCGCGCACAGATCGCCCGCGACCTGGATTCCGGCCGCCAGCACCGGTTCCCGGTCGTCGGGATGTTCGACGGCGCGACTCCAGTCCAGGTCGTCCACGTTCGCGTCGGATTCGACCGATTCGACGGCGGCGACCAGGTCCGGCAGCCCCTGCGCGCCTTCGGCCAAGGCGGCCACGACGTGACCGGTGACGGCGTTGACCCGCCACCAGCGCACGCCTTCGTCGTCGTCGAGCCGATCCGAGAGCGCCTCGATGACCGATTCGGCGCGGTCGGTGGACAGGCCGCGCACTTCGACCGTCGCGCGATCCCGGTGGACGGCGACCCGGCGTTGGCTGCGGCGCGCGTGCGGGTCGACGAGCGCGGTGAGGTCGCGGCCGAAGTCGATGTCGCGGCCGATCTCGGCGAGCGACGCGCCCGCCCGCGCACCGGCCTCGACCGCGCGGCGCGGGACACGCACCACCGCCGAGGTCACATCGGTCGCGAGATCCGCTCCGGCGCGGACGAATTCGGTGGCGAGATCGGTCGGCGCCTCGAACCACCAGGACGAGGCGAGCGCACGCGGCGAAAAACCCATAGTGCCCTCCTACCCGGGTCCGGCCCGGACAAACTGGACACGGGCGGACGGCACGGACGGGGTCAGTCGGCGTCGTCCAGTGACGTCACACCGGTGGCGGTGGCGAGCCCGGAGCCCGTGCACAGCGCGCCGACGGTGCTGCCGGGGGCGAACCCGCCTCGGCTCTCACCGGTGGTAGCCGTGTCGATCCGGGGGCCTGCCTCCAGCGCGGACCCCACCAGCAAACAGTTCCAGTATTCCGATTCCGGATTGCCGCCCACCGCGATGACGCCTTCCTCCTGGGTGTCGGGCGTGCGGACCGGCACCGCGGCCGCGACCCCGCCACCGGCTACTACCAGGGAGAAAGTGGCGATGGAGAGCAGGAAGACGCGAACGGAAGTGCTGCGCGACATGATCTTCTCCTCTCCGTAATCCATATATCGTTCGTTTGCCCAGAGTTGTCCAGGTCAAACCGTCCGCCCGGCTTCGGGGCGGCGGCGCGCGCTGATTGAGCACCCGGTGCGCGGGTAGAAGATCGACATCACCGAACGTGCCCAGGAGGACCGTATGACCGCCGTTTCGGCTCTGGCCCCAGCCCTGCCCACACCACGGGGTGAGCTGTCCGCGCGGGTGTGCGAGGCGCTGCGCGCGGAGCCGGGGACACCCGTGCCGTCCGCGGGCGACCCCGACCCGTTCGGCGCGGACCTGCATCTGACCCTGCACACCTGTTACGAGCTGCACTATCGCGGTTTCGCGGACGTGGACGAGACGTGGGAATGGGACCCGGCGCTGTTGGCGCTGCGAGGCGACCTCGAGCGCCGCTATCTGGCCGCGTTGCGCGAGGCGGCGCCCGGCGGCGACGATCTGGACGCCGAACTCGACCAGTTGACGAGCACGCCCGCCGAACCGTCCGGGCCGAGCGTGTATCTGCGCGACGAGGGCCGGTGGGAGCAGATCCGGGAGTACTTCGTGCACCGGTCGATCTATCACCACAAGGAGGCCGATCCCTACGTGTGGGTGATCCCACGCCTGACCGGGCAGGCCAAGGCCGCGCTGGTCGCGGTCGAATTCGATGAATTCGGCGGCGGCCGCGGCGAACGGGTGCACGCGCGTCTCTACGCCGACCTGCTCGCGGGCGCCGGCCTTGACCCGACCTACCTGCGCTACCTCGACGTGGTGCCGACCCCGATGCTGGCACTGGTCAACATGATGTCGATGTTCGGACTGCACCGCGCGCACCGGGGCGCGCTGGTCGGTCATTTCGCGAGCGTGGAGATCACCTCGCCGCCCGGATCGGCGCGAATGGTGCAGGCGTTGCGGCGATTCGACGCCGATCCCGCCTGCGCGGCCTTCTATCGCGAACACGTCGAGGCCGACGCGGTGCACGAGCAGATCATGCGCCGCGAGGTCATCGGCGATCTGCTCGCCCGCGAGCCCGAGCAACGGGCCGCGCTCGTCTTCGGAATCCAGGTCACCGACCTGCTCGAGGAGCGTTTCGCCGACCACGTCCTCGGGGCGTGGCGGGCCGGACGCGGTTCACTGCTGACAGAGGGAGCGCTCGATGGATGAGATGACCGAGTCCGGGAAGCGCGCGTTGCTGCGACTCCCCGGGGTGTACCGGCCGCAGGCCGATACCTGGCTGCTGTCGCGCACCCTGCGCGAAGCCGGTCTGCGCCACGGGGTTTCGGGGCTGGACGTCTTCACCGGCACGGGCGCGGTGGCGCTCGCGCTGGCGGAGGCGGGCGCGGCGAAGGTGACCGCGGTCGACCTGTCGCGCCGCGCCGCGCTGACGGCGCGGTGGAACTGCGCACGCGCGGGCATCGCGGCCAGAGTGCTGCACGGCGATTTCGCGGAGGCGGCGCGGCACAGGCGATTCGACGTCGTCACCGCCAATCCCCCGTACGTGCCCGCCCCGGACGGCGCGATCGGCGGACGCGGACGCGCGTGGGACGGCGGCCACGACGGGCGCGCGCTGCTCGACCGGCTGTGCGCGATGCTGCCGGACATGTTGCACCCCAACGGCGTCGCGCTGATCGTGCAGTCCACGCTCTCGGACGCCGAACGCACGCTCGACGATCTGCGCGACCGAGGGCTCAAAGCCGCGATCGTGGCCCGCGAGACCATCCCGTTCGGCCCCGTCATGCGCAGGCGCGCGCCGTGGCTGGCCGCGCGCGGCGACATCGGCGCCGACGCGCGCACCGAAGACCTGGTGGTGATCCGCGGTGACCGCCTCGGCGCGTGAACCCCGCCGGGTGACCTTCACCGCGGACGGCCCCGCCTTGGTGGAGGGGCCGCTCGAGGTGGTCACCGCCGACGGCCGCACCCTCCGCTGCGACCGGTTCACCGTGGCGCTGTGCCTGTGCCGCCGTTCGGCCGACTACCCGCTGTGCGACACCAGCCACCGCAAGCGGCGTCGCACCGCACCGGAGGACTAGCCATTGGGATGGCCGCGGCAGCCGATGCCATGCCCAAGCCGAACCCGACCCGTGCCGGTCACCACCCGACGCCGACTCAGCGCCGGGGCGATCCCGTCGACCACAGCGCCAGACCGATCAGCGCCGGTTGGAAGAACAGGCGCACCAGGCGTTTGCGGTCGGTGTCGAGTCCGAACGCGTCCCGCTTGCCGAGGTACTGGGCGAGGTTGCCGGGGAAGACGGCGGCGAAGAACAGGGCGAGCGTGCGCCCGACGCGCGCCCGATCCCGGTTCGCCAGGGCGAGATTCGCGCCGAGGGCGATCTCCACTCCGCCGGAGGCCAGCACCACCGCGTCCTTGTCCAGCGGCACCCAGTCGGGAACCTGTGCCTGGAAGTCGCGCCGGGCCCAGAACAGGTGGCTGAAGCCGGCGAAGATCATGCCGCCCGCCAACAGCAGTCGAGCGGCATTGCGGGGCGCGGAGGTCGGCGGGGTCACGGCCACGGGCGCGACGGTCTCGGGCACGATCGGGGTGGTCTCGGGCATGTCGTTGTCCTCGTTCCTGTTTCGGGAATCGGTCACTGTTCGGCGTCCCGGGCGACGACCCGGACGGTGCGAAGGGCGGAATCCGCGGCGTCCGGGACGTTCATGCCCCCTTCGACGCCGCTGACGAGATAGTCCAACACTCCGGCGTCCAAACGCTCCCCCGGCACGGCCACCGGAATGCCCGGCGGGTAGGGCGTCAACTGTTCGGCGACGATCCGTCCCGCGGCCTCGCGCACGTCGACGGTCTCGACCGGACCGAAGAAGGCGTCGCGCGGCAGCATGACCGTCTCCAGTTGCAGATCACCCGGGCCGGGCAGCACGATCGGCTCTGTGGCCGACCCGTCCGTGGTCGCCGCCCACGCGGTCATCGCCTCGACCAGGGCGTCCACGGTCCGGTCGGTGTCGGCGAACGACAGCGTCGCCAGGACCCGGCGGTGATCGCTCATGCCGATGTCGAGGCGGCGGTGCTCGCGCAACCAGTCCGCGGCGTCGTAGCCTTTCGCGCCGGTGTCGGAGACGTCCATGAGAACCTGCAACCGGTCCAGATCGTGCGAGGCCTCGACCCCCAGCAGTTCGTCCTCGAGCACCCGGACGCCGTCGACGGCGTCGAGTCGCGCGCGGGCCCGGTCGGCGCGGTCGAGCGCGGCGCCGAGCAGGTCGTGTCCCCGCTCGACCATCTGCCGCCGCCACCCGTCCAGCGCCGCGTAGATCAGGACGTTGGGGCTGGTGGTCATCAGCAGGTCGGCGCACGCGCTCAACCGGTCGGGGTCGACCAGGTCGCCTTGCCGATGGAACACCGAACCCTGCTCGAAACCCGCGCCCATCTTGTGCACGCTGACCACGCACACGTCCGCGCCCGCGTCCATCGCCCAGGTCGGCAAGGCGGGGTGGAACGGCAGGTGCGCGCCCCACGCTTCGTCGACGATGAGCGGTTTGCCGCGTTCGTGGCAGATCCGCGCGATCGCGCCGATGTCGGCGCAGGTGCCGTACGGGCTCGGCGAGACGATCAACGCGCCCGCCGCGTCGGGGTGCTCCGCCCAGGCCCGGCGGACCTGCTCGGGCGAGGGCGGGTGCGACAGGTGGTGTTTCTCGTCCCAACGCGGGGTGATCCAGCGCGGGCGCACACCGGAGAAGATCAGCCCGGCGACGATGGACTTGTGGCTGTCGCGCGCCACCAACAGGCCGCCGTCGTCACCGCCCGCCACGGCCATCATCGCCGCCTTCACCGACAGGGAACTGCCGCAGGTGGAGAAGAACGCCGTCTCGGCCCCGACCGCGTCGGCCATCAGCGCCTCGGCCTCGGCGAGATGACCGCCCCGGGTCAGCCGGTCGTCGAGTCCGCCCGCGGCCAGCACGTCGGCGGCGAACGCGTCGCGCCCGATGACATGGAGGACCCGCTCGTCGGCGCCGCGGCCCTGACGGTGGCCGGGCGGGGTGAATCCGTAGCGGTTCGCGCGGCGGTAGTCGGCCAGCGCCGTCAGCAACGGCGTGCGCGCATGGTCCATGCACGTGTCCTTTCGGGTCAGGCGATGAGGGTGACGATCAGTCCGATCGCGACGGCGGCGAAGACCGCGACCAGGATCGCGCCGAGCACGATGGCCAGCACGCCGGTCGGCGGGAACCGGTTGCGGGTACGTGGTTCCGGGGCGGACAGGCCGCTGGTCTGCGGGGTGTCGGGCGGGGTCGAACCGGGCGCGACGCCGCCGCCGCGTTCCAGGTCGGGCGTGCGCTCGGGATCGGGGTCCATCGCCGGTTCGGTCATGATGCTCACCTCTTCCGTGTGGTGGCGGTGATCAGTTCCTGTGCTTTGGTCTTGGCTCCCTGCGCCACCAGGTGCCATCCGTTCGGGTCGCCGCGCAGCACCGCCTCCGCGGTGGCTTTCATCTGGTCCCAGTCCGCGTGCGGCGGGATCGGCGGGACCTCGGGGTCGCAGTGCACGTCGAGCAGGAACGGTTCCTCGGCGGCCAGCGCGCGTTCCCAGGCCGGGCCCAGTTCGTCCGGGTCGGTGACCGTCACGGCCTCGAGTCCGCAGGAACGGGCGATCTCGGCGTAGGAGACGTCCGGAAGCGACTGCGAGGGCTCGAATTTCGGCGCGCCGCCCATCGCGCGCAACTCCCAGGTGACCTGGTTGAGGTCGTTGTTGTGGAAGACGCACACGATCAGCCGACGGTCGTACCAGCGCTCCCGGTAGCGGGCCACGGTCAGCAGTTCGGCCATGCCGTTCATCTGCATCGCGCCGTCGCCGACCAAGGCGATCGCGAGCCGGTCGGGGTGGGCGAATTTCGCGCCGATGGCGTAGGGCACCGCCGCGCCCATCGTGGCCAGCGTGCCCGACAGCGAGCCCCGCGCGCCTTCCGGCATCCGCAGACAGCGCGCGTACCAGTTGGTCGAGGAACCGGAGTCGGCGGTCACCACCGCGTCGGACGGCAGGCGCCGGGACAGCTCCCACACCACCCGCATCGGGTTGACCGGTTTCGCCGCCAGCATCGACTGCCGTTCGACCGTCTCCCACCAGCGGGTGACGTTGCGGCGCACGGTGTCCTGCCAGTCGCGGTCGGTCTTGCGGGTCAGCAGCGGGATCAGCAGGCCCAGGGTGGTGCGCGCGTCACCGACGAGGTTGACCTCGCTCGGGTAGCGCATGCCGATCATCGTCGGGCCGAGGTCGATCTGCACCGCGCGCGCCGCGCCGAACTCCGGAAGGAATTGCGAGTACGGGAAATTGGAGCCGACGATGACCAAGGTGTCGCAGTCGCGCATCAACTCGTAGCTGGGTCGGGTGCCGAGCAGGCCGATCGATCCGGTGACGAACGGGAGGTCGTCGGGCAGCACGTCTTTGCCGAGCAGGGCCTTGGCCACGCCGGCCCCGGTGAGTTCGGCGAGTTCGATCACTTCGGCCGCCGCGCCGCGCGCGCCTTGGCCGACCAGGATCGCGACCTTCGCGCCCGCCTCGATGACCTCGGCGGCGCGGCGCAGATCCGCCGGTTCGGGGCTCAGGCTGCTGTGCCATCGGTCCGGCGGACTCGACGGCACCTGTTTGAACTCGTGCGCGGGTGGTTCGTAGGTCTGTTCCTGGACGTCGGCGGGCAGGATGACCGCGGTCGGCGCGCGCCGGGCCCTGGCGATGCGCATCGCCCGGTCCAGCGCGTTGGGCAGTTGGGCGGCGACGTTGACCTCCACCAGGTATTCCGAGGCGACATCCTTGAACAGGCTCTGGAGGTCGACCTCCTGCTGGTAGTTGCCGCCCATGGCGCTGCGCGCCGTCTGCCCGATGAGCGCGACCACCGGCACGTGGTCGGCTTTGGCGTCGTAGAGGCCGTTGAGCAGGTGGATGGCTCCGGGCCCGGAGGTGGCGACGCACACGCCGACCTCCCCGCTGAATTTGGCGTAGCCCGTCGCTTCGAAGGCGGCCATCTCCTCGTGCCGCGCCTGGACGAAGATCGGTTCGTCGTGCGCGCGCCCGAAGGCGGCGATCAGGCCGTTGATGCCGTCCCCCGGATAGCCGAAGACCTGCTGTACTCCCCATTCGCGTAGTCGTGCGACGACATGATCGGCGACGAGATGCGTCATGCCCCTCCAATCCGTGCTGGTCACGAGTGGTACCCGGGGCGGCTACCCGAACCGTGGCCGGCGAACCAGGGCCGCGTGCGGATGGTTGGGACCGCCGGGCCGGGGTATGGCTGTTCCAGCCCGCCCGGATCCGCCGGGCGACTTCGCGCGTTTCGAGAAGCCCGATGACCGCAGACCCGCCTCGCGGCAGCACCGCCCGATTGTTCGACGGCGCGCGACGGTCGGCGTCCGCCCCCGGCGACGACGGGTCCTCGGAGGTGTCGGCTCCGGAAACCTCGCGGCAGTGGAATCGCCGGGTCCGCGGGGAGAGTCGCACCGAACAACTCGACCGCAATCTCGCGGGACTCGTCCAGGAACTGCGCGTGGTGCAGACCGGCGTCCAGGTGCTGACCGGTTTCCTGTTGACGCTGCCGTTCCAGAGTCGCTTCGCCGATCTGAGCCTGCCCATGCGCGTGGACTACCTGTTCGTGGTGACGACCGCGCTCGCCGCGACGGTCTTCCTGACCGCGCCGGTAGCCACCCATCGCATGCTGTTCCACCGCCGCCGCCTCGATGTCGTGGTGCGCGGCGCGCACCGCTGCGCGATGGCGGGGATGGCGCTGCTGGGATTGGCGCTGATCGGCGTCGCGGTGTTGGTGTTCGATCTGGTCGCGGGTCCGATCGGGGCGATCGTCGCCGGGATCGCGGCGACGGTGTTGTTCGCGGGGGCGTGGGTCGTGCTGCCCTATCGTCAGCGCGCGCACGGCGACGAACCGTCGCAGGACGGCGCGGAGCCGAGTTCGGAGCGCGGAGTCGTCCGACACTGTCGGTGAGAGTGCGGACACGTCGGTTTCGTTCCGGGGCCCGCGCCTTTCCGACCACTGCTCTTTGTAGCGATTACATGAGAACCGACCGGTTCGAACCATGCAACCTTCGCAACTACCTCGAGCCAGAACATTTCCGATCGGGAGTTGCGTTCGCGTAGCCGAAACACCCGGGAAAATCACCGAGCAGTTCGCGAACACGATTATTCGCGGTTGCGCGCGATACGCGGCCTTACATCCGGAACCACCACCGTAGCATCGGCGTAATACGTTGTGTTGCACGGCAACAAGAGGCCGCGATGGTACGAGCGCCTGATCGCCGCCTGCCTCGGGCAGTTGCCCGCGCTGGCGTTGTTCGGCGGACTCACCGTGGCCGTCATCGGACTGACGCCGCGGGTGTCGTGGCTGCCGTGGGTGCTGTTGGCCGGGTCGGCGGTGGTGTCCATCCTGGGTCCGTCGATGGATCTGCCGTCCGCCGCGATGAATCTGTCGGTGTTCGACCACGTTCCGCACCTGCCGGGAACCACGGTCGACGCCCTCGCGGTGACCGTGCTCTCGCTGATCGCGGTGACGCTGGGCGTGGCCGGAGTGCTCGCCTTCACCCGGCGCGATCTGGAATGACCGTCGCGCGGGCCGCCTCCCCGGCGGCCCGCGCTCAGCGGCGCAGCACCCGGCGGAACCGGTTGCGCACCCCGGAAACGCCTTCCTCGTCCGAATTCTCGGGCTCGGGGACACTGTCCTGCGCCGCCTCGGCCAACCGGGCGTGCAACTGCTCGCGGACCTGGTCCGGAGTGTAGGCGCGACGGCGACGTTCACCACGCGCGATGACCACACCCGTGGCGACCACACCGGCCGCACCCGCCAAACCCACTGCCTTCCACCACCTCATACCGCATAGGCTACGGCCATGAGCGGCACAGGTATCGATCTCGACCGAGCTCTCGAACTCACCACCACCGGCGACATCTGGCTCTTCCGGGGTCATTCCACCGCCGACCGGGTGATTCGGATGACCACCAACAGCCCGGTGAACCACGTCGGCATGGCGGTGGTGATCGACGATCTACCCCCGCTGATCTGGCACGCGGAGCTCGGGCGGTCGCTGACCGACATGTGGACAGGGTCGGCCCACCGCGGCGCGCAACTGCACAACCTGCGCGACGCGGTGCTGGTGTGGGCCCACCGCTACGGCCAACAAGCCTGGCTGCGCCAACTGGACCGACCGGTGACCCGGGAGATGGAGGACAGCGTGCTGCGCACCATCGCCCGCCTCGACGGCACGCCGTTCCCGTCCACCGCCGCGCTGGCCGGGCGCTGGTTCAAGGGCCGCGTACGTGTCCCGCGCCGCCGCCCGCGCCGCCCGGCGGTCCGCGACGTCGAGAACGCCTACTGCGCGGAGATCGTCGCCGCCACCTACCAGTCGATGGGGCTGCTGCCCGCCACCCGTGACACCAGTTGGTACGACCCGGGTCGCTTCTGGAGCGGCGACCGCCTGCGCCTGGCGCACGGCTACGACCTCGGCGGCGAGATCGCCGTGCGCGTCCCGCCCGCTGCGGAGATCAGCCCGGAGTGAGCGCGCGCAACGGCGCGTCCACCTCACCGCGGTAGAAGTCGAGGAAGCCGAACGGGTCCGGGCCCGCGTTCTGCATGACGAGGTGGTCGAACCCCGCCTCGACATACGGTTGCGCGGCCGCCAGGTACTTCTTCGGGTCCGGGCCGCAGGCGAAGTTGTCGTAGATGTCCTCGAGCCGCACGGTCGTGGTCGCGGCGGCGAAATTCGCGGGATTGGGCAGTTCGCTCATGACCGGCCAGCCCGTGACCGCCCACCGACTGGTCTCGAGCACCGCCTCGGCCGCGGTGCGCTCGTCGGTCGCCCACGCCACCCCCACCTCGGCGTAGCGGGCTCCCGTACCGCCCGCCGACCGGAATTCCGCGACCAGGTCGGCGTCCGGGTCGGTGGCGAACAGGCCGTCGCCCAGTTCGCCCGCCAGGCGCGCCGCCGCGGGTCCGCCCGCCGCGACGGCGATCGGCGGCAGCGGATCGGGCAGATCGAACACCCGCGCCTCCGACACGGTCAGGTACCGACCGTCGTAGGACCGGTAACCGCCCTCCCACAGCAGTCGGATGATCTCGAGCGCCTCGCGCAACATCCGATGCCGTATGCGCACGGGCGGGAAATCACGTCCGATGACGTGCTCGTTGAGACGCTCGCCCGCGCCGAGCCCCAAGGTGAACCGACCGTTCGACAGCACCCCCAGCGTCGCGGCGGCCTGGGCGATGATCGCCGGGTGGTAACGCAGGATCGGACAGGTGACGCCGGTCGCCAATTCCAGCCGTTCGGTCCGGGCGGCGATCGCCCCCAGCACCGTCCACGCGAACGGTGAATGGCCCTGTTCGTCCAGCCACGGATGGAAATGATCGCTGATCTCCACGAAATCGAAACCCGCGCGCTCGGCCGCCACCGCCTGCTCGACCAATTCGGTCGGCCCGTACCCCTCGGCCGCCAATTTGTATCCGATCCGCATATCCCTACCTCCGGTCGTCGTCGGTCCGTGCGGGCGCTCCCACCTGCGCGAAGGCGACGCCCGCCACCGAGCTACCCGTCCGGGGCACGGGCAATCCGCGCACCCGGGATCGGCGCGCGCCGGTTTGTTCCGCCTCGACCGGGTAGCCGAGGACCAGACCCGAAACGTCGTACGAAAGGGGTAAGTCGTGAGCACATTGGCCGCCACCGTGGATGTGGACGTACCGGTCCGCACGGCCTACAACCAGTGGACCCAGTTCGAGTCCTTCCCGCAATTCATGGAGGGCGTCGAGGTAGTGCATCAACTCGACGACACGCACACGCACTGGCGTATCCACGTCGGTCCGGCCACGCGTGAATTCGACGCCACGATCACCGAACAGCATCCCGACGAACGCGTCGCGTGGAAATCCGACAGCGGACCCCAGCACGCGGGCGTCATCACCTTCCACCGCCTCGACGACGACCACACCCGCGTCACCGCGCAGATGGACGTCGACCCGGAAGGTTTCGTCGAGAACGCCGCCGACAAACTCGGGGTGCTCAAGCACCGCGTGCACGGCGACATGAAGCGCTTCAAGGAATACATCGAGCACCAGCGGCACGAGACCGGCGCGTGGCGTGGCGACGTTCCCCGCCCCGACGCGAGATAGCCGATCAGGACGCGACGCGGCGACCGCACACAGCGGTCGCCGCGTCGCTCTGTTCCCGGCGGCTGTTTCGCCGCCGTATCCCCGGGAATCGCCGCGAGGGAGAACCCAGGAGAGGAGAACGGCGTGTCGAGCGAATCCGGACAGCGCGTGGTCATCGTCGGCGGAGGTTTCGCCGGCTTCGAATGCGCCCGCAAACTCTGCAAGATCATGGCCGCCCGCGGCCGCGACATCGAGATCGTCCTGATCACCAAACAGGACTACATGCTCTACACCCCGCTGCTGCCCGACGTGGCGGGCGGCGCGATCGACCCCCGTTTCGTCACGATCTCCCTGGCCGACGCACTGCCCGCGGTGAAACTGGTCGTCGGCGCCGTCGAATCCGTCGACACCGAGGCGCGCACCGTCACCGTCACCCGCGAACACCACGAAGCCACCGAACTCGCCTACGACCGACTCGTGCTGACCCCGGGATCGGTGACCCGCCTGTTCGACATCCCCGGCCTGCACGAACACGCCCGCGGCCTGAAAACCGTCGCCGAAGCCCTCTACCTGCGCGAACAGCTTCTGCACCAGCTCGAATCCGCCGACGACGAAACCGACGAACAGGTGCGGCGCGCGCGGCGCACCGTCGTCGTGGTCGGCGCCTCCTACGCGGGCACCGAACTGATCGCGCAGTTGCGCGCGCTCGCCGACACCTACGCCGCCCGCCGCGACCTCCCCCGCGAGGAGATCCGCTTCCTGCTGTTGGACACCGCGAAACAGGTGATGCCCGAAGTGGGCGCGAAACTCGGCGACCGGGTGCTCGAGGTGCTGCGCGCACGCGGGGTCGAGATCCGGTTGGAGACCACGCTGAAATCGGTCGCCGACGACCACGTGGTGCTCACCGACGACACCGTCGTGCCGACCCGCACCGTCGCCTGGGTCACCGGCGTCACCGGCGCGCCGCTGTTGGAGAGTCTCGGACTGCCGCTGGAACGCGGCCGCCTGGTGGTCGACGCGCACCTGCGCGTGCCCGATCACCCCGACATCTTCGCGGCGGGCGACGCGGCCGCCGTCCCCGACCTGGTCAAGGGCGAAGGGCAGATCACCCCGCCGACCGCCCAGCACGCCGGACGCCAGGGCAAGGTGCTGGCCCGCAATGTCGCGGCGAGCCTCGGCGAAGGCGTCGCCGTCCCCTACCGGCACCGCGACCTCGGCCTCGTGGTCGACCTCGGCCCCGGATTCGCGGTCGCCAATCCCCTCGGCAAACAGCTCTCCGGCTGGCCCGCCAAAGCCGTCACGCGCTTCTACCACACCTACGCTCTGCCGCGCGGGGTCAACCGCTGGGCGGTCACCCTCAGTTACCTCACCACCGCCGTCACCCCGCGGCCACTGACCCGCCTCGGCCTGGTCAGCGCCGAAGAGGCCGGTTTCCGGGACAGCGAAGGCATCCCGGAACCGGCCTCCTCCTGAGGCGTTCGCCTGCTCGGCCGCGAGTCAGTCGCGGCCGAGCGCGTGCGCCAACTGCGCTTTCGACATCTTCGAGCGGCCATCGATATTGCGTTTCTTGGCCTCGTTGTAGAGCTGATCGCGCGTCAGCCCCTTGGGCCCCTTCGTACCGGACCGTTTCCCGCCGCGATGCTGCGGCGACACATCGTGGGTCGAGGATCGGCTCGCGGTCCTCGTCTGCCCGGCCTGCGCGCGGTTCTTGTTGACCGTGCGCGCCGCCATCTCCTTCGCCCGGCGCGGCGACTCACCGCGCCCCTCGGCCGAATCCTTGATGTGCTCGTACTGCCGTTCCTGTTTTCCGGTCCATTCCTTCGGCATGTAGATCACCTCCTGACCGACGAATACCCGGCGTCACCGAGCGAAACAGCGTGGTCGCCGCCGCTCAGCCCGGCGCGCCGACCGCCGGATTCCGCGTGGCCGGACGCCAGCCGAGCGCGGGACCGATCAGCGTCGCGGTGTCGTGCAGGATCTGCTCGTAGTCACCCCGGTCGAACTCGTAGGGCAGTTCCAGGCGCAGTTCGGCCGTGTGCCGCAACACCGGGTCGGCGTGCAGGCGCTCCAGGATCTCCTCGGCGGTGCCGACCAGATCCGGCGCGAACAGCACGCGACGCTCCCCCTGCGGCGCGAGGGTCCGCTCGTACCGGCTCGCGGCGTAGCGGCGATACCGTTCGCGGGTCGCGGCGTCGGCACTGTCGAACGGCACGACGACCCGGCCGACCGCCACCCGGGACGGCCGATCCGCGGGCAGCGCCCCGCGATAGCGTTCGATCAGGCCCACTTGACTAGCACCGAAATCGTCGCTGCTTTCACCGGTGACGATATTGCCGCTGAGCAGATTCAACCCGTTGCGCCCCGCCCACTCCACCGAACGCAGACTGCCCCCGCCGTACCAGAGCCGATTTACCAACCCCGGCGCGTACGGTTGCAACCGCGGACGCTGCGTATTGCCCGGCGACTGGATCACCGTGTCTTCGTCGCCGAGGAAATCGCCGCGCAGATTCTCGATCAGCCGCTCGATGCGCCCGTAGGACAGATCGAACTCGCGCCACTGCCCGTCGAAGACCCGGTCGCCGATCAGGTCGGCGTGCGGCGGCGTGCCCGCGCTGAATCCGGGCTGCAACCGTCCGCCCGAGAGCACATCGGCCATCGACAGGTCCTCGGCCAGCCGGAACGGGCTCTCGTATCCGATCGGGATCACGGCTGTCCCCAATTCGATGCGCGTGGTGCGCTGCGCCGCGGCGGCCAGGAAGACCGCCGCCGACCCCACCCCGTGCTCGAGATGCCGCTGCCGGATCCACGCACCGTCGAAGCCGAGGCGCTCGCCGAACTCGAACAGCCGCAGCGTGTCCTCGAGCCCGACCGCCGGATCGTCGTCGGGATAGTTGCCCGGGGTCAGGAACGCCAGACTTCGAATCCGGAGTTCGCTCGTCGGACCCGCCATGGGAACTCCTCTCGACCGGGGATGCCGATCTCGAATCCAATCCCTTCCGCGTGCGGGTGAACAGGGTTGCGATCAGCCGGAATTCAACCGGCGGCCGATACCGCCGGTTCTCGGGGTTCGGGCGGTGTCGGCGGTTCGCAGCGCAGGAAATGGACCGCCTCGGCCCACGACAGGTCCGAAGCGAAGTCCGAATGGCCTCGGAGTTTCTCGATCGCGCCGTCCTGGAGGCCCTCCACGGGCGGGTCCTCGGTGTGTCGGTTGCGCACCGGAGTCGGATCGAGCAGCAGCCAGTCGTTGCCGCGCTCACGCCGCCGATTTCCCGGACCTGTCCGGGCCTCGGCCCGCGCGAAGGATCGCTCCGGGTCGGCGATGTGGTGGTACCACTTCCGGGCTTCCGCGTCGCGCCAGGAGCCCACCGGCCCCGGTATCCAGGACAGCACCGGACCGGCGATCGGGTCGGTGTCCCGGTACAGATTCACCCACTTGCGCCCGAGCCCTTCCGCACCGTCGAACAGGGCCTTGATCGTCGGATAGTTGACATAGCCGGGGAAGGCGCGCGAGAAGATGATCTGCAACTGCGAACCGCAGGTCAGCAACGCGACGTGGCGTCGTTCCGCCGGACTCAGCCACAGCAGCGCCGCGAAGGCGATCAGGCTGCCCTGACTGTGCCCGACGATGAGGATGCGGCGGCGGTGACTGCCCGGCGCGGGCGCGCACAACTGCGGGTCGGTCAGGTGATAGCGGATCCGATCGCGGATATCGAGGACGACGTAGGTCGAATACGGCGGCGGCGCGAACGGGTGCGCCGAATGCGGCCAGAAGCAGAACACGTCCCAGATGGTGTTGGCCAACCGTCGGTCACTCTTGCCCGTCACCGCGCCGCGCCCGAGCATGACCAGTCGGCCCGCGAGCACCACCAGCGTCCAGGTCCCGATCCAGATCACCGCGTTGAACTGCGCGGGGTCGGCTTCCCGGCTCGCCCAGCCCAGCCGGCCCGGCAGCACGCCGTCGGTGCGGTCCTCCCCGATCACCAAGTGCCGCCAGATGTTCTGGATGCCGATCATGTCGTGCCCGGCGGCGACGGTCAGCAGCAGGGCGACGACGCCGAAGAGCACCAAGATGGGCGGGAGGCAGTTCTTCTGGCGCGCCATGCCCACCGCGCCCACCGCGTTGTCCAGCCATCGTTGCGGTATGCGGAAGGCCGCTGTGGACGCGGGATCCGTATCGTTCTGCGCGCCGGGGTAATACAGATCCCGCACGTAGGCCGCGCGCGCCTTCGCCCGAACGCCGAACAGGACGGCCAGCACCAGCGCCAGGACGGCCGCGAGCAGGACGGTGATGCCCCAGGCGTTGGAGATCCGCACGAGGATCGCCGATTTCTCGGACGTGCGCAGCAACTGGGCGGCGCCCTCGGCGGCGGCGGCCGAGAAGCCCAACCCGAGGAAGAACCCGGCGGAAGCCACCCAGTAGGCCGTGGTCCCGTACGCGTAGGGACGGAACGCGTCCGGAACCCGTTCGGCCCCTTGCCCGTCGGAGCCCTCGGGACGCACGCCCTTGTCCGGCCACGTACGCCAAGCCAGCAGCGCGATGGCAGCGAGGAAGGCCGGCAGTCCGAGCAGACTGTAGGCCAGCAGTGACACCGCGGTGCCGTCGAAGCGTTCGAGGCGCGTCGCCTGGTCGGGAACGTCCGAGGTGGACAGCCCCCAGAGCGCCACCGCCAGGAGCCCGATCGTGCCGAGTCGGATCGGACCCGAGAGCCGGTGCAGGACCGTCCAGAGCCGCTTGGTCAACCAGCGATCACCCTCGTCCAGCGCCGCCGACCGCTCCGGGTCGCCCAACACGACCACGACGAGGACGACGACTCCGAGCGCGCCCTCGGTGACGTATTCGAGCACCTGATTCCACCCCGACAGGCGGTCGGCGATGACGGCGATCACCAAGGCGGCGAAGGCCAGGTGCAGGTTGCGCAGTATCGGGGTCGTGTGGTCGCCGCCCAGGAAACCGCGCTGCTGCAACAGGGATTCGCCCACCTCCGCGGGCGGCGCCAAGCGCTTCGGGTCACCCGCGCGGGTCGCCCCCTGCTTCGCGAGTCTGCTCAGCAGGAAGATCAGGAAGAAGGCGATCGCCAGCGCGACGGCGACGCAGAATTCGTTGCGATACAGGACCGGGAGCCATTCGAAGGGCTCCCACGTGCGCCCGCGCAGATCGTCGATCCACTCCGGGAACTTCTGCCACGCCAGCAGATCACCCAGGATGTAGGCCAGCGTGAAGGTGAACACACCGGTCATGCACAGGCTGATCAACCGCAGCATCGCGCCGCACACGGCGTGCGCCACCGTGCCGAGCCAGTCCCCCTCGCGCGGCCTCGGCAGCATGAACTGGGCGGAATTGAGGAAACCGAAGGGGATGAGCACCAACCACAGCCCCTGGATCCAGCTCCCCGCGGTGTATCCGCCCCAGTGGTAAGCCTCGAGGACCCGGGTGGACGTGGGCCGCGCGGGCCGTCCTTCGTCCGGCGGTGTCCCCGAATCGGCGGCGGTCGGCGGGGTGTCTCCGAGGGTCAGTGGAGCACCGTCCGCGTCCAACGGATTGCCGAGTTCGTCCGCCGGGTAGTAGATCCGGCCCTTGTCGTCGCCCGCGACCTGCACCGCGTGCCGACACCGCAGCGTCGACTCCGGCGGTGTGCCGCTCACCCCGTGGATGCGCAGTTCCACTTCCGGGCCACCGCACCCCCTCGCTCCGCTCGCCGTCACCGCACCGGCTGCCGCCGTCACGTTCTCGGTCATCGTGGCCTCCCTGTTCACCCCCGAGGTGCGCGAGAAGCCGTCGAATCGACCACCCCGCGCACAGATAGCCGTCGTGCCGAAAGGGATCGGCGACCCGCGCCGCTTTCCGCACCCCGACCGCCTCGCTCGCCCCCGAGCGCCGCTGCCGACAGTTGGTCATACCCCTGTCGGCACGCACGATACACATTTCCGGTCGCTCCGCGAGAGGGAGGACAGCCACCGCCGAGGCGACACGTGCCGCGGTGACCGGCACGCGACCCGCACCGCGGACTGTCGGTCCCCGCGTTTAGGCTCCGAGGAACACGGGCGAACAGGGGGCGATGTGGACTATCGAGGGGTGCCGGACCAACCGACTCCACCGCGCGGCTACTTCGTGGCGGACGGGGCGGGTGCGATCGCGGCGGCGGTGCTGGCGGCGCTCAGCGGCGTCGCCTCGGCAGTCCTGGCGGTCATCGCCGCGCTGATCGTCGCCGACGTCTCCACCGACGAACCGACCGATACCGACGGCCTCCCCGATCTGGGTCCGGTCATCGTGATCCTCGGCGGGATCGTCGCCGTGCTCTGCGCACTGTTGGCGTTGCTGTATCTGCTCGGCGCGGCGCTGCTGTTCCTGCGCCTGACCGCCGGACGAGTCCTGGTCATCCTCGGCGCGGTCCTGACCGTGCCGATCGGCGTCCTCCTCTTCGGTCAGGAACCGAATCCCTGGGCCGCGGCGCTGGTCCTGGCGTCCGTCGCGATGATCATCCTGAGCGCGCTGCCCTCGACCGCGCGCTGGGTCGCGGCCGCCCGACTCCAGCGGCAACCACGTCGATGAGCGCCGCCGCGCGCCGAAATTCATTCGAGGGAGTGCGACTTCGCGCCGTACCCTCGTGCCGTGAACGACGAACCGGACCTGCTGAACGTGGTCGACGTGGAGGCCACGTGCTGGGCGGGGCAGGCTCCGCCCAGCCAAGTCCACGAGATCATCGAGATCGGCTTGACCGTGGTGGATCCGGCCGCTCGCACACGCCTGGCCAGACATCGCCTCCTGGTCCGGCCCGCGCGCTCCACCGTGAGCCCGTTCTGCACCGAACTCACCGGACTCACCCAGGCCGAGGTGGATTCCGGGGTCACCTTCGCCGAGGCGTGCCGCCTGCTGGCGGTCGAGCACCGGGCGGGGTCGCGGCCGTGGGCGAGCTGGGGTGACTACGACCGCAAGCAGTTCCGCCGCCAGTGCGAGCAGACGGCCACCACCTATCCTTTCGGCCACCGCCACACCAACGCCAAACAGGTGTTCGCCGAGACCCGCGGACTCCGTCGGCGACCGGGAATGGCCCAGGCGCTGGTCACGGCGGGTCTGCCGCTCGAGGGCAGGCACCACAGCGGCGCCGACGACGCGTGGAACATCGGCGCGCTGGTCCTGGACATCCTCGAGCGCGACGCGTGGCGGGTCACCCACACCGGCTGAGTCAGGCGCGCGCGGAGAGCACCGCGACGAGGAAATCCGCGTCGGCGGTGAACGGCCGCAGATCCCAACTCGACAAGAGCAGATCCGCGGTGAGTCCGGCGGTTTCGGTGTCGGCGAGGAATTCGTCGAACCCGTAGTCGCGGCCCGCGCCGAAGCCGAGCACGGCGCGTCCGTCCGGCGCGAGGTGCCGTGCGATGGCGCTGAGCGCGGCGACCCGGGTGGCCGGGGCGAGGAAGGGCATGACATTGCCCGCCGCGACGACGACGTCGAAATCCGCCCGCACCCCGCGCGCAGGCAGATCGAGCTCGGCCAGATCGCCCACCAGCCACAAGGGTCCGGGATGATCCTCGCGGGCGGCGTCGATCAGGACCGGGTCGACGTCGACGCCGACCACCGTGTGCCCCGCCGCGTGCAGGTGGCCGCCGATCCGGCCGCCGCCGCAGCCCGCGTCGAGTACCCGCGCGCCCCGGTGCAGCATCGCGTCGACCAAACGGGCCTCGCCCACCACGTCCTGTCCCCGCGCGGCCAGATCACGGAAGCGCGCGACGAACCTCGTGGAATGCGCGGGGTCGGCGGCGGTGATCTCCTCCCACCGACTCGGCACCCGCTCGCGCGGATCGCGTGCGCTCATCCCGGCCTCCTGTCCGCTCGTCGTCGCCCACCCTAGACGCGCCGTGTCGACAGGCGTGGACCCGCACCGAAATGGACGACTGATCAGTACGCTGTCTGCGTGGTCCTCCCGGCCCGGCATCCACCGTCCGCGCCGATCACCCTCGGAACAGGAGTTCGATGCGATCACCGACCCGTCGCCGTGCCCTCGCCGCGCTCGCCGCCGCCACCGCCGCGCTGGTGCTCTTCGGCACACCCGTCCAGGCCCGCCCCGAACCGCCCGCGCGGGTCGCGCCCCTGGGCTCGGACTTCCTGTGGGGCGTGGCCGCGTCGGGATACCAGTCGGAAGGACACGCGCCCGACAGCAACTGGTCGCGCTACGTCGCCCAGGGCAAGACCACCGACCCGTACCTGAACACCGTCGACTTCTACACCCGCTACCGCTCCGACATCGCCCTCGCCGCCGACCTCGGCGTGCGCGTCTACCGCGTCGGCATCGAATGGGCGCGGCTGCAACCCGCCCCCGGCGTGTGGGACGAGAACGGCTTCCGCTTCTACGACGACCTGATCGCGGCCATCCGCGCCGCGGGCATGCGCCCGATGCTGACGCTGGACCATTGGGTCTACCCCGGCTGGGAGGTCGACCGCGGCGGCTGGGCCTCGCCCGACATCGTCGCGGACTGGACCGCCAACGCGCGCCGGGTGGTCGACCGCTACGCCGCCGTCGACCCGCTGTGGGTCACTTTCAACGAGCCCGCCGTCTACGTCCTCAACGAGACCAGGCACGGCGGGATCGCGCCGACCGCCGTACCCGCCATGTTCGACCGGATCGCGCAGGCGCACAACGCGATCTACGACCACATCCACGCCGTTCAGCCGGGAGCCATGGTCACCAGCAACGTGGCCTACATCCCCGCCGCCGAAGACGTCGTGAACGGGGCGACGCTGGTCTCCCGGATCGCCGACCGGCTCGACTACATCGGGATCGACTACTACTACGGCCTGTCCCCCGACTCCCTCACCTCCGGCTACGACTTCACCGACCTGTGGAAGAACCCCTTGCAATCGGAGGGCATCTACTACGCGTTGGCGCACTACGCGCGGCTGTACCCGGGCAAACCGCTCTACATCGTCGAGAACGGCATGCCCACCGAGAACGGGCGGCCCCGCGCCGACGGCTACACCCGGGCCGACAATCTGCGCGACACCGTCTACTGGCTGCAACGCGCCAAAGCCGACGGCATCGACGTCATCGGCTACAACTATTGGAGCATCACCGACAACTACGAATGGGGTTCCTACACCCCGCGTTTCGGCCTCTACACCGTCGACGTGCTGACCGATCCGACACTCACCCGCACCCCCACCGACGCGGTCGCCGCCTACACCGCGATCACCCGCGCGGGCGGCGTCGCGCCGGACTACCGGCCCACCCGGGCGCCGGCGGCCTGTTCGTTCGTGGACGCCGTCGCCAGTTGCGCCGACCCGGTCACCGTGCCGCGCTAGAACTCACCACTCGCCGCGCTCGGCCGCCTTGCGCCGGTTGATCTCCGCGATCTTGCGGGCGATCTCCGCTTCCCTGGCGGCCGCGTGCGAGCCGTCGAGTTGGCGGGCGAATTCCGCGCGCGCCGCTTCGACCAGGCTGTCCGGGACGTTCGGGTGGGCGCGGGCGATCGCCCACAGCGTCTCCTCGGTCTCCATGTCGAGGCCGCTCTCGGAATAGAGGCCGCCCCCGCCGCGCACCGAGGCCAGCAACTCCTCGAAGTTGGCCCGCAGTTCCTCGTCGGACGGTTGATCCAAGCGCACGGTTCCTCCTCACTGTCCGTTCATTGTCGCGTCCGGTGTCACCGGGTGAAGATCCAGGTCCGACGGTCCGGGTCGGTCAGCACGTCACGGATCAGCAGACCGAGATCGGTCTCGGCGGACGTGGCGGCGTACCCGAGATCGCAGACGACGGTGTCCCCGACCCGCACCATGAAGCGGCACGCCCGGCCCGTCAAGGACCACTCCACGTCCACGAACCGGTCCTCGAGATCGACCACCTGGTCGCCGACCCGCAGCCACAGCCCACCGCCGGGCGCGCGATAGAAGACCGTCGTGACCTCACCCAGTGCGCCGAACACGCCCTGGACCGGCCCCACGGCGAACCCGATCTCCCGCAGTCCGCCCTCGTCGATGTCGAACTCCGCGAGTTCCCCGGAGTCGGAGCGCACCAGAATCGTCGCAACGTCGCGTCGCTCGTCCCGGTGCGCACCGCCGTCCCGCCGGGTCCGCCGATCCGATCCCGCGCCGCGTGACGGGGCGGCGGCCATCGGCGGCATCGCGGGCACACCGCCATGTCCGTTCCCGTCCGTCACCTGGGCGGGCGTCGTCGCGGCGGGCGACGCCGCGCGCGGCGCGTCGAATCCCCGGAAGAAGTCGGGCGCGCGGTCCCCGTCGTCGGGCAGCACCGGAGTCCTGAAGCCCGGCACCGTCGGTCCCGGACCTCCGGGCCGCTCCCCCGAACCGGACCCGGGCTGCTCCGGTCCCGCCGGCACCGAAGGAATCCCCGGCACATCCGGCCACCCCGGCACCCCAGAACCACCCGGCACATCGGGGCAGTCCGGCTGTCCCGGGATCTGCGGGGGTTCGGGCGCGCACGGCGGTTCGGTCGGGTCCGGGCAGGCGGGCTGTGCGGGTGGCTCCGGTTCGGTCGGCTCGGGCTCGGTCGCCGGTTCGGTCGGCTCCGGGATGTCCGGAATCGTCGGCGGGCGCGGCGGTTGCGGGGTGGCCGGAGCCTGCGGCATCGCCGGTGGCGTCTGCGGTGCGCGCGGACCCGGCCCCGGAGTCGTCGGCTCGGGCGGACGCGGCGGGTCGGGTCGGGTCGGGGGCGGCGGCGGATCCTCGGGAAGGTTCGGTGGTATCCACACCTGGGGGTCGCGGGCCTCGATGTCCGGGGAATCGGGCATCTCGAAGTCGTAGTGCTTGGGCGGATGCGGGATGTGCGACCGCAGCGATGAACCCGGCAGGTATGAGCGGGAGCGGTCGCCCTCGGCGGACGAGAGGTCGCGCGGGGGAACTCCTCCGTCGGATTCGTCGCCGTCGGATTCGTCGTCCGCGCGCGAATCGGGGTTCCGACGCCTGGTTGTCGCATCGGTGTCGGTCGCGTCCGCGTCGGCGGTCCGATCCGGTCTGCCGCCCGATTCGGAACTCGACGTGGTCTCCGAATCGTCGCCGGCATCGGTTGTCGGGCCGTCGGTCGGTAGTCCGGTTCCGCCTTCGGGGCGCGGAACTCGCCCGTCGGGGACGCCCGCCCCCTCGGCATCGTCGGCGGATGGCACGGCGTGCACGGGCGGCACGCGATGCGGGTCGGCAGGCGATGCGGATTCGAGCCCTTCGGAGTCGTCTGCGGCGGTGCGTGATTCGGGCTCGGGCGAAACATTCTCGGTTGTCTCGGACGAGCGATGTCGAGCCGACGGTGCGTCGGCACCACCCTCCAGCTCCGGAACGGAGTCGCCCGAGGCATGTTCCGGTAGGGCGTCCCGTTCGAGACCCGCGTCGGGCGTGGTCTCGGTGTGACCCGACGACGGCTCACCCGCCGCGAGTTCACCCGCTCCGGGTTCGAGGACGCGGGGCGGGAGGCCGGTGTCGCGGGTGACGGGCGCGGGGGCGTAGGGGATGCCCGCGCGCCAGTCGGTGAGGGGCGGGCGGTGGGCGTTCCAGTCCAGGCCGTTCATGATGACGTGCTGGTTGGCGTCGCGCCAGGTGGCGGTGGGGTTGGCGCGCAGGTACTCCGATTCGGCGAGACCGTCACGCAGCATGAGGATGTCCTCGGGCAAGGGGTTGCCCGCGACGAGGCGGTTCCACGCTTCGGCGACGTCGGCGACCGCGTCGAGGGGCCTGCGGACCAGGACGCCGTCGCGGGGATCGCGGACGAGCATCTCGTCGCGCATGAGGTGGTTCTTGATCTGTTCGATCTCGTCACGGGTGAATTCGGGCGCGGTGTCGGCGAGTTGGTCGGCGACGGGGCGCGCGAGTTCGGCACGGTCCACGACGCCGGTCTGTTCGCGCAGGATGTCGCGTAGGTCGGTGATCAGTTGTTCGGCATCGCCGGGCCGTTCGTCCCGCAGGTGACCGGTGAGCAGGTCGGTCAGGCCGGGCACGTCGACGTCGCCGCGTTCGGCGAGTTGCCGGGCGACGCGGTCCACCAGGTCGCGGGCCTGGTCGGCGCGGTCGGCGGCGCGGTGCTCGGCGAGCGTGTCGAGGACGGTGTCGATGTCGGAGTCGTCGGCGCGGAAGCGACGGTATTCGCCGTCGGCCCATTCCTGCACGCGCGCCCAGTTCGCTTCGGCGGCGCGCTGCGTGCGGACGAACCATTCGCCGAGATCGCCGCGATCGGGCACGCCGTCGCGCACATCCCATTCGCGCGCCATCGGCTGCACCTCGGCAGCGCGTGCACGGAAGAACGGGTGGCCCTTGAAACCCGGTTTGATCCGGCCGGGGTCGGCACTGTCGTTGAACCAGGTGAAGCCGGACAGTTTCGCGGTCTCGAGAATTATGCGCATCGTGTGGTAGAAAGCACCGGCGAAGGGGGCCTCGAAGGTCGGCACGCCCGGGTCGACGGGTTGTCCGCCCGGAATGCGCGGCAGCAGCGCCTCATCGATCGCGCCGGGCGGATGGTCGATGAACGGGTCGACGAGGGACGCCTGGAACGGTTCGACCGCCCACCCGCTGACGCCTTCGGGAAGGTCGCGCGGCGAGAACTTCTTCGGCACGGTCACCGTCGGGTCGCCGTGGGTCTGCCAGTCGGGGCGGGTCGGGTCGACCGGGTGCCACGTCCCGTCACCGTCGCGCCAGCGCACCAACTGGACGCCGGGACGGCCGTCGCGCCACCCGGTTTCGAGGATTTCGCGCCGCGGCGGGGCAAGGTCCTCCACCCGCACGACACCGGTGCGGTCGGCGACCAGCGCGCGGTACTCGATGGTCGTCTCGGGCCGCATGAACGCCTGGGCGACACCGCCGTCGCGGCGCAGCGCGTCGGCCAACGCGGCGTCGTGGTCGGCGCGCGGATGGGCGAGCTCGCCGCGCGGCGCGAGCACGATGATCCGCGGACGTTCGCCCGCGACGATCCCGACCCGGTCGGTGACCTGCCGCGCCCCCTGCTCGGTGAGGTGGTCGCGGGTGGCGCCGCCGAGTTCGGCGATCCGGTCCTGAAGTCGACCGATCTCGTTGTCCACCCGGTTGACGTGCTCGGCGGCCTCGCGCAGCGATGCCAGTTGCCTCGCGCGGTCGGCGACCTGGTCGGCGCGCACCGTTCGGCCCGCGGCTTCGTCGATGGCGTCGGCCAGATCCTCGGGCCCGAGTCGGGTCGGGTCGACGCGCAGGCGCGCGGCCAAGTCGTCGCGCATGACGCGCCACGGTTTGACCGCCAGCACCCGGTCGGCGCGCTCCCTGGCGATTCTGTCGAGTTCGGCCGCGATCTCGGCGGTCGGCGCGGCGCGATGGGTCGCGAGGTCGGCGCGCAACGCTTCGATGCGCCGGTCCAGTTCGGTCAGGGCGGCATCGGCGTCGGCGAACTTGCCGCGGTTCGCCGCGATCTCGGCGCGTTCCCCGATCAGCCGCTCGAGTTCGGCCACCGTGTCCGGGTCCGGCGGACGGTGCGGTCCGACACCCGCCGCGGCCAGTTCGGCCAGGCGTTGATCCACTTCGGCCAACGCCTGATCGGCGTCGTTGAACCGTTCCGCCGCCTCCTGGAGTTCGAACACCCGGCGCAACCGCTCGCGGATCTCCGCCTCGCCGACCAGTTCGCGGGTCTGCGTGCCGGTCTCGTCCCCCAGACCCGCGATGTCGCGTATGCCGACCAGCGTGGCGCTGAGCTGTTCCACCGTCGTGGTCAGGTGATCGTGGGCCAGGGCCCGCGCCGGATCGCGCATGGGCAGCGAACGCGTGTCGAAACGCGCGAACCGGGTGTCGCGTTTGGCGCGCCAGAATTCGCGTTCCGAGGTCAGAGCGGCGCGGCGACGGACCAACTCGTCGTAGACGCCCTCCGGGGTGGCCGCGAGTCGGGTGGCGTCGATCCGCTCGTCCAGCGCACGCACCTCGTCCTCGGCGGCGAGGACGTCCTCGGCGGCGTGTTCGAGCGCATCGATCTCGGCGTGCCTGCGGGGCATCTCCTCGACGCGCATCGTCCGACCGCGCAACCGATCCAGCGTTTCGGCCAGGTTCTCCCGGGTCAGATCAACGTCCGGATCGACGGGCAGGCGGTCCGCGCGGCGGGTGCGTTCGGCGCGCGCCTCGTCCGCGCGGTCGAGCGCCGCGTCACGTTCGGCGGTCAGACGGTCGATTTCCGCCCGCGCCTCCGGGGAGATGCGCTCGGTCGAGGAATCCGGACGCGTCGAGCCGGACTCCGTGTCGATCGCGGCCGACGCCCGTGGATCGGGACTGCTCGCGATCGGGTCGGCAGGCGACGGCGTGTCCGGGATGGCCGACGTTCGCGGATCGGGACTGCTCGCGGTCGGATCGATGGACGACGGGGTGTCCGGGGTGGCGGTCCGGTCGGGGGTCGTCGTCGGGTCCGCGGCGGTCGGTCGAGAGGTAATCGCGGGATCGGTGACGGGCGGGCGCACGCCACCGGAGGAATCGGAGTCGGGTGCGGTGGGAGTGCGCGCAGCGGACGCGCCACCGGCTTCGGGTGGGAGCAGGGTCGTGACCGTGACGCCGTTCTCGTCGACCGTCACCTGACGGTATTCGACGCGCAGTCCCTGCTCGGCGAGTCGCGCGCGGGTATCGGCGGACATGATCGGGTCGGGGTCGGCCAGTGGCGAGGCCACCACGACCCGTCCGTCCTCCGGGATCACCCCGACCCCTTCGGCGACCACGCGCGCGCCTTCGCCGGCGAGCACGTCGCGGGCCGCCAGCACCCCCGCTTCGGCGCGCGCGGTGTTCTCCTCGGCGAGGGCGCGATAATAGTCGCCCACATGGGTGCGCAGATGGCGAGTCGCTTCGCTCAGGTCGGCCACACGCTGCTCGGCGGCGCGCAGGTCGGCGAAGTAGCGCACCATCTCCGGGCCGCGCACATCCTGACGGGCCCGCATCGCGTCCACTCGCGCGGTCTCCGCCAGCATCGCGTCGTCCAGCGCGCGCGAGATCTCCTGTGCCGTGCGCCCTTCGACGCCGAGGCCGATCCGGCCTGCGCGGTCCGCGATCTCGCGGGCGGCCTCGGCGCGCGCGGTCGCCGCGTCGGCGATACGTTGCCGCAGGTTCGGGAGCGCGTCGCGGAACTCGTCGGTCACGGGGGTGTGCGGTCGCGGCGGGCCATCCGGTCGCCAGCCCTCCGGCTCGGGCGCGGGGAGACCGGTGCGCGGCGGATCGTGCGGCGGGTTGCTCGCTCCCCCGTCGGTCCGCGGTTCCGGTGCGGGCGAGTCGACCGGGGTGGGGGTGGTGTCGACCGGGATATCCGCAGGCGCATCACGTTCGGCCGCGGGACCATCGACCACCGGCCCGCGCGGAACGGACTCCGAACGTTCACGATCGCCGGAACCGCCTTCCACGGGTTCCGAAGATGTCATCGCGCGGTCGCCCGCAAGACCATCGACTATCGGCACCGGCGAGGTGGCGCGGTCCTCATCGGTCGAAGTGGCGCGGTCCTCACTGGTCGAAGTGGCGCGGCTTTCATCGGTCGAATCGATGCGGGTCGACTCCTCGCCGAGAGTCGGCTCGACCGTCGAGTCGTCACGTCGCGGCGCGGCGGGTTCCTCGGTCTCGGGCAGTCGCGCCGCGCCCCCGCCGTCGTCGGAGGGGCGCGTGGGCGGGGCCGGACGCTGCGGGGAACCGTCGGCGGGCGGATCGGAGTCGGGCGGATCGCCGGGTGAGCCGGGGTCGGCGGCCGGAGGCAGATCGGGCCGAGTGGGACCGGACGCCGGCGGCAGATCGGGCCGAGGCGAACCTGAACCCGGCGGAAGGTCCGGTCGGGTGGGACCGGCGGCCGGAGGCAGATCGGATGGGGTGGGCCCGGATTCGCGTTCGGGGGTCGGTTCGGGGTTCAGGGCGCGTTCGTATCGGTCCGCCAGGTCGGCGAGGGCGGCGAGTTCGTCGGCGCGGGCGCGGATCTGGTCGCGCAGGCGGGCTTGGACCTCGGCCAGTTGGGCGGGGGTGAGGCGTTCGTGCTGGTCGATCTTGCCGTCGCGGTAGACCTCGTAGATCTTGGCCCACTGGGCGGCGTCGGCGTTGGTGAGGTCGACGCCGACGATCGCGGCCCAGTCCGCGCTCGCGCCGCGGTCGGGGCCGGGCGGGGTCGATTCGTCGTCCAGCAGACCCAGGTCCGGGAGAGCGTCGGCCAGTTCGGCGACGTCATCGAGGACACCGAGCAGGTGTTCGACGGCGCGGTCGTGGGTCGGCAGTTCCACGTCGGCCACACGCGGGTCGATGGGGCGCGTCCGGTCGCCGCCCGCGTAGGGGTCGACACGTTCCAGTGCGGCGACGTATTCGGCGAGTGCGTCGGCGACCTGGGCGCGCCGGGTCGGGTCGGCGACCAGACGCGCGATGATCGCGCGCAGTTTCTTCGCGTCCAGGCCGTTGGGGTCGGGCTGGTAGCGGCTGAGGTCCTTGGTGTGTTTCATCGGGAACAGGTCGGCGGGGTCGACACCGAGGCGGCGTGCCAACCGGTCCCGGGCGGCGTCGACGGCTCGCTTGGCTCCCGGCGCGGTGGGCCCGTCGAGGCCGCGCAGCAGTTTCGCGTACTTGACCAGGGATTCGACCTGCTGCAGACGCCGCGAATTGCGGGTCTTCGTATCCGCGATGATCTCGGCGAGGCGACGTGGCGTCAGGTCGGGCAGGTCGACACCGAGGCGGTTGGCCAGCGCGTTCCTGGCGTCGGTGAGCGAGTTGTAGTCGTCGATGTCCCACGCGGTGCGCGCGTAGTCGATGATCGCTTCGATCCGGCCCGCGCGCAGCGCGTTCTCGTGGCGGGCGCGCGCGATGGCCTCGGCGAGCGCCTCCGGTGAACGCAATGCGCGCTCGTCCAAGCCCAGTTCGCGGGCGGCCGCGTCGCGGGCTCGCCGCAGGTCCTCGGGAGTGCGGGTTTCGCCCGTCTCGTCCGTACGGCCGGTGCGGGTATCCGCGGACTCGGGAATCCGCGTCCCACCATCGGATTCCGGTGTCGGGACCGCGCGCCACGGACCGTCCGGATCGCGCAGCATCGTCACCTCGACCGGGCGACCGTCGACCTCGGTCCGCAGGTGCCGGACCTCCGGGGAACCACCGTCGACCAGATGGACGGTCGCGTAACCCTGGACCCGCGCGCCCCGGACGTCGACCGCCGCCAAACGGTATTCGACCCGCACCGTGCCCGCGTTCACGGCGTCGGCGAGGCGCGCGTTGGCGGCGAGCGCTTCGGCGACCACGCGATCGTGTTCGCCGGCGCCGTCGATGACGATCATCCGGCGCGGTCCGCCGTCCTCGCCTGCCAGCAAGCCGATCTGCGGGGTCAGCATCGCGCCGCCGCGCGACAGGATCCAGTCGTGCAGCGCCAGGCTCGACAGCACGTCGGCGAGTTCGCGCACCTGACTGTCGGCGCGCAGGAAGTTCTCGGTCTCGGCGGTGAAGTCGGCGAGGTCGGCGGCCTGCTGCCGGATGCGGGCGAGTTGATCGGCGACGGTGTCGCGCAACGTCGCCGATCCGAGAGCATCGAGGTCGACGCCGAGCAGTTGCGCCCAGACGGCGCGTTCGTCCTTGATCTGGTCGCGGCGCAACGCGTTCTCGAAGTATTCGCGCACACCCTGGTCGCGGCCGGGCTGATCGGAGTAGGCCAGGTCGCCCCACTCGCGCTGCGGTTCGCCGCCGTTGTTCACGCCCTGCCAGTCGAACAGCACCCCGCGACCGTCGTTGGCGCGCACCACTTCGGCGAGGAAACGCGACATCGGGTCGGTGTCGAAGAAGTCGACTTCGTCGCTGTAGGGGATCCGCGCGTCCTCGGCGTTGTAGCGGGCGGCGGCCTCGGCCAGGCCGACCAGCGCGCCCATGCGCCGGGCCAGTCGGTAGCGCAGCAGTTCGACCGCGTGCCGCACCTGTTCGGGCGACATGTCCGCGACGTCGACGCCGAGTGCGCGCGCGTGCTCCTCCAGGGCGGCGCCGAGTTCGGCGCGCACGTCCAGCGCGTCGCTCAGTTCCCGCACCATGGCGGCCATCTCGGTGTCGGTGCGGGTCAACTCCCTGGTCGGCGGCGTGTCGAGGTCGGCGCCGGGGTCCGGGCCCTCGCGACGTTCTTCGGTCGGTTCCTCGGCGCGCCGCCGCTGTTGCTCGGCGTAGTCGCGCCGCAGATCCGCGAGGTCGACGCCCAGTTCCCGGCGCACCGACTCCGGATCGGCTTCATCGAGCCAATAGGTGTATTCGTTGCCGTCGCGGTCCAGGGGAACGTCGTATTCGCCCGCCCGGTCGACCACGCGACCGGTGAGATGGTGCAGGAACGGGATGAGTTCGCGACGTTTCCACATCGTCGCGGCTTCCTTGGCCATGCGCGCCGGATTGCCGCCGAACTCGGACAGTACGGTGCTGCCGGAGATGTGGCCGGCCAGATGGATGATCTCCTGCTGACCCTGACCGTCGAGTCCCGAACCCGACGGATATTTCGGCGTGTGGCCCTGGTACCCCGACCGCACCGCCTCCCAGAGCCGACGCAGCAGCGATTTGCGGGGTTCCGGTTCCGCGGGACGCGCCGGACTGTCCGACCGCACCGCGGGCGCGTCGACCCGCGTCGGGATCTCGACCCGCCATCCGCCGTCACCGTCGGCCACCAGTCGCACCGGCACGCGTTCGCCGTCCACGTCGACCACGTACCGACGTTCCTCGCCCGCTGCGGGCGGCTGTCGCAACGTCTGCACCACGTCGGCAAGGTCGGCGATGTCACTCGCCTCGCGCAGCACCGACCGACGCAGCGCCGCCAGGTATTCGGGGGTCAGGTCGGCCGGGTCGACGCCGAGACGGCGAGCCCACGCGTCGCGGACCGCGGCGGCGGTATCGGCCTCGTCGGCGGTCGCGCGATCGTGCCGCGCCACCGCGTCCGCAAGGGCCTCGACCGCGCCCGCCCGCAACAGGTTCCGGTAACGCAGATCGGCGATGGTGCGCGCGAGATTCTCGTCGGTCACCTGTGTTTCGGTGAGATCGAAGCGGCGCAGCAGTTCTTCGCGGACGTCGTCGAGCGAACGCAGACGCGGACTCGGATCGGTCGTGGCGGGTTCGGCGGGACGGGTCGCGTCCGGGTCCGCCGCGCGCGGTCGCGGGGTCGGCGTCTCGGTCTGATCGGTGTCCCGCAGGTATTGCGCGATGTCGTCCAGATGCCGCTGACTGGCCTCCGAACGCCAATACGGTTCGTCGCCGTAGACGCGGTCGACCTCTTCCAGCGGCGCGAAGTCGTCGGGGTGACGCATCGGCCGCGGCGGTTCGCCGGTCGCGAAATCGCCGAGGAAGCCACGCGCGCGGGCCATCTCGGCCAGTTCGCGCAGCGCGCCGAGCGGGTCCGGGTGCTCGGCCAGGACCCGATCCAGACCGAGCGCTTCGGCCAACCGCCGCGCGTGCGCCTGCTCGGCCTCGGTGCGGACGACGGGAGTCGCGTTCTCGGCGTGGCGGGTCAGGAACGTCTCGATGTCGGCCATCGGGTCCGGACGGGTCGCCGCCTCGGGGTCCGCGGGGTGGGTGCTCCCCTCGGTCGGCGCGTCGGGATCGGTGCTCGCGTCAGGATCGGTGGGCGCGTCGGGATCGAGCGGTGGGCCGCCGCCCGGGTCGGTCACCGAGCGCGGGCCGGTTGGGACCAGTTCGCCCGGGCGCGGGTGGGTGAATCCACGCAGCGCCGGGTCGGTGACCGTCGGGGTTTCCGGCTCCGCGAACGGGCGGGTGGTGGGGTCCGGGGTGACGCGCGAACGCGGGGTCGACTCCGGCGTCGGAGTCGCGCGACGATCGGGCGTGTTTCGGCCGGAATCGTCTGTGGTCTCGCCAGTTTCGGTCTCGGAGGGTTGGGTGGTGTCGAGGATCGGGCGGTTCGGCGCCGTGGTGGTGTCGTCCGCGGCGACAGGCCGGCGGTCCGGCACGGTGGGTGGGTCGCCGCCGTCGGTACCCAGGGGCGGTCCGTCCGACACCGCGGTCGGGTCGTCGCCGTCCGTACGGGGCGGGGTGGTCTCGGAGAGGCCGGAGATCTGCCGCAGCCACTGCACGCGCTCCGCGCCGATGCGAGCCTCCCACTCGGCGAGTTCGGCGCGGATGCGAGCGGGGAAATCGTCGGGGTCCTGATCGGACAGGCCGCGCAGCCAGGCGGCGCGTTCAGCGTCCATCCGTGCTTCCCACTCCGCCTGCTCCAAGCGCATCCGCTCGAACCACTCGTCGGGACCGTCGGGGCGCACGCTGTCGGTGGATTCCGCAGGCGCGGGATCGATTTCAGGGCGCGGAGCCGTCGTGGGTTGCCCGGCCAACTCGCGCAGCCACTGCGCGCGATCGGCTGCCAGGCGCGCGTCCATCTCGGCGTTGTCGGCGCGCACGCGAGCGGTGAACCGTCGCAATTCGTCACCCGGCAGCGGATGTTCCGGCAGCGGACGGTCGGCCTCGGCGCGCAGCCACCGCGCGTGCTCGGCCGCCATCCGCGCTTCCCAGTCCGCCTGGTCGATCTGCATGCGGTGGAACCACTCCGAGCGTTCGCCCGGCAGTCGCGGAGGCTCCTCGTCCGGGGCGGGCGACGGCGGACGACGCGGCGGTTCCTCCCCGCCGCCACCGGAGTCCGCCTCGGTGCGCGGTTCATCCGGCGGATCCAACGCCATGTCATCGTGATCGGTGCGCGGCGCGTCCGGTCGGTCCAGCGCAGTGCTGTCGCTTTCCGTGCGCGGCGCGGTCGATGGGTCGAGCGCCACGCCGTCGGTGCGCGGCGCGGGCCGATCCGGCGCGGCGCCCTCGTCGTCCGTGCGCGGCGGGCCTGGCGGATCGAGCGCCATATCGTCGCGATCGGTGCGCGGCGAGTCCGACAGGTCCGGGCGCGGTGTGCCGTAGCGCTGGACGGCGTCCAGCAGTGCGGCGTTGAGCACCTTCGACGGGGGCGAGGCGTTCTCGCCGTTGCGTTCGACGTCGGCGAAACCCTCCGGCAGCGCCTCGATCGGATTCAGCGCGCCGCGCGCGTCGAAACACAGGCCCGGCAATTGCTCGAGCCACGCGTGATAGCCGTCCGGGGTGGGGTCGTCGTGGGTCCGCGTGTAGTAGCGGAGCAGATCCGCTTCGACCCGGAACCGGGTCAACGCGGAACCCGAGGTGTCCAGGGCGTGTCCGACCTCGTGCACGATCAGGTTGTAGACCGGACGGTCGGCGTAGTGCGGCGCGAAATGCCCGTCCTCGATGTTCAACGCGATCGAGCGCCGCAGCAGCGCCGGATCGGTCGCCAACCGCTCGTTGAGGGTGATCGACTCGGTGTAGGCGGGCCTGCCGTCCGTCGAACTGCGATGCGAGATCGCCCGCGCGAACCTCCCGTCCGCCATCGGTTCGACGCGCACGCTGTCGAGATGGATCTGCGGGAACCGGTTCAGCCGTTCGTCGATGGCCCGGGCGAACTCACGCAGCGCGTCGACGTCGACACGCGGATTGTCGAACCCGACCACCTCGAGGCCGTGCCGCTGCTCCAAGGTGTGCTGGATCTCCGCGGCGTCCATCTGCGACCAACCGTCCACCGGGGGGCCCGAATGATCCTGAACGCCGTCGGCGGGCGGGTCCGCGGGAACATCGCTGTCGTCGTTTCGCGCCGGGTCGGAGTCCGTGCCGTCCCTACGCGTGGACGAACCGTCGGACGCGACCGGATCGCGAGTCGGGCGAACCGTTTCCGCGGGCGATCGGTCGGGGGCCGCGTGCGCGTCGGGCGACGGATGCACCGGCCATCCGGACGGGTCGCCGGTCTGGTTGCGCGCGGCGTCGAGCAGCAGATCGTTGAGCAGGCGCGCGGGCGGACTGGCGTCGGGACCGCGCAGGTAGACCTCGCGGAAGGCTTCGGCGAGCGCTTCGTTGGGGCGCAGGTGGCCGTTGCCGTCGAAGCTGTAGTTGCCGAGTTGACGGACCCAGTCCCGGTAGCCGTCGACGGTGCCCGCCGGGTCGGTGGACATATAGTGCTGGAGCAGGTCGCCGTCGGGGTCGTAGCGCGCGTCGTGCTGGCCGGTGGCGTCGATCGCGTGGCCGTACTCGTGCACGAACAGGCTGTGGATCGGGCGGTCCAGGACGAATTCGCCGAAATTGCCGCGCTCGACGTTCGCGGCGAGGCGTTCGCGGAAGTTCGCCGGATCGGACATGTCGCGGGTGCTGAGCACGATCCTGTCGGTGCGCAGGCGTCCGGTGGCCGGGTCGATCTCGGAGTACGCGCGGCCCGCGACGGTGCCGTTCAGATCGCCGATGCCCACTCGGCGCAGGTCGACGCCGGGGAAGGCGCGGCGCATGTCGACCACGGCGCGCGCGTATTCGCGGGCGGCGTCGGGGTCGATGCCGGGCAGGTCGAAGCCGAAGGTCTCCAACCCGGTCCGGTCGGCCAGTTCCCGGCCGACCTCGGCCGGTGTGAGATCGGACCATTCGTCCCTGATCGGCGCCGTGTCCGCGGCGGGATCGGCGTCCGCCGGGTCCGGTCGCGTGCCGGGTTCCTCGGCGTCGCCGACGTTGTGGCCGTCGAGCAGGGAACGCGGACCGGTGGTCTCGGGACGGAACGGGATGCCCGCGCTGTCGTAGAGGACGGCGGAGACCCGGTTGAGTTCGCGCGGAACGCTCGGCGGGAAACCTTCGATGACGCCGACGCTCGGATCGGAGACCTCCACGTACCGGCCGCCGTCGGGATGAGCGCGGACGGTGAAGACGTAGGCGTGCGCGCCGACACCGTATTCGCCCGCCGGACCGGCGTATTCGTCGACCACGAGCGCGGACGCGCCTACTTCGCCGCGCGCGAGCAGGGCGTCGGCGATGGGTTGGTGACGGGGTTCGCCCGGTCGTGCGGTGTAGTCGCGCAGGGGCGCGCCCGCGGCGGCTTCGACCTCCGAACGCGACATGCCGACCGGGCCGACCGGGTCCGGCACCCGGATGACGGGACTGTTGGTGTCGCGGCTGATCTGGTCGAGGGCCATCGGGGCGCATTCGCCCCGGTTGGCGGGGTCGACGCGCGGTGGGTCCTCGCGGGTGCGCGTCGTCTCGTCCGCGCGGGGAGCGTCGGTGTCCGGGCGGGTCACGTCGGTCCTGGGACCGGCGCGGTGGTTCGGGTGCGATGCGGCGTCCACCGGCGGCGGTGGCGGGACTGCGAGCAACGCATCCACCTGCGCCTCGGATTCCGTTCGCGAGGAGTCGGATTCGCGGCGTTGTTCCGCAGCGTTGTCGCGCGGTTGCGCGGTGTCGGCACCCCGGGGACGGGCGGTGTCGCGCGGCTGCCCGGTATCGGTGTCACGGGGACGAACGGCGTCGGTGTCACGGGGACGCGCGGCGTTGGTGTCGCGGGATCGGGCGCTGTCCGAATCCCGGTGCTGCGCCCCCTGTTCGGGGCGGGTCTGGGCCTGGGAGCCGTCTGTCACGGGCAATCGCGTGGCCGCCGAGTCGGCCAGACCCGCCCGCAGTGCCCCGCCACGCGGGGGCGCGCCCGCCGGTCGATCCGCGATTCCCGCGCGGGATTCGTTCTGCGGCAGTGTGAGTCGACGCGAATCGGTGGGCTGACCGGTCTGCGGACGTTGTTCGCTCGCCCCGGTCGGCGCGGCCGTGCGTGTGTCGCCGCCCTGGGCCGGCGTTGCCGCGTGCGTGGTGGTCGACCCGGAGGATGCCTGGGGACCTCCGCCAGGCGTCGCGCCGGTATGGGGCGCGGCGGCGGGCGCACCGGCCGTCGGTTCCGAGTGCGAGTCGACGCGCCCAGTGGAGTCGCCCGCCCGGGTGTCGCCCTCGACGGGACGCGTCGCGGTGTCCCCCGCTTGCGAATCCCGCTGTGCGGCAGCGGTGTTCGACTCCTTCGCCTCGTCCGGTCGGGCGTGGGTGTCGGATTCCGCGTTCTGCGCACCGTCGGGCCGGTCCGCCGACGTATCCGGGTCGGTGTGACTCTCTCGCGCGGGCCGGGTCTCGCTCTGCCCGTCCGCACCGCCCTCGGGTTGGTCGGCGCGCGGTTGCGTTCCGTCCTCGGACGACTCGGAACTCTCGCCGTCCCGGGTGGTTCCCGCGCCGTCCTGTTGCGGACCCGCCTCCTCGTGCTTCGAACCCCCGTGCTGGGCGTCTCCCCCGTCTCGCGGCGACCCGGCGGCCTCCTGCTGCGTGCCGGCGTCGAGCGGTTCGCCGGCCCCGACGTGATCCTGGCGCGGCCCCGCCAGTCCGGCGGGCTCGTCCGACACCCGTGTAGCGGTGTCGCTCTCGCCGGGGATGCCCGCGCGCGGCCCGGACTCGCCCGACCCCGGGTCGGCGGACGCCGGTCCGACGCCCGGAGCGGGATCCCCCTCGGGTCCGAGATCGAGCAGCGGACCGTCGCCGTCGCGCCCGCCGCCCAGCGATCCGTCCGAGAGCGGATCGGCTCCCAGCGGACCCTGACCGGGCTCGAATCCCGGTGGTCGCAATCCGATTCGGGGGTCGTCGATTTCGGGTGCGGGGAACAGGTCCGGATGCCGGGAGCGGTAGAACGAGTCGGCGACCGACCGGTTGTAGCCGGACAGCGCGCCGTTGGACACGCCCGCGGTCAGCATGCGCCAATCGAAATCGGTGTTCTTGGCGTTCTCGACGGCGGCGTCCCAGCCGTCGGTGGCCCAGTCGAAACCGAACTGGGTGGCCACGCTGCCGCCGAATCCCGCGCCCGCGCCGACCAGTCCGGCGGACCCGCCGGTGATCGTGCCGCGCAGCCACGGACTCATCTCGTGGCCGAGTTTGTTGCCGAGCCAGTCGCCGAACGGACTCGCCGCGCCCGCGCCCGCCGCCGAACTGACGGCGGTCACGGCGATCTGCTCCCAGTTGACGTTGTCGCGGTTGCCCGCCGCCACCTGGTACTGCTGGATGCCGTAGTCCTGCATCGTGCCGATGAGCGTGTCGATGGCGAGGTGACGGACGATGAACGTCGCGATCTTCTGTCCCAGGAACTTGGCGATCCACTGGATGATCTTGTTCATCAAGCGCTGGGCCAGGATTCGGATGCCGATCCGGGTGAAGCCGATCGCGGCGGCGGTCGCGGCGGGAGCGGTGGGCGGGAACAGCCACACCGCGGCGATCTCGGCCGCCAGCAGCGCCAGCGACGTGATCATCATCAATTGCGCGTACTCGATCTCGGTGCCGACACTGTGCGCGCCGTCGGCGACGCTGTCGAAGACTTCGGCGAGTTTGGCCAGGGATTGGTCACCGGAGCGCAGTTCGTCGAACAGCTTGGCGGTCTCCTCGGAGCCCACGCCGTCGGAATAGGCGGCCAGCGAGGCGATCTTGGCGGCGTCGATGTCGGCGAGGATCTCGCGCAATCCGGCGGCGGCGGTGTGCCAGTCCTCGGCCACGCCCCACATGCCGTCGGGATCGCCTTCGGGCCAGTCGGAGCCCGCCACCCATTCCAGCCAGAGCAGATACCCGGGTAACTCAGCCATGCGCGGCTACCTCGGAGCGCCGCACGGCCGCGGTGACGACGATCCTCGCTGCCTCATACCCGGTTCAGTTGAACCCGTCGGCGTTGTGTTCGTCCTGGTTCTCCAGGTAACCGGCGGTGGTGTACTGGTTGTTGGAGAAGTTGCCGAAGGTCGTGGCGATGTTGGACGTGCTGAGGTTCAGGTTGGTCACCGACGCCTCGTAGCCGTCACCGCCGTTGGGGCCGTTGAAGAACTGCGTGCCGATGGTGTCACCGCCCCAGGGCGCGCCGCGGCCGGCCAGCGAACCGCGCAGCGTCGACATCACGCCGTCTATCCGGTCGCGCACGTGCGCGGTCTTCCGCGCGGCCGTGCGCAGCCGATCGGGATCGAGTTCGACGCGCTCCGACATGACGACACTCCTCCTGTGCTGCGACGGGCCGAATCACTGCTCCGACCAGCACACTCGGACGAAGTGTCGACCGATCGACCGCCATTCTGCCGCCAGGTGGCCTCGGAATGAACGGAAGGTGCTCCGTCTCCGATCATCGCACCGTACCACGGTCGCACCCGGCGCATCGGGTGAGCAAAGCCGGTGCCGTCCAAGATCTTCGGCGGGTACCGTGCTGCGGATGAACCACAAGCTATGGTTGCTGGGACGGTCGGCCACGGTGGGGGCGCACATCCTGGGGGAGAAGATCGGCAGGCCGCGGGCGCGGAGCATCGAGGACGTGCCGGTCTCGGCGCAGACCATCACACCGGAATGGTTGACGGCGGTGCTGTGCCGTGACACCCCGGGGGCCGAGGCACTCGGTTTCGAGACCTCCGACGGCAGCAGTGGCACCTCCACGCGACTGGCGATCCGGGTGGACTACAACGACGCGGGCGTCGAGGCCGGGTTGCCGACGCGCTTGTTCGCCAAGACCACGACCGCGCTCTCGCAGCGGATCCTGTTGGGCGGCGGCAAGATGATCGACGGCGAGACCAGGTTCTTCCGCGACTTCCGTCCGCTGATCGATATGGAGGCCCCGATCGGCTACTGGGGCGCGGCCGATCCGGGGTCGTGGCGTTCGATCGCGTTGATGGAGGACGTCGCCGCGACCCGGGGTGCGCGGTTCAGCGAGCCGAGCGCGCGGATCGAGCGCGAGCAGATGGAGGATCTGGTCCGCAATCTGGCGCGCCTGCACCGCACGTTCTGGGGCGGGCAGCGCATCGAAGGACTCAAGACGACCGTCGAGGCGTTGCAGGCGTATCTGGGCGCGATCGATATGAAGAAGCGGTGCGAGGTGGGTCTGCGCCGCGCGGAGTCGGTGGTGCCCGAGTCGCTGCACGGGCGCGCCGAGCGATTGTGGGCGGGGGTGGCCAAGGCGATCGACCTGGCGACCGAGGAGATGCCGCTGACCCTGCTGCACGGCGATCCGCACATCGGGCAGACCTACGTAACCGACGCGGGCCGGATGGGCTACGTGGACTGGCAGGTGGTGATGCGCGGCGGGTGGGCCCACGACTTCGCCTACACGGTGAACTCGGGGTGCGCCCCGGAGGACCGACGCGCCTGGGACGCCGATCTGCTGCGCGCCTACCTGGACGAACTGGGCGCCGTGGACGGGGGCGCTCCCACCTTCGACGAGGCGTGGACGGCCTACCGGCAACAGTCGATGTTCGCCTATGCCGCTTGGGCTTTCACCATCGGGCGGGCCGCCTATCAGCCGCGGATGCAGAGCACCGAGACCTGCCTGACCCTGCTCGAGCGGATCACCACCGCCATCGACGATCACGACTCGCTGGGCGCGCTCGGCGTCTGAGTCGATTCTCGCGTGTCGCGCGGTGTGCCGCGGCACGCGAGAAACAGTCCATCCAGCCCTTTTTCACCCGACCTCCCGGTTGCGCGCCGAGGGCGTAGCATGGTCGCTGCTCGACGGAGGCCGATCCGGCTCCGCGTTCGCCGTTCGGCCCAGCGTCACTCTTCTCGAATCCGCAGTGCAGGAATACTTTTGGGAGTTCTGCTTGAGCACACCACCTGCCGTGGACCGGGCATGCCCGGTCGTCCACGGCTCCCCCGTCTCCTCCGCCGGCCCGCGGGTGTCCCTGCACTCGCCGGAATTCGCCGCCGACCCGCACGCCCACTACCGCATGATGCGCGAGCGCTTCGGCTCGTTGGCGCCGGTCGAACTCGCGCCGGAGGTGCCCGCCACCCTGGTCGTCGCCTACCGCACGGCCGTGCGCATCCTCAATGATCCCGAGCATTTCCCGGCCGACCCGCGCACCTGGCAGCGCGACGTGCCCGCCGACTGTCCCATCCTGCCGCTGCTGGAGTGGCGGCCCATGGCCAGCCGCAGCACCGGACTGGATTTCGCTCGCTACCGCCAGGCCATCACGGCGGGCATCCGCCAGGTCGACCTGTTCGGCACGCGGCACGCGGTCGAGGAGATCGCCCTCGGACTGGTCAACTCCTTCTGCGGCGACGGTCACGCCGAGCTGATCAGCCAGTACGTGTTCCCGCTGTCCTTCGCCGCCGTCAACCACATTCTGGGCTGCCCGCCGGAGATCGGCCAGCAGGTCGCCGCGGGCACCGCCGCGCTGCTCGAGGGCGTCGACGCGGAGGCTGGCAACCGGATGCTCGGCGAGGCCCTGATGCGGTTGGTGTCGCTGAAGAAGCTGGAACCGGGCGCGGACCTGACCTCGGTGCTGCTCGAGCACCCCCTCGACGACGTCGAGGTGTCCCATCACGTCTCGCAGGTCTACGGCACCGGGATCGAGTTCCAACTCAACCTGATCGTCAACACGCTGCAACTCATCCTCACCGACGACCGCTTCGGCGGCAGCGTCGTGGCGGGCAATCTGTCCTCGCGCGACGCGTTGGACGAGGTGCTGTTCAACGACCCGCCGCTGGCGAATCTGCTGATCACCTACCCGAAACAGCCGATCCTCATCGACGACGTGTGGTTGCCCGCCCACCAACCGGTGGTCATCAGCATGGCGGCCTGCAACAACGATCCGGCGATCCGGACGGGTGATCTGACCGGCAACCGCTCCCATCTGGCCTGGGGCGTCGGCCCGCACGCCTGCCCGGCGCAGTCGCTGTCCTATCTGATCGCGCAGTCGGCGATCGACCAACTGCTCGACGTGCTGCCCGAGATGCGGATCGACCGCGGCGACGGTCCGCCGCAGTGGCGGCCGGGCCCGTTCCACCGGGCGCTCACGGCGCTGCCGGTGGTGTTCACCCCCACCACCCCGCTGGGGCGGTGACGGTCAGGGCCTCGAATCTCCTTCGGCCGTGAACAGTTTCGTCATTTCGGCCGTGTCGAGTTTGCCGCGCGGAGTGCGCGGCAGACTCGACAGGACGAGCAGTCGCACGGGCATGCTCGGGCTCGGCACGCTCGCCCGCAGGTGCGCCCAGATCTCGCTCGTGGCAGGCGGATTCGCGCCGAGGACGACGGCGGCCACCGGCACGTGCCCCATGCGCGGGTCAGGCAGGCCGACGCAGGCGGCTTCGGCGATGCCGGGCAGGGCGGTCAGCGCGGTCTCGACCGCGGCCGGTTCGACGTTGAGCCCGCCGCGGATGAGCATCTCGCTCGCGCGACCGAACAGGGTGAGTCGGTCGCCGTCGAGGCGGCCGCGGTCGCCCACGGTCATCCAGCCGTCCACCGGGCCGCCGGTGAGACCGCCCTCGGTGAGGTAACCGGCGAAGAGCATATCGCTGCGCACGTGGACGACACCGTCGCTGATCCGCGCCTCGACGCCGTCGAACAGCGTTCCCGCCGCGTGCTCGTCGGCGGTGTCGACACCGCGGTCGAAGGAGACGAAGCTGAGTTCGGACGCGCCGTAGAAGTGGACGAGGTCGGCCGCGGGCAGCACCTCGCGCAGCGCGCGTCGTCCCGCCACGGGCCAGCGCGCCGCCGAGGACAGCACGCCGCGCACCCCGGGGAACGGCCCGACGCCCGCCCGCACGAGGTCCCAGGCGAGGGTCGGGACGGTGTAGAGATGGGTGGTGTGCTCGTCCATGGCCTGCGGCAGCGGGCGCAGGTCGGCGGTCGCGCCGCGGGTCAGCGCGTGCAGCGCGCCGTAGAGGAAATGGGTGTGGTCCAGGACGCCCGGCACGCCGACTCGGTCGCCCGCCGCGATGTCGAAGGTCCGGTCCGAGCGGTCCAGGGTGGTGGCCCAGGAGCGTTGGTCACGGACGAACAGCTTGGGCTCGCCGGTGGTGCCCGAGGTCACCCCGACCAGCAGCTCATCCTCGGGACAGGCCGTCGCGTGGGGGCCGTCGGCGGCGAGATCCGCGATGGTGCAGGGGGTTTCGCAGCCGAGTCGGCGCAGTCGGCGATGCTGACGTTCGGCGGCGACCACCGCGCCCGGCCGCGCGAGTTCCAGCACCCGCGCCAATTGGGCGGGCAGCAGATGTCGGTGCAGCAGCACCACGCTGACGCCCGTCCGCATGGCGGCGGTGACCGCCACCAGGGATTCGACGTCGGAACTCGGCAGCACCGCGACCCGCCGCATCCCGCGCAGTCCCGCGGCGGTGCGGCTGACCCTGGTCCAGAACTCGCCGTAGTCCACTCGCTCGTCGGCGGCGAGCACCGCCGTGGCGGCGGGATCGCTGTCGACGCGGGCGGCGATCCGGTCGGTGAGCAGGTCAGTCATCGTCGACTCCGCGGGCGGCCAGGGCTTCGCCCATGGCGTCGGCGGTGCGCAGCGAACGCACCAGGACGGGGGTGACCAGCGCCGTCATCGACCATTCCAGGCCGCGCGCCCGCCGGGCCTCGGCGACTTCGTGGACGATGGTCGCCAGCAGGGGGACGCAGCGGATCGCCAGCGCCAGCAGCAACCCGATCCGTTCGGGGTCCACACCGAAGCGGCGGGTGGGGCCGAGCGCGCGGGTCACGGCGTCGAGCATGTCGGTGACCCGGGTGGTGAGGGTGACCAGGGCCGCGCACGCCACCGAGATCAGCAGCACCCCGCACACCACCGCGGCGCGTGCGGGCGAGGTCAGCAGCACCTGGAAGACCGCGATCACCGCCAACATCCACACCACCGGTCGCAATTGCGCCAGCGCGACCCGCCACGGGATGCCCGCGACGGCGAACAGCGCGACCACGACCAGACCGACCGCACCGACCGTCCACGGCGTGCGCGCGAAGACCGTCGCGGCGATGATCGTCAGGAACAGCAGCAGCAGTTTCACCCCGGCGGGCAGACGGTGCAGCACCGAATTCCCGGGCCGGTAGAGGCCGATCATTCGACCGACTCGCGGTAGGCGGGGACGGCGTCGGCCGGCGTGCCGTCGAAGGCGATCGCGCCGTCGTCCACGACCACGACGCGGTCGAAGGATTCCAGCAGCGCCAATTGGTGGGTCACCACGATGACCTGCTGGTCGACCGCGTCCAGCGCCCGCGCGACCACCCGCGCGTTGCGCAGATCCAGCAGCGTGGTCGGCTCGTCGGCGACGATCACCGACGGACGCCGGATCAGGACCGCGCCGAGCGCGAGCAACTGCTTCTGCCCGCCCGAGAGCAGGTGCGCGGGATGGTCGGCGTGCTCGGTCAGACCGAATCGCTCCAGGATCTCGGTGACGCGCGCGGCGATCTCGTCGCGCCGGAGTCCGCTGCGGCGCAACGAGAACGCCAGATCCTCACCGACGGTGGGCATCACGATCTGGGTGTCGGGGTCGGTGAAGACGAAGCCGACGTGCCGCCGCACCTGCGCGCCTTTGCGCGCGGCGTCGACCCCGTCGACGGTGACCGTGCCCGCGGTGGGTTCGAGCAGGCCGTTGATCATGCGGGCCAGCGTGGATTTGCCGGAACCGTTCGCGCCGATGATCCCGATCCGCCGCTCGGTCAGCGTGAGATCGATGCCGCGCAGCACTTCCCGTTCGCCGTAGCGGTGGGCGACCCCGGTGAAGACGATCTCGCTCACGACACCCGCTCCACGATCATCGCGATCCCCTGTCCGCCGCCGATCGCGCAGGCGGCCAAGCCGAGTTCCGGCCCGTCCGCGCGGGCCATCCGATGCGCCAGACGCACCAGCAGGATCGCCCCGGACGCGCCCCAGGGATGGCCCATCGCGATCGCGCCGCCCTGCGGGCAGATCCGCGACGGGTCGATCGCGAGGTCGTCGGCGACCGCGAGCACCACGGAGGCGAACGCCTCGGTGATCTCCACGACGCCGAGATCGGCGACCCCGACGCCCGTGCGGTGCAGCACTTTTCGGATCGCCTCGACCGGACCGAGGCCGGGCAGGGCCGGGTCCGACCCCGCGACGGCCCCGCCGAGCACCCGCAGCGCGGGCATCCCCGCCGCGCGCTCGGCGGTGGTCACCGCGAGCACGGCCGCGCCGTCGGAGATCCCGCAGGAGTTGCCCGCCGTCGCGGTGCCGTCCGCGCCGAAACTCGGGCGCAGGCGGGCCAGACGTTCGACCGTCATTCCCGCCCGGATCCGCTGGTCGCGCGCGATCGAACCGATCGGCACGATCTCAGCGGAGAAATCGGCGGCAGCCGCCAAGGCGTGCGAACGGGCCGCGTACTCGTCCTGACGCCCGCGGTCGATGCCGCGCAGGCGGGCGAGGTCGTCGGCGGCCACACCCATGTCGGGATCGGGGAACTCGGGCGGGGCGAACGGGGCCCTGGTGTAGCGGACCGGGTCGGCGTCGCCGGTCGGGGGCCAGAATCGCCACGGCGCGGTGCTGGCCGATTCCACGCCGCCCGCGAGCAGCAGTGTGTCCTGTCCGGCGCGCACGCGCAGGGCCGCCTGCAACACGGCGTCGAGGCCGGACCCGCACTGCCGGTCGACGGTCACGCCCGGGATGTGCGTGCCGAGTCCGGCGCGCAGCGCCGCCACCCGCGCCGGATCACCGCCGGGGCCGAGGCAGTTGCCCAACACTACGTCGTCGACCTCGTCCTCGATCCCGCCCGCGCGCACCTCGGCGAGCACGGCGCTCAGCACCGGCGCGGCCAGATCGGTGACGGTCAGGTCGGCGAATCCGTGGCCCGCGTTGCCGATCGGGGTGCGCCGCCCCGCCACCAGCACCGGCGCGCCGGTCACGCGAGCATCGTCCGGAGTCGGCCGCGGGCGACCTTGCCCGAGGCGGTGCGCGGCAGTGCGGGCAGGGTGACCCAGCGGCGCGGGACGGCCTCCTTGGTCAGCAAGGACCTGGCTCGCGCGCGCACCTCGGCCAGTGGCGCGGAATCGTCGAGTTCCACGGCGGCGGTGACGATCTCGCCGAAGACCGCGTGCGGCGCGCCGAGCACCGCGACGGCCACGACGCCGCGCACCCCGCCCAGGACCCGTTCGACGTCCTCCGCGACGACCGTGGTCCCGCCGACGTTGATGACGCCGTCGCCGCGCCCGCGCACGACCAGTTCGCCGTCGGCGCGCACTTCGGCCAGATCGCCGACCGGATACCAGCGCGGGCCGCCCAGGACGGTGTACGGGGAGTCGACGTGCAGCAGTCCGTCGCGGACGTCCACGCGCACCCCGTCGAGCACGCGCAACGCCTCGGGCACGCGGCGCGCGGCCACCAGCGACACCTCCGCCGAACCGTAGTACTCGATGATCTCGACCCCGCCCGCCGCGGCGACCGCGCCGTCGTCCAGGGCGATCCCGGCCACGATCGCGGTTCGCAAGCGGGGTGCGGCGGCGACCACGTCGCGCAGGACCGCCGGCACCGCGTGGGCGACAGTCGCCCCGGCGGGATCGTCCGTGACGCACGCGCCGCTCCACAGCGCGTGCAGCGCGCCGAACAGGTGCATGGTGGCGTGCAGCGGTCCGGTCAGCAGGACGCGGTCGCGCGGGGTGACGCCGGTGAGCGCGCCGAAGGCCGGGAAGCTGTCGTACCACGAGGCCGCGGTGCGGGCCAGCGCCCGCGGCGTCCCGGTCGATCCTGAGGTCGCCACCAGCAGGAACGCGCCGTCCGGGACCTCGGTGCGCACCGGGCGGCAGTCGGGGTTCTCGACGTGCACGGGCACACCCCGGCGCGCGGCGGCGCAGACACGGATCAGGGCCCGCGCGGGCGGCAGCGCCGAGGCGTCGTAGCGGGTGTGCCCGGCGAGATCGCGGTTGCACGCGTCCACGGCGCGATCGAGTTCGGCGTAGCTGTAGCGCTCACCGCCGAGGTCGAGAGCGGGCCGGTCGCCGGGATCGGCGCGGAGCGGATCAACCACCGATGACACCGGGGTAGGCGCGGTGTACCCCCTTGGCCACCACGGTCGCCACGACGACCTTCGCCAGGTCGCCGGGGATGAAGGCGCCGTTGGTGGTGATGGCCTCGCGCAGACCGAGGTCGGTGCGCAGCAGCAGGCCGAGGGTGCCGAACAGGTAGATGACCGGGATGCCGCCGAACGCGTTGATCAGCAGACCGAGCGCCACCGGGTACTTGGGCAGGATGCGGACGGTGAGCAGGCCGATGACGCACGCGGCCGGGATCCAGCCGATCAGATAGCCCGCGCTCGGTCCGGCCAGGGCGGTCAGTCCGGTGCGTCCGCCCGAGAGCAGCGGCAGGCCGATCAGGGTCAACGCCAGGAAGACCACGACCGCCGCGGTGCCTTTGCGCGGCCCGAGGACGGCGCCCGCGAGGATGACGCCGAGGGTCTGGACCGTGATGGGCACACCGCTGAATCCGACCGTGATGGCACCGGGCAGGCCGAGCGCGGCGATGAGCGCCGCGAAGACGGCGACCTGCGCCATATCCCGCCCGGTGAACGCGACCCGCCGTACACGCGGGTTCTCGACGCCGTCCATGATCACCTTCCACCGTCACACTTGAACGGCGTTCAAGGTAGCAAACTCCGGTACCGATGTGCCGATCGACCGGGACGCGCGCTGTTAACCCGACGGGGTCGCGCGCCGATATCCCCTGCGGCGGCCCCGGATCCTCCCCTTCGAATCGGGGCCGCCGCCACACCCACTCAGCCCAGCGCGCGCAGGATGTCGGCGGCCAGCGGGCCCGAGGACGCCGGATTCTGGCCGGTGAAGAGATTACGGTCGACCACCACGTTGGGCGCCCACGGCTCCCCTTCGCCGAATTCGACGCCCAGGTCGGCGAGCCGATCCTGCAACAGCCACTTCGCCTTGTCCGCCAACCCCGCCTGCCGCTCCTCGGCATTGGTGAACGCGGTGATCCGGTAGCCGGCGAACGGACTGGCGCCCGCGCCGTCGACGGTGGCCAGCAGCGCCGCCGGACCGTGGCAGACCACGCCGAGCGGCTTGCCCGAGGCCAGCGCCGCGGTGAGCAGCGCGCCGGAGGTCGCGTCGACCGCCAGATCCTCCATCGGGCCGTGGCCGCCCGGGTAGTAGACCGCCGCGTAGTCGTCCAGGTCGACGTCCTCGAGGCGGATCGGCCGGTTCAACTCACCCGCCGACTTCAACGCGGCGGCGATCCGCTTCGCGTTCTCCGCGCCGCCGTTGGCGTCGGCGGCCAAACTCGCCTGGTCCACCGTCGGGGTCACCCCGCCCGGCGTGGCCACCACCACCTCGTGGCCCGCCTCGGTGAAGGCCAGATAAGGGGCGACCACTTCCTCTGCCCAGTACCCCGTCGGGTGTTTCGTCCCGTCCGCGAGCGTCCAATGGTCGGCCCCGGTCAGGACGAACAGAATTTTCGACATCGCATACCTCCGGATTCCGGATCGTCGTTCGGTTCGGACGCCGCGCGCCCGCCTTACTCGCCCACCAGGCGTCGCGGCGTCGGAATCGTGCTTACCCACCCGGGCGCGACCGAATTCGTGTGAGCCCTCACAACGCCGACCGTACTCCCCGTCGTCGCTTCGACAGCCCGGCGCGAATCGTCGCCGAGGTCGGGCATCCCGGGGATAGCGTGGCCCGGCAGGGTCTGGATCCCGCACGAAGGAGAATCATGACCGTCGACGATGTCGGTCGAACGGGCCTGCCCCTCCCGGGCCAGGTCTCGTCCGCCTCGCTGCGTGACGTCCGAATGCTGACCAGGCAAGTGGTCGGCCGCGTGACCGAGATGGTTCCCCACGGGGCGCTGCCGGGTGACGCGGACAGCGACGTCGGCAACGTCACCCGGGTCTGTCTGCAACTGGCCGTGAGCATGCTCGACGGCCACGACATCGCGGACAAGACCCGACAACTCGAACTCGCCGCCGCGGGCTGGGCGCGCGAGGGCATCCCGATCGACACGGTGCAGAACGCCGTGCACGAAGGGTTCACCCTCGGCCTGGACCTCATGGTCGGGCACGCGAAGGCCACCGACCACCTGGTCGACGGCACCCGCCTCGCCGTGGAGATCCTCGACACGATGATCTCGGCCATCTCGGTCGGCTACGTCCGGGAACTGCGCGCGGTGGGCGCCGAACAGCACACCGCGCTGCACACCCTGACCGCGGCGTTGCTCAGCGGCCACAATTCGGCCACGATGGCCCGCGAATGCGGGGTGGAGATCGCCGACGCCTACGCCGTGCTCGCGCTGTGGGTGCCCACGACGCCGGAGGAGCGCGATCCGCGCGCCGACGCCGCGACGCAGGCGCGACGCACCGCGCACCGGATCCAGGCCCGATTGGCGAGTACACACCGTCATCCGCTGGCGTTGTTCGATCGGCACGGCGGGACCATTCTGGTGCCGGGCGGGAAGTTCGGCCACGAGGCATTGGAAACTCTGGTCGCCGAGTTGTCGGAGGCGGCCCGCGCGCCGATCACCGCGACGGTGGTGGACGCGGCGGCGGACCGGATTCCCCAGGCCGCCGAGCAGGCGCACGAATTGCTGGATATGGTGCGGCGACTGCGCTGTGAGAGCGGCCTGTACCGTTTCGACGATATGGCCCTGGAATACCAGCTGACCCGTCCGGGGCCGGGCCGGGAATACCTCGGCGCACTGCTCGATCCGCTCGACGATCATCCCGATCTGCTCGAGACGCTGCGCCTGCACATCGGCAACAACCTGAACCGGCAGCGCACCGCGCGGCTCATGCACGTGCACACCAACACCATTGATTACCGGCTCAAAAGAATTGGGACGTTGATCGGATTCGACCCCACCCAACCCTCCGGTTTGTGGTACCTGCGGTCCGCGCTGGTGGCGCGCAGTTATCGCCGGTCCTGAAATCCGGCGTCATTCCATACCGCTGGTCGGCTTTCCGTAGGCGCGGTCGACGGTGGCGGTCAGCAATTCCAGCACCTCACGCACCTCGGGCGTCCGGACCCGCCGATCCGCGGGCCGGGCGCCTGCCCCGCCGCAGCGATCCGCGTAGGGTCGCACACTGTCGTGCACGACCCGCAGCACCGCCTCGATCGGAACACCCTCGCGGGCGCGCTGCGCCACGGCGAACTCCAATCTCGCCAGGACCAGCGCTGATTCGTCCAGATCGTCGAGCAGCGCGATGGCCTTGGACAGGGCCTCGCGCAACGCGAGGCGGAATTCCGACCCGGCGCGGCCCAACAGTCCGCGCGGCGGGAGCGCACGCCACTCGGGATTCCACCGGCCCTCGGTGTCCATGGCACTCCTCTTTCGTCACCGGACGTCGCCACCGACGCTAGTGTCCGAATGCCGGGGCGAACCGCGTGACGATCCGACTCGGGCAAACCCCCGAAGGGCGGCGAATCCCGATTGTGAGGTATCCCAGCGAACTCAGGCCGTGGCGCGTTCGTAGGCCTCCACCACACCGGAGGCGACCCGACCGCGCGCCGATACCGGATGACCGTTCTGCCGCGCCCAATCGCGAATGATCGCGCTGCGTTCCCGGTCCGCCGCCGACGCCGACTTCGTGATCAACGAACGTTTGGTCCTCCCCCCGGTGCGCCGCGCCTTTCCGACCCACGGCGCCAGCGAATGGCGGAGTTCGGTCGCGTTGGGGGCAGACAGGTCGATTTCGTAATCGACCCCATCCAGGGAGAATTGAACGGTTTCGTCGGCGATCGAAGTTCCGTCGAAGTCGTCGACCAGGGTGACAGTTACCTTCTCGGCCATTGGAAGCCCCCTCGTGTCATATTCAGCACTGTCTTCGATGATTTTCCGCGATGCTGTCAGCAGAATAGCGCGCGAGCGCCGAACGCTCGCGTTCAGCTCGGAATCAGAAGTATGTCATCGCCCACGCCGGGGTACTCCGCGGGGTCGAAATCCGTTGCCGCCGCGTGATCCGGCGGAGGCGTCCAGAACGCCCGGAAAGCGTGAGTTCGCAGGTAGCGGCCCCGCACGGAACCTCGTCGCGGCGCTCCGGTTTCGTTCCGGGACGCCGGTGACGGTCGCGATCGGACCGAATTCGGGCCGCGCTCAACCGATTCGAGACCCGCCGCACCCGCGTGCCCGCCGCGACCCCGGCCCGCCCGAAGACGACGATCCGGGGCGCGGATGTTCTAGACTCGGCCGGGTGCCCAGCCACCCGTCGCCGACCTCGCGGCCCCTCGAGGGCCGCAGCAGGCGCTGGCAGCCGCACAACGACGAGCGGCGTGAGCGGATCGTGCGGGCGATGATCGATCTGATCGAGGAGGGCGAGCACGGCACCGACGTGCCGATGGCCCGGCTCACCGAGCGGGCCGGACTCTCCAAATCCGTGGTGTACCGCCAGTTCTCCGGTCGCGACGACCTCGACCGGCACACCAGGACGGCGATCTGCGAACAGTTCACCGACACCCTCGACGCCGCACTCGACGTCACCGACGGCTCGATCCACGTCATCCTCGACCGTACGGTCGGCGCGGTGGTCGACTGGATCGACCGCCATCCCCGCCGGCACGAATTCCTGCGGCGCGGGCCCGCCCTGGGCGACCCCGACGAGGTCGACGCGCTGCGCAGCCTCCAGACCGGTATCGCCGCGCGGACCCGACTGCTGGTCACGGGGTTGGCCGGGGTGGTCGGCGTGGTCGATGAACCGGTCATCGACACGATGACCTTCTCCATCGTGGCCATGGTCGAGGCCACGGTCACCCGCTGGGCGCGCGACCCGAATCCGTGCATGGACCGCGACCGCCTGGTGGCCGAACTGGCCGGCTACGCCTGGAGCGTGCTCGACGGCGTGGCCCGCGGACACGGCATCGACCTCGACCCGGACCAACCGCTGCTGACCCTGATCGAACGCCTGGCCGCGCCGCGGCGGTGAGCGCTCAGGCCACCGAGCCGAGCCTGCGTTCGGGTTCGCTGCGGTAGCGCGAGTGGTCGCCGTCGACGCCCAGCGCCGACCACAGCCGCTTCGCGATCGGGTTCATCAGCCCCAGATCCGCTGCCAGCGTGCGCATATCGCCGAAATAGCCGGCGAGGATGCGGCGCTGGACCGGACCGTCCCAGAACGCCTCACGCATGACCCGCTCGGGGATGTCGAAGCGTTCGGCGAAGGATTTCGGCGGGGTCATGATCTCCCCCGCCAGCCACCGCATGACGATCGGGAAGGCCAACGCCGCCGCCATCCGCCCCGGACCGCCCATCAACCGCAGGTGCGCGGCCAGGAATTCGTGGGCGAAGGAGATGTGGCGCGCCTCCTCGGCGATGTGGATCTCCATCGTGCGCAGCACCGCGGGCGGAATGTTGCCGCCGTCGCGAATGACCGCTTTCTGGTAGTGGTCGATCGGTTCCTCACCGCCGAGGATGCCGATGAACAGGATGACCGGCGCGTAGCCGCCCGCGACCCCGATGAACGGCGAGAGCGCGCGGAACAGCGGCCGCATACCGGGCACGTCCACTCCCACCCGGTTCACCAGTTCCTGGAACATCTGGATGTGGTTGCACTCTTCGGTCATCTCGTGCAGGCAGTAGCGGAACTCGGGCGCGCCGTTGGGCAGGCGCATGATGTACTGCATCATCCCGCGGATCAGCACGCTCTCGAAGGCCGCGCCCACCTTGACGACATTGGTGACCCGCCACCGCCCGATCTGCACCCGGCGCTCCAGCGGCAGGGCCCGGTACCACGCGGTCGCGCCGAGCGGGTCGTACTCCGGGGACAGCACCCAGCGAGGGTCGTCCGGGTCGATCGCGAATTCCGGACCGTCCCAGTCGATGTCGAGGTATGGGTCGAACCTGCGGTGCACCGAGCCGTCGGACAGGGTCGCCAGCGTCTCGCGGTAGGCGTCGTCGTACAGGCTGGTGCGAGCCGATTCGGACAGCGTCATCGGTGCCTCCTCGTTCCGGCCGACAGATGTCGGCGGTGCGCTGCGACGCGCACCACATCAGAGTATATGGGACTCTCGGTCCCACACAATACCCCGGGCGGCGACAGCCACCACACCGCTTCAGGATTCGAGACCGAACCCGACCAGCCGCAGGATCTCGTCGAGTTGCAGCTCGAACACCTCGTCCCGATCGGCGAACGTCTCCGCCCCGTACTGATCGAACACGTCGAAACTGACCGCACCGAACAACGCGGGCCACGCCGTCACCCCGCGCACCACCAGCCAGTCCGGCATCGTCAACCCCAACTGCTCGGCGATCGCCGCGAAATTCGCCGACAGCGGGGAACTCACCCGCAGCGGCCGCGCGGGCGGCGTCAGCAGGCCGCGCTCGTAGCCGCGCGCGAAGATCTCCTGCATCGCGATCACCACCCGCGTGCCCGGCACGACCGTCTGCTCGGCGGGCGCGTCATAGCCGGGAACCGGTGTGCCGAACAACAATCCGTACCGCGACGGCTCGGCCCGCGCCCACCCCAGCACCGCCCGCCCGAGCACACGGAACCGCTCCGCCGGCTCCTCGGACGCCCCCGCCAGCGCCGCGTCCACCGCATCACCCAACGCCGTGTACCCGTCCACCACCAGCAGTGTCAGCAATTCGTCGCGACTGCTGACATACCGGTACACCGCCGAGGACACCACCCCCAGATCCCGCGCCACCGCGCGCAGCGACAACGCCGCCGCCCCCTCACTGGCCAGATGCTCCCGCCCGATCCGCACGATGTCCTGCATGGTCTGCGCGCGGGCGCGGGCGCGGGGAGTCGTCGGCATGACGTCACCCTGCTCGCGAACGAGAGCAATGTCAACTCCAGAGAGCGCCGATCTCGGACGGCAGGGTACCGGGCATCAGCGCGTAGCAGCGACCGGCAGCGACCGGCAGCGACCGGCAGCGACCGGCAGCGACCGGCAGCGACCGGCAGCGAAGGATAGCGGCGGGTCGAGCAAAGCCGGGATGTCCGGCGGGTCGTAGGTCCGACGCGCAAGGCGGCGTGGCCATCGCGCCGCCGAGGGTCACGGGACAGCCCGCAGGCGCGGGCGACTGCCGCGTGGTGCGCCTGCGCGGCGGTCCGCTCGCCCGGAATCACTGTCCCCTAGCACTTTTGCGGCTAATGTCACGCGCATGGACGCGGTGCAGGTGCAGAAGAAGCTCGAACTCTCCCCCGATGAGGATTTCGTCCTCACGGCTTGGCAGTACCGAATGATGCAGCGCGACATCGCCGCGTCGAAGGGCAAGCACCTCGCTGCCAAGCGCGAAATCCGCAACACCTTCCGCGACAACGTGATCGCCACCCTCGGCCACCGCGACCAGGACGACTGGTCACCCGCCGTCGCGGACGCGGTGCGCCGGATCGTCACCGACGGCGAGTCTCCGAATCTCGAGTCGCTCGAATCCGCGGGCCCGGAGATCTCCTCGGTCGTGGCGAGGCGGTCGCGGGCGCCTACGGCGCACTGGTGCTCGGATACTCCGGCGCGGTCGCGACTTCCGCGGGCCTGGCCGCGCTGGGCGGCGGCTCCATAGCGGCGGGCGGACTCGGCATGGCCGGCGGCGCCGCCCTCATCACCGGGTTCAGCGGCGCGGCGGGAGCCGGAGCCATCACCCTCGCCGGCAAAGCCACCGGATTCACGGCGGCACGAGTCGCTGCCGACGCCATCCGACTCCATGTCGTCACCCAACTGGTACTCCGCGACATCGACGGGAACGAAGAGGCCGCCAAGGCCGTCATCGTCAGCCTTCGCGAGCGCGTCACCAGCTTGGGCAAGACCGTCGTGACTCTCGCGGAGCGCATCGAGGATCTGCGCGCACAGGTCGAGACCAAGCAGGCGGAGGTGAACGCGGAACGGGAGCAACGCTCGGCGGCCGAAGATCGCGTCGTTCGCTTCCGCGGCGTCGCCGACCGGCTCAAGGAACGTGTCACCGGTCCCGAGAACGATGAGCTCCAGGCCCTGCTCGCCGAACTCGAGGAGCTCGAGGGCGAGAAGAAGACCGTCGAGACCCTGGCCGAGGGCGTCGCCGTGCTCGCCGACGACCTCGAGGACGCCGCGTGAGCGTCGGCGGCGACGACCGGACTTCCCCGATCGATGACGACTACGTCGACAATCTGGACTTCCTCGTCCGTGACCTCGACGCCATCGAGGCCATCGCCGCGTCGGCGCTGTCGGACGAGCCGGACCACCGTGTCGTCCCCCAGCTGGCGAGCAGCGCAACGTCTTCCTTGGGACGGCGGCGATCTGGTCGTGGTCGGACTCTCGGGGCTCATCGGCGCGCTCGGAAACCTCTACGACAACCAGGTGGACTCCGCTGTGCTCCACGGCTTGTCCCTGTTGAAGAAAACCGACTTGCTACGCCGATTGGAGCGCGAAACCGCCCGCCTGCCCATCGATCACACCGGACCGCGGTTCGGCGGTCCCGCACATCGCGTCCGCTCCGCCGGCCACGATATCGGCAGATTCTTCGCCGCCCTCGGCCAGATCCGCACCGGAACCTTCGAGGGCTCCTGGTGGGACGACGGACAGCGAGTGCTCGAACAGGTGACGCGGACCCGCTCCGGTCTGCCGTTCGCGGCAGCGCCCGACCCGCACCACGCGGTGGCGCTGCTGCTCAAACACTGGGCCGCCGATTTCGTCACGACGATGAGCCTGCCGTTGCCGGGCTGGACACTGCTGTGCGAGATGCCGAACCCCGAACTGCGCGAATTCGCCAACGACGCCTACGCCGGGACGAACTCCGGCGACGGCTTGAATCTTCGCTCCGGACTGTTGACCCCGGGACTGGGGATGCTCGCCACCGAGGTCGTGGTCCGCACCCACACCCATCTCGCGGCCTACCGCTCACGTGGCACCGCGCGCCTGACGACCGCGGCGGCGGCCAAGCACACCGAGATGCTGCTCGCCGCGCACGCCGCGGCCGGGGCCATCAGTCTGTCGAAGACCGCGGCGGCGGCCGCCGCCGGTGAGGCCGTGGTCGCCGCCCGCCATCTCGACGTCCCGGTCCTCCTGCGGATCGGCATGCTCGCGGTGAAGGTCCGCGCCGACGCCTCGGCCCGCGCCGAGGCCGGAGCGCCGTCGTGGGAACGGCTACTCGCCGACGAAGCCGCGACGTGGACGCTGCCCGAGGCGGTCGCCCTGGTGGATCTGTTGGCGACCGCGTGACACCGAGTAAGGATCACCGCTTTCGTGAGGGCGCACGGAAGCGAGCGATGCCACCTCGGGCGAGCAGCGCTCTCGACTAGTGTTGGTGACGGCCGGTGACAGTTATCCGATCGGGTCCGGCTAAGCTACCGGGGAGTAGTGTTACCCAGGTCACGCGCAGAACAGAACGTGAGGAGCGCCCATGGACCAGCGGACGACGGATTTCGACGTGCTGATCGTCGGATCCGGGTTCGGCGGCAGCGTCACCGCGCTGCGCTTGGTGGAGAAGGGGTACCGGGTCGGGATCCTGGAGGCCGGGCAGCGCTTCGCCGACGACGAATTGCCGCGCACCAGTTGGGATCTGCGCAAGTTCCTATGGGCGCCCGCGCTGGGGTGTTACGGAATCCAGCGCATCCACCTGTTGCGCGATGTGCTGATCCTGGGCGGCGCGGGCGTCGGCGGCGGATCGTTGAACTACGCGAACACGCTGTATGTGCCGCCGGAGCCGTTCTTCCGCGACCCGCAGTGGCGTGAGATCACCGATTGGCGCGAGGAGCTCACCCCGTACTACGACCAGGCCACCAAGATGCTGGGTGTGGTGCGCAACCCGCACATGACCCCGGCCGACGAGGTCTTCAAGAAGGTGGCCGACGACATGGGCGTCGGCGACACCTTCGTCCAGACGCCGGTCGGGGTGTTCTTCGGTGAACCGGGCGAGACGGTGCCCGATCCGTACTTCGGCGGCGTCGGGCCCGAGCGCACCGGATGCGTGGAATGCGGCGACTGCATGGTGGGCTGCAAGTACGGCGCGAAGAACACGTTGGTCAAGAATTATCTCTACCTCGCCGAAAAGGCCGGGGCGCAGGTGATTCCGATGACCACCGCGACGGGTCTGCGGCCGCTGCCGGACGGCGCCTGGGATGTTTCGACCGTGCGCACGGGGTCGGTCGTGCGCAAGAAGCCGCGCACCTACACCGCGGGCCACGTGGTGCTGGCGGCGGGCACGCTCGGCACCCAGAAACTGTTGTTCCGGATGCGCGATCAGGGCGCGCTGCCGAAACTGTCGGATCGACTGGGCGTGCTGACCCGCACCAATTCGGAGTCGATCGTCGGCGCGGCCACCAAGAAGGTCACCCCCGGCGTCGATTTCACCAAGGGCGTCGCGATCACCTCCTCGATTCACCCGACCCCGGACACCCACATCGAACCCGTGCGCTACGGCAAGGGCTCCAACGCGATGGGCCTGTTGCAGACGCTCATGGTCGACGGCGGCGGCCGGATTCCGCGCTGGCTGCGCTTCCTGCTGCTGGTGCTGCGTCACCCGCTGAACCTGGTCAGCTTCCTGAGCACCAGGAATTGGAGCGAGCGCACCATCATCTCGCTGGTGATGCAGAACTTGGACAACTCCATCACCACCTACACCAAGCGGCGGGTGTTCGGGCGTCGCCTGACCAGCCGACAAGGTCACGGCGAACCGAATCCGACCTGGATCCCGGTGGGCAACGAGGTCACCCGCAAGGTGGCCGACCGGATCGGCGGCATCGCGGGCGGCAGTTGGGGCGAGATCTTCAACATCCCGTTGACCGCGCACTTCCTGGGCGGGGCGGCGATCGGCGCGGACGCCGAGCACGGTGTGATCGACCCCTACCACCGGGTGTTCGGCTATCCGACGCTCAGCGTGGTCGACGGGGCGGCGGTTTCGGCGAACCTGGGCGTCAATCCCTCGCTGACCATCACCGCGCAGGCCGAGCGGGCGGCCGCGTACTGGCCGAACAAGGGCGAGCGCGACACCCGGCCGCCGCAGGAGGCCGGATACCAGCGCATCTCGCCGGTGGCGCCCGCCGCGCCGGTCGTGCCCGCGCACTCCCCCGCCGCGCTGTCGCTGCCGATCGTGGAGATCCGCGCGAGCGACGCCAGCACGGCCTGATCCTCCGGTTCGCCGCGCCCGCATCGGGTTTGGCGACCGCCGTACGCCACCGCGGCGCACTCCGCACGACCGGGAGTGCGCCGCGGTGTTTTCGGAAGGCCGGAAACGATGCGATAACGAAGCGCGGAGATTGTTCGGGACTTTTTGACCCAATGAAACAGTCTCTGTATGTTCGATTCATGGCGCGAGCGCATGACGAACTCGACGAGAAGATCCTCGACGCTGCGCTGCAACGCATTCTGCAAGTGGGAATCCGACGCAGCAGTCTCGATGATATCGCCCGCCGATCCGGCATCAACCGGGTCACGATCTACCGCCGATTCTCCGGTAAGGACAATCTGATCGAGACGGTCCTGAATCGGGAGATCCAGCGAATACTGGCCGAGGCCACCACGATCGTGGCGACCACCACCGGAATCGAAGCGCAGATCGAGGCGACCGTCCTCTACGTGCTGCGCCTGACCCGCACCCACCCGCTGGTCACCCAGATGCTCGCCGTCGCACCCGACGAGGCGCTCGAGTTCTACACCGTGCGCGGCGAAGAACTGGTCTCCCAGGGCATCTCCTACATCGTCAGCGTGTTGGAGGCCGCCCAGGACAGCGGCGCGATCGACCGCTACGACCCGCGACCGGTGGCCGAGATCGTCGCACGGTTCGCCCATTCGCTCATGCTCACGCCCTCGGCCGGTGTCGATTTCGGCGACGACGAGGCCGCGCGCGCGTTCGTCCGCACGGCCATCGTGCCGCTGATGACGCGCGGCATCGTCGCCTCGCCCCCGGCCCCGCGCGCGGCGACCCACCGCGGGAAGTCATCGCGCGGCGGACGCACCGACACCCGCTGACCGCGCGTCTCACCTGTTCGAGCGCGGACTCAGCCCGCACCCCGGGGCCGAATCGGCGCTTCCGGTTGGACCTCGACGAGGACCAGGTGGACACCGCGCGGCGCGCCGACCACGGCGACCGCCGCCGCGGCCAGATCGTCCGGGCGCAGCATGTACGGGTGGCGGGCGAAGCCCCAGTTCTTCCAGTCCTCGAGCACCGGGCCGACGATCTCGGGCGTGGAGTTCATGCCCATGCCGGTCAGCGTCGGACCGGGGCGCACCAGTGACGCCCGAACCCCGGTGCCCTCCAACTCCATTCGCAACTGCTCGGCCATCGCCTCGAGACCCGCCTTGGCCGCGCTGTAGGCGCCCGAGCGCGGGCGCGGATGGTCGGCGCAGTCGGAACTGATCAGCACGAAATCTCCGCGCTGTCGCTCGATCATGCCGGGCAGCACGCGATGGGCCAACCGGTGCGCGCCCGCCAGGTGCACGCCGACCTGGGCCAGGAATCGGTCCGGCGTCATCTCGTGCACCAGACCGAATTCGATATCGCCCGCGCCGGAGACCAGGATCTCCACGGGCCCGAGTTCTTTCTCGGTCGCGGTGACGAAGTCGTCGACCGAGTCGGTCTCGGCGACGTCGAGGAAATGCACGAAGGCGGTCCCGCCCGCCGCGCGAATGCGGTCGGCGACTTCCTCGCATTTCTCGGTGCGGCGCGCGCCGAGGGCGACGGGGTGGCCGAGTGCGGCCAGTGCCGACGCGGTGGCCGCGCCGATGCCGGAGGACGCGCCCGCGACGACGGTGACGCGGCGGTCGGGATTGGGGGCGAAGCGGGGCACTACCGCACCCCTCCCCGCAAAGACAGCATGCTGGACATGTGTCTGGACAGTACCAGCAGCGCCGGGTCGCGACAATGATTCCCGCCGGTGACCGGCGGTTCCGAAACGCGTTCTTGCGCCTCGGCACGGTCCGGGCCTATATTTCCGTACACGTGTCCAGACAGGTTGCCATTCACGTGGGCAGCTCGCCGACCACGTCGCATCCCGACCACGCACCCACCGCAGAGGAGCACGACCCATGACCCGTTTCGCGGGAAGATCCGCCATCGTCACCGGCGCCGCCCAGGGCATCGGCGCGGCGTACGCGCGAGCGCTGGCCGCCGAGGGCGCGAACGTCGTGGTCGCCGACCTCAACGCCGAACGCGGCAAGACGGTCGCCGACGAGATCGTCGCGGCGGGCGGCAACGCCGTATTCGGCTCGGTCGACGTCGCCGACCCGGACTCCGCGACCGCGCTGGCCGAATTCACCGTCGCCGAATTCGGCGGCATCGACCACGTGGTCAACAACGCCGCCATCTACGGCGACATGAAACTCAACCTGCTGCTCACCGTACCGTGGGACTACTACAAGAAATTCATGAGCGTCAACATGGACGGCGCGCTGAACGTCACCCGCGCGGTGTGGCCGCACATGCGCAAGAAGGGCGGTTCGATCGTCAACCAGTCCTCCACCGCGGCCTGGACCTACTCCAGCTTCTACGGACTGGCCAAGGTCGGCGTCAACGGTCTCACCCAGCAGTTGGCATTCGAGTTGGGCGGCAACAACATCCGGATCAACGCCATCGCGCCCGGCCCCATCGACACCGACGCCACCAAGGCGGTCACACCCGACGAGATCGTCTCCGACATGGTCCAGCGCCTGCCGCTCAAGCGCATGGGCACACCGCAGGATCTGGTCGGCGCGTGCCTGTATCTGCTCTCCGACGACGCGAGCTGGGTCACCGGCCAGATCTTCAACATCGACGGCGGGCAGGTGTTCCGGTCATGACCGACCGCGTGGGCTTCATCGGCCTGGGCAACATGGGCGCGCCGATGGCCGACCGACTCGTCGGCCGCGCGGGCGGGCTCACCGTCTGCGATATGCGGCCCGAGATCGTCGCGAAATACACCGAGGCGGGCGCGGATTCGGCCGACACGGCCGCCGCGGTGGCCGAGCGCTCCGATGTCATCAGCATCGCGGTGGTCGACGACGCGCAGGTGCGCGCGGTGGTCGACGGCCCCGACGGCATCCTGCGCGCGGCGAAACCCGGCACGGTCGTCGCGGTGCACTCCACCATCGCCGACACCACCGCCCAAGAACTGGCGAAGCTGTGCGCCGGACACGAGGTGGAATTCGTCGACGCGCCCGTCAGCGGCGGGGCGCAGGGCGCCAAACGCGGCGGGCTCGCGGTCATGGTCGGCGGCACCGAAGCGGCGTTCCGGCGCATCGAAGCGCCGTTCGCGGCCTTCGCCGACCTGATCGTGCACGCCGGGCCGGTGGGTGCGGGGACGCGGATGAAGTTGGCGCGCAACCTGCTGCACTTCGTCGCCTTCACCGCGGCCACCGAGGCGTCGCGACTCGCCGAGGCGTCGGGTCTGGACATCACCGCGCTCGGCAAGGTGGTGCGCCACTCCGACGCGATCACCGGCGGCGCGGGCGCGATCATGCTGCGCGAGAGCACCGCGCCCATCGCGGACGGCGACTTCTGGCAGTCGATCTTCGGTCACGTCCGCGATCTGGGCGAGAAGGATCTGTCGCTGGCCTTGGGTCTCGGCGAACGCCTCGACGTCGCCCTGCCGCTGGCCGCCCTCGCGCTGACCGGTCTGGGTGACGGTCTCGGCGTCGGACCGGGAACGATCGCGCGCGCCCAGGACTGACATCCCGGTCGGTACCTGTCCGACGGGCGTGTCCGCGCCCGGTAGGATGCGGACACATGTCCGACGCCGACTCCGTCAACCTCGAGGCCACGCGCCGCCGCCTGAGCGGTAAGCAGGCCGACACCGTCGACAAACTCACGCGCGCGGCGGTGGAGGTCCTGGCCCGCGAGGGCTTCGCGGGCATGACGATTCGTCTGGTGGCGGCCGCCGCCGGAGTGGGTACGGCGACGGCCTACACCTACTTCTCCTCCAAGGAACATCTCGTCGCCGAGATCTTCTGGCGGCGGCTCAGCGCCTCCCCCTCCCCCGTCGTCGACGACCCGGACCCGGTCGTGCGGGTGGTCGCCGAACTGCGCGCCATCGCCCTGCTCGTCGCCGACGAACAGGAACTGTCCGGCGCGGTCACCAGCGCGCTGCTCGGCCGCGACGCCGACGTCGAACACCTGCGCCTGCGGATCGGCGCGGAGATCCGCCAACGCATCATCACCGCGCTGAGCCCGGACCCCGATCCCGACATCGTCGAATCGCTGGAACTGCTCTACGCGGGCGCGCTGGTGCGCGCGGGCATGGGCTACGGCTCCTACTCCGAGATCGCCGACCGCATCGAGAAGTCGGCCCTGCTGCTCCTGCGCTGAGACGCACACCGTCCGCCCCTGCGGGCGTTGCGGACTCGGTGCTGCCAGGGCAGCCCGTCAGAACGCGGGGACGCGCGCGAAGCCGAGCGGCGGGGTGGGGTCGGGGCCGGTGCGCGGCACCGTCGCGAAATCCGGCAGGACCGGCAGGACGTCGACATTGCGCGCGGCGAAGCAGCGCACCCGGGGCAGCACCCGCGCCACCTCGGCGCGCTCGACCGGTTCGGCGTCGACGAAGGCGATGGCGTCCAGGCTCAACCCGAGCGTGCGCGCGATGCGCAGGATGGACGCGGATTTCGGGCCCCAGCCGATCTCAAGAGCCGAGAACATCTCGTAGACGCCGTGCCGGTAGAGCTTGTCGAGGGTCTTGTCGCGGTCGCTGCGACTGGCCACCGCGTGCCAGATCCCGCGACCGCTCAGCGCGCGCAAGGTGCGCAGGGCCTCCGGTTTGGGCGCGGTACTGGTGGCGTCCAAGACGACGCCGTCCCACAGGGTGTTGTCCAGTTCCCAGACAAGACATCTCAGAGCCGGTCGCATCCGCCTGCCCCTATCGTTCGCCGTCACCGCCTGCCGCCGCGCCGCGCATCTCGGCGGACCCTTGGCCCACCATTCAGGACGCGGCGCGGGCCGGGCAAGCCCCGGCTTCCCGGGGCCATTTCCGGCCGAGGCGATACTACCGGTACCGCACCGTTACTATCGCGTCACAAAAGAAAGCCGTCGCCGAATCGGCCGGCAATACGCCAACGACCCACCGCCCGACGATCGATTTCGTTGTCGCGCAATACTCTCGACTATCCGGTACCGCCGGAACTGGATACCGGGCGTCTTATCGGCACACACCGCGAATGGCGAATTCCCGACCTGTGAACGATCACAAGTGCCCGTCGGAAGCCGGCACGGAATTTCACAGAACGCGCCGATTCGGTCCGTTCCGCCGACTCGACAGTTAGTGTGAATGCGTTACACACTAAAAGTCGGGGGCTGGAAAGGAGTGGCCGATGACCGTCGACAGTTCGGCTAGACCGAGCCTCACCCTGTCGGGGAAGCCGATGTCGTCGCAACTACAGGACGTGCGGACGCTCTCGCGTCAGATGGTGGGCCACTTCGTGGCGAACGTGGCGCCCTGCGGCACTCTACCCGGCGACGCGATCAGCGGCGACGTCACCGCGATCACCCGGGTCTGCCTGGAATTCGCCGTGACCATGCTCGACGGCCGCGACATCCCGACCAAGTTGCAGCGCCTCCAGGACGCCGCGGCGGGCTGGGCTCGCGAAGGGGTGCCGATCGACACCATCCACCACTCGATCCACGAAGGCTTCAAGATCGGCCTGGACCTGGTCGTCTCCGGCGCCTCGATCAAGGACTACGACAACCTCGTCGACGGCGCGAAGGCCGTCCTCGAGATGCTCGACCAGATCACCTCCGCCGTCTCGCTGGCCTACGTGCGCGAACTGCGCGCCGTCATCGGCGAACACCACACCGCCGTGCACACCCTCACCTCGGCCCTGCTCGGCGGACACAGCACCTCCACCATGGCGCGCGAATGCGGTATCGCCATCGCCGAGGTGTACTCGGTGGTGGCGTTGGCGATCCCGGCCCACCGCGACGAACACAACCCGGCGGTCGACGGCCAAGTCGTCGCGCGCCGCAAACTGCGCCGCGTCCAGGCCGAACTCGCCACCCAGTGCGGCAGCAAGGCGCTCTCGCTGCTCAGCGTCGACGGGGGCACCCTGCTGCTGCCCGCCGACGCGCCCGAGGCCGCCGACCTCGACGGCCTGGTCACCCACCTGTCCCAGGCCGCACAGGTCGGCATCACCGCGACCATGATGGACGCGACGCCGAGCCAGATCCCCGACGCCGCCGACCAAGCGCACGACCTGCTCGACATGGTCCAGCGCCTCGAAGCCGTGCCGGGCCTGTACCGGTTCGACGAACTGGCCCTGGAATACCAGCTCACCCGCCCCGGACCCGGCCGCGAATATCTGGGTTCGCTGCTCGACGCCCTGGAGGCGCACCCCGAACTGCTCGAGACACTGCAACGCCACATCGCCAACAATCTCAACCGGCAGCGCACCGCCCGAGTCCTGCACGTGCACACCAACACCGTGGACTACCGCCTCAAGCGCATCGGCCAGCTCACCGGCTTCGACCCGACCCAGCCGTCGGGGCTGTGGTACCTACGCTCGGCGCTGGTCGCCCGCACCTATCGGAGCTGAGGCGGGCGACCGGCACCGGCGCTACTCCCGCGCCGCCGAGGTCATCGATTCGGTCTCGGCGCCGATCATGAACCGTTGCAGCACCGGGCCGATCACCCCGAGGGCCTCGGGGTGGGTCAGCTCGAGGTGACGCGCGTCGACCACGGTGTTGTGGATGCGACCGGACACGTGCGGCCGCCAACTGTTCGCGACGGCGTAGTGGTCGCCGCGGTCACGGCCCGCGGTGAAGAAGACCAGATCGCCGTCGAACAGCGCGGGGCGGTACTCGCCCGCGATGGTGTCGGCGGTCCGGAAGCTCTCCATCAATCGGTCGACCTGCTCGGCGGTGAACATCCCGGTGCCGACGACCTGATCGCGGATCACGCCCCACGCCTGCTCGTGGGTCTGCGCGGTGACGGCGTCGCCGAGCTCGAACAGCTCACGCCACCCGCCGAGCAGATCGGCCATCAGCTCGCCCGGAACGGCCTCGCCCGCGCCGTCGAGATCCACGTCCGCGCCGCCGGCCAAGCTGTCCAGGATCGCCAGCATTCCGACCTCGGCGCCCTCGCGCTGCAACCGGACCGCCATCGCGTGCGCGATCTCGCCGCCCAGCGACCAGCCGAGCAGGTGGTATGGACCGCTCGGTTGCACCCGTCGGATCTCGGCCACGTACCGCTCGGCCAGTTCGTCCACCGATCGCGCGCTGGGCTCGCCCGCGACCACGTGCGGGTCCTGCAAACCGTAGACGGGACGGTCCGCGTCGAGGTGTTCGACCACCCCGCCGTAGAACCAGGCCAACCCGCCCGCCGGATGCACGCCGAACACCGCCGGTTTCGTCCCGCCCGCGCGCAGCGGCAGCAGCACCTGCAACCCCGAACCGCCCTCGGACTCGTCGGCGCGCCGTGCCAACGCCCCCGGGGTGGCGTCGTCGAACATCCACGGCAGCGAGATCCGCACGCCGCGGGCGCGCGCCTCGGTCACCACCGTCGCCGCCAGCAGCGAGTTGCCGCCCAGGTCGAAGAACCCGTCGGTGACGCCCACCCGCTCGACGCCGAGCACTTGGGCGTAGACCTCGCAGATCACCCGCTCCGAATGGGTTCGCGCGGCGACGAATTCGACGCCCGCGTCCTCGAAGACCGGTGCGGGCAGCGCCGCGCGGTCGAGTTTGCCGTTGACGGTCAGCGGCAGTTCGTCCAGCACCACGATCGCCGAGGGCACCATGTAGTTGGTCAGCACCCGGGCCGCGGCGGTGCGGACCTCGGCCGGATCGACCGACTGCCCGTCCGTGCCGACCACATAGCCGATCAGCTGGTCCACGCCGCTCTCGTGGCGGTGCACCGCGGCCGCGGCCCGCACCACCTCCGGATGCCGCAGCAGGGCCGACTCCACCTCGCCCAGTTCGATGCGGAAACCGCGCACCTGCACCTGGGCATCGGCACGGCCCACATACGACAGCTCCAACCCGCGCGGCGTCCGCCGCCAGCGCGCGACGTCACCCGAGCGGTAGATCCTGGTCCCGTTCGCGCCGAACGGGTCGGCCACGAACCGCGCCGAACTCAGCGCGGGCGCGCCGAGGTAGCCGCGCGAGAGTTGGTCGCCCGCGAGGTAGACCTCGCCCGCGACCCCGATCGGCGCGGGCCGCAACCGGTCGTCGAGCACGTAGGCCCGCAGGCCCGGCAGCGGCGTGCCGATGGTGCCCGCCGACTCGGCGGCGTCGAGTTCGGCGACCTCGGACCAGGTGACGTGCACGGTGGTCTCGGTGATGCCGTACATGTTCACCAGCCGTGTCCGGCCCGGTGTGCGCCCCTGGAACCACGGCGCCAGACGGGCCGTGTCCAGCGCCTCGCCGCCGAACACCACGTAGCGCAGCGCCGATTCGCCCGCGGGGCAGCCGGATTCGCGGTACCGGCGTTCGGCGTCGGCGAATCCGTAGAAGGCGGACGGGGTCTGGCTCAACACCGTCACCCCTTCGCGGGCGACCAACTCCACGAACGCCTCCGGGGTGCGGGAGGTCTCGTAGTCGACCACCACCACGCGGCCACCACCAAGCAGCGCGCCCCACATCTCCCACACCGCGAAATCGAAGGCGTAGGAATGGAACATCGTCCACACGTCCGCCGGGCCGAGGTCGAAGCGCTGACCGGCGTTGGTGAACAATGTCACCACCTGACGGTGGGTCACCGCGACGCCCTTCGGGCGACCGGTCGAGCCGGAAGTGTAGATGACGTAGGCGATCCCGTCGGGCCGAACCGTTACCTCGGGGGCGGGCACGGTGGAGTCCGCCACGTCCTCCACCAACAGGACCGGTGTGCCGGTGTCGGGCACCCGATCCACGGTGGACCCGCAGGCCAGCACCACCGCCGGCCGCGCGTCACCGAGGACGAAGCGCAACCGCTCGGCCGGGTAGGCCACATCCAGCGGCAGATAGCCGCCGCCCGCCCTGATCACCGCGAGCAGACCGACCACCAAGTCGACCGTGCGCGGCAACGCCACCGCGACCAGCGATTCCGGGCCGACGCCGAGTTCCACCAGGCGCGCGGCCAACGCGCCCGAACGCCGCTCCAGCTCGGCGTAGGTGATCGCGCAGGTGCCGTCGGAGGCCGCCACCGCGTCCGGGTGCGCCGCCGCCACGGTCGAGAACCACCGCGCCAGTGAGATCTCCGGCACCGCGGCGCTGTCCGTGCCCGCCGCGGCGAGCACCAGGTGCCGCTGCGTCGGGTCGGTGATGTCGATCGCGTCGACCGTCATCGACGGGCTCGCGGTGACCGCGTCGAGGATGCGCACGAACGCCGCGGCGACCCCGCGCATCGTCTCCTCGAAGAACAGGTCGGCGGCGTAGGTCAGCCGACCGGTCATGCCGTCGGGGCCTTCGACCACCTTCACGTTCAAATCGGCCTGGGCCTGGTCGAACCCTTCCTCGATGGGTTCGATGACCAGATCGGGCAAGGTCAGCGACGCCGCCGTGAGGTTCTGCACGTCCAAGGTCACCTGGTAGACGGGCAGGTGCGCGGTCGAGCGCGGCGGGTTGAGCATGTCCACCACCTGCTCGAAGGCGACGTCGGCGTGGCCGAAGGCGGCCACGTCGGCCTCGCGGACCTCGGCGAGCAGATCGGCGAAGCGGTGATCCGGTCGCACCCGGGCGCGCAGCACCACGGTGTTGACGAACATGCCGACCAGATCGTCGAGTTCGCGTTCCCCGCGGCCCGCGACCGGTGTGCCGACCGCGATGTCGCCGAGACCGGACAGGCGCGACAGCAGCACCGCCAGCGCGGCGTGCAGCACCATGAAGGTCGTCGCCTTCGCACCCCGCGCGACCGCTTCGATCCGGTCGCGCAGCGGCGCCGGGATCGTGAAGTCGACGCCCGCGCCGCGCATCGAGGCCACCGGCGGACGCGGCCGGTCGGTGGGCAGTTCGAGCAGTTCCGGCAGTCCGGCCAGGGTGTCGCGCCAGAACCGCAACTGCTGGGAGACCAGCGACTCGGGATCGCTCTCCGCGCCGAGCATGTCACGACGCCACAGCGCGTAGTCGGGGTAGCCGATGGCCAGTTCCGGCCAGGCCGGTTCGACGGCGAGCCTGCTCGCCTCGTAGGCCATCGCGACATCGCGCGCCAGCGGAACCATCGACTGACCGTCGGCGCAGATGTGGTGCACGGTGATGACCACGACGTGATCACGCGGATCGAGCCGGAACAGTTCGATGCGCACCGGGGGGGCCTGGGTCACATCGAAACTCGCCGACACCGCCGCCGTGACGCGTTGCAGGATTTCGGCCTCGCCGACCTGGACGGGTTCCAGCGCGCCCACGACCTGGTCGACCTCGACGATGCGCTGGTGCGGGGTGCCGTTGGTGACGGGGAAGGCGGTGCGCAGCGATTCGTGCCGCTGCACGACCAATTCGCACGCCCGGCGCAGCGCCGCGAGATCGAGGGCGCCGCGCAGGCGGATCGCCAACGGAATGTTGTACGCGCCCACCGAGGTGTCGAACTGGTTGAAGAACCACATCCGCTGCTGGGCGGGCGAGAGCGGGATCAACTCGGGCCGTTCCCGGCGGGTCGGGGCGACCCGGCGGGTGCGTTCGGCCGCGGCCAACCGCTGCGCCAGCGCCGCGACGGTGGGCGCCTCGAACAGGTCGCGCACCCCCACGCGCACCTCCAGCCGCGCGGCCAGACGCGCGGCGACCTTGGTGGCCGTCAGCGAGTTGCCGCCCAGATCGAAGAAGCCGTCCAGCGTGCCGACCCGGTCCACGCCCAGCACGCTCTCGAAGGTTTCGGCGACGACGCGTTCGGCCTCGGTGCCCGGGGCGATCCATTCGTGCCGGTCGGCGAATTCCGGGGTGGGCAGCGCCGAGCGGTCCAGTTTGCCGGTCGCGGTGAGCGGCAGGTCGTCCAGGACGACGACGGCGTCGGGCACCATGTGGCCGGGCAGACGCAGACGCGCGGCGGACCGGACCTCGGCGGGGTCGAGACCGTCGGCGACCAAGTAGGCCACCAGGCGGTCCACACCCCGCTCGTCGGCGCGCAGCACCACCGCGACCCGTGAGACCTCGGGACGCTCGGCGAGCACGACCTCGATCTCGCCGAGTTCGATGCGCTGACCGCGGATCTTGACCTGGAAATCCCGGCGGCCCAGGTACTCCAGTGTGCGGTCGGACTTCCAGCGCACCAGATCGCCCGTGCGGTACAGGCGATTTCCGGGCGCGCCGAACGGGTCGGCCACGAACGCGCCCGCCGTGAACGACGGCCGGTTCAGGTAGCCGCGGGCGAGCTGGATACCCGACAGGTACAGCTCACCGGCGACGCCCACCGGCACCGGGCGCAGCCACGCGTCCAGCACGACCGCGTCCACGCCGCGGATCGGTCCGCCGATGGTCACCTCGCCCTCCGCCGACAGCGCGTCGCTCATTGCCACCATGATCGTGGTCTCGGTGGGGCCGTAGCCGTCGAAGACCGATCGGCCCGGCGCCCAGGTCGCCACCGTCTCCGGGGTGACCGCCTCGCCGCCGATCACCAGCACCCGCAGGCAGTCCAGCCCCTCGGGCGACATCGTCGCCAGCACGCTCGGGGTGAGGAAGGCGTGCGAGACCCGTTGCGCGGCGATGAGTTCGGCCAACTCGGCGCCGGCGTAGACCTCCGGCGGCGACACCACCAAGGTCGCGCCGTTGGCATGGGCCAACAGCAGTTCCAGCACCGTCGCGTCGAATCCGGGTGCGGACACGCCCAGCACCCGCGCGCGGTCGTCGGCCCGGAAGCGCTCGCGCTGCTCGGCGGCGTGATTGGCCAGACCCGCGTGGGTCACGGCCACACCCTTGGGCGTGCCGGTGGAGCCGGAGGTGTAGAGGACGTAGGCGATGTCCTCGACCCGACTGGGCCGCACACGGTCGGCGTCGGTGACCGAATCCTGCGGCCACCCGGCGATGGAGACCTCCACGTCCGGATCGTCGAGAACCAGCAACCGCAGCCCCTCGGGCACCACGTGCCGCGAGACCGCGACGGTGATCGCGACGCGGAGACCGGAATCGGCGACCATGCCCGCGACCCGTTCGGCCGGGTAGCGCGGGTCGATCGGGACGAAGCCCGCACCCGCCTTGGCCACCGCCCACACGCCGACGACGAACTCCACCGACCGGCCCATCGCGAGGCCGACCAGATCGCCCGGACCGATGCCCCAGGCGATGAGCTGGCGCGCGACCCGCGTCGACCAGGCGTCCAGTTCGCCGTAGGAGCAGGCGTGCCCGTCGGCCACCACGGCGGTGGCGGATTCGTCGCGGACGACCAGCAGATCGGCCAGCGGCCAGGGCTGTTCGGCGGGCCTGCCCGCGGCGGGGACCAGTTCCGCGCGTTCCAGATCCGACAGCAGATCGATCGAGCCCACCGCGGCGGACGGGTCCTCGGCCACCAGGCGCAGCGCCCGTTCCAGCCGCGCGGCCAGGCGCGCGGCTGTCGCGTCGGTGAGGCTGCCGCGCTGGTAGCGGACCCGCACGTGCAATGTGTCGAGCAGATGCGCCTGCACGGTGATCGGGTAGTGCGCCGCGTCGGTGCCCGATCCCGCGACCACGCGCATCCCGTCGATGTCGGCCTCGCCCAGACCGCTGCTGTCGACCGGGTAGGACTCGAAGACCACCAGCGTGTCGAACAGGTGCGGCGCTTCGACCGCTTCGAGGATCCGCGACAGTTCGACGTGGTGGTGGTCCAGCATCCGGGTGCTGTCGGCCTGCACCTCGCGCAGCGCCTCCTCGATGCTCTGCCGCGCGCGCAGCGTGACCGGCACCGGGATCGTGTTGATGAACAGGCCGATCATCGATTCCACGCCGGGCAGATCGGCGGGGCGACCGGACACGGTGCCGCCGAACACCACCCGGTCGGCGCCGAGCAGATTGCCCAGCACCAGTGACCACGCGAACTGCACCACCGTGGCCATCGTGATCTCGCGGGCCCTGGCGAATTCGGTGAGCCGCGCCGTCACCTCGGGTTCGAGGTCGATCGGCAGATCGACGGGCAGGTCGACGGCGGCGGCGCCGCGCACGTCGGCGACCAGACTCGGTTCGCCGACCTCGCCCAGCGTCTCGCGCCACGCGGTGATGCTCGCGTCCTCGTCGCGCTCGGCCAACCAGCCCAGGTAGTCGCCGTAGCTCGCCGCCGCGGGCAGCAACTCGGCCCGTGCGCCGGTGGCGTAGAGCGCGATCAGCTCGCGCCACAGCAACGGCAGCGACCAGCCGTCGAGCAGCAGGTGGTGCGCGGTGAGCACCAGGTGGAAACGCCGGGGCGCCACGGCCACCGTCAGCAATCGCAGCAGCGGCGGTTCGGCGGTGTCGAACGGCCGCGAGCGTTCCGCGGCGATCAACTCCGTCAGCGCGTCGTCGCCCGCGGTCACCTCGGCGCGCGACCAGCACGGCGCGACCTCGGCGGGAATCACCTGGGCGGCAACACCGTCGGCCGTCCTGGCGAATCCGGCGCGCAGGTTCGGGTGCCGTTCCAGCAGGGCGCGCAGCGACCGCTCGAGGCGGTCGGTGTCGAGGTCGCCTTCGATCTCGAGCACCGACTGCGCGGTGTAGACGTCGACGCCCGCGCCCTGGGCCAGTTCGGCGTGGAACAACAACCCCGCCTGCAACGGCGCGGGCGGCCAGACGTCGGCGAGCCTGCCGTAGCGCTCGGCGAAGGCGTCCAGGTCGGCGCGCGACAGGTCGATCAGGGTGACATCCGAAGCCGAAAGCCCCCAATCGTCCTCGTGTTCGGCGGCCGTGGCCAGGGTGGTCAGTACCCGCACCCACTCCTCGGCCAGTTCGACCACCGCGTCCTCGTCCAGCAATCGGGACGCGTAACCCAACCGCGCCGACAGCACCGGACCGGACGCGGAATCCAGGACGTTGACGTCCACGGTCAGCGTCGCGGCGGCGGGCATGTCCGAGTCGAACGCGGCGGTGCGATCGAAGTCGTCGTCGGTGGGAATCCAGGCCACCTCGGCCAGCGCGGACATGTCCATGCCGACGCGCCCGAGATTGTTGAAGCTGATCTGTGGGCGCGGGGCGTCCGCCAGACGCGGCGCGGTGCGCGGATTCAAGTGGCGCAGCAGGCCGTAACCGATGCCCTTGTCCGGGATCGCGCGCAGTTGGTCCTTGACGGCCTTGACCGCCGCGCGCGGATCGGAGCCCACACCCGTGAGATCGAAAGCGACCGGGTAAGCGCTGGTGAACCAGCCGACGGTCCGCGACAGGTCCGCGCCTTCCACGACCTGTTCCTCGCGGCCGTGGCCCTCGAGCAGCACCGTCATCCCCGCGTGGGCGACCCCGCGCCGCTGCCGCCACCGCGTGGTGGCCACCGCGAGCGCACCCAGCAACGCGTCGTCCACGCCGCCGCGCGCCGCGCGGGGCACGGTGTGCAGCAGCGCCGAGGTGACCTCGGTGGGCACCGTCACCGTCAACCCGCGCACGGTGGCGTGGGTGTCGAGCAGCGGATCGAATTCCGCGACGCCCAACGGCGGATCGGCGGGACCGCTCATCCGCTGCCACAGCGCGAGTTCGTCCTCGCGCCGCTGCGCCGCCTCGCCGAGCGCGTGCGCCCAGCGCCGCATGGAGGTGACCGGTGCGGCCAATGTCACCGGTTGGCCTCGGGTGATCTGTTCCCAGGCGGTCGCGAAATCGGGCACCAGGATGCGCCAGGACACCGCGTCGACCACGAGGTGGTGGATGACGATCAGCGCGCGCGCCTCACCGTCGATCCCCTCCTCGGGCAGCAGGCACACGACCTGCACCATTTGCCCGGCGGCCGGGTCGAGACGATCGGCCGCCGCCCGCGCGCCCGCTTCGGCGGCGGCGGCGAATCCCGCTGTCCCCGGGACGCTTCCGGCGTCGAGGCGGTGGATCAGGACGCAGTCCCGCGCGTCGAGCGCGCCGGGCGGCGGCACCTCGAGGCGACCGTCCACCAAGCGGGCACGCAGCATGTCGTGGCGGTCCAGGACTGCGCCGACGGTCGCCGCGACCTGCTCGCCGCGCGCCGTGGCGGGCAGGCGCACCAGCATCGACTGCGCGAAGCGGTCCTTGTGGCCCGGCCGGTCCAGGAACCAGGACACGATCGAGGTCGGCGGGATCTCGCCGATCCCGCCGCCGGGCAATTCGGCCAGCACCGTGCGGCCCGCCGACTCGGCCACCGCGGCCAGCTCCCGCACGGTCTTGCGCTCGAAGATGTCGCGCGCGGTGACCAGCACGCCGACGGCCTTGAGCCGGGCGGCCAACTGGATGACCATGATCGAGTCGCCGCCGTGGGCGAAGAACGACGCGGTCGCGCCGACCTCGGGCAGCCCGAGCACCTCGGCGAACGCGGCGGCGATCGTGGTCTCGAGATCGCCCTCGGGGGCGACGGCGTCGGCCGCGAGCGGAGCGGCCTCCGGTTCGGGCAGCGCCTTGCGGTCCACCTTGCCGGTGGAGGCGAGCGGCATGGCGTCGAGCACCGTGACGGTGGCGGGCACCATGTGCGCGGGCAGCGCGGCCCCGAGGTGGGCGCGCAAGGCCGCCGGATCGAGCCCGCCGTCCGGTTCGACCACCACGTAGGCGGCCAGCGTCAGGCCACTCGCTCCCGGGCGGGTCACCGTCACGGCCGCGGCCACCCGCGGATGCGACATCAGCGCGGCGTCGATCTCACCCAGTTCGATGCGCTGCCCGCGGATCTTGACCTGGAAGTCCGAGCGCCCCACATATTCCAGCGCGCCATCGGCGGTCCAGCGCACGAGATCGCCCGTGCGGTACATCCGCTCGCCTGACCCGCCGAACGGATCGGCGACGAACGCACCCGCCGTCACGGCGGGCCTGCCGAGGTAGCCGCGCGCCAATCCCGCGCCCGCGAGGTACAGCTCGCCCGCGACCCCGATCGGAGTGGGCCGCATCCGTTCGTCGAGCACCACTGCGGCGGTGCCCGCGATGGGACCGCCGATGGTGATCCGGTCGCCCGCGGCCAGCGGTTCGCTGATCGTGGTCACGATGGTGGTCTCGGTCGGACCGTAGATGTTGTGCAGTCGCCGTCCCGGCGACCAGGCCGCGATGGTCTCGGCGCTGACCATCTCGCCGCCGACGGCGAGCATCCGCACCGAGGACAGACCGGTGGCGCGCAAGGTGGCCAGCACGCTCGGGGTGAGGAACGCGTGGGTGACCTCGTGCGTCCGGACCAGGGCGTCCAGTTCCGCGCCGCCGAAGACCTCAGGCGGCGAGATCACCAGTGCCGCACCGGCCGACAGCGCCATCAGCGATTCCAGTTGCACCGCGTCGAAGGCGGGTGCGGCGACCTGGAGGACCCGCGACGAGGGTTCGACCCGGTAGCGCTCACGCTGGACGTGCATGAACGGTGCGAGCCCGGCGTGGGTGACCACGACGCCCTTGGGCGTCCCGGTCGAGCCCGAGGTATAGACCAGGTAGGCGGCGTCGTCCATCCGCAACGGACGCGGACGGTCCGCGTCGCCGACGGGCGCGTCGGAGACCCCGGCCAGTTCCGTGCGGAAGGCCGGATCGTCGAGGACCAGCCAGCGCGGGCCTTCGGGCAGCGCCGCCGTGGCCGCACCGACCGTCAGGCCCAGAGCCACACCGGAATCGGCGATCATGTGCGCGATGCGCTGAGTGGGGTAGCGCAGGTCCACCGGGACGAAGGTGGCCCCGGTCTTGGCGATCGCCCACATCGCGACGTGATAGTCCACCGACCTCGGCACCGCCAGTGCGACGAACGCGCCGGGTCCGGCGCCCGACGCCAGCAGGCGCCGCGCGAGTCGGTCGGCCCTGCGGTCGAATTCGGCGTAGGTGAGTGTCTCGTCCACGCCGATCAGCGCGACGGCATCGGGGGTGGCCACCGCGACCGCGCTCAACAACTCGGGGAACAGCGCGGCCGGAGCCGGGTCACCGCCCCACGCCGGCACCAGTCGTTCCGTCTCCGCCGTGTCGAGCAGCGCGATGTCGCCCACCCGCCCGCCGGGTTCGGCGGTGACCGCCTCGAGCACGCGCACCAACCGCGCGGCCATCGCCTCGGCGGTGTCGGCGGTGAACAGATCGGTGGCGTAGACGATCTCGCCGTCGATGCCGCTGGTCGGCGTGCCCGCCTCGCGTTCGGTGAACAGCACCGTCAGATCGGTCTTGGCCTGCGCCAGACCGGGATCGAGGACCTCGACGCCGAGTTCGGGCAGTTCCAGTCGCACCCCGCCCGCGTGCTGCACGCCCACCATCACCTGGAACAGCGGCGAGTAGGCGGCCGAACGCGGCCGGTCCAGGATCTCCACCAGCCGTTCGTAGGGCAGATCGGCGTTGGCGATGGCCGCCAGGTCGATCTCGCGGACCTCGGCGAGGTAGTCGCGGAACGACGCCTCCTCGGGCACGCGGGTGCGCAGCACCACGGTGTTGACGAACATGCCGACCAGATCGTCGAGTTCGCGCCTGCCGCGGCCCGCCACCGGCGAGCCGACGCAGATGTCGGGGTTGTGCGCGGTGCGCGCCAGCACGATCGACAGGGCCGCGTGCAGCACCACGAAGACGGTGACGCCTTCGCGGTGGGCCAGGCTCACCACGGCTTCGTGCAGGGCGGCGGGGACGTCGAAGCGGACACTGCCGCCCAGCATCGACATGCTCGCGGGCCGTGGCCGGTCGGTGGGCAGGTCGAGCAGTTCCGGGGAACCGGCCAGCGCCTCGGTCCAGTAGGCGATCTGGCGGCCGATCACCGACTCCCGGTCGTCCTCCGAACCCAGCGAATCCCGCTGCCACAGCGCGTAGTCGGCGTACTGGAGGGCCAACGGCTCCCAGTGCGGCGGCGTCTGCGCGCAGCGCGCGTGGTAGGCGGTGAACACATCGCGGGCCAGCGGCGGCATCGACGCCCCGTCGGCGGCGATGTGGTGCACCACGACCACGAGCACGTGCTCCTCGACCCCGGTGCGCAGCAACCTGGCTCGCACCGGAACGGCCCGCGCCACGTCGAAGCCCGCGCTCACGGTGGCGGTGATCCGCTCCACCAGCGTCGACTCCTCGATCCGCTCGACGTCGAGGCCGAGTTCGGCGGCCACCAGATCCGCGGGGCGGACGACCTGGCGCGGTTCGCCGTCGACGGACGGGTAGACCGTGCGCAGCGGTTCGTGCCGGTCGAGGACGTCCAGGAACGCGGCGCGCAGCGCGTCGACGTCCAGGCTGCCGGTCAACCGCACGGCCAGGCAGATGTTGTAGGCGGCCGAGTCGGTGTCGAGTTGGTTGAGCAGCCACATGCGGCGTTGGGCCGCGGCCAGCGGTACCACGTCCGGGCGTGGGCGCGGCGCGGGAGCGGCGGACACGGCGGGCGCGCGATCGGCCAACCGCTCGGCGAGATCCGCGACGGTCGGCGTCTCGAAGATGTCGCGGATGCCGACCGGCACACCGAGGGCGGCCTCGGCCCTGGCGGCGATGCGCGCCGCCGAGAGCGAGGTGACGCCGACCTCGAACAGGTTCGCCGTCACGCCGACCCGGTCGACGCCGGTCAGTTCGGCGACGATCGCGGCCAGCACCGTCTCGCGTTCGTCGCGCGGTGCCACGAACTCCTCGCGGTCCTCGAACACCGGGGCGGGCAACGCTTTCCGGTCGAGCTTGCCGTTGGCGCTCAAGGGCATCTCGTCCAGGACGACCACGCCCGCGGGCACCAGGTAGGCGGGCAGCACGCGCGCGAGTTCGGCGCGCACGGCCCGTCCGTCCAGTTCCGCGCCCGGCACGGCCGTGACGTAGGCGACGATCCGTTCCGGCGTAACGACGACCGCCGCCCGTGCCACCCGTTCGACCTCGTACAGCGCGGCTTCGACATCGCCGGGTTCCACGCGCTGGCCGCGGACCTTCACCTGGAAGTCGCGGCGGCCCAGGTATTCCAGCGCGCCCGCGTCGGTCCAGCGCACCAGATCGCCGGTGCGGTAGAGCCGCTGACCGCCGAACGGATCGGCGACGAAGGCGGCGCAGGTCAGATCGGGTCGGGCGTGATAGCCGCGCGCCAATTGCACACCGCTGACGTAGAGTTCGCCGACCACGCCGACCGGGACCGGGCGCAGCCGCGCGTCGAGGACCCGGGCCCGCATGCCCGCGACCGGCGCGCCGATCGGGACCGTCGCACCGGGCTCCCCCGGCGCGGGTTCCGCCCAGGTGACGACCTCGGCTTCGGCGGGTCCGTACCAGTTCACGATGCGCGCCCGCTCGAACACCGCGGCGGCGGTGTCGGCGGTGCGCCTGGTCAGCGCCTCACCCGCGACGAACACCCGCCGCACCGAGGCGAGTCGGTCGCGCGCGGCGGACTCCAGCAGCACGTCCAGCATCGACGGCACGAAATGCACCGTGCCGACACCGTATTCGGCGATCGTGTCCACCAGGTAGGCGGGGTCGCGGTGACCGCCGGGGGCGGCGACGACCAGTCGCGCCCCGGTCTGCAAGGGCCAGAACAGCTCCCACACCGCGATGTCGAAGGTGACGGGGGTCTTGAACAGCACCGTGTCGGTGCTGTCGTGCGGCCACCGCCGTTGCGCCCAGGCCAACTGGCTGACCGTCGCGGCGTGGGTCAGGGCCACGCCCTTGGGCATACCTGTCGAGCCCGAGGTGAACAGGACGTAGGCCAGATCGTCCGGTCGCAGCGGGGCGTTGCGCTCGGTGTCGGTGATCGGCGCGTCGGACAGGTCGCCGAGGTCGAGATGGTCGACGCGCTGACGTTCGTAACCGGTGGGCAGTCCGCCGCCGTCGGCTTCGGTGGTGAGCACCAGCAACGGCCGCGCGATCTCGAGCACCCGCTGGATGCGAGCGCCCGGATGCGCGGGGTCGATCGGCAGGAAGGCCGCGCCCGCCGCCGTCACCGCGTACAGCGCGGTGACCAGGTCGGGCCCACGCTCCATGGCGACCGCGACCACCGTGTCCGGACCGGCCCCGACCCGGATCAACCAGCGCGCCAACCGATTCACGCGTCCGGCGAACTCGCCGTAGGTCCAGCTCGGGCCGCCGGGCACGATCACGGCGGGCAGGTCCGGCGTACGCGCCGCCTGTTCGGCGAACTTGTCGGCGAGCGTGCCGGTGGCGACCGCGTCACCGGTGTCGTTCCACCGGCGCAGTAGGTCGGACTCCTCGGCGTCGAGCAGATCCAGCGCACCCACGGCCAGATCGGCGTCGGAGCTGACCGCGTCCAGGATCCGCACCAATCGGTCGGCGAAGCGGCGCATGGTCGATTCGTCGAACAGGTCGGTCGAGTAGGTCAGCCGCAGCGCGATGCCCGCGGGCTCGTGCCGGGGGCCGAACTCCTCGGACACCATCAGCAGCATGTCGTAGATCGCGGCGCTGTCACCGGGATCGACGTTCTCGACGGTGAGTTCCGGCAGTTCCAGGCGGGCGCGCGCCATGTTCTGGTAGGCCAGCATCACCTGGAACAGCGGGGTGTGCGACGTCGAGCGCGCCGGGGCCAGTTCCTGCACCAACTGCTCGAACGGCACGGTGGCGTGGTCGAACGCCTCCAGGTCGGTGTGACGCACCCGTTCCAGCAGTGCGCGGAAGGTGTCGTCGGGGGCCACGCCGGTCCGCATGACCAGCGTGTTGACGAACATGCCGACGAGGTTGTCCAGCGCACGGTCGCCGCGACCCGCGTGCGGGACGCCGATCGCGATGTCCTCGCCGCCCGAGAGCCGGGCCAGCAGCACCGCCAGCGCGGAGTGCATCACCATGAACGGCGTGCTGCCGGTGCGGCGGGCCAACTCCCCCACCCTGGCCTGCACCTCGGCGGGCACGCTCGCGCGCAGGACCGCGCCGCGCTGGGTGCGCACGGCGGGGCGGGGCCGATCGGTCGGCAGGTCCAGCCGATCCGGGATGCCCGCCAAGCGGTCACGCCAGTAGGCCAGATCGCGGGCCGTCGGCGACTGCGGATCGTCGGCCGAACCGAGCACCTCGCGCTGCCAGAGCGCGAAATCGGCGAACTGCACCGGCAGCGGCGACCACCCCGGCTCGGTGCCGGCCACGCGAGCCCGGTAGGCCGTGATCACGTCGGCGACCAGCGGGGCCACCGAGAAACCGTCGCAGCTGATGTGGTGCACGGCCACCGCGACGACGCGATCGGAGTCGGACAGCTCGAACATCGCGACCCGCACCGGGACGCCGTGCGAGACCTCGAACCCGGTCCCGCGGAATTCGCCCAGTGCGGCGGCGAGCCCGTCCTCGGTGGTCGGGCGGGGCGTGAACTCGTGCGCCCCGACGACCTCGGCGGTGTCCAACACCACCTGGGTGGGCACGCCGTCCACGGCCGGGTAGGTGGTGCGGAGGATCTCGTGCCGCTCGACGACGTCGGCGAAGGCGGCCCGCAGCGCGTCCCGATCCAGCGGTCCGGTGATCCGGATCGCCATCGGCACCACGTAGCCCGCCGAGTCGGGCTCGAACTGGTTGAGGAACCACATGCGGGTCTGCGCGTGTGACAACGGGATCCGCTCGGGGCGTTCGGCGCGCACGACCGGCGGCAGACTCGGGGCAGCGCGCAGTCGCGCGATCGCCTCGGCCAGGCCGGCCACCGTCGGCGCCTCGAAGACGGCGCGCACCGGAATCTCGACATCGACCAACGCGCCGATCCGGCTCAGCGCCCGGGTGGCGAGCAGGGAATTGCCGCCCAGCTCGAAGAATTCGTCGTCGGCGCCCACGGCGGCGACGTCGAACAGGTCGCCGAACACGCTCGCGACGGCCTGCTCGAGCGGTCCGCGCGGCGCGCGGTACTCCGCGACCGTCCGGCCGCGCTCGGGGGCGGGCAGCGCGCGGTAGTCGATCTTGCCGTTCGGGGTCAACGGGATGGCGTCCACGCGCAGGATCGCGGCGGGCACCATGTAGGCGGGCAGGCGCTCGAGCAGGTGGGCGCGGACCGCGGCGACGTCGACGCTCTCGGCGGCGACGATGTGGGCGACGAGGCGGTGCTCCCGACCCTCCGCACGCACCTGCGCGACCGCGGCGCTCACCGCGTCGTGGGTGCGCAAGGCGGCTTCGATATCGCCGAGTTCGACGCGCAGGCCGCGCACCTTGACCTGGGTGTCGGCGCGGCCGACGTAGCGCAGTACGCCGCTGTCGTCCCATCGCACCAGATCGCCGGTGCGGTACATGCGCCTGCCGCTCTCCACCGGATCGGCGACGAAGCTCGCCGCGGTGAGCCCGCGACGCTCGTGGTACCCGCGCGCCAATTGCACACCGCCCAGGTACAACTCGCCCGTCACGCCGGGCGGAACCGCGCGCAGGCGCGCGTCCAGCACCCGCACCGAGACGCTGGATTCGGGGACGCCGATCGGCACCGCGCCGTCGTCGAGTTCCTCGATCCGGTGGGCGGTCGCGCTGACCGCCGCCTCGGTCGGGCCGTAGAGGTTGTCGATCCGCGCGGCGCTGACCTCGCGGAAGCGGCGGACGGTCGCGGCGGGCAGTGCCTCGCCGATGCACAGCACCCGGCAGTGCGCGCCGAGGGTGTCGGCGGGCGCGACCTCGAGGAAGGTCTCCAACAGCGAGGGCACGAAATCGACCGTGGTGACGCCGAATTCGGTGATCGTCCGGGCCACGACCCGCTGATCGGTGTGCGCGTCGGCGGGCGCGACGACCACGGCCCCGCCGCTAGCCATCGCCGTGAACAGCTCCCACACCGACAGGTCGAAGGTCACCGGGGTGCGCAGCAGCAGCACCTCGCCGCCGTCGAGCGCGTAGTGCTCGCGCATCCACCGCATCTGGTTGACCACCGCGGCGTGCGGCACCGCGACGCCCTTGGGGACGCCGGTCGACCCGGAGGTGTAGATGACGTAGGCCAGATCACTCGGCCGCAGCGGGCGAATCCGATCGGCGTCGGTGACCGGCGCGGTGTCGTCGGCGGTCAGGTCGGCCTGCGACCAGCGCGGCAGGTCGCCGGGCAGCGACACCTCGTCACCGGCCCTGGTCAGCACGGCGAGCGGCCGCGCGGTCTCCAGAACGGTCGCGGTGCGCTCGGCCGGGTGATCGGGGTCGATCGGCAGGTACGCGCCGCCCGCCGCGTGGATCGCGTACAGCGCGGCGAGCAGGTCCACGCTGCGGCGCATCGCGACCGCGACGAGGGTGTCGGGGCCAACGCCGCGACCGATCAATCCGCGCGCGAGCGCGTTCACCCGCGCCGCGAAGGCACGGTAGTCCAGGCGCGCGCCCGATTCCGCGTCGATGACCGCGACCGCGTCCGGATGGGCGGCGGCGGTCGCGGCGAACATCTCGGCCAGGGTGCCGGACGGCTCGTCCACGGCGGGGCCGGTCGACAAGGCGACCAGTCGGGCCGCCTCCGCCGTGGTGAGCAGGTCGACGTCACCGAGCGCGCGACGCGGATCGGCCACCGCCGCGCGCAGCAGACGCAGGTAGCGGTCGAACAGCACCGAGACCGTCCACTCGTCGAACAGGTCGGTGGCGTAACCGAATTCGACCGCCATATCGGCGGGCGCGCCGTCGGGGCCGACCGCGTCGACCAGGTTGAGGTGCAGGTCGTACTTGGCGACGCTGGGATCGATCATCCGCGCGGCGACCGTGAGTCCGTCGAAGGACACCGTCGGGATCTCGATGTTCTGGAAGGAGAAGCCGACCTGGGTCAGCGGCGCGTGCGCGGTGGAGCGCGGCGGATTGAGCACCTCGACCAACCGCTCGAACGGGACGTCCGCGTTCTCGAACGCGGCCAGGTCGGTCGCGCGCACGGCGTCGAGCAGCGCGACGAACGACGCGCCCGGATCGACGCGGGTCCGCAGGACCAGGGTGTTGACGAACTGACCGATCAGGCCGTCCAGGCCCGGTTCGCCACGACCGGCCACCGGGGTGCCGACGGCGATGTCGTCGCTGCCCGACATCCGTGCCAGCAGCGCGGCGAAAGCGGCGTGCATGACCATGAACACGGTGGTCTCGCGCCCGCGTGCCAAGGCGATCAGATCGCGGTGCAGATCGGCCGGGATCCGGGCGCTGACAGTCGCGCCGCGGAAGGACTGCCGCGCCGGGCGCGGACGGTCGGTGGGCAGGTCGAGGACCTCGGGCAGATCGGCCAGCGCGGTGCGCCAGTAGTCCGTCTGGGCCGCTCCCGGACTCTGCCGATCGTCTTCGTCGCCGAGCAGATCCCGTTGCCACAGCGTGTAATCCGCGTATTGCACGGGCAACGCCGCGAACTGGGGCGCGACCCCCGCGATCCTGGCCCGGTATCCCACCGTGAGATCGGCGGCCAGCGGCGCCAGCGAGGAACCGTCGATGCTGATGTGGTGCACGACCAGGATCAACGTGTGGCGGCGGGGACCGCTGCGCAGCAGGGTGATCCGGCACGGCGGTTTCGCGGTGACGTCGAAGCCCGCACGCGATTCCGCCTCGATCCGGGCGGCGAGTTCGTCCTCGGCCACCTCGATCGGCGTCAGGTCCGGCAGGGCTGCCGCCGCGGGCAGCACGACCTGGTGCGGCCCGCTGTCGCTGTCGGGGTAGACGGTGCGCAAGGTCTCGTGCCGTTTCAGCAGGTCCGCGACCGTCGCGCGCATCGCCGCCACGTCCAACTCGCCCTCGAGTTCCACCACGACCGGCACGTTGTAGAGCGCCGAGGCGGGATCGAAGCGGTTGAGGAACCACATGCGGACCTGGGCGGGCGAGAGCGGGATGCGCTCGGGACGCTCGCGCGGCGCCAGGACGGGCCGGACGACCCGTTCGGCGACCCGCAGGCGCTCGGCCAGCGCGGCGACGGTCGGCGCCTCGAACAGCGCGCGCAACGGCACCTCGGTGTCGAAGGCCACGCCGAGCCTGCCCGCCACGCGAGTGGCGGACAGCGAGTTGCCGCCCAGGGCGAAGAAATCGTCGAGCGCGCCGACCTGGGGCGCGCCGAGGATCTCGGCGAAGGCTTCGGCGACGGTCCGTTCGGCGGCGTCGCGAGGTTCGACGTAGTCGGCGCCCGTCGCGAAATCCGGGGCGGGCAGCGCAGCACGGTCGATCTTGCCGACCGAGGACAGCGGCAGCGCGGCCAACACCGTCACGGCGTCGGGCACCATGTGCGCGGGCAGGCGCTGTCCGGCGTGACGCAGGAGTTCGGCGGTGTCGATCGGCGCGCCTTCGGCGGGCACCACATAGGCGGCCAGTCGGGTGTCCGAACCCACGGGGACACCGAGCACGACCGCCGTCCCCACCTCGGGACGCGCGGCGAGCACGGCCTCGATCTCGCCCAGTTCGATGCGTTGACCACGGATCTTGACCTGGAAATCGCCGCGACCAAGATATTCCAGGGTGCGGTCGGCGCGCCAGCGCACCACGTCGCCCGTGCGGTACATCCGCGCACCGGGTGCGCCGTACGGATCGGCCACGAACGCGGCGGCCGTGGCGGCGGGCCGGTTGAGGTAGCCGCGCGCCAGTTGCACGCCGGCCATGTAGAGTTCACCGCCGACGCCGACCGGCGCCGGACGCAGCGACGCATCGAGCACGGTGGCCGCCATGCCGCGCAGCGGACCGCCCATCGTGACGGGCTCGCCGACGCGCAGCGGATCGCTGATCGCGACCATGATCGTGGTCTCGGTGGGCCCGTACCCGTTGAACAACTCACGGCCCGGAGCCCACACCGCCACCGTCTCCGCCGAGACGGCTTCGCCGCCGGCGACCAGGACCCGCAGCGATTCGGCGCCCGCGGGTGACATGGTGGCCAGCACGCTGGGCGTGAGGAAGGCATGGGTCACCCCGTGCGCGCGGATCAGATCCACCAGTGCCTGCCCGGCGAACACCTCGGGCGGCGAGATCACCAGCGCGGCCCCGTTGGCGTGGGCCATCAGCACTTCGAGCATGACGGCGTCGAAACCGGGTGCGGCGACCTGGAGTACGCGGGCGCTCGCGTCCACCCGGTACCGATCCCGCTGTTCGGCGGCGAAATTCGCCATGCCCGCGTGGGTGACGGCCACGCCCTTGGGAGTTCCGGTCGACCCCGAGGTGTAGAGCACGTAGGCGACATCGGCGGTGCGCGCCCGGCGCACCCGGTGGCGATCGGTCACCTTGGCGGCCGACCGCTTGCCGATCTTCTTCTCGGTGGCCGGGTCGTCCAGCACGATCGCGCGCACCGTATCCGGCAGCGACGCGCGCGCGGCTTCGACCGTCAACGCGAGCGAGATCGCGGAGTCGGCGAGCATGTGGCCGATCCGCTCGGCCGGGTAGCGCGGGTCGACCGGGACGAAGGCGGCGCCCGACTTGGCCACGGCCCACAGGCCGACGACGAATTCGGCGGACCGCCCCATGGCCAAGGCGACCTGGTCGCCCGGGCCGACACCCGCGGAGATCAGCTCGCGGGCCAGCCGGGAGGACCGCTTGTCCAGTTCGCCGTAGGTCAGCACGCGCTCGCCGGCGAGCACGGCGGGCGCGTCGGCGTCGCGCGCGGTGAGCACCTCGGCCAAGACCCGCGCGGGTTCGGCGGCGGGGCCTCGTGCGGGCAGCAGAGCGGCGGATTCCCGCTCGGAGAGCACCGGTACGGCGCCGACCGGCCGTCGCGGGTCGGCCACGATCGCGGCCAGCACGCGGTTGAGGCGCGCGCCGAACTCCTCGACGGTGGCGCGGTCGAACAGGTCGGCCGCGTAGTTGAGCCGCAGCGCCACGTCGCCGCCGTCGGCGGTGTTCTCCGCGACGGTGACGATGAGGTCGACCTTGGCCGGTTCCGCGCCCGGGTCCAGGATCTCGACCGTCAGGTCGGTGAGTTCGGCCTGTGCGCGCTGGGTGTTGTCGAAGACCAGGTAGACCTGGCACAGCGGGGCGTATGCCTGCGAGCGCGTCGTCTCGACCTCGTCGACGATGCGTTCGTAGGGGAGGTCGCCGTGGGCGAAGGCGTCGATGTCGTCCTGGGCGACGCGGGCCAGGAAGGTCGCGAAATCCTCCTCGGGCCGCACCCGGGTGCGCAGCGGAACGGTGTTGACGAACATGCCGATCAGCGGTTCGAGCGCCCGCTCGCCGCGTCCGGCCACCGGCGTGCCGACGGCCAGATCCGTGGCGCCCGACAGCCGCGCCAGCAACGCGGCCAGCGCCGCGTGCACGACGACGAACGTGGTGACCTTGTTCGCGCGCGCCAATTCCCGCACCGCCGCGAAGGTTTCGGCGGGGATGACGGTGCGCGCGACCTCGCCGCGCAGCGAGGCCCGCGCCGGGCGCGGGCGATCGGCGGGCAGTTCGAGCAGCGGCGGCAGACCCGCCAGCCGTTCGGTCCAGAACCGCAGTTGCCGTGCGGCCAGCGAGTCCCGATCGGCGGGATCGCCGAGCAGCTCGCGGTGCCAGACGCTGTAGTCGGCGTACTGCACGGCCAGCGGCTGCCATTCGGGAGCCTTGCCCTCCGCGCGCGCCTTGTAGGCGGTGGCGACATCGACCGCGAGCGGCCGCAGCGACCACCCGTCGCAGCTGATGTGGTGCAGGACGACCACCAGGACGTGCTCGCGCGCGGATTCGCGCAGCAGCGCGGCCCGGATCGGCACGTGGTGGCGCAGGTCGGTGCCGACCGAGGCCACCGCCAGGACGCGGGCGGCGATCTCGTCGGCCGTGACCGGGACCGGTTCGAGTTCCGGGACCACCTGTGTCGCCGACAGCACGACCTGGGTGCCCGCGCCGTTGACGTCGGGGTAGACGGTGCGCAGCGATTCGTGGCGGTCTATCACGTCGGTCAGCGCCGCGCGCAGCGCCTCGAGGTCAAGCTCGCCGCTCAGGCGCAGGACCAGCGGGATGTTGTAGGCCGCCGAGGTGGGGTCGGCTTGATTGAGCACCCAGATCCGGTTCTGCGCGGGCGCCAGCGGAACCGGCGCGACCCGGCGCGCGGCTTTCAGCGGCGGTCGCGCGGCACGCTGCGCGCCGACCAGGATGGCGGCCAGTTCGGCGACCGTCGGGGTGCCGAACATGTCGCGCACCGAGATCTCGCATCGTGTCACCTCGGCGATGCGCACGGCCGCGCTGGTGGCGGTGATGGAGTTGCCGCCGAGCTCGAAGAAGCTGTCGCGCACGCCGATCCGCTCGACGCCGAGCACCTCGGCGAACACGTCGGCGATCAGCGCCTCGAGATCGGTGCGCGGCGCGACGTAGGGCGCCGCGGAATCGAAGACCGGTTCCGGCAGCGCGCGGGTGTCGAGTTTGCCGTTGGCGGTCAGCGGCAACGCGTCGAGCACGACGAGGGCGGCGGGCACCATGTACTCCGGCAGTCGTTCGCCGACGTGCGCGCGCAGTGTCGCGGCGTCGCAGACCGCCCCGCCCGCCGGTACGACGTAGCCGACCAGCGCCGCGCCCTCGGTGTCGGGCAGGTGCACGGTGGCCACGGCCGCCGCCACCGACGGGTGGGTGAGCAGCGCGTCACGGACCTCGTCGAGTTCGATGCGGAAACCGCGCAACTGGACCTGCTGGTCGGCGCGACCGCGATATTCCAACTCGCCGCGGTGATTCCAGCGGGCGACGTCACCGCTGCGGTAGAGCCGCGAACCAGCCGGGCCGAACGGGTCGGCGACGAACCGCCCCGCGCTCAACGCGGGCCGGTTGAGGTAACCGCGCGCGAGTTGCCCGCCGGAGACGTAGATCTCGCCCCACGCACCGAGCGGGGCCGGCCGCAGTCGGTCGTCGAGGACGTAGGTGCGCAGGCCGGGCAGCGCGCGACCGATCGTGCTCGGCGCGCCGGGGACCGCCGATTCCCTGGTCAGCGCGAGATAGGTGACGAACACCGTGGTCTCGGTGATGCCGTAGCTGTTGATCAGCACCGGCACGTCGGGGTTCTGCTCGTACCAGTGAGCCAACGACCCGGGTTGCAAGCCCTCACCGGAGAGCACCACTTGGCGCAGCGACAGCGGACCGTGCGCTTGCCCCGCGTCGGTGTAGCGGCGGTGGGCGGCCGCGAATTGCTGGAAGGCCGACGGGGTCTGGCTGAAGATCGTGACCCGCTCGCGCGCGCACAGCGCGACCACGTCCTCGGGGGACCTGGATGTCGGACCGTCCACGACGACGAGCCTGCCGCCGGTGACCAGCGGCCCGAAGATCTCCCAGATCGAGTAGTCGAAGGCATAGCTGTGGAACAGTGTCCACACGTCGCCCGCGTCGACGCCGAAACTCGCGCACGAGTTCGCCAAGTAGGTGACCGCCGCGCGGTGGGTGATGGCCACGCCCTTGGGCCTGCCGGTCGATCCGGAGGTATAGATGACGTAGGCCAGATCATCCGGGCGCAGCGGCAGCGCCGGCCCGGTATCGGCGGCGGGCTCCGCGCTGTCGAACAGCACGATCCGCGACGGATCGGCGGGAATGCGCTCGACGAGGTCGGCGCGGGTCAGCACGGCCACGGGGGCGGCGTCGTCCAGGACGTAGGCGAGCCGGTCGGCCGGGTGGCCGAGATCCAGCGGCAAGTAGCCCGCCCCGGACTTGAGCACCGCCACCGTGGCGACGATCAGGTCGGCGTCGCGGGGCATGGCGACGGCGACCAGCGCCTCCGGCCGTGCTCCCCGCGCGCGCAGCACCCGCGCGAGACGGTCGGAGCGTTCGTCGAGTTCGCGGTAGGTCAGCGTGGTCTCACCCGCGGTGACGGCCACGACGTCGGGGGTGGCCGCGGCGCGGCGCACCAGCATGTCCACCAGCGTCCCGGCGGGTTCGGCGCCGTCCACGCCGGCCAATTCGTCCAGGATGCGGGTGCGCTCGGCGGAGTCGAGCAGCGGGATGTCCACGACCGGGGTGGTGGGCGCGGCGGCCACCAGGGCGCGCAGGAATTCCACGAAACGGTCGGTGTGCGAATCGAGTTCGTCCTGGTCGTAGAGATTCGCGTTGCCGTGCAGCTCGATCAGCAGCGGCGCGCTCTCGCCGGAGCGATACATGTTGAGTTGGAGGTCGTCCAGGGTGCCCGAGGTCAGCGCCCGGTAGCGGCCGACGGCCGAGCCGAGCTGGATCTCGTTGTCGAAGAACAGGATGTTGACGATCGGGCCGAACGAGTTGGCGGTGGCGTCGAGCGCGTCGGATTCGCGGCGCAGATCCTCGAAACGGTAGAGCTGGTGGCGCATCGCGGAAACCAGTTCGGTGACCGATGCGCCCACGATGTCGCCGACGGTGGTGGAGGCGTCCACGGCGAAGCGGATCGGCACCATGTTGGCGAGCATGGCCGCGGCGTTGCGCAGGCGTTTGGTGACGCGCGCGCTCACCGGCAGGGACAGCACGACGTCGTCGCGTCCGGTCATCCTGGCCAGGAACGCGGCGAAGGCGGCGATGACGACCTGCGCGGTCGAGGCGTCGTAGTCCTCGGCGAAACGGCCCAACGCTTCGGACAGATCGGCCGGGATCTCCTGTCCCGCATACCGATCGACCTTGTGCCAGCGCGCGGTGCGGCCCGCCAGGCTGACGGGTTCGGGCAGGCCCGCGACCTTGTCCAGCCAGTAGGCGCGGTCGGTCTCGAACCGGGAACTGGTGCGGTAGCTCTCCTGCGCCCGGACGACCTCGCGCAGGTCGGCGGCCACGTGCGGCGCGGGCGAGCGGCCCTCGACCAGCGCGTTGTAGTGCTCGGCCAGGCGGGTCATGATGTTGAACGCCCCGTAGCCGTCGATCACCAAGTGGTGGGCGCGGGCGTACCACAGGTACTTGTCCTCGCCGAGGCGGATCATCCTGGTGGCGGCGAGCCGGTCGCGGCTCATGTCGACGGCCCTGGTGTTGTAGTCGCGGTTCATCCAGGCCATCGCCGCCGCGTGCGGGTCCTCCTCGTCGGCGAGGTCGAGGATGGGTTCGGCGAATTCGAGGCTGTAGTCGACGTACTGGTAGGGGCGGCCCTCGACCTCGACCACGCGCACGCCCATGGCCTCGGTGTCGTGACCGGCCTCGTTGACCGCGCGGGTGAAGGCGGCGTAATCGATCGGGCCCTCGATCTCGACGTACTGGGCGATGTTGACCGGCGGACCGCCGGGCAGGTTGTCGGCCAGCCACATGCCGTACTGCGCGCTGGAGAGCGGGATCAGGTCGCGCTCGTTGTCCCCGGTTCCATCGAACTTCCGATTCATACGTATGACCCCTAACTCCACCTCTGAGGGCGAAGGCATGGCGAAACCACACCTGCGTTCCGCATCCGAAATTTCCCCGATTACGCAATTACCTACGGTGCGACGACACGACCGCTCCCGTGGCGGTACCGATCATCCGGCCACGTGCGGTCCCCCGGGTGGATCCCGAAATAGACAGCAACACGGTTTAGCGCGGTGGAAACCCAACTTCATTACCACATACTCCAACATCTCCAAAGGTGAAACGAGGACGTTTTGCGTGCGATGAAGCTATCGAGCTCAGAGGCGCCCAGCTAGCGGGCGGCATTCTCCGACAGTCTAGACGGATGGAACTCCCCCGGGACAGGGTCACCCGTGGGGCCGATATCTTGTTCGTCGCCCACGGCTCGTACGTTACGGAAGCCCCTCGCCCCCGCCCCGATCCCCGGACTACCGCATTGACCAGTTGATACGGTACCGATTCGGCGACGATGCGGCCACAGCGGGTCGATCTTCCCGCGGCGCACAGCGGCCGACCTGGAGCGATGGAAAAAGCACCGACCGCCCGGTCCGTGCCCGGTCACCGCCGCTCCGACACCATTCGCCCGAATCGTCGGGAATCCCCCGATGACTTATCCAGCGAACGAAAACCGACCGTCCCGGGACGAAGAACAACACCCGCCCATAGGCGACACGCCGTTCGGCACGCCAAACAACGCCCAGCGATTCGCCGGTAATCACCCAGCGAATGGCCGGTACATTTCTCTCCCGCATCTGTGAATATGCGGATTTTCAGACTTTTGTCCCGAACTCGACCGCCATTTCCGCCGCGGGATTGGGATCTCGCGAATCGGGTACGCTGCAAGTCGCTTCCACGGTCGACCGCAAGTGGCCCAGCACACCGCCGGCCAGATCCATGTGATATAAAACACACAACTGCTGGCACCCGCCCTCAGTCTCCGAGCACTCCGCTCCGCCGACCCCGCGACGGCATACGGCACTGCGATCGGCGCTGTCGGTGCCTCGTCACAGTGACATGGCCGTTCGATTCGTCGCCCGCACAATCCCGGCCGTGCTCGTACCAAATCGGCCGTCTCCGCGCGGTGACCTGTCCACACCTTCCGGGAATCGTTGTCGCCGTCGGCGACACCGGTCCCACGATGGAATCCGGAGCCGCCCAAGGACGATTGACGGAGTTGCCATGTCGGACCCCACCAAACCCGCGCGCCGGGCCCGCGCCGCCGCACGCGCGATGCTCGGCGCGACCGCCGTCGCCGCCCTGCTGCTGCCGGTCACCCTCGGCATTCCGGCCGCGACGGCCGTCGCGTCCGCGACGCCCGACCTCGCGCTCGGCTTCCGCGGCCCGGACACCGCGATCGTCGTCCTCGGCTACGGACTGCTGCCCGACGGGACCATGCGCCCGGAACTCGTGGCCCGCCTGCACGCCGGTTTCGCGCAGGCCCTGCTCGCCCCCGCCTCACCCGTGATCGTGACCGGCGGCAATCCGCGCAACGGCGTCACCGAGGCGCAGGCGATGGCGGATTGGCTGATCGGCCACGGCATTCCGGCGCACCGGGTGCACATCGAGGCCGGGGCGGCGGACACGCTCCAGAACGCGGCGGGCTCGGCGCGGGTCATCCACGAGATCGGCGCGCGCGACGCAGTCGTCGTCACCTCCGCCGACCACATCGAGCGTGCGGTGGGTGATTTCGTCGGCGCGGGCGTCACCGTCGTCGGCGCGGTCACCCCGGATCAGCTCCCGCTGCTCGCGCTCCCCTTCGGTTCGCGGATCTGACCCCGCATGGCCGGTCCGCGTACTCCCCTGCCGTTGCCCGTCACCGGGTCGCGCGAGCCGTTGCGGCGCCACCCCGTCGTGCGCGGCGTTCGGCACACGACCGGACCGGTCACCGTGCGGGCGGAGACGATCGCGGAATTCGCGCGCACGGTCCGACACCCGCGGTCGCAGGTCGATACGGGCGGGTCCGGCGCGGTCGCGCCCGTGTCGTTCGCCGCGACCGTTCTCACGCCCGCCCTCGGCGCCGTACTCGCCGAGGTCCTGCCCGACCCCGCGGCCGCGCGACTGCTGCACCTCGACCAAGTGGTCGAGATCCGCAGGCAGGCGATCGAGGGCGATCGGCTCCTGTGCCGGACCGCGGTCGACTCCTACCGTCACTTCGCCGACTACCACGTCCTGGCGATCCGCAGCGCGCTCGTCGACCGGCGGGGCGCGGTCACGCTGTCGGCGACGACGTCGCTGCTCACCCGGATCGGCGGCGACCGCCCCTCGCTCGACCGCGGCGACGCGACCTTCCTGGAGACCGACGAACCCGACATCCCGACCGAGGACGCGGTCGTGCCGCTCGCGCGGTTGCGGATCGGGACCGTGCTCGCGCCGTGGTCGACGGCGCTGACGCGCGCGGATCTGCTGCGCTACGCGGCGTTGACCGGTGCGGGGTCGATGGCGCCGAGCACGATCGAGACCGCGCTGGCCGTGAGCTATCTGGACAGGCGATTCGGGCCGGGCGCGACGCCGCGGCGTCTGCGCACCCAGACCTCACGCCACCTGCACCACCTGACCGTGCCGGTGCCGGATTCGGCGACCGTCGTGTTCGGCGGGCGGATCACCGGACTCGACGCGGCGCGCGAGCGCGCGACCGTCGCGGTCACCGCGCGCTGCGGCGGACGCGACCTGTTCAGTCACGCCTCGATCGACCTGCGGCTGCCGCGCTGATTCGGCGGCAGGCCCGATCGGGCGACTCCCCGACCACCGCGCGATCGGCCCGTCCGGCGACGCCGCGGCGGCCCAGCGGCGCACGGCCGGTGTCCTCCGCGCGCCCGTGCTCCGCCTCCGCGCGGCGGTCGACGGCGCCGTGGTGTGCCTGCGCGGTCGCACCGGTCGACGCGGCGGCCTCGCCGTCGGCGGACTCGATGACCGGGTACAGGCCCGGGGCCCGCCCGGATGCCCGTACGCGGTGGAGCAGGTCGTGGGTCAGGTCGGCGAGTTCGGGGACGCGCTCGGTGGGGCCGGTCGCGACGGCGGCGGTCATCGGGACGCCCGCGGCGTTGCCGACCCATTCGAGCACCTCCGCCGTCACGGTGGGCGGGGTCAGCGCGGCGGCGGTCGCCTCGACGGGGACCAGGACCGTGCCGCCGTTGGTGGACAGCAGCGACAGCGCCCGCGAGCCGAGCGGATCGGCCAAGGCGGCCTGGACCCGGCGCAGTTTGTAGCGGGCGGCCACGGTGCCGCCGCCGGGACCGGATTCGTCGGGGTGCGGCGGGATGTGCACCGCGACCACCTGGTAGGCGGGCGCGATCGCGATGCCGGCCTGCCGGGCCACCCGCTCGACGCCCCGGCCCGCCAGCAGCGCCGAGACGAGTGTCTGCGCCGCAGTCTGGTGCTCTTTGGCCACGACGCGATGTTCTTCGACGTAGGCGGTCGACGCCGCGAGGGTGACCATCTCCAGCGCGCGCACGATCAGTCGCGCGCCCGCCACCACCTCTTCGGGATCGTCGGCCTCGGCCTCGGCGGCGAGGAATTCCAAGCCCGAGCGGATGCCGTCGTGGTATGCGCCGAGCACGGTCTCCAACGCCACGCCTTCCCGGGCCCAGCGGACCGCGGAACCCACGATCTCGGCGGGCTGGGCGGTGGGCGCGGGCGCGCGCCCGAGGGTGCGTACGGCCGCCGCCAGGCAGTGCCGGGTGACCTCGCCCAGATCGTCGGGTCCGGTTCCGCGGCCGGTACGCGCCAGGTGCTCGCGCAGTCGGTCGGTCAAGCTCGCCGAGTTCGCTCCGGCTCTTCTACCCGCCATGACTCGACGCTAGTCACGCGAACCCGGCCTGGCTCCTCCCGCGCGCCCGAACTTGGTATCTCCCGACCCTTTACACCGCATATTGGGCCGAATCACAAGGCGATCACGGTTGTTCGCGAGCATTTTCCACGCAAGGCGGCGACGACCCGCCGGGACAATGCATTTCGGCGAGTCCGGATTGCCGCTCGGTGTTCCGGCACGCACGCCCCGGTATTTGCGGCCCGAGCCGAAACATCGACGAAACACCGGGGGCGCGGCGTCGGCCGCGCATTTACCGACGCCGCGCGAATTCACCGTAGAGGCGGCGCGGCGCCAGGCCACGAAGTCTGTGGCCGATCACGACGGAAGCCGGCGCGGGCCGGTGCCGACCACAACGATTCGCGCGCCGACCGATAGGGTCGGATGACCAAGAGCGCGCGCGAAGCCGCTGTGAGCTGTCCCATGAGATCGGCTGATCGGCTGTGCCGTAGATCTCATCGCGGCTAACATCGAGCGCCGCACCCCCGATGTACGGCGAACCCGTCACGAAGGGGCAGCTACACCGAGTTCGAAGGACAGCACGACACTTATGAGCGGCACGCGAGAAAAGCTGGAAGAACTCCGGGACATCCTGGAGCTCGCCGAGGAACCCGCCGGCGAGACCGGTATCGCGAAACGCAAGAGCAAGGGGATACCCAGCGCTCGCGAACGCGTCCGCATGTTGCTCGACCCGGGAACGTTCGTGGAAATCGGCGCGCTGATGCGTCAGCCGGGCGGCGGCGAGAACGCCATGTACGGCGACGGCGTCGTCACCGGCCGCGGCTACATCGACGGCAGGCCCGTGGTGGTGATCGCCCACGACCAGACCGTGCACGGCGGCTCGGTCGGCGAGATGTTCGGTCGCAAGGTGGCCGCCGCGATGGAATTCGCCGAGGACAACGCCTGCCCGGTCGTGGCGATCAACGATTCCGGCGGCGCCCGCATCCAGGACGCGGTCACCTCGCTGGCCTGGTACGCGCTGATGTGCCGCCGCCAGGAGTACCTGTCCGGGTTCGTGCCGATGGTCGCGGTCATGCTCGGCAAGTGCGCGGCCGGATCGGTCTACGGACCGGTCAACATGGACGTGCTGGTGGCCACCGACAAGTCCTACATGTTCGTCACCGGCCCCGAGGTCATCAAGGCGGTGACCGGGCATTCGGTGACCGCCGAGGAGCTCGGCGGCGCGGCGGTGCAGGCCGAGATCGGCACCATCCACCACGTGGCCCCCGACGAGCGGGCCGCCTTCGACTGGGTGCGCGACTACCTGAGCTACCTGCCGTCGAGCTGCCTGGAATCCCCGCCGATCGTCAACCCGGGCCTCGAACCCGAGCGGACCGCCTCGGACCTGGAGCTGGACACGATCATCCCGGACTCGGACAAGGTCGGCTACGACATGCGCGACATCCTGCTGCGCATCTTCGACGACGGCGCCTTCCACGAGATCTCCGCCGCGACGGCCCAGAACCTGATCACCGGCTTCGCGCGGGTCGACGGACGCAGCGTCGGCGTCGTGGCGAATCAGCCGATGGTGCTGGGCGGCGCGCTGGACGCGCAGTGCTCGGACAAGGCGACCCATTTCATCCGCCTGTGCGACGCCTACGGCATCCCGCTGGTGTTCGTGGTCGACACCCCCGGCGTGCTGCCGGGCGTGGAGGAGGAGCGCGCCGGGGTCATCAAGCGCGGCGGCCGGTTCTTCCGCGCCGTCATCGAGGCGACGGTGCCGGTGGTGACGATCGTGACCCGCAAGGCCTACGGCGGCGGCTACGCGGTGATGGGCTGCAAGCAGCTCGGCGCCGACATCAGCCTGGCGTGGCCGACCGCGCGGATCGCGGTGATGGGCGCGGAGAGCATGGTCGGGATCGTCGGACGCAAGCGCCTCGAGGCGGTGCCCGCCACGGATCGCCCGGCCGTGCGTCAGCAGATGATCGATTTCTACAACGCCACGCTGGCGACCCCGTGGATCGCGGCCGAGCGCGGCTACATCGACGCGGTGATCGAACCGTCGCAGACCCGCCTCGAGATCCGCAAGGCGCTGCGGCTGCTGCGTGAGAAGGACGCCGTGCGCAGGCCCAATCCACGCAAGCACAGCCTGTTGCCGGTCTGATCCAGCACCGCCGCTACCCGAGCCCGGTTGTGTTCGCGCACAAGGCAACCGGGGTGAGGTCGGTGAATCGTCCCAACTCGACCCGGCCGCCGGGCCCGCGCGTTCGCGATACCATACGCTCGCTCGTGTGCCCGGCCCACGTCGCCGCGTTGCGGCCACGGCACGCGGCAGCGCCCGTCGGGCCGGTCCCTACCCCGTCCCGGCGGGCGCGCCGCATCCCCAGCGGCACAGGCGCACTCAGTTCGCGCCCTGCCCGCCCCAGCCGGTCCCCAGCGTGGCCCATTCGAGTTCCCAGCGCTTGGCGCGGCGGCGATCGAGCCCCAAGCGCAACGCCAGATAGCCTGCGACACAGACGATCAGCGTGCCGGCCACGACACCGACGCCTGCCAGCACCGCGCGACTCAGCGGGCGCGTCTCGGCGGGCGGTGCGACGATCCGTTCCCGCGAATCCAACCAGATCGGCACCGTCGCACCGGGTTTGACCATCACATCGGAGTGGTGCTCACCCGTGCGCACCTTGCCGTCTGCCGAGGTCCAACGAACCTTCACCGGGGTGATCGGCGCGTAGAGCGGGGTTCGGCCCACCTCGGTCACCGTGGCCTGCACCCGGTGCAGACGCGAGGTCTCGGCACGCACCTGGGCGAGTTCGCCGGCGTACACCGGTCTGCCGACGAACAGGATCGCCAGCGGCACCGCGAGCAGGACCGCCAGCATCACCAGCGCGCCCGCGCAGGTCTGGCACCGATCCTCCACGCGACGCAAGGGATTGCGGTCGAGGCCCACCCGGCGGCAGGCCCGGTGGACGGCGTCGTCCGACCTCGTCGTCATGACATCGACTCCTCGTACTGCGATTCGATCACCAACTCGTCCAAGGTCGCGAAGTACCGGTCGACGAGTTCGGGCAGCGCCGCGGGGTCGTCCCCGCCCGCCCACGCCTGCAAGGCGGCCAGCAGCATCGCCGACCCCGCCGCCACGGCCGCGGCGGGCCGTGCGTCGACCTCGGCGTCGACGTCGAGCCGAGCCGCGAGGATGCGCACCGATTCCCGCAGGCCCTCGGCCCTGATCCGCTGGTAGCCGGCCAGCAGCGCGGGTTCGCGCTCGACCCGGCGAAACAGCTCCCACCGGCGCGCGGTCACCTCGCCCGGCCCCTCGCCGTGCGCGTCGGCCAGCCAGTCGTGGACCGCGGCGCGGAAGGCGGCCAGCGGGGGTTCGTGGGCGGGACGGCGCAGCAGCGCGTCGTTGAACTCGTGGGCGTCCTGGTCGACCTCGCCGAGCACTGCTTCCTCGAGGGAGCCGAAGTGCCTGCTGAAGGTGCGCCGGGTGACTCCGGCGCGCTCGGCGATGCCCTCGACGTTCACCGCCTCCAGACCGCGTTCGGTCAGCAGGTCGACGGCCGCGCGCGACATCGCCGCGCGGCTGCGTCGGGTGCGCAGCCTGCGCCCGTCGAGATCGTCGTCGATGCCCACGTCTCCATCCTACGACTATTGTCCCGTCGGGACATTACCTTGCCCGCGCCGCGGCGGCGGGCCGCACCCAGCCCGGATAGCCCTCGGATATCACGGTGAAACGAACGGAATTCCGAGAACGCATTCATGACTTGTCCCAAAAGATCATCCGAATGCGCACCGGAGATCGCGGGCGGACGCCCGGCGAATTCTGTGGACATTCCCGAAAATGCCGCGAACACATGCGCTTTCATTCCGCCTACCACACTTCCTCGGCCCCGCGCGCCTGCCCGGCAACCCGTGCTTGACCGCAGGTGAATCCAGGGTTACAAAGGAAATCTCCGCCGACCCGAGCTGTTCGAACCGGCCGACGAGAATTGCACGCCAGTGGTAGCCGATGTCCTAGACGTGGTCGCGGAGTTCGCGATCCCCCGCTCCTCCGTATGGGATCTGCTGGTCGAACCGCAGACCTACCCCCGGGTGTTCACCGGCATCGGCGCGTGCGAACCGCTCGAGAGCGCCGACGGGCACGCGATGCTGCGCTTCCGGATCGGCACCGCCGCCACCGGGATCAACACGCCCAGCGTGCGCATGGTGATCGGACGCATCCGCGACGGATTCGAGTTGCAGTGTCCGGCGCTGGGCAGCTTCGTCTCGGTCCGGGTGACCGGCGACGACAACCGCGCCAAGGTCGTGGTCACGCTGTTCGCCGTCGGCCGCTTGCACCCGGTGGTCGCCGCCTCCTCCAACGCCGCGATCACCGACTGGATCCGCCGCGGTCTGCGCCGGGTGGAGGATCTGGTGCGCGGCGCGCCCACCTCGGTGGTCGTCAACGGGGAGAACAACCCGCTGCGCAGACAGGCGGAGGTGGCCCGGCAGATCGTCACCGCGGGCGTCGCGGTCACCTATCGTCTCGACCGCGGGGTCAAGCAGTTGCGCAGGCTGGCCGAATGGGGGTTCAACCTGGCGGGCGGCTACGCGGCGGCGGCGGCTTTCGCGCCCCGGCACACCGCGCTGGTCGACGCCGACGGCACCCGCAGCTTCGCCGAGATGCACGAGCGCACCCACGCCTTGGCGGCGGCGATGTTCGCGCGCGGACTGGCCCCCGGCGACTCCATCGGCCTACTGGCCCGCAACCATCGCGGCATGGTCGAGGTCATGGTCGCGGCGGGCAAACTCGGCGTCGACGTGGCCCTGCTCAACACCGGCCTGCCGACCCGGCGCATCGAGGAGGTCGTGCAGCGCGACAAGCTCTCGGCGCTGTTCGTGGACGCCGAATTCGACCATCTGGTGCAGTACCTGCACGCCGACATCGCCCGCTACGCCGCCGATCACCGCCCGCCGGGCGTCGGACCGCCGGGCCTGGACGAGCTGATCGCCGACGCCGAGCAGAGCACCGCGAGCTTCCCGAAGCCGACCAATCCCGGCAAGCTGATCGTGCTGACCTCAGGTACCTCTGGCGCGCCCAAGGGCGCGCGCCGTCCGCACCCCAAGGGTTTCGGCACCGTCGCCGCGCTGCTCTCGCGCATTCCCCTGCGCACCGGCGACACCATGCTGATCCCCGCGCCGCTGTTCCACACCTGGGGTCTTGCCGCGCTGCAACTGAGCACGGCGCTGCGCTCCACGGTGGTGCTGCCCGCGCAGTTCGACGCCGAGCAGTGCCTGCGACTGATCGCCGAACACCGGGTGACGGTGTTCATCGCGGTGCCGATCATGGTGCACCGCATCCTGGAACTGCCGGTGCACGTGCGCGAGCGCTACGACACCTCCAGCCTGCGCGTGGTGGCCAGTTGCGGCGCGCCGCTCACGGCCAAGACCGTCCTGCGGTTCATGGACGACTACGGCGACATCCTCTACAACGTCTACGGCTCGACCGAGGTCTCCTGGGCGACCGTCGCCGACCCCGAGGACCTGCGCGCCGCGCCCACCACCGCGGGCAGGCCGCCGCTGGGCACCAGGGTCGCGGTGATGGGCCCCGACCTGGAACCCCTTCCGGTCGGCGCGACCGGGCACATCTTCGTCAGCAACCACATGCTCTTCGACGGCTACGTCAACTCCGCGCCGCCCAACGAGGCCAAGGGCATGCTCGACACCGGCGACCTCGGATACCTGGACGCCTCGGGCAAGTTGTTCATCGACGGACGCGACGACGAGATGATCATCTCCGGCGGCGAGAACGTCTTCCCGCGCCCGGTCGAGGAGGCGCTGGCCTATCTGCCGCAGGTCAGCGAGGTCGCGGTGGTCGGGGTCCCGGATCAGGAATACGGCCAGCGGCTGGCCGCCTTCGTCGTCAAACGCGAAGGGGCGGGACTGGATTCGGATATGGTGCGCAACTACATCCGGCACCGGCTCAGCCGTTTCTCGGTCCCCCGTGACGTCACCTTCCTCAGTTCGCTCCCGCGTGGCGAGACCGGCAAGATCCTCAAGCGCCTGCTCATCGGACCCGACGCGAGCGACCCGCCCGTGCTGGGCTCGGTGGCTCCCGGCTCGCCGTGAGGGCTGGAGATCTCACCACGGCCTCGCCGCCGCGCCTGTGAGTCCGACGAGGTATGCGCCGAACCCGCCTGACCGGGTCGCCGGATGTTTACCGTCGCGGATATGACAGCCACGACCCGAAACCACGAAATCCTCAACTATTTCGGCAAATGCCCGTCCTGCGGATACCCCGCCCGCGCGACCGAGGTCCGCGGCATCGTGCGCCGCGGCGCCGAGGTGACGGTCACCGCCAGCTGCGAACTTCCCTGCGGTTGGTCGGGACCGGTGCCGCTGACCATCATGACCTGACGGGCTCGGCGGCCCGTGCCTCAGCACTCGTTCGGGGCGGGCAGGCCGCGCAGTCGGTCGTCGAGCCAGACCATCGCCTCCGGATAGCCGAGCCCGCCGGCGATGACGTGTTCGCCCGGCACACTTCGATAGACGACCGCGACCCCGAGCGCGCACTGTTCGCGGAACAGTTCGCGCGCGCCTTCGGCGGGGATCCACCATTCCTGTTCGCCGTTGTAGAGGTAGAGCGGGACCGGTGAGCGACGGTCCGCCATGCGCGTCTCCCGGTAGATCTCGGCCGCGAAGTCCGAGTGCAGCGGATCGGGGAAGTTCGCCCCCACGTCGATGGGCAGCATCAGCACGCCCGGCAGCCCGAAAGTACTGGCGCAGGAATCCTTCAGCGGCGAGGTCGACACCCACTGCGCGAGATGGTTCATCCGGCCCAGGATCTCGACGCGTTCGCGCGCGATGCCGAGCACCGCCCCCATGAAGACCCCGGAGGCCAGGTTGGCGTTCATGCTGCGGGCCAGGATCGCGTAGTCGGCGGGTACGCCGCCCAACGTCGCGCCCACCACCACCTCGGCCAGTTCCGGCGCGTAGTCGCCCATCTGCTTGACCGCGCCGTTGGTCGCGATGGCCCCGCCGGAGTAGCCGGTCATCCCGTAGGGGCTCGCGCCGAACTCCTCGGGCAGCAGAGCGCGGACCGCTCGGATCGCGTCGAGGATCGCGCGTCCGGCGACGACGGGTTCGGCGTAGGACATCCACGGTCCTTCGTGATCGGGCAGCAGCACCGCGTAGCCGCGCAGCAGACCCACTTGCAGCGTCGGCGGGACGTAGTCGGTGACGCTGAGGTCACCGGACAGGCCGTGGGCCATGCTGTAGCCGATCGTGCACTTGCGGCCGAGGGCGTTGATCGGCAGGTTGTTCACCACGACCGGCCGCTGTCCCGGACCGGTCCACTCGCCGGTCGGCACCACCAGGGTCGCCGTGGCGAAGGAGGGCCTGCCGCTCGCGTCGGTGGTGCGGAACTTCAGTTGCAGCGCCTGACGGAACGGCATCAGCACCAGCGCGCCCGCGGTCGCGCCGACATCGCGGACTTCGACCACCTGGCCGGGCTCGGCGTCGGCGAGTTCGGCGGGCCACCGGTCGAAGAACGCGTCGCCGACCGGGGACGGCAGTACCGCGGCGCGCAGCGCGGCCAGGTCGGGACCGAACTCCGGGACGTCCGACGGCGGCATCGCCTCCGGTGGCGCGTCGGGCGGCAGCGGCGCGACGGGCGCGGGCGGTAGGATCGCGTCGATCCATTCCTGGACACCGGGCAGCAGGTCGGCCGGATCGGGCGGCGCGGGCAACGACGGCGGGAGTGGCGGTGCGGGCGGTTGGGCCGCGGCGGGAGCGACCGCCGACAGGATCAGAACCACTGCCGCGAAGACGCCGCGTACAGATCTCATGGCACACGCCCCTGGGTGCGAGGTCTACTACTGCGCCCCGGTGTGTGCGGTTACCGTCTCGATGTGCCCCCCGCTCGTGCGGACGCAGGACATTCAGCGTAGGCCCGACGCGCCGGGCGCGATGCGGTCCGTACCCGAGTTGTGCGTGTCATGACGCCGAATCGCAACACCCCGGCGCGGACCGGCGGTTTCCCGGTCCGCCCGGCCGCGACGCGCCCCATCGGCCGCGCCGTCGTGACCCGTCCCAGACCTCCCCTGGCCCGGCGCTGTGAATAGTCAAGCGCGTCCGCACGCCCGTGGTCGCGACCACGGACCGCGCCTTACCGTCGACAGACGGCGGGCGGTATCGCCCGCGCGAAGGGAGACGGTGGCATGGACGGCACTGTGACGACCAGGACGGCGAAGACCCGGCCCGCGACGCGCGGGCGGCGGGCCGCCGAGATCCCCTCGCGCCGGGTCACCGTGTACTTCGACGGACCGAATCCGGACGACCCGATGGTGCTGGAATATCTCGCCACGGGCACCGAGGCCGCCGAGTTCACCTCGGCCGCCCTCCAGGCGGGCCTCACCGTCACCGTGGACGGCATGATCCGCCCCGGCATGCGCAGGTTGCCCTGCTCGGGACTGTGGCACTGACCGGTCAACCCCGGTCGAGCACCCGTCGCAGGAACGCCTTCACATCGTCGAAGGACGCGCGCGCCGCGCCCAGGTGATCGGTGGAATACACCCCGACCTCCAGATCGGCCCCGCCCGCGACCAGATCGGCGACGAGTTTGACGCTGAGCGGGACCGGCACCTCCTGATCGGCGAGTCCCTGACCGACGAACAGCGGCACGGTGTAGCCCGTGGTGGGGATCTCGAGCATCGCGCGCACGGCGGCTTGCAGCGCCGGATCGTCGAGCGGGCGGGTGAGCATGTCCCCGATGGCGACGTCGCGGACCAGCGGATCGGCCTCGATCGCGCAGGTGTCCTCCACGATGCGCACCACCTCGCGGCCCGCGGGCGTCAGGTACCGGTCGACGTCGAGTTCGGGCGCCGAGGCGCGCAGGCCCGCCACGATCATGCCGAAATAGGTGGTGGTCATCCGCAGCGGCAACCGGGGCACCCACGGGCCCAGCAGCGGTGCGACCAATTCCAGATTCGACGGCGGCCCGGTGGCGGCCGCGCCACGGAAGTCCAGATCGGGGGCGTCCGTCGGGGCCAGGGCCGCGGTGAACAGCGCCGTCTGACCGCCCTGGGACTGGCCGAGCACCGCCCACTCGGGACTCACGTCGGCGCTCACCGAACGGGCCGCGCGCACCGCGTCGATCACGCTGCGCGCCTGCGAGGGGCCGTCCAGGTAGGGGTGCGTGCCGGGCGTGCCCAGGCCGACGTAGTCGGAGATCACCACCGCGTAGCCGGCCCGCAGCAGATCCGGGTAGACCGTGCGCAGATAGAAGTCGCGCCGGTTGACGGTGAACGCGCAGTCGTCGGCGATCCCCACGGTGCCGTGCGCGTAGGCCACCACCGGCCACCCGCCCGGCGGCGGCACTCCCGGCGGGAGGTACACGGCCGCGGTGCTCTGCATGGGCGTGCGCGGACCACGCGACCAATAGGACACCCGATAGGACACCCCCGCCTCCGGGACGAGCACCTGATCGGGCAACCCGGTGATCCCCGTGACCTCACCCGGCCGGTCCGCCGCCGCCGTCCCGCACACCGACATCGTCACCGCGACCGTCACGGCGGCGACCGCCACCCATCGACAACCCACCACGGCACCGACTATCGCGGCCGGCCCCGCCGCGGGCAAGCCACCACTCTCGGTGGCCGGATCACCGCCCGCCCCACACCGACTGGCTAGGCTCGGTACGGGCGGCAGCCTGTCGCCGAGACCGCGGAGAGGATGTTCGTTCGTGACATCGAGGACCCCGGACCGGACGGCCGCGCGCCGTCGCGTCACCGTCGCGCGCCGTGCGGGCGCACTGGCCTGCCTCGCGTTGGTCCCGCTCGCCGCGGGATGCGGCGGCCGGGACGCGCAGGTGTCCGCGGACAAGCCTGCGGACACGTCCTCGGCGACCACGGCGGCTCCGGTCACCACCACCGCCACCAAGGTCGCCTCCGCGCCGCCGTCTCCGATGGCGTCGCTGCCGACCGCGGACCCGTACGCGGACCAACCGCTCATCGACCACGTGGAGTGGACCGAGAACGTCGACGGCGCAAGGCTTCTGGTCTTCCCCACGGTCGCGGGCAGGCGCACGGTCACCGGGGGCAACGACGAGCGGGCCTGGCAGGAGGTGCTCGCCCGCGCCGCCGACGCCGAAACCCCCGGCATGCGTGACCAATTCCTCTGCCATTGGGAATGGGCCCGGTTGGTCGCGCCGAACAAGCCCAGTTGGAATCTCGAACCGTGGCGTCCCGATGTCGGGTATCAGGCCACGGTGCAGGCCTCGTGCAATCCGGGCGGCCCCGAACGGTGAGGCCGCCCCGGCGCGGGAACAACCACACGAACGATCGAGAGGAGCATGTCCATGCACATCGTCATCGCGGGTGGGCACGGGAAGATCGCGCTGCTGCTGGCCGAGGCGGCCACGCGGCGTGGTGACACGGTGAGCAGTCTGATCCGCAATCCCGACCACGCCGAGGAGGTCGTGGCGGCGGGAGCGACGCCGGTGCGGGCCGATCTGGAGGCGCTCGACGCCGCGGACCTGGCGGCGCTGCTCGACGGCGCGGACGCGGTCGTATTCGCCGCGGGCGCGGGCCCGGGCAGCGGGGTGGCCCGCAAGTACAGCGTGGACCGCGACGGTTCGGTGCTGCTGGCCGACGCCGCCGAGCGGGCCGGGGTGTCCCGATTCGTGCAGATCTCGAGCATGGGCGCGGGTCAGGCGCCCGCCGCGGGCGCCGACGAGGTGTGGGCGGCCTACCTGGACGCCAAGACCCAGGCCGAGGAGGACCTGCGCGGGCGGAAACTGGACTGGACGATCCTGCGGCCGGGCCGCTTGGTCGACGAGATCGGCACGGGTTCGGTGCGGTTGCAGCGGACGCCCACCGGGCGCGGCGACATCCCGCGCGCCGACGTGGCGGCGGTGGTCCTGGAACTGTTGCACACTCCGGCGACCGCCGGGGCGACTCTCGAGGTGATCGGCGGGGACACACCGTATGTCGACGCCGTGGCCGCCGTAGTTAACTGAACAATAACTATTCGCCGGAGGCGCACCGGGTTACGCGATCCGGGACATCGACTGTCCCGGATCGCGACCACTCCCCGCGCACCCATTCCGACACGCCGGAGCCGAAACGACGACACGCAGTGCGACCGGCGTGTGCGCCGCGAGTCCCCCACCGCCTACGCACCACGCGCACAAGATCACCGCCCCACCTGCGCGGGACAGGCCGAACGGTCGGGTCCGGCCGTCTGGCACACCTCCGGCCATCGGCGTAACACCGGACGCACCGGGTGATTCCGCGAACGCGAACCTTCGACGCGCCGGTCGCGCAACCGCCGGGCGTGTCCGCCACCCGCGCGAACCGCCCGGTCGGAACGGCGGGTCCACGGGGCGGAAAGCTCGAAAACCTCGTTGCGCGAATACAAATGGATCGTACAGATGTACTTGCATCCGAAAGGTCGACGGACCTAGACTCAGTCGCGCAGCGCCAGTCAGGGCACAACAAGGGGAGGCCCGTGAGCTGACGGAAGGCAGTGTCGCCAGAAGTTTGCTGCCGCCACGAATCAGGGGATGGGATCGCTCGACCACCCCCGGCGGCCGGCTCGGTCACGCCGATGCCGCACCGGTCGAACAGTCAAGGAAACGGTTATGACAACAATGAGTACACCGTCGGCCTTCACCGGCCGCAGGAATGTCGCCTACTCGCGGGAGACCGCCGTCGCCTTCGTCATCGACGCGGTCGAATCCACGGGAGCCGCCACCCGCAACGATTTCGACATCGACCGGATCGTCAGCACCGCGCACGCGATCGCCGACGACTGGGATATGAACGCGTTGCAGCCCGACATGTTCTGGCGGATCACCTCCACGTTCATCAGACAGTAGGTTCCGGCTCCGCGCGTCCGTCCCGCAAGACCGACGCGCGTGCTCGCCGTCGCGGTCACCGACCCGCGACGGTGCATCGTGTAACCGACCGCGGCGATGCACCACGGCGATGCACCACGTAACCGAAGAGCCCCGGCTCTCCGGCGGCGACTTCCCGTGCCGTGACATTTCCGGCCGGCCACCACGGCTCACCCGTCCGGCCGACGGCCCCGTAGCATCGCCCCCCGGCGCAAGCCGCACGGTACCTGCGAACTCTCGCGATTCCCTCGGCGCATTCGCGCCCTCCAGCGCCCAGCGCCCAGCGCCCAGCGCCCAGCGCCCAGCGCCCAGCGCCCAACGCCCAACGCCCAACGCCCAACGCCCAACGCCCAACGCCCAACGCCCAACGCCCAACGCCCAACGCCCAACGCCCAACGCCCAACGCCCAGCGCCCAGCGCCCAGCGCCCAGCAGGGAAGAATGCTCGCGCTGCCGCACGCGAATCGCATGCTGTCCGCGCACGAAAATCGGGTGCGAGTCGAATTCCTTCGACTCGCACCCGATCGGTGCTCGCGCGGCGCCTGCCGGTCGTGACGAACTACAGCGTCTCCGCGAAATCCCTGAGCATCTCGATCGACTTGTCCGGTGGCAGGGCCTGCACGCTCAACCTGTCCATGACCGACAGGTACTGCGCGAGGTCCTGACGACGATCGAGGTAGAGCGCACTGGTCAGGTGTTCCAGGTAGACCACGTCGGGCAGTTCGGGTTCGGCGAAGCGCAGGATGCTGAACGAACTCCCCGCCGCGGCGTGCTCGCCCGCGGAGTAGGGCAGGACCTGGATGGTGACGTTCGGAATGCCCGCCAGCTTGATCAGATGGTGCATCTGGTCGCGCTGCACCCGAGTGCCGCCGACCGGGCGGTGCAGTGCCGCCTCGTCGATGACCGCCCAGATCACGGGAGCTTCGTCCCGGTACAGCAGTTCCTGGCGGCGCTGGCGGATCTGCACGCGCCGTTCGGTGTCGGAGTCGTCGCTGCCCAGCGACAGGACGGCCCTGGAGTATTCGGGGGTCTGGAGCAGGCCGGGCACCAGGTGCGCCTCGTAGGTGCGGATCTTGCGCGCGGCCTGTTCCAACCCCAGATATGTGCCGAACCAGGTGGGCAGCAGATCGCTGTAGCGATGCCACCACCCGGGTTCGTTGGCCTGGCGCGCCAATTCGAGGAACGCTTCGCGCTCCTCGGTGTCGAGCACGCCGTACAAGGTCAGCAGATCGCGAATATCGCGTTCCTTGAAACCGGTGCGTCCCAGCTCCAAGCGACTGATCTTCGCGTGGGAACCACGTATCGCGTCGCCGGCGGCCTCGCGGGTGATGCCCCTGCTCTCCCGGAGTTTGCGCAACTGTCCGCCGAGCGCGATCCGAAGCACGGTCGGACCACGTTCCACGGCAACCGATTGCACACGACCGTCGTCATCGGGTTCTGCGATCATGGAGTTCGTCTCCGTACTAGAGGGTGCCCATCAGTGTGTCACAGAACATCGGCTGTAGAACACACCGCGCCGACCTCAATGTTACCTTTCAGCTAGTCAAATCGTCGAATTCGCCGGCTTTCGCCCCGCGAACGAACGCGTCGATCTCCGGACGCGTGTAGAACAGCACGGCCCCTTCGGGATCACGCGAGTTCCGCATCGCCACGAGTCCGCCCGTCGCCTCGGCCACCTCCACGCAGTTGCCACCGTTCGGGCCGCTGAACGAGCTCTTGCGCCAAGCGCTTTCGATCTTGCGCGTGGACATTTCGGACATTCTTTCACTCCTCGGTCGCACCGGATGAACATTGCCGTGAGAATCGGCGGTCTTGCAAATGCACGCTCAAACGTTCTTGCATTCGCACCGCCGCGGCGACGATAGCACGAACTTCCGTGACGCGCGGCCGATAATTCAGACCTACCGGTCGGCTTTTAAACGGGCACAGAAGAAGTCGCGGGATGCCGATTCCGGGTCGCCGAACCGGCCCGCTGCGGGCCGACGAATCTTGTACTGTCACAGAGCACATCGGATGCACCAGCCCGTCGCGACACCCACCCGGCGTGCCGCCAGGACACGCTTGCTGAGGAGCACAACGCAATGCCCGAAGACCATGCCCCCCTGATCCGCACCGACATCCCGCATTCCGCCCGGATCTGGAATTACTGGATGGGCGGCAAGGATTACTACGAAATCGACCGCGAGGCCGGTGACGCGGGTATCGCGGTGGACCCGGAGATCACCACGATGGCCGTGCAGTCGCGACAATTCCTCATCCGCGCGGTGCGTTACCTCGCTGGCGAGGTCGGCATCCGGCAGTTCCTCGACATCGGCACGGGCCTGCCGACGATGCAGAACACCCACGAGGTCGCCCAGGGTGTGGCCCCGGAGTCCAAGGTCGTCTACGTCGACAACGACCCGCTGGTGCTCACCCACGCGCGCGCGCTGCTGACCAGCACCACGCCGGAAGGCGTGACCACCTACGTGGATTCGGACTACCACTTCCCCGAGCAGATCATCGCCGACGCCAAGAACGTACTGAACTTCAACGAACCGGTGGCCGTGATGTTCATGGGCGTGCTCGGCCACGCGAAGTCCTACGACGACCTGCTGCGGATCGTGCGCACGGTGCTGGACGCGGTGCCCTCGGGCAGTTACCTGGTGATGTGGGACGGCAGCGACGACAGCGAGGCGTACGTGACGCTGTGCCAGAACTACACCGGAACCGGCGGCACGCCCTACGTCCCGCGCCCGCAAGCCCAGATCCGCGCCGTCTTCGACGGTTTGGAGCTCGTGGAGCCCGGCTTCGTCTCGCTCACCCAGTGGCGGGCCGGCGATACCGAGGTCGGCGAAGTTCGCCCCATCTCGGCCTACTGCGGGGTGGCGCGCAAGCCCTGAGCTCGAGTTTTCCGCGCGAGTATCGCGCGCGTGACGGCGATTTCCGACCCGGGGGTAGGAAATCGCCGTTTTCGTACCTGTCGGTTTATTTCAGCGGCGAACCCGATTGTTCGTGCAGATGTGCTTGCATTCGCAACCTGGAGACCCATAAACTCGACAGAACAGTCGGGGAGGAACCGACGGCGGAATGTCCCGGGAAATCCGGGAATCCGAAGCTCCGAGCATCACCGTCGATGCCACACCTCCACCTCCCCCGAGCCACACGCGAGGGGCGGTCGACATGAGCCAGGCATTTCGCACTTCCCATCGAAGCGCCGCGGCCGTCGGCGCCGAGTCGGATCGACCCCGTAGTACCACAGCCGATCGCGTCACCGCCGAATGCGGCGGCGAGCCCGGCGGGTTGACCTACCGCCGCGCCCGCGAGATCCTGCGCGTGCACGAGGTGCACGGCCCGCAGTGCAGGCAGTGGCTGGCCGCGGCGGCCTATCTCTCCGCCGGCCTCGACGAGGAATAGCCCCTCCCCCTCCCCGCAGTCCTTCCCTCAGCCACGCACATGCCGGATGTTCGCTCATTCGTCCTTGCGAACGTTCTTGCACCCGTACCGTAAACCGCCCTAGACTCGGCCGGGTCACATCACGGGAGTTCGCACCCGGAGCCGCGTCGGCGTCGCCGTTCGGATTTCGGTGCGCCAGAGTCCAAGGGCACCACATGGACCAGCCACCACGCCGTCGGCGCCGCATCGGCATCGCGGAGATCGCCGCCGCCTACGGCACCGAAGCCCTGCACCATCGCATCGCCCAACTGCACGCCTGCGGGCAGCACTACGCCGCCGTCGCCATCGAACACGAGATCCGCGACGGCGCCATCCGGGACCGCCCGGAGGACTGACACCACGCGCCCGCACCGCCGTCCTCGGCGAACAGGCGCGGGCACAACGGCTTTCGTCGCCACGGGCCCGACGATGAACTCACCCGAACCCGGCACCGCGGTCATATCCATTCCGTATAGTGATGCGACGAATTCGGGCCGGATATGTCGGCCCGAGGGCCCGGGAGCGACATCGATGACCAACTCCGCGCTTGATCTGTCCGCCGAACTACCCGATGCGGCACTCGAAATCGGCGGCTTCCGCGCGTCGGTCTCGTTGCGGAACACCGATCGGGTGGCCTCGCGAATGGTCGGCTATTTCGATTCCCGCACGAACGCCTGCCCCGGCGCGACGGGCGAGCAACTGCGTGGCGACGTCACCCGGCTGACCGAGAACTGCCTGGCGTTGGCGGCCGAGATGTTCGACCGGCGCGCGGTTCCCGGCGCCGAGCGATTCGGTGAGATCCGCGACGCCGCGAGCCGGTGGGCCCGGCAGTCGGTGCCGCTGGGCGCGGTGCTCAGCGCCTACCACGAGGGTTTGCGGATCGCTTTCGGGCTGGTCACCGCGCACGCCGGAGCCGAGGACGTGCGCGAGGTCATGGCGGCGACGGACCTGCTGTTGGCGCTGCTCGCGGCGATCACCGCCGAGATCTCCGAGGTCTACCTCGACGAGCAGCAGGTGGCCGACCGCGAACACCAGACCGCGGCGCAGACGGTGGCCTCGGCGCTGCTCGGCGGGCGCGGCGCCGAAGCGCCGGCCCGGCAGGCGGGCATCCCGATCGCGGCGGCCTACCAAGTGGTGGCGCTGGCCGTGGCCGAGCACCCCGACGAAACCGACCCGAGGGCCGACCCCACCGTCGTCGCCCGGCGCACGCTGCGTCGATTACAGTCGCGGCTCGCCTCCGCGCTGGAGTCCAGGGCGCTCGCGCTGCTGTCCCCCGAGGGCGGCACCCTGCTGATTCCGGCCGACGGGGACGGGCCGCTGTTGACCCCCGAGATCCTCACCCTGCTGTCGGAGGCCGCGCAGGTGCCGCTGCGCGCCGCGGTGGTCGACAGCGTCACCGACGAGGTGCCCGCGGCCGCCCGGCAGGCCCACGAACTGCTCGGCCTGGTCCAGGTCGGCGCGCGCGGTCCCGGCCTCTACCGGATGGCGGACCTGGCCGTGGAGTACCAGCTGACCCGGGGTGGGCCGGCGGGCCACCGCATCGCGACCGTACTGGACCCACTCGACGATCACCCCGAACTGTTCGCCACCATGCGCGCCTACCTGGGCAACGACATGAACCGCAGGCTCACCGCCCGCCAGCTCTACGTCCACCCCAACACCGTCGACTACCGGCTGCGGCGCATCGCCCAGCTCACGCCGATCGACCTGGCGACCTCGGCGGGCATCTCCCAGGCGGCCATCGCGCTGCTCGCCCGCGACCTCGAACGCGGGGTCCCCGACCGCCCCTGACCGGCCGTAGCGGATTCGTGCTGGTCACCGGGAGGCGAAGGGGGGATGCTTGAACCCCGTGCCGAGGATGGTGAGCTATGCGAATCGCGGAAATCTTACGGAGTAAGGGCAGTCACGTCACCACCGTGACCCCCGCCACGACGGTCGGCGTGCTGTTGGCGATCCTGGCCGAGCACGAGATCGGCGCGGTCGTCGTCTCCCCCGACGGCGCGAGGATCCTCGGCATCGTCTCCGAACGCGACGTGGTGCGGCATCTGCACCGCCACGGTCCCGGACTGCTCGACGCCGCGGTCGCGACGATCATGACCACCGAGGTCCGGGTGTGCGCGCCGCAGGACCAGGTCGACGGGCTGCGCCGGGTGATGACCGAGCACCGCGTGCGCCATCTTCCGGTGGTGTCGCAGGGCAGGCTGGTCGGCATCGTGAGCATCGGCGACGTGGTCAAGAGCGCGCTGTCGGAGCTGAGCACCGAGCGCAGCACCCTGGTCGCCTACGTGCAGGGGCAGTACTGACCGACGGCGCGCGAAAGATGTTGTCCCTCTGAAACCTTCGATGCACCCGGGAAGAATTGCGTATCGTGGACAGCGTCCTGCGAAGGGAGCGATACGTTGCCCTCACCCGCGCCCGGGTCGCGTGCCGCCCGGCCGTCGTCCGTGCGTCCGGCGCCGCGGGTCGTCGCCGTGCGCGCCGAGGCGCGTGAACTCTTCCCGGCGTTGACGCGCGCCCGAGAGGTGTATCTCGACAGCGCCGCCACGACGCAGAAGCCGATGCCGGTCATCGACGCGATCCACCGCTACCACACCTCGCGCACGGCCAACGCCGACCGCGGCACCCACGCCTGGTCCAGCGGTCTCGGCGCCGAATTGTCCGCGGTGCGCGCCCGCGCGGCGGCGTTCCTGGGGGCCGAACATCCCGACGAGGTGGTGTTCACCTCCGGCGCGACGGCCGGGATCAACGTCGTCGCCCAGTCCTGGGGGTTGACGGCGCTCGCCGACGGCGACCAGATCCTCTACAACCCGAACGACCACGCCTCCAACGTCTACCCGTGGCACCACCTGCGCCAGACGCTGGCCCATTTCGGTCGGCGCGTCGAGTTGGTGCCGTACGCGACGACGGCGACCGGCGAAGCCGACACCGAGGACATCGCGGCGAAGCTGACCCCGCGCACCCGCCTGATCACCGTCGCGCACCTGCACCACGTCTTCGGCTCGCGCAGCACGCTCGAGGAACTGCGCGGCCGCCTCGATCCGGAGGTGCTGCTGTGTTTCGATTGCAGCCAGAGCGGCGGCCATCTGCCGATCGACGTCGCCGAACTGGGCGCGGATTTCGCGATCTTCGCCGCGCACAAGATGTTCGGCGCGCCGGGCACCGGAATCCTGTACTGCCGCCGCCGGATCCACGATCGCCTGCGACCGTTCCTGCCGGGCGGCAATTCCGGGGTCGCACTGACCGAGGGCGGACTGGTCCCCACCGGGATGCCGCGTCTGCTCGAGGGCGGCACCCCCGACATCCCCGGCATCCTGGCCCTAGGCGCGGCGATCGAGGTGCTGGAATCGTTCGGCCTCGACGTCGTCGCCGAACACGATCGCGCGCTCACCGCGCGGTTGATCGAGGGACTGCGGCCGATCCCCGGCCTGGAGTTCCTGCCCGGTCCCGCGCACGCGCGCTGCGGCGTCGGCTACGGCATCGTCTCGTTCACCCTCGCCGGGATCTCCAGCGCCGACCTGGGTTTCGTGCTCGGGGAGTACGGCTTCCTGGTCCGCACCGGCCTGCACTGCACCGTCCCCGACGCCGCCCTCGGGCGACGCGAACTCGATTCGGTGCGCGTCAGCACCCACATCTATACGACGTTCGACGAGATCGACCGGTTCGTCCGGTGCGTCGCGGCGATCGCCGAGGAGGTTTCGTGACCGAGCGCAGCGATTCCCCGCGCTACGACCGGCGGGCCGCGTCCCGGGTGCTGGCCGACCTCGCCCGGCCCGGCCTGTTCGAGATCGCCGCGCCGCTCGCCGCGCGGCGTCTGGAATACACCGGCACCGCGCTGCGCACCGAACCCAACAGCCACCTCACCTACTCCCAGCGGCTGTATCTCGACCGGTTCATGCGTCCCTGCGCGCCCTACCAGGTGACCAGCGCCTCGCACCGGATCACCTGGGTCGACAGCGACGGCATCCCGAACGCGGGCCACTACCGCGCCGATGGACTCGGTCCGGTGGTGCCGATCCTGGCGCGCGAGGCGGTGTTGACGCTGTGGCACGGGCTGACCGCGAACACCGCGCTGGCCGAGCGGATCGCGGCCCTGTCGCCCTACGCCCGCGCGGTGCTGACGGGGACGACCACCGATCACGAACCGTTGGAGATCTTCCGCGTCGGGATCGAGGCCACGGGGCGCGCGCTGGCCCAGCACGCGCTGCTGGCCCGGCAGACGCCGTATCGCACGCCGGTCGAATTCGCTCGCGGGATCGAGGAATCCGGGATCTTCGCCGCGGTGGCGACGCGCTGGTACTGGGAGTTGCAGGCTTCGACCTATCGGCGCGGGATGATCCCGGTGACGTTGTCGGCCCAACCCGGCGGCACGGTGCGCTACACCGCCGACACCGTCGCGACGTTGCGCGCGATGAAGGACGCCACGATCACCGAGGCGCACCTGGTGATGCGGCGCGCGACCCGGGTCGAGGGGCTCGGCGTGGACGAGGCGATCCGCAAGTACCACGACGAACTCGACCTGATCTCGCGCCAGTACGCGCTGCTGCCCACCGGCACCCGCCCGGCCTGCCTGGCCGCGATGCCGCACCAGTTCGACGGCGCGCACTACAGCCTGCTGCCCGAGGTGGCGGCACTGTTCGTGGACGTGTTCTGCGACCTGGTCGACCGGTGCGAGATCGTGGAGATCGCCACCGACATCGAGGATTCCATCGCCGACATCCCGGCCACCGGCGAGGACCGGGTCTTCTACGTCCCGGACATGAACTGCAAGCACTGTGTGCACACCATCACCGGTGTGCTGGAGTCGATGGATATCGCAGTCGCCGAGATCGACCTGATCAGCAAGCGGGTGGTGGCCGAATTCCGCAGTCCGCGCAATCGGATCCGCGCGTTCGAGGCGATCCGGGACGGCGGCTACAACCCGGTGACCCAGCGCCCGCGCGCCCCGCGGACCTCGGAAACGGTCGGATGAACACTTCGCCCGCACTGCCCGCGCTGCTCGATCCGACGGTGCGGGCCTTCCTGGAAGATCCCGTCGCGCCCGCGCAGGCCGTCGCACGCTTCGGCAGTCCGGTCCACCTGGTGTTCCCGCAGGTGTTCACCCGCAATCTGTCCGCGTTGACGGAGGTGGCGCGGCGTCGCACGGCGGATCACCGGATCTGCTACGCGCACAAGGTGAATCAGTCCTCGGCGTTCGTGCGGACCGCCGCGGCGGCCGGGATCGCGATCGACGTGGCCTCGCCCGCCGAACTCGCGGGCGCGCTCGCGGCGGGGTTCGCGCCGCGGCGCGTGGAGGTCACCGGCCCCAAGGGCGACCGGTTCCTGCGCCCGGTCCTGGACAGCGGCGCGACGGTCAACGTCGACAATCTCTGGGAACTGGGCCGGATCGTGGAGTCGGTCGCCGAGGGCGCGCGAGTTCCGCTGCTGCTGCGCGTCGCGGGGGTACCGGGCACGCCCGCCACCCGTTTCGGCATCGCGTTGCGGCAGATGTCGCGGGCGTTCGAGATCCTGGACGACGGCGGCGACCGGGTGCGGCTGCTAGGATTCGCCTTCCACCTCGATTCCGGCGAACTCGCCGACCGGGTGCACGCCGTGGAGGCGTGCCTCGCGCTGATCGAACAGGCGCACGGGCGCGGGCACCGTCCCTCGGTGCTGAACATCGGCGGGGGCCTGCGCCAGGTGTTCACCGCCGACGTGGCCCGGTTCGACGGGTACGTGCACGCGCTGCGGGAATCGCTGCTGGGTCGGGGCGCGCCGATGAGCTGGGGCGAGAACAGCTTCGGCTACCGGATCGAGGCGGGCGCGGTGAACGGAACGCCGGTCTTCCACAAGTACGGCAACACCGTCACCGCCGCGCGGATGCTCGAGGATCTGCTGACCGCCCCGTTGGCACGGCACGGCGGGCGCACGATGGCCGAGGTGGCCGCCGACAATCTGCTGAGCGTGTGGCTGGAACCCGGCAAGGCGCTGGTGGATCACGCGGGAGTGACGGTCGCCTCGGTCGAGTTCACCAAAGAACTCGCCGACGGCACGGTGCTGGTCGCCCTCGATCTGAGCCGCGACGCGGTGACCCCGGCCGATCAGGAGGTCATGGTGGACCCGATCGTGCTGGCCCGCGACGGCGCGGACGCCGACGGTACGCCGGTGGGCGTCTATTTCACCGGTCACCTGTGCCTGGAGCGGGACATGATCACCAATCACCTGGTGCGCCTGGCGCGGCTGCCGCGACCGGGTGACCTGGTGGTGTTCCCCAATACCGCCGCCTACCACATGGATCTGTCGGCGGCACGGGCCTGCCTGCACCCGCCGATCCCGAGAGTCGCGGTGGTGCTGGCGGATCGGTTCCTGCTGTGTCCGGACGCCGAGTACACGCCGGATCCGGTCGAGGTGGGTTGATGCGCTACGACAACGTCGCCGAACTGATCGGCGATACCCCCCTGCTGCGCCTCGACCCGGCCGTGCACGGTCTCGACGGGGTCGAGTTGTACGCGAAACTGGAGTCGCACAACCCGTTCGGCTCGGTCAAGGACCGGGTGGCGGCCGCCATGCTGAGCGAGGAACTACCGGGCATCACCGCGGACGGACGCACCCTGATCGAGGCGTCCAGCGGCAACACCGCCAAGGCGCTGCGCCTGCTCGGCGCACCGCACGGAATCGGACTGCGCGCGGTGACCAACCGGATCAAGGTCGCCGAGGTACGCGACCTGCTGCACCTGCTCGGCGCCGAGATCGTGGAACTGCCCGGCCTGTCGGAATGCCCCGACCCGACCACGCCCAACGACGTGTACTCCGTCATCGCCTCGACCATGGCCAAGCACCCCGAGACCTACCACCACCTCTCGCAGTACACCAATGAGAAGAACATCGAGGCGCACAGCCTCGGCACCGGCCGCGAGATCCACGAGGATCTGTGCGGCCCCGGCGGTCCCGGGCGCGTCGACTATCTGATCGGCGGCCTCGGCACCTCGGGGTCCACCCGCGGGACCGCCACCTACCTGCGGGAACGTCATCCGGGGTTGCGCACGATCGCGGTGGTGTCGCATCGCTCGGATTTCATCCCGGGGATCCGCTCGGAGACCGAGATGTGGGACGTCGGCCTGTTCCGGCCGGATTTCTACGACGACATCGTCACCGTCGAATCCGGCGCGGCCGTCGACGGCGCGCTGCGGTTGGCCACCGGATACGGCGTACTGGCCGGACCGACCAGCGGCGCGGCCTACGCGGCGGCGCTGCGCACCCTCGCGGATCGACCGCCCGCGGACGACGCCCCGGTGGTCGCCGTCGTCATCGTCTGCGATCGGCTCGAGCCCTACCTGTCCTACATCAAGAAGCGCCGACCCGAACTGTTCGGCCGCGCCGAACGCCGCCCCGAACCCGACGCGGCGGAAGTAGCGGCGGCGCGGGCGCTCTCGCCCGTCGAACTCGCCGACCTGCTGCGCGACGGACTGCCGGTGATCGTGGACACCCGCGGCGCGATGGCCTACCGGATCGGGCACGTGCCGGGAGCGATCAACATCCGCGACGACCACCTCGACGAAATGCTCTCCCAGGGAACGCCTTTCCCCCGTTCCCGGCCGGTGGTCTTCGTCTGCCCGGTCGGTGAGCTGTCGCGGCGCTTCGCCGCCCTCGCCGCCGCCGCGGGCCTGGACGCGGCGAGTCTGGAAGGTGGCGTGCTCGCCTGGCGCGACGCGGGCCTGCCGCTGGAATCCGACCGGTGACCAGCGCCCCGCCGCCCACACAGGTACCGGGGCGTTCCGGACTACTAGTGTGGGGCGGTGCGGACAAGTCAGGAAGCAGAGGACGGCGGCCCCCGGATCTGGGGCGGGACGACGCTCACCGAGCGGCGCGAGGCGCGGCGGGTGGCGTTGCTCGAGGCCGCGTTGAACCTGATCGGGGAGTCCGGGGCGGCGGGGGTCACCATGCGCGCGGTCTGCCGTCGCGCCAACCTCACCGACCGCTACTTCTACGAGAGCTTCGCCAGTCGCGACGAACTGCTCGACGTGCTCTACCGGCAGGTCGCCGAGGAATTCCTGGAACCGATGACGGCCTTCGCGGTCGGCGACGACCCGAGCCGCGACCGCGCCCTGGCGGCCATCCTCGTCGACAAGGTGCTCGAGGATCCGCGCAAATCCCGGCTGTTCCTGGTCGAGCCGTACTCCAGCACCGGACTCGGCCAGACCACCATCGCGGTGATGCCCGCGTTCACCCGGCTCATCCAGGACCACCTGTTCGCCCACATCGAGGACCCGGTCCGGCGGCGGTTGGCCGCGGTCACCATGGCCAGCGGGAACGCGGGCATGTTCTCGGCCTGGCTCAACGGGTCGCTGCGCGCCACCCGCGAACAGATCGTCGACCATTGCGTCGCGACCATCACCGCCTACCGCACCCTCTACCGCTAGCGGGCGCAGCCAGGAGAACGTTTCGATGACCGATCCGGTGACGGGGTTGACGGGTACCATGACCTCACCGATTCGCGACAGCGGGGCGTTGGGAGAGGTCCTGGTCGCGATTCGCGGGGGAACCGAGTCGTACATCGCGCGGGCGCAGGAGCCGATCGCGGCGGGGACGAGCGTGCTGATCATCGCCGCCCACCCCGGCCGCATCGTCGACGTCGTTCCGTGGGTGCCGCTGACTCCGGGCCCCGTGGAAGACATCTGAGCTGAACAGAGGAGTTCGACGTTGCTGGGTTACCACGTTCCCGATCCCGACGAGGCCATGCTCGTCAGCGGTGCCAAGGTCAAGGACAACGCGCCGTTCAAGGTCATCATCGGCCGCGGCACGTGGGTGGTGCCGCTGTTCCGCAAGGTCAGTTTCCTGTCGCTGGCCATGTTCGAGTCCGAGATCAAGGAACGCTGCGTCACCAAGCAGGCGATCCAACTCGACGTCCGCGCGGTGATCGCGTTCAAGGTCGCCAACGACACCCAGTCGATCGTCAACGCCGCGCAGCGTTTCCTGTCCGAGCAGGAGCGCGAGATGTCGGTGCTGACGGGCCGGATCTTCTCCGGTCACCTGCGCTCGATCGTCGGCTCGATGACGGTCGAGGAGATCATCCGGGAACGGCAGAAACTGGCCGACGAGGTGCTGGTGGCCTCGAAGGTGGAGATGAGCAATATCGGCCTGTGGGTCGACTCGTTCCAGATCCAGTCCATCGATGACGGCAATCTCGGCTACATCAACGCCCTGGCCGCCCCGCACAACGCCGCCGTGCAGCGCGACGCGCAGATCGCGCAGGCCCAGGCGGCGCAGCGGGCCGCCGAGGCCGAACAGGAATCGTTGCGCAGGCAGGCCGAATACGAGCGCGAGACCTCGATCCTCAAGGCGCAGTACCAGCGCGACATCGACCGGGCCAACGCCGAGGCCGGGCAGGCCGGTCCGCTGGCCGAGGCGATCGCGTTGCAGGAGGTGCTCACCGCGCAGGCCGAACAGGCCGTCAAACAGGCCCACCTGCGCGAACAGCAGTTGCAGGCCGAGGTGGTCAAACCCGCGCAGGCCGAGGCCGAGCGCGTGCGCATCCTGGCCGAGGCGGAGGCCGCGCGCACCCGGATCCAGGCCGAGGCGGCGGCGTCGAACAACCGCATCGCGCTGGATCAGCTGCTCATCGAACAGTTGCCCGAAATCGTGAAGCAGGCTTCGGCCGGACTGTCCAACGCGCATCTGACGGTGTTGAACGGACCCGACGGCGTGGGCGAATTGGTGAACGGAATGGTCGGTCAGGGGTTGACGGTGTTCAATTCCCTGCAAAAGGCTCTTTCAAACGACGAGGAAGGTAAAGCGGGTTAGAGTGACCCGTAGTGGTGACGGCGGCGGCGAGGAGCGGGTGTTGGTGTCCATCGGGAAGTTGGTGTCTTTCGACGGGTCGCGGGGGTTCGGGTTCATCAGACCGGACGACGGCGGACCGGACGTGTTCGTCCATGTGAACGACATCGGTTTGGACGAGGACGAGTTGCGGCAGGGGCGGGTGTTCGAGTTCGACGTGACCGAGGGTGATCGTGGCCCCAAGGCCATCAATCTGACGGCGGTCGGGGGTGCGCCCGCGGCCACCCCGCCGCCGCGCGGCAAGAAAGGGTCGGGCGGCGGCCTCACACCGGCCGAACACACCCGGTTGATCACCGAGTTGCTGCTGGACGCCTCCCCCGCGTTGACCGCCGGGGAGATCCTGACCATCCGCGAGCGGCTGACGGCTTTCGCCGAACAGCACGGCTGGCTGGATTCCTGATCCGCGCCGGTCTCCTCGCGCTTCAGAGCAGCGCGAGGAGACCGCGCACGGTGAACAGCGCGCCGAAGGCGAGCAGGACGCCGATCGTGACCGCCCGGTCGTGGGCGATCATCCATCGCTTCGCGTCGTCGAGCACGGTTCTGGCGCGCACGCCGAGCAGGACGTACATGCCGATCGGCACGAGGAAGTCCAGGGCGGCGGCCAGCAGCAACAGCAGGATCGCCGCGATCGAGGCCGCGGGTCCCGCGCCGGCGCTCGCGATCACGCTGATGCCCGACAGCATGATGAACAGGTTTGGGTTCAGCACGGCCAGCACCAGTCCGGCCGCGAATGCTCTACGCGGACCGGCGGATTCGAGTTCGCTCACCCAGCGCGGCGGCTGTCCCGGCTCGTGCGCGGGCGGTCGCGAGGCCAGCCGAAAGGCCAGGACGAGGAACAGCAGGCCGACCAGCAGTCCCACCCAGTGCGCGGCTCGCTGCGAGCCCGCGTGCGCGTCGGTCGCGCCGCCGAGCAGACCGGCGAGCGCGATTTGGGTGTAGACCAACAGGAACGCGCCGCCGAAGCTGAAGGCGTTGCGTACCGCGTTGCCCGAGCGCAGCAGCAGTACGCAGCCGACCACGGCGGCCGGGGTGATGAGCAGGCCGAGCAGTTCCGGGAGCAGTCGCCCGAACAGTCCGTTCATCACCGCTCCCGTCGCGCGTCGGAGATGGCTTGGCGCACAGTCGGATACACCTTCAGATCGGCGCCGGGCACCGCCTGGCGCAGGGTGTCGCCGAACTGTCCGATATCCCGGGCGATCCGCAGTTCGACGCCGCGGCGGCGCAACCCGTCGTGCAGTTCGGCCAGCATCCGGGCGGCGCTCACGTCCACGAACGGTGAAGTCTCGGCGTCCAGGACGACGATCTCGGTGCGGTCGCCGCACAGGTCCTCGATGCGGGTGCGCACGTGGTCGGCGTTGGCGAAGTACAGTCCGGCCTCCACCCGCACCACCAGCACGCTCGGATCGCTCACGGCCCCGGGATGATCCGCGATCTCGACCCAGCGGTTGTCCGCGCGCACCAGTGCCGCCACGTGCGGGCGCGAGGAGCGGTAGAGCAACAGCAGCATGGACACGGCGATGCCGATGACCAGTCCGGGCAGCGTGTCGAACAGCAGCACCCCGACCATCGCGGCCATCGCCGCCGCGAAATCCGCGCGCGCCGCCGCGCCGTAGATGCTGCCGAGCCTGCGGGTCCACACCCGGTACAGCGCCCGCAGCGCCGCGAAGTCGACCAGTTCGACGACGGCCGCGATGACGACCGCCGCCAAGGTGGCCTCGGGCAGATTCTCGAACAGTCCCGTCAGGAACAGCAGCGTCAGGACCGTCGCGAGGGCCACCACCAGACCGCTGAGCTGGGTGCGCGCGCCCGCGCCCCCGTTGACCGCGGTCTTGGACAGGCTGCCGTTGACCACCATGCCCGCGCACAGTCCTGACCCCAGGTTCGCCGCGCCCATCCCCGCGAGTTCGCGGTTGGCGTCGATCTCGTAGCCCGCGCGGGCGGCGTAGGTCTTGGCCGCGCCGAGTCCTTCGGCGAACCCGATCAGCAGCACCCCGCACGCGGGGCCGACCAGATCCAGGAACATGTCCGCGCCGACGCCGTCGGGCAGGCCCAGCGTGGGCAGTCCCGCGTCGATGTGGCCGACGATGGCCACGCCCTTGTCGTCGAAACCGAACAGTGCCACGGCGGTGATCGCCAGCAGCACCACCAACAGCGAACCGGGGATCAGCGGCAGCCAACGCTTCACCGCCAGGACCAGGATCAGGCTGACCGCGCCGATGATCGTCGTCCGCACGTCGAGGTCGCCGAGTTCGCCCAGCAGCCCCCAGGTCTGCTCGAAGAAGTTGCCTTCGGCGCGTTCGACGCCGAACAGCTTGGGCACCTGTCCGACGATGATGGTCAGCGCCAACCCGACGATGAATCCTTTGAGGACCGGTTCGGAGATGAACGCGGCGACGAACCCCAACCGCAGCAGGCCGGCGAGCAGACCGACGATCCCGGTGACGATCGCCAGGGCCGCGGCCAGCGCGACGTACCGGTCGCTGCCGCCCGCGGCCAGCGGCGCGATGATCGCCGCCGACAGCGCCGCGGTCGCCGACATCGGCCCGACCACCAGGTGCCGGGAACTGCCGAGCGCGGCGTACAGGACCAGAGCGGGGACCGCGGCGTAGAGGCCGACCACCGGCGGCAGCCCCGCGATGCCCGCGTAGGCCAGCGACTCCGGCACCAGGACCGCCCACACCGTCAGCCCCGCCAGCAGATCCGGGCGCAGCCACCCGCGCCGGTATCCGCCCAGCGAGGCGAACAGGAACCGGCGGCGGGCCGGGTCGGTTTGCTTGCGGGAGGTGCGGCCGGCGGAGGTCATCGATGCCACCCTTCGTCGCCGGCGAATCGGATCGGCCGCCGGAGGTGGACACGGGTGGGCCGCTGCTCGACTCTCACACGACCGGCCGCGCGGACACGTCATCCGTTGCGGGTGAGGCACGCGGGGCGATGCGCGGCGTGGCCCGCGCGCAAAGCCGGTTCGGTGTCGGTGGGTCGGCCTACGATCGAGCCGACGTGCGGGGACCGACGCCGAACCGATGAGTTCCGTTCACCCGCGGCGTCTACAACGGTGTCCGACGACCCGAGGAGAACCGCGTGGATCTACCGGTGCTGCCGCCCGTGCGCCCGATGCTGGCCAAGGCGACCCCGTCCGTGCCGCGCGAGCCGGGGTTCCGCTACGAACCGAAATGGGACGGGTTCCGCTGCGTGGTCTTCCGCGACGGCGACGAGGTCGAACTAGGTTCCCGAAACGACCGCCCGCTGACCAGGTATTTCCCCGAGGTGGCCGCATCACTGAAGAAGGCGCTGCCGCCGCGCTGCGTGGTCGACGGCGAGATCGTGGTGGTCACCGACCAGGGCTTGGATTTCGACACCTTGCAGAACCGGCTGCATCCGGCGGCCTCCCGGGTGGCGAAGCTCTCCGTGGAGACGCCCGCCAGTTTCGTCGCCTTCGACCTGCTCGCCCTCGGCGAGGACGATCTGACCGAACAGCCCTTCGCCGAGCGCCGCCGCATCCTGGAGACGATCCTGGACACCGCGCTCGCGCGGGTGCACCTGACCCCGATCACCGACGATCCCGACGTCGCCGAGGATTGGTTCACCCGGTTCGAGGGCGCGGGCTTCGACGGGGTGATCGCCAAGGCCGCGGATCTGGCCTACCTCCAGGACAAACGGGTCATGCTCAAGATCAAGCACGAGCGGACCGCCGACTGCGTGGTGGCGGGTTTCCGCTGGCACAAGGACGGTCGCGGCGTGGGCTCGCTGCTGCTGGGTCTGTTCGACGACGACGGCAGTCTGCACCATGTCGGGGTCGCGAGCAGTTTCACCGCCGCCCGGCGCGAGGAGTTGGTCACCGAGTTGGCCCCGCTGCGGGAGAACGCGCTGGAGAACCACCCGTGGCGGGAATGGGCCGACGCGGCGGCGCAGGCCAGGGCCGACGGCAAGATGCCCGGCGGGATCTCGCGCTGGACCGGCGGCAAGGATCTGTCCTGGGAGGCGCTGCGCCCGGAACTGGTGGCCGAGGTCCGCTACGAGCACGTGCAGTCAGGACGTCTGCGTCACGGCGGCAGGCTGGTGCGCTTCCGCACCGACCGCACACCACGATCCTGTACCTACGCCCAACTCGACGAGGTGGCCCCGGCCGAGTTGGCGACGATCTTCGAGGAAGCGGCGCGGCGATGAGCGAGTCGATCGAGATCGAGACCGACGGCCGTACCGTCTCGATCAGCAATCCCGACAAGGTCTACTTCACCAAGCGCGGCGACACGAAGCTGGACCTGGTGCGGTACTACCAGGCGGTCGCCGCGCCGTTCCTGGGCGTGGTCCGCGACCGGCCGCTGCTGTTGGAGCGCTATCCGGACGGGGCGTCGGGCAAGTCCTGGTTCCAGAAGCGGGTGCCGAAATCCGCGCCCGACTGGCTGCACACCGTCGAGGTCGCCACGCCGAACGGCACCACCAGCGACGCCTTGGTGGCCCACGATCTGGCGCACATCCTGTGGGCGGTGAATCAGGGGTGCCTGGGCTTCCACGTGTGGCCCAATCGGGTCGGAAATCTGGAGATCGCCGACGAACTGCGGATCGACCTCGATCCCTCGCCCGGAATCGGATTCGAGGATCTGCGGCGCGCGGCGCGACGGACCCGGGAGTTCTTCGCCGAACTCGGCATCGAATCCGCGGTGAAGACCTCGGGGTCGCGCGGATTGCACCTCTACGTCGCGCTGGAACCGAAATGGGACGGCTATCAGGTGCGCGCGGCGGCGGTCGCGCTGGCCCGCGAACTCGAGCGCCGTTATCCGGACGAGATCACCGCGCGGTGGTGGAAGGAGGAACGCGGGAATCGGGTGTTCATCGATTTCAACCAGAACGCCCCGCACAAAACGGTGTTCGGCGCGTGGTGCGTGCGACCGAAGGTGGGCGCGCAGGTCTCCACGCCGATCACCTGGGACGAACTCGACACCGTGGTCCCCGACGACCTGACCATCGCCACCGTGCCCGCATTGCTGGCCGAACGCGGCGACCCGTGGGCCGATCGCGCGCCGCAGTCGATCGAGACGCTGCTGGCGATGTCGGAACGGGATATGGCGGCCGGACTCATGGACGCGCCGTGGCCGCCGCAGTATCCGAAGATGCCCAACGAACCGCCGCGGGTGCAGCCCAGTCGCGCGAAGAAGGGCGACTGAGGGTCATTCGGTCCACAGCGTCCAGGCGCCGCCGCGGCCGCTGCTCTCGCAGACCAGCGCTCGACCGTCGTCGGTGCGCCCGGTCTTGGACACCCCCGGATCGCAGGTCGCGCCGGATTCATAGCGGCCGGTGCCCACGTTGTAGGGCCCCGACCACTGGTAGCTGCTGGATGTCCCGCTGACTTGCAGGCACAGCAACGTACTGCCGTCGCTGCTCTGGCCGATCGCGCCGACCTGGGCGGACGGGCAGGTCGCGCCCTTGCGCGCGGCCACGGGAGTGGCGCTCGGCGCGGCGGTCGTGGTGGTCGGTGCGGCGGTGGTGGTGGGCGCGGCGACGGGTGGGGCGGCCGTGAGGGCGGCCGACGGGGTGCGTTCGGCGGCGGCCTGCTCGGTCCCGGGTAGCTTGTCGGTCAGCGAACTGCCGCTCGCCACGACGAAGGCGACCACGGCGACGGCTTGGGCGATGCCCAGCAGCAGCGCGAACGTCGCCATCCCTCGGCCCTTGGGGTAGCCGAAGGAGATCAGGGCGAACACGATCGCCACCGGGAACAGCAGGATCAGGGCCGCGACGAGGGCGACCACCGCGTAAGGATTGACGATCGGCAGCGGATCGTCCTCGCCGTTGTCACCGTCGGCGACGCGTTGCGGCCACCGCTGTTCCGAACGCGGATCGGACCACTGCGTTTCGTCGTCCGATTCCGGCCACCGCGAGCGTTCCTCCCATTGCCGACCCCGTGCCATTCCCAAGTCCCTCTCGCGTGAAACCACTCGCGCAGGAACCTCGGGCAGCCCGAACCCCCGCCCCGATTTACGACACACAATAAAGGGCCTCGGCAACGCGCGGTAGGAAAGCGGGGGCCGTGAATTGTTCGATAGATCACGCCGGAGTTCGCGCAAAGCGCCGCGCGCGGAAAGGAAAGCGGCTACCACGGGACACGAAAGCGCGCCCGTCGCATATTCGCGGCGGGCGCGCTTTCGGGTTCAGGACGCGCTGTCGATCCTGGGCATGGTGGTGGTGACCAGGGTGGTGAGCATGTCCACCAGCAGCGCGAACACCTGTTCGCGGCGCAGGGTTCCGCGCACGATCCATTCCCGGCCCGCGACCTTCACCAGTCCGCCGTAGGCGCGGACCAGCGCGCGCAATTCCGCGCCGTGCGCCGAATCGCCCATTCCGACCATGAGCAGCATGCGTTCGGCGGCGGCGTCGTCGGCCTGGTCGAGGATCTGCTGCACCTCGGGGTCGTCGCCGACGCCCTCGTGACTGGTCACCTTGACCCAGGTGTTGCCGTGTTCGGCCACCGTCGCGAGCAGCCAGTGCACACTGGCCTCGACGCGCTCGCGCACCGACCCGGTGGGCACCACCATCTCCTCGGGCCGCGGCAGCGTCACCATGCGGCGCACGACCGCGAGGTAGAGATCGCGCTTGTTGCCGAAATAGTGGTTGATCAAGCCGCGGGCGACGCCGGCGCGCTGGGCCAGTTCCGCGGTGGAGACCGCCGCGTAGGGACGTTCGCCGAACATCTCGATGGCGCAGGCCAGGATCTGGGCCCGCCGTTCGTCGGGTTCGAGTCGCCTGCGGCGCGGGGCGTCCTCAGAGAGATCGTGCAATGAGATCCTTCATCACTTCGTTGCTGCCCGCCAGGATGCGCAGCACGCGGGCACCGGTGTACAGCTGGGAAATGGGGTATTCGGTCATGTAGCCGTAGCCGCCGAACAGTTGCAGGCAGCGATCGACCACGATACCCAGCTGGTCGGTCAGCCAGTACTTCGACATGGCCGCGGTGGGGATGTCCAGTTCGCCGCGCAGATGCTTGGTGATGCAGTCGTCGAGGAAGGTGCGCGACACCTTGGCGAGGGTGGCACATTCGGCCAGCTCGAATTTGGTGTTCTGCATGGCGTAGAGCGGCTTGCCGAACGCCTCGCGGCCCTTGGTGTATTCGATGGTCAGCGCGACGGCCTTCTCCATCATCGCCACCGCGATGATGCCGGTGACCAGGCGTTCCTGGGCCAGCATCTGCATCATCTGGTAGAAGCCCTGGCCCTCGGCCTCACCGAGCAGGTTGCTCGCGGGCACGCGCAGTCCGTCGAAGAACAACTCCGCGGTGTCCTGGGCCTTGCCGCCCATCTTGTCCAGGATGCGGCCGCGCTTGAAGCCGGGGGTGTCGTCGGAGACCTCGGCGAAGATCAGCGAGACGCCCGCCGCGCCCTTGGTGGGGTCGGTCTTGGCGGCGATGACGATGCCGTCGCACAGCCAGCCGTTGGTGATGAAGATCTTGGAGCCGGTGATGACGTATTCGTCGCCCTCGCGCACGGCCCTGGTCTTGATGTTCTGCAGGTCCGATCCGGTGCCCGGCTCGGTCATGCCGATGGAGAGCACCATCTCACCGGAGACGGCCTTGGGCAGCACGCGCTGCCGTAGTTCCTCGGTGCCGAAGTGCTGGATGTAGGGGGCGATGATCGAGCTGTGCACGGAGACGCCCAGCGATCCGTCACCGGCGAAAGCCTGTTCCTCGATGATGGCGGCCTCGTGGGCGAAGGTGCCGCCACCGCCGCCGTATTCGGCGGGCACAGCCGGACACAGCAGACCGAGTTCGCCCGCGCGGTTGTACAGGTGGCGGTCCGGGTGTCCCTGCTTGACGTACTTCTCCTCGTGCGGGACGACTTCCTTGTCGAAGAAGTTCCGCGCGAGTTCCCGTACCGCTTCAACCTCGTCGTCGCTCCACGCCGCACGTGCCATTGCCGATCCTTTGTCTCGCTGCCGATGGGCCGACCTCCGTGTCCGCCCTGCATCAGAGTCCCCAATTATTGGCATCCTGTCAACAAAACGGCGCGCACGTCGGACCGGCGCTGGTCAGCGGGTTGCCGGTGCGGGGGCGCGGGCGATCAGCCCGCGGCGCGACCGCGCTGGTCGACGGCGGCGAGGGTGGTGAAGATCGGGGTGTCCGGATCGGCGGAGATGCCCTGGCGACGCAGGTAGCCGTCGATCAGACCCCAGACGAATTCGCTGGCCTGATCGACGAATTCGTCGGTGTGCTCGGGTTCGGGCCTGCCCGCGTCGCCCAGCCACAGATCCGTGGTGGCCACCACCACGCCGACCACCGCGCGGGACAGGTAATCGATGCCCGCGGCGTCGATCGGTAGCGGTTCGGCGATCTCGCGGGCCTGCGCGGCGACCCGGCCCGCGGCCGCGCGGCCCAGATCGAATTGCAGGACCGAACCGTCGTCCTGCTGAGCCAGTTGCGCCTGGCCGAGGAAGCGGAACACGTTGGGGTGCCGCAGGATGGAATCGGCGTACCCCGTCAAAACCCGCCGCAGCGCCACCCGCGGCGGTTGCAGCATCAGCGTCAGGTCCGCGCCCGCCGCCGCGGCGGCCGAGCGGGCCATCCGGTCGCCGATCTCGGTGTAGAGGTCGGCTTTGTCGACGAAGCGCCGGTACAGGCGGGGTTTGGTGATGTGGGCCTCGCGGGCGATGTCGTCCATGCTCGGGCGCGGTCCGTCGCGATCGATCACCCGGATCGCGGCGTCGACGATCTCGGCGCGGGAAATGGTCCGCGGCGCTGATCGGGTTCTCGCACGTGGCACGCCAGGCAGCTTACACGTACCGCCGGTACGCTCGGCCCGTCCGCGCGGCGCGATCGCCGGTCGGACCGCGCGTGACCCACGTCATACGCGGTCCGTACATCGCCCGTTGCGGAGGGGGCGGACGTACTGTCAGTATCGAGCAACGTACCGGTGGTACGTACGGGTGCCCCGCGCGCCCGGCCGAGCGCCCATCGACCGGAGCAGCCCATGAACCGACCCTCCGACGGCGCCGACCCGGCGAGCGTCCACCGGCCCAGCCGCACCTCGTTCGTGCGGGGCGCGGGCATCGACCTGGCCGTCTACGAATGGGGGTCGCTCGCGGCCGATCCGCTGGTGCTGGTGCACGGACTGACCGACACCCACCGGGTCTGGTCCGACGTCGCGGTGCTGCTCGCCGACGGATTCCGGGTCATCACCTACGACGTGCGCGGCCACGGCCGCTCCGACGGCCCGAACGCCTGCGCCGACTACCGCCTCGATCGGCTCGCCGAGGACTTCTTCGCCGTGATCGACCGCGTCAGCCCGCACCGCCCGGTGCACGTGTGCGGTCACGGGTGGGGCGCGGTGCAGATCTGGGAGGCGGTCTGTGACGAACGCGCCAACACCAGGATCGCCTCGTTCACCGCCATCGCCGGACCCAACCTGGACCATGTCGGGTCGGTCCTGCGGGAACTGGTGACCCACCCCCGCGACACCGTGCAGATGCTGGCCGACCACCGACTGTGGTGGCGCGGCGGACGCACGGTGCGCATCGCCGCGCAGCGACTGGGCCTGCCGCCGCGGGTGCGGACCTGGGCGATCGAACTGCTCGGCGGTTACTCCCGCGCGCACGCGACCTTCGCGCCGACCTGGCGTTCGGATCTGGGCGCGGGCGCGCGCATCGCCTGCGTCAACCTGGCCCACCACCTGTTGCGGCCCCGGCACCGCCACACCGCCGTCCCGGTGCAACTGGTGGTCGACACCACCGACGTGTTCGTCCCGCCGTTCCTCTACTACAGCAGCGCCCGGTGGGTGGACCGGCTGTGGCGCAGTTCCATCCCGGCCGATCACTGGCTGCCGGTGACCGAACCGCTGCTCGTCGCCGAGGCCGTCGCCAACTTCGTCGACGACCTGGAAGCCGCCAACACCTCCCATCCGGGGACCGACAGCGCCGGACGCTGAGCGGGCCCGCGGGCCGCCGGTCCCGGCCCGTCGGACCGCACGCTGCGGGAATGCGACAATGGTCGGGTCCGCACGCACCCGTTCACGAAGGATCGCCCCGCACTCCGATGGCCGCACACACCCCGTCGCCCACCCTGTCCGACCCGGCCATCGCCCCGGAGGATCTCGCCGTCTGCCTGCGCGTGCTCGAGCAGGCGGGCGCGCTGGACAAGGACCACCCGGATTCGGTGGCCGTGCAGCGGGCCGTGGGGCACATGTTCAAGAAGCTGAAGAACCGTCGCCGTCTGGAGGCGCGGGCCGCGGTGTCGGAGGCCGACCGCGCGGTGGTCGCCGCGACGGCGACCGGATCGCCGAACCGCATCGATGACGAGACGGCGGGCATCCCGCTCAGCTCGGCGACCCAGGGCGGCAGCGCGGGCACGCTGCTGCGGCCGCGCCCCTGCTACATCTGCAAACAGCGCTACACCCGGGTCGACGCCTTCTACCACCAGTTGTGCCCGGAGTGCGCCGCCGACAGCCACACCCGCCGCGACGCGCGCACCGACCTGTCCGGCCGCCGCGCGCTGCTGACCGGCGGGCGCGCCAAGATCGGCATGTACATCGCGCTGCGACTGCTGCGCGACGGCGCGCACACCACCATCACCACCCGCTTCCCCAACGACGCGATCCGTCGTTTCGCCGCGATGGAGGACAGCGCGCACTGGCTGCACCGACTGCGCGTGGTCGGCATCGACCTGCGCGACCCGGCCCAGGTGGTGGCCCTGACCGAGGATGTGGCCGCGCAGGGACCGCTGGACATCCTGATCAACAACGCCGCCCAGACCGTGCGCCGCTCCCCCGGCGCGTACAGCGCGCTGGTGGAGGCGGAGTCCGGTCCGCTGCCCGCCGGGGAACTGCCCGAGGTGGTCAGCTTCGGCAAGACCATGCAGGCCCACCCCACCGCGCTGACCGCGTCGCTGACCCCCTCCCTCACCGCCGCCGACGTCGCCGAACTGGCGATGGTCGCGGGATCGGCCACCCCCGAACGCATTTCGCGCGGGATCGCGATCGACGCGGGCGGGCTGGTGCCCGACCTGGCGCACACCAACAGCTGGGTGCAGACGGTCGCCGAGGTGGACCCGACCGAACTGCTCGAGGTGCAACTGTGCAATTCGGTGGCGCCGTTCATCCTGGTCTCGCGGTTGCGGCCGACGATGGCGGCGGCCGCGGCGCGCCGCAAGTACGTCGTGAACGTCTCGGCGATGGAGGGTCAGTTCTCCCGCGCCTACAAGGGGCCTGGACATCCGCACACCAATATGGCCAAGGCGGCGCTGAACATGCTGACCCGCACCAGCGCGGCGGAGATGTTCGAGCAGGACTCGATCCTGATGACCGCCGTGGACACCGGGTGGATCACCGACGAGCGCCCGCACTACACCAAGATGCGCCTGGCCGAGGAGGGTTTCCACGCGCCGCTGGACCTGGTCGACGGCGCGGCGCGCGTCTACGACCCGATCGTGCGGGGCGAGAGCGGAACCGATCTGTTCGGCTGCTTCCTCAAGGACTACCGCCCCTCCCCCTGGTGACCGCTTCCCCGTGACCGTCGCCGTACCGATATCGGGTGGTCACGCGCGCGCGGCCACGCGACGGACACCGTTGCCGCGCAGCGGGGTCGGCGTCGGGGCGGCTCGATTGCGCTGTATCGCAGCGCGGTTGCCGTAACCGACCGGGCGGCCTTCGAGGCAACGCATGCCGCCCGGAACTATTACTGTCGGTGTGGTGAACGATCACGCACGGCTGGTCCACGAGTACGAAACCGGCATAGGTGTCCCCACCTCCGTCATCGACCGGGCGCCCGACCCCGGCGGACACCTCGCCGCGACCTTGCCGGTGTGGAGTCTGGCGGCCGGTTCGATCGCGGCGTTGACCACGGCGGCCAACCGGATGCGCGACGCGCACGGACTGGCCCCGGTGGCCCATCGGATCGTTCCCGAACGCATCGCCGCCTCGTTCTCGAGCGAACGCCTGTTCCGCACCGAGGGCAGGCCGCCCGCGATCTTCGCCGACCTGTCGGGCTTCTTCCCGACCTACGACGGCTGGGTCCGCACCCACGCGAACTACCCGCACCACCGCGCCCGCCTGCTGGGCGCGCTCAACCTACCCGACAACGCGCCGATCGATCTGGCGGTGGCGCAATTGGCGATGAGCCGCGCCGAGGACGTCGAGGAAGCGGCCGCCGCGCACGGCGCGATCGCGGTGCGGGTGCGCACCGAAGAAGAGTGGGCGGGTACGCCCGAGGCGATCGCGGCGGCTTCGGGGCCGCTGGTGGCGATCGAGCAGCGGCCGGATCGCGCGGGCAGTCTGTCCCGGTCCGACGCCACGCCGTTCCAGCCGCTGCGCGGCGTGCGCGTACTGGACATGACCAGGGTGATCGCCGGTCCGGTCGCCACCCGCACGCTCGCGCTGCTCGGCGCGGAGGTGCTGCGCGTCGACCCGCCGTTCCTGCCGGAGATCTCTTGGCAGTACCTCGACACCTGCCAGGGCAAGCTGTCCACCAGGGCCGATCTGCGCGCGCCGGTGTTCGAGGATCTGCTGGCCTCGGCCGACGTCCTGGTCACCGGTTACCGGCCGGGAGCGCTCGAGTACGCCGGACTCGACATCGGCGTGCGGCCCGGTCTGGTGCACGGCCGCGTGTGCGCATGGGGTGAGATCGGCCCGTGGGGCGCGCGGCGCGGTTTCGACAGCATCGTGCAGGCCGCGACCGGGATCTCGATCGTGGAAGGCGCGCCGTCGGTGCCCGGGGCGCTGCCCGCCCAGGCCCTCGACCACGCCTCGGGGTACCTGTTGGCGGCGGGCGTCATCGACGCGCTCGCGGCCCGCACCTACGACGGCATCGGCCGTGACGTGCGAGTCGCGTTGGCGCGCACCGCGTCCTGGTTGCTCGCCGCGCCGGGGCGGACCCTCAACCACCCGCAGGCCACGCCGCCGTCACCGGAGGCGACGGTCGCGCACGGGCCGGTGGTGACGGCCGCGCCCGCACTGGCCGAATATCCGGACTACGCCTGGCCCGCGCCCGGTTACGGCAGCAACTATCCCGCCTGGCCGGTGCGCACCCGCTGACCGTCGCGCCCTCGCGCGGGCGGTGTCGGGCCGGTCGATAGGCTCGACCGATGCGCAGGCCGATCATTCTCGACGTCGACACCGGGATCGATGACAGCTTGGCCCTGCTGTACCTGCTGGCGAGCCCGGAGGCCGAGATCCTCGGCATCGCGTCGACGGCGGGCAACGTCGCGGCCGACCGGGTGGCGTTGAACAATCTGGCCTGGCTCGAACTGTGCGGTGTGCCCGAGATCGAGGTCGCCCTCGGCGCGGCCGAACCGTTGGCGATCCCGCTGCGCACCACCGAGGACACGCACGGCCCGCACGGTGTCGGGTACGCCGAACTGCCCGCGCCGACCCGGACCTGGTCGGACCGTTCGGCGGCGCGGATGTGGGTGGATCTGGTGCGCGCGCGTCCGGGCGAGATCATCGGCCTGTGCACGGGGCCGTTGACGAATCTGGCGCTGGCGCTGCGCCTGGAACCGGACCTGCCGCGACTGCTCGGCAGACTGGTGATCATGGGCGGCGCGTTCAACCATCCCGGCAACACCACGCCGACCAGCGAGTGGAACGTCCACGTCGACCCGGAGGCCGCCAAGGAGGTGTTCGACGCCTTCTCCGCCGCGCCCGCCGACCGCCGTCCGCTGGTCTGCCCGCTCGATGTCACCGAGACCATCGAGATGACGCCCGAACACCTGGGTCGGCTGGCCGCGCTGGCCGGTTGCGTGAGCGCACCGGTCGCCCTGACGGACCCGCCGGGCACCCGCTCGCGCGCGAGTTCGCCGATCGTGCGGCACGTCGAGGACGCCGTGCGGTTCTACTTCGAGTTCCACCACCACTACGACCAGGGCTACCTGGCGCACATGCACGATCCGTTCGCCGCCGCCGTCGCCCTGGACCCGGGGCTGGCGGTACTGCGCCCCGCGACGGTCGACGTCGAACTCACCGGCGCGCTGACCAGGGCCATGACGGTGGCCGACTGGGCGGGCATGTGGGGCCGGGAACCCAACGCCGACATCGTGGTCCGCGCGGAGCCCGCCGTGTTCTTCGATCGTCTCCTGGACCGGGTTGCCGCGTTCGCCCGCTCGGTCGCCGCGTCGAGCCCGATGGAGGTGCCGTGAACGAAGCCGACGAGGTCACCGCGTTCTGGACGGGGCTCGACCTGCCCGGAATCATCGACGTCCACACCCATTTCATGCCCGAACCGGTGATGCGCAAGGTGTGGGCCTACTTCGATTCGGCGGGACCGCTGATCGGCCGGGAATGGCCGATCACCTATCGCGAGGACGAGCAGGTCCGGCTGAAGACGCTGCGTGAGTTCGGTGTTCGCGCGTTCACGGCACTGGTGTATCCGCACAAACCCGAGATGGCGGCCTGGCTCAACGAGTGGACGGCCGAATTCGCCGCGCGCACACCGGATTGCCTGCACACCGCCACGTTCTTCCCGGAGCCCGGTGCGGCCGACTACGTGCGCGCCGCCCTCGCGGCGGGTGCGCGGGTGTTCAAGGTGCACGTCCAGGTCGGGGCCTTCGATCCGCGCGATCCGCTGTTGGACGAGGTGTGGAAGGTGTTGAACGACAGCGGGGTTCCGGTACTGGTGCACTGCGGGTCGGGGCCGGCGCCGGGCGAGTTCACCGGGCCGGGACCGATGGCCGAGGTGCTGCGGCGCTTCCCGCGACTGCGGTTGATCATCGCGCACATGGGCACGCCGGAGTTCACCGAATTCCTCGATCTGGCCGAGCGGTATCCCAACGTGTGGTTCGACACCACGATGGTGTGGACCGATTTCGCCGAGGCGGGCGCGCCCTTCCCCGACGCCGAACGCGGTCGGCTGGTCGACTTCGGCGACCGCATCATGTTCGGCAGCGACTTCCCCAACATCCCCTACACCTACCGGCACGCGCTGCACGGGCTGGAACGGCTCGAGCTGGGCGATTCCTGGCTGCGCGGCGTCTGCTACGACAACGCGGCGCGACTGTTCGAGCTCGCCTGAGGCCCCTGCCCGGCCTCGGCCGTCGCCGCGCCACGTGACAGTCCGCTGGCGCGCAGCACGCGGCGCGCGATCGCGGCGCGGATCGATTCGTCGGTGCCGACGACCCGCACATGCCTGCGGGCCCTGGTGATCGCGGTGTAGAGCAGTTCCCTGGTCAACAACGTGGATTCGGGTTCGGGCAGCACCACCGAGACGGTGTCGTACTGGCTGCCCTGGCTGCGGTGGATGGTCATCGCGAACACGGTGACCACGGCCGGGAACTGGGTGGGGTGCACCAGGTACGGCGCGCTGCCGCGTTGCAGGGCCGCGCGCAGCGACCCGTCCGGCAGGCGCACGATCACGCCGGTGTCGCCGTTGTAGATCCTGGCCTCGTGATCGTTGGCGGTGACCAGCAGCGGTTGGCCCGGATACCACGGGGTGTGCGCGGATTCCGGTCCCGCGCCGCTCGCGGCCGCCCACTCCGCGGCCATCCGGTCCCAGCGCTCCACGCCGAAGGGGCCTTGGCGGTGCGCGCACAGCAGGCGGTGCGATTCCAGGGCGGCCAGCGCGGCGACCGCGTCGCCCGCCAGTGCCGCCGAGGTCACCGCGAGCGCGGCGGCGGCCACGTCCGCGCGGACGGCGGCGGTGTCCTGCGGGGGACACAGCGACACTTCGTCGCCGCCCGCGCGCAACAGGTCCAGCGCGGTGTCGGCGTCACCCGCGCGCACCGCCACCGCCAGGTCGGCGATGCGGCCGCCGAAGCGGCGACCCCGGGTCAGGCGGACGATGCCGCCGCGCATCCGGGTCCGTTCCAGCGGTGTCAGCGCGTCGGGACCGGCCGCGTCGGCGTCCGTGGCGAGGATTCGGTCCAGCGCCGGATTCGGCACGCCGAGAACAGGTCCGGCGACCAGGTCGGCCAGGACCGCGCCCGCGTCCACCGAGGCCAACTGGTCGGGGTCGCCGACCAGGACCAGTCGGGTGTCCGGGCGCAGCGCGGACAGCAGGCTCGCCATCATCGTCAGCGACACCATGGAGGTCTCGTCGACCACGACGACGTCGTAGGGCAGCCGGTTGAACTCGTGGTGGCGGAACCGCGCGCCGCGCCCGCGCTGCCACCCCAGCAGTCGATGCAGGGTGGCGGCGGTGAGTTCGGGCAGACCGAGGCCGGCCGCCTGCTCGCGCACGGCTTCCTGGAGGCGGGCGGCGGCCTTGCCGGTCGGCGCGGCCAGCGCGATCCGCAGCGCGGGGGCCTTCGGATTCGCCGCGCGATGGGCTTCGAGCAGGGCCAGTACCCGCGCGATGGTGTGGGTCTTGCCGGTGCCGGGGCCGCCCGCGACGACGGTGGTCCACTGCGTCGCGGCCAGCGCGGCGGCCAACCGCTGTCGGTCGGGGCCGGCCTCGGCAGGGCCGAACAGGCGATCGAGTTCGGCGCGCACGATCTCGGCGTCGACCACGGGGTGGCTCGCGGCGCGCTCGATCAGCACCCGGCGGATCGTCTGCTCCTGGCGGTAGTAGCGATCCAGGTACAGCAGGGGGCCGCTGTCCCCGCCCGCCTCGTCCTCCACCAGGCGCAGCGGCGTGAGCGGCCCGGCCGTGCCGCCGCGGACCAGCGGGCTGACCCGCAGCGCCGCGATCACCGCGTCGATGTCCGGCCACGGCAGGGTGGCGGGATCGACCCCGCCGTCCCAGGTCTCCTCGGCGTCGAGGCCGATATCGCGCATCCGGCGCAGTTCCAGGCAGACCGACCCGGAGCGCACCGCGCGCACCGCCAGCGCCGCCGCGAAGATCACCTCCTCGGCGGATTCGCCGCCGAGGCGGCCCAACCGCAGCGCGACGTGCACGTCGGCGGCCGCGAGCACCCCGGCCTCGTTGAACAGCCGCAGCAGGCCCGTGCCGCGCTGGGCCACCTGGATCGCGGTCACGCGCGCTCTCCCGCCAGCAGATCCGACAAGGCTAGGATCAGCGCGGTGGGCGGTCGCCAGTCCAGGACGCCGCAACCGGGCGGGGTGTCGGGACCGATCATGCCGCGCACGAACAGGTACGCGCAGCCGCCCAGGTGGGTGTCCGGGTCGTAGCCGGGCAGCCGCCAGCGCAGATACCGGTGCAGCGCCACGGAATACAGCAGCGCCTGCAACGGATAGTGCGACCGGACCATCTCCGCGGCCATCCGTTCGCGCGTGTAGTCGCCCACGGTGAGCTCGCCGGCGCCGATGCGGTTGGTCTTGTAGTCCACGACGACGAAACGCTGTGCGCCGTCCACGGATACCCGCAGGACGGCGTCGATGCTGCCGGTCAGGTAGCCGCGCAGGTCGACGTCCTCGAGGTCGGCGACCCGGTCGGCGTAGCCGTGGAACATCTCGTCGGGGCCGAGGTGTGCGCGCAGCAGCGCCGCGATGCCGTGCAGGGTGCCGGTCGCGGCGGCGGGGGTGTCGCCGCCGGCCAGCGGGAGCTCGAATTCGAGTTCGTCGAGTTGGTCGCGGCCCGCGATGTCGGCCAGACGGCCGAAACCCAGCGGAGTGCGCAGCACGGCCAGCAAGGCGGCGGCCAGCAGGTCGACGTCCACGTCGGCCATCGCGCGCTGCACCGCCTCCGCGCAGCGCAGGCGCACCTGCGCGGCCAGGTCGGCGACGTCGCGGTCGAGGTGTTCGAGCACGCCGTGCACCAGCGTGCCGAATTCCGCGCCGTAGGGCAGGTCATTCATCAGCGAGGGCGCGCCCGAGGGGGCGGTTTCGGCGAGCGGCATCGGATTCTCGGGCTCGTCACCGGGTCCGCGTTCGTCCTCCGGTTCGGTATCGAGGAACGTGTCGTGCGCGCTCGCGGTGAGCGCCGAATAGGAGGTGCGCCGCCACTGCGCGTCCACGACCCGCTCGAAGCGCGCGGCGACCACCGCGTCGGTGGCGGGTTCCACCCGCACCCGCCGGATCTCCACCGACTCCGGGGTGTCGACCGCGGTCACCGAGATGGCGCGCGGGACGGCCGCCGCCCAGTCGGTGAGTTTGCGCAGCGCGACGGCGTCGGCGGGCACCGAGGCGCGGTCGGGCACCTGTTCGCCGCCGTCCGGTCGACCGAGGATCAACCGGTGCAGAGGCGCGGCCCCGGTGGTCACCGACGGGGCCCACCACGCGACGACCTGGCATTTCGCCCTGGTCACCGCGACGTAGAGCAGGCGCAGTTCCTCCCCGGCCTCCTCGGCGTCGGCGCGCGACTTGCGCTGGGCGTAGCCGGGAGCCTCCTCGCCGCCGACGTCGAGGACCCGCGCGCCGTCCTCGGTGTGGAACAGCAGCGTGGCCGGATACGGGTTCTTCGCGCTGTCCCACGCGAAAGGCAGGTAGACGAAGGGGAATTCGAGCCCCTTGCTGGCGTGCACGGTGGCGATCTGCACGGCGGCGGCGTCGCGATCGAGGCGGCGGCTGCGGTCGGTGACGCTGCCCGAAGCCGGATCGCGGACGCGGTCGGTGAGCCAGCGCGTCAGCGCGGTCAGCCCGAATCCCTCGACCACGGCGACGTGATCGAGCAGTTGCGCGAGGTGCCGCACATCGGTCAACTGCCGTTCGCCGTTGTCTACGCCGAGCAGGCGACGCGCCAGATCCGCTTCGGCGGCGAGCTTCTCGTACACCGCCGCGAAGCCCGCGCGGGCGAACAGGCGCGCGGCCTCGCGCAACTGGGTGCTCAGCCTGCCGACCAGATCCGCTCCGCCGCTGTCGATCTCGGCGGCGGTGACGCCCAGGATCGGGGTGCAGGCGGCCAATCGCACCCGGTCGGAGCGGTGCGGCTGTTCCATCGCGCGCAGCACCCACAGCCAGTCGGTGGCGCTCTCGGTGGCGAACACGCTGGCGCCGCCCGCCAGGACCGAGGCGACCCCGACCCGGTCGAGCGCCGCGCGCACCACGTCGATCTGAGTGCGGGTGCGCACCAGCACGGCGATGTCGCCCGCGCTCACCGGGCGCGCGGGCCCCGCGCCGTCGGCCAGGGTCAGCCCCGATTCGAGCAGTCCGACGATGTCGGCGGCCAGATCGTCGGCCACCTTCGCGCGCTGCCTGCCGACCGCGGGAAACCCGGATTTGTTGAGCGGTCCCGCGCCGGTGCGCGGCAGACAGCGCAATCGCAGCGGGAACAGCAGATCGGCGGGGCCGTCCAGGCGGCTCCACGGACGGGTCGCGGCGACGGGATGCACCACGATCTCCCGATGGCCGAGCGCCGCGCCGCCGTGCAGATGGTCCAGCGCGGCCAGCAGTCCGGCGTCGCTGCGCCAGTTGGTGGTGAGTTCGCCGCGACTGTCGGCGTGCGCGACCGCGTCCAGGTAGCTGAGCACCTCCGCGCCGCGGAAGGCGTAGATGGCCTGCTTGGGGTCACCGACCAGCACGGTGGTGGCGTGGCCGTGGAAACAGCGGCGCAGGATGTCCCATTGCAGCGGGTCGGTGTCCTGGAATTCGTCCACCAGGGCGACCCGGAAGCGCTGCCGGATGCGGGCACACGCCGCCGGACCGTGGGTCGGGTCGGCGAGCACGTCGTGCAGCAGGACCAGCAGATCGTCGAAATCCCGCAGGCCCAGCAGGCGTTTGCGGCGTTCGGTCTCCGCGCGCACGGCCGCGGCGAAGGCCACCCGCTCGCCGGCCGGGCCGTCGCCCTCGGGGGCGAGCACCGCGTGCGGGTCGGCAACCGCGGCCAGACCAAGAGCGTGCGCGCGCGCCAGGTCGAACGGCGGGCCGGTGCGGGCGTAGCGGTGCAGGTACAGATCGTCCGCGACGGTGCGGACCAGATCCTCGACCGAGTCCACCAGGCGCGCGCCGGGATCGTGTTCGCCCGCGAGGCCGAGTTCGTCGAGCATGCGCTGGCAGAAACTGTGCGTGGTGACGATGGTGCCCGCGTCGAAATCCGACAGCGCCGCCAGCAGGCGGGCGCGGGCGACCGAGGCCCCGTCGGCCAGATGGCGCACCAGTTCGTCGCCGTGGGTGCGGGCCGAATCCGGGTCGGCCAGTGCCGCGGCCACCGACACGAACCGCTCGCGCGCGCGTTGGCGCAGTTCCTGGGTGGCCGCGCGGCTGAAGGTGACCAGCAGCAACTGGGAGATGTCGATGCCGAGTTCGGCGACGTAGCGCACCGCCAGACCGACGATGGCGTAGGTCTTTCCGGTGCCCGCGCTGGCCTCGAGGACGGTGGTGCCGGTGGGCAGCGGGCCGAGCGGATCGAACGGACGCGCGCCGCCGAGCAGCGGTGACGCGAGTTCCGCGTCCTGAACCGTCATCCTCGACCCCGATTTCCGCCCGGCGCCGTCGCGACTCGACCGTGCCGCGACGCAGCGCACAGCCTACTGCGCGAACCCCGCCCGACCGCGGACCTCGGCCGCGCGTCGCCTCGATCGCTCACGGCTGCCCCTGGATCTCGGCCGCCAGCAACGGCGCCCACAGTCGGCGGGCGAGCGCGCCGAAGCGGGTGGACTCCCCCGGTTCGCCCGCCGGGGCGGCGGCGCGAGCCAGATCGTCCAGACGCGGCGCGGCTCCCCAGATGTAGCGCAGGTGCCGGTCGGTGTGGTCGCCGTACTTGCCGGGACCGTTGGGGCCGCCGTCGAATTCGCGCTCGGCGGCGGCCTGGGCCTCCTCGCGGCTCCCGCCGCGGAAGCGCCGCTCGGCGTAGGCGGCGGTCGCGGTCGGGGCCACGGGCAGCGCCTCGCTGAGCCCGGCGTCGCGCAACCGCACCAGGTCACGCAGCAGGGTGACGGCTTCGGGCGCGGTCGGCGCGGTGATCCGCGACTGCCAGGCGGGCCTGCGGAACTGGCCGCGGCCGGTGGTCACCGCCTGCCAGGTGCGATCCTCGGTGGCGGCCAGCGCCAGCACCGAGACCCACGCCGCCAGACGGTGTTTCGGCGCGAGCCGGGAGTAGGTGGCGCGCACCAGTTGTTCGCCGCGCACCTCGGGGACCGTGCCGGTGAGGCGGCGGCCGTTGCCCAGATCGATGGCGACGTCGACCGCGCGGGGCGCGATCCGGTAGTCCTCGGCGCACGCGCGCACCAGCGTGTCCACGGTGCGTTCCACCTCGTCGAGGACCGCGGCGCCCAGTCCGAACGGGGGCAGGGTGCCGCGCCGCCACTCCGCGGCGCGCAGCGTGTCCGGGTCGGCGCCGGTCAGTCGCGCGGTCAACATGCGTTCGCCCAGTTCCCATTTCGCGAGTCCGTCCAACTCGATGGGCATCCGGTCGGCGATGTCGTCCTCGTGTTCGGGCACCCGCAGCCCGAGTCGCTGCCACAGGAAGGCCCGCACGGGGTGTTCCACGAAGGCCAGCAGGTCACCGAGCGCGACGTCCTCCGGGTCGCGCACCGGCAGCGGCGCGGGCAGGAACACCGGGCGCGCCCGGGTCGGTTCGCCGGCGGCCAACGCGCCCGCCAGCGCGGCGGTGTCGAAGCTGAACGGGTTCTCGGCGCGGAAGTTGCGTCGGTCGAAGCTCTGCAACGGGTGCCGGGTCAGCACCGACTCCCCCGGCGGGAGGTAGGCGCGCGCCGCGTCGAGCAGTTCGGCCACCGGGATGGCGGGCGGGCGGTGCGCGCCGCTGACCGGGTCGGCGCCGGTGTAGAGCAGCACCAACCGCTCGCGCGCGGCCGACACGGCGTCGAGCAGCAGTTGCCGGTCCTCGCCGCGCGGATCCCGTTCGCCCGGTAGCGGATCGCGGCCGAGCACGTCGTCGCCGTCGGCGCCGCCCGTGCGCGGGAACACCTCGTCATCGATGCCGAGCAACACCACGACGCGGTGCGGGACCGAACGCATCGGCGTCATGGCGCAGACGGTGAGTTCGCCGGTGCGGAAGTTGGCGCGGGCCGGGCGGGCGGCCAGGCGACCGGCCAGCAGAACGCCGACGTCGGCCAACCGCAACGGGGTGTCGTCGGCGTGTTCGGTGGCTGCCGCCAGTTCGCTCCGGGCCTCGGCGCGGATCCAGGACTGGCTGTCGGGGACGTCGGTGAGCAGATCCAGCGCGCGACCGAGCACAGCGGCCCAGTCCCGGGCGGGTCGCGGCCCTCGCAGGTCGCGCAGGCACACCGCGAGGCGGTCGACGAATTCGGCGAATCGGCCCGCCAGGTCGACGTCGTTGCTGTCCACGTCCTCCAGCGGCAGCGCCAGATCCAGCCAGTCATCACCGGATTCGTCGGCGGTGACGCCGAGCAGGATGCGGTCCACCGCGCCGTTGAGGGTGTTCTGCCCGAAGTCGGCGAGCCCGAACGCTTGCCGCTGCCGCTGCCCGATACCCCAGCGCGCCCCCGATTCGGCGGCCCACTCGCGCAGGCGCTCGATCGCGTCGTCGTCGAATCCGCAACGCCTGCGCACGGTTTCGGTCGCGGCCAGGTCCAGCACCTCGGTGACGGTGACCCGCCCGTCGGCCAGTTCCAACAGGGCCGCGACGACGGCCAGCAGCGGATTGGTCACCCCGCGTCCGCGATCGGCCGGGCGCACCCGCAGCAATTGGGCGGGGTGCGTGGGGGTTTCGGGCGACGCGCCGGTGCGCGCGCCGAAGGCGGCGAGGACCAGCGGCGCGTAGGTCCGAGCCTCGGGACACAGGATGAGCACGTCGCGCGGTTCCAGCGTGGGGTCGGCGGCGAAGAGGCCGAGCAGAACCTCGCGCAGGACCTCGACCTGGCGGGCCGGGCCGTGGCAGGCGTGTACGCGCAGGCTGTCGTCGGCCGGGAGCACGGCGCGCGGCGGCCACCGGTCGGCCGCGATGTCGGCTTGCAGCGCGCCGAGCAGGGTGACGGCGGGCGGCGCGCTCGACGGCGGCAGGTGTTCGTCGGTGTGCGCGGCCCCGCGCAGGCGGTATTGGAGTTCACGTACGTCGCGGGCCAGACCGGCCAGCAGGGGATGGGCGGGCGCGCCGCCGGTGTCGGCGGCGCGGGTGGCGGGAACAGGGCGCTCGCCGAGCGCGTCCCACATCGCGGGGCTGGGGTGGGCCAGCCACAGGTGCACCTCGCGGTGCGCGGCCAAGGCGTCCAGGACGGCGAACTGATCGGCGGGCAGACGGGTGAGGCCGAAGACCGAGAGTCGGTGCGGCAGGTCGAGGCGCTGCGGGTGCGCGCGCACCGCGGCGCAGGTGTCGGCGAGGCGTTCGGCCGGTCCGGGAGCGCCGATCTCGGCGCGCAGTCGCCGCCACAGTCGCGGCTGCCAGAGCAGGTCGGCGGGGACCGCACCGCCCGCGCCGTCGGTGTCCTCGCCCGCCGCCCATTCGGTGAGCAGCGCGGGGCGTTGCGCGGCGTAGCCGTCTAACAGATCGCACAGGCGCGCCGCCGTGGCGTAGCGGCGACCGACGCGGTGCTCCCCGGAGGTGTCCGCGCCCGCGCCGAGATGACGGGCCAGCACCGCGGCCCACGGTTCGCCGACGGCGGCGTCCACGACCCGCAGCATCGCCCACACCATCCGTTCGCGCGACCACGGATCGTCCTGCGCGCGCAGACCCGCCGCCGACGCCTGCACACCGGCGACCAGCGCGGCCGGTGCGGGAAAGGCGATGTTGGCCGCGATCCCGTCGCGCGCGGCGGACCCGGAGACGCCCAGCACACCCGAAAGGCGTTGCGCGAGCCACCGTTCCACGCCCTTGGCGGGCACGGCCACCACCTCGGCCGCGAACGGGTCCGACAGCGGGACGGCCAGCAGCGCGGCCAAGCCGTCCGCCAGGGCGTCGGCGCGCTCGGCCCGGTGGAGGTGCAACGGCATTGGTCGTTTATACGCCGGCGACTCCGGAGCAACCGACCCGCCCCACCCGGCCGAAAGTGAAATGGGCCACACATTCGCCGCGTGGTGGGTCGTGTCGCGTCCGACCCGCGCGCGCCGTATGCCAAGGTGTCGGCCCTGGGGAGGGACGGGTAGAGCTGCTTGGAAAGGCTGGTTGAACGTTCATGAACACCTCGGTGACCCCCCTCGTCCCGAAAGGCGGGTTCACGGTGCGTCGGATCGGTGAGCGCTGGGAGTTGGTCAACACGGGTTTCTACGGGCGCGACGTCGTCCTGCACGCCTGGCCGCGCGCGCGGCACGCGGAGGCGTTCGCCCACTGCTATCGGCTCAACGGCCGCACCGTCGAGGAACTGCGCGCCGCCTTCCGCTGATCTCCGCGCCGAAACCCGCTGCGGTACAGCCGCGCAACCCTCGGCGAGCGCGCGCGGAATTCGGGCACGGGAGGTGCGTCGCCCGCCCGGATGTGACATCGTGGTTTCTCGTGCGTTACCCCTCGACCCCCACCCGGACACCTTCCCGCGTGGCCGCATCCGCCTGTGTCCTCGCCACCGCGGCGATCATGCTGTCGAGTGCCCCCGCGCTGTTGCCCGCCGCGGCGACGCCCGGTGCCTCCGCCGCCCCGCTGCTCACCCGCGGCTGCCCGCCCGGCTTCGACTGCGCCATCGGCGCGCGCCTGGACGCCGTCGATTCCTATCTGCGCGACAGACCGGGCATCACCGGCTATGTGCTGCGCGATCGGGTCAACGGCGGGGTGTACGCCAACGAGAACGCCGAACAGCAGATCTGGACCGCCTCCACCATCAAACTCGCCATCGCGGTGGACCTGCTCAACCGCGCGCGGGTCGGCGCGATCAACTTCACCCCCGAGGACCGCGGCCTGCTGGAGTCGATGATGGCGACCTCCAACGACCAGGCCGCCGACCTGCTGTGGAACAAGTACGCCGGATTCGATCGGATGGCGTTCAACAACGCCTTCCGCGCCAACGGCATGGCCACGCTGGTCCCGCAGCCGACCTCGACGGCGCTGTTCCCGGACTGGTCCTTCCAGAAGTGCACGGCCGCCGACCTGGACCGGCTGATCAACAACGCCCTCGACACCATGCACCCCGACGACCGCAACTACCTGGTCGACCGGATGCGCGCGGTCGACTCCAACCAGCACTGGGGCGTCTGGGGCGCGGGCGCGGGCATGCGGCCCGGCCTGAAGAACGGCTGGTCGGCCGAGGAGGGCGGCTGGGTGGTCAACTCGGTCGGCTTCGCCGGCGCGGGCGAGCGCTACACGCTCTCCATCATGACCTCGCTCGGCGCGGAGGGCGGCTACACCGAAGGCGCCGAGACCGACACCAAGGTCGCCGAACTGCTGCTCGCCGGCTTGCGCTGAGCCGTCCGACGCCGCGACGACGGGCCGCGACCGGCCCGTCGTCCGCGCTGATACCCCCGCGTGTCGTGCTCACCGCGCGGGTCGCACGGACGTGAGCGGGACCGCCCGCGAAGATCACGAACCGGAGTCTCGTCGCGACGCTGCCGATCACGCCGACTACCGTTGGTCACGACCGAGGAACACCTTCGCCGGGGATCGGCCCCAGCCTGTCGAGGAGCACGACGATGAGCACTCCAGATGTCGAAACCCGTCGCCACCGCGTCGTGGTGATCGGTTCGGGCTTCGGCGGCTTGTTCGGCACCAAGCACCTCAAGCGCGCCGACGTCGACGTCACTCTCATCTCCAAGACGTCCACCCACCTGTTCCAGCCGCTGCTCTACCAGGTCGCCACCGGCATCCTCTCGGTCGGCGAGATCGCGCCCGCCACCCGCCTCGTACTGCGCAAGCAGAAGAACGCCAAGGTGCTGCTCGGCGACGTCATCGATATCGACCTCGAGGCCAGGACAGTCACCTCGCGACTGCTCAACCAGGACACCGTCACCGAATTCGACAGCCTGATCGTCGCCACCGGCGCGCAGCAGTCCTATTTCGGCAACGACCGGTTCTCCACCTATGCCCCCGGCATGAAGACCATCGACGACGCGCTGGAGTTGCGCGCGCGCATCCTGGGCGCGTTCGAGGGTGCCGAACTGGCGACCTCGCAGGAGACCAGGGACCGACTGCTCACCTTCGTCGTGATCGGCGCGGGCCCGACGGGCGTCGAATTGGCCGGTCAGATCGCCGAACTGTCCGACCGCACGCTCGAGGGCACCTTCCACAACATCGACCCCACCGACGCGCGGGTGATCCTCATCGAGGGCGCGGGCGCGGTGCTGGGTCCGATGGGTCCGAATCTGGGCGGCAAGGCGCAGCGGCGGCTGGAGAAGATGGGCGTGGAGATCCAGCTCAACGCCATGGTCACCGATATCGACGCGCACGGGGTCACCGTGAAGGACGCCGACGGCACCGTGCGCCGCATCGAATCCGCGTGCAAGGTCTGGTCGGCGGGCGTGCAGGCCAGCCCGCTGGGCAAGATGCTGGCCGACCGGTCCGAGGGCACGCAGACCGACCGGGCGGGCCGGGTCGTGGTGGAGCCGGATCTGACCGTCAAGGGCCACCCGAACGTCTTCGTCGTCGGTGACCTGATGTCGGTGCCCGACGTGCCCGGCCAGGCCCAGGGCGCGATCCAGGGCGCCACCTACGCCGCCAAGCAGATCAAGGCGGGCCTCAAAGGCCAAGCGCCGCAGGACCGCAAGCCGTTCACGTACTTCAACAAGGGCAGTATGGCCACCGTGTCGCGCTTCAGCGCGGTCTGCCAGGTGGGCAAGCTCGAATTCGGCGGATTCATCGCGTGGCTGGCGTGGCTGGCGCTGCACCTGTACTACCTGGTGGGCTACCGCAGCCGGATCATCACCGTCATCCAGTGGTTCGTCACCTTCCTCGGCCGCAGCCGCGGACAGATGGCCGCCACCGAGCAGTGGGTCTTCGCCCGGTTGGCCGTCGAGGCGGTCCAAGCCGATCAGGAGGACGCCGACGAACTAGCGGCGGCCCTGGGCGCACCGCGCTCGGAGGCCACCCGCCTCGCCGCGCAGAAGGCCGCCGAGGAACGACGCGTCGGATAGGTCACGCGACCGACCCGCGTCCGCCTGCCACGCGGGTCCGTCGCCGACGCGCCCGGATCACCGGCGCGGGCTAGACCTCGAGTTCCTCCTCGATGCCCTTGAGGCGGTGCCGCGCCAGCGCCAGGTTGCCGCGGTTGCGGTCCAGCGCCAGGTAGAGGAACAAGCCCTTGGACTTGCGCCCGGTCATCGGGCGGATGATGTGGTACTGGCTCGACAGCGTGATGAGGATGTCCTCGATGTCCTCGCTGAGGCCGAGTTGTTCGATGGTACGCAGCTTGGCGCGGACCACCTCGGTGTTGCCCGCGGCCGCCACCTGGAGGTCGAGGGCCTTGGAGCTGCCCAGCGTCCCCAGCGCCATACCGCTGTTGTAGTCGACCACGGCCGCGCCGAGCGCGCCGTCGATCACCATCATGTTCTTCAGTGACAGATCCATATTGGACATGTCGGTTCCTTCCTTCTACTCACTCGGTGTTCGTTCCCTGCTCGCCGCCGTCGGCGACGGCGTTCAGGTGTTCGGCGATGGTGCGAGCCACCGGCCGCGATTCCAGGTGCAGCCTGCCGACATTGGCGTCGGGGCCGGCCAGGACCGTCAAGGAGGTCCAGCCCGCGGCGTAGACCACCACGTGGCCTTCGGTGCCGCGCACCACGACCTCGTGGAAACCGCCGCCGTGGGCCGTGGTGGCCAGGCGGTAGGACAGCGAGAGCTGGGAGGCCGACAGCGCCGCCATCCCGTTGGGTTCGATGTGGGCGGGCAGATCGTGGGCGATCAGCAATCCGTCGCTGGAGGCGACCAGCGCGCCGGTCAGCGCGGGAACGCGTTCGCGCAGCGCCTTGAGCTCCGCCAGCACCACCTCGTCGGGGTCGGGTCCGGATACCGGCACCTTGGTCAACCTTCCCATCCAATCGCCGAGCAGTTTTCTCCGCGCGGTCACGCAAGCTCCTTCAACGCCGCGAGCAGGCGCACGAGCACATCCCGGTCGACCGGTTCCCAGCGATCCGGAACGGACTCGGCCTCGGTCCGCACCCGCCGCCGCAGCGGCGGCGCGGACGACTGCCGCGAGAACGACACCGACGACTGCCGCCGCGGGGGCGGCACCGGTAACGCCTGGCGCGGGGGCGGCAGCGTCGGCGTGTGCTCGCGCGGTCGTGCCGCGTGTCGTGGCGGCGGGACGCGCCGCGGGTGTTCGATCAGCCCCGCCGCCGTCAGGTCGCGCACGGCGACCAGGCAGCCGTAGGTGGTGCGGCCCAGATCGCGCGCGATCCCCGCGACGGTGCGCTCGGCGTCGGCGGCGGCCAGCACCTCGGCCTGACCGCCGGGCAGTGCGGGCCGCCGCTTCCTGACGCCGCGGATCGGGACGACCGGGACTCGATCGACCAGATCCACGGGCCACGGCCCGGAGTCGGGGTCGCCGCGCCGCGCGCATTCGCGGACGAGGACCCGGGGCGGGACGCGGCAGACCGGGGCCAGCCAATGTGCCGGGGCCGGACGGAATTCCGGCTCCGCGGCGCGCGAGGCCAACAGGAAGTAGCCCGCGTCGAACACCGACAGCATCGCCAGCGCCTCCAGGCGCGGGTGGCCGAGCAGACTGTCCGGGTCACCGACGCCCGCGCGCCGCCAGTCCTCGGCCTCCGCGACGCCCGCTTCCTGCACCAGACGGTCCAGTCCGGCCGTGCGCCTGCACTCCACCGAGGCGATGGCCCCGCCGGCCAGGTGGAACACCCCGTCGCCGGTGCACAGGGTCCCCGTGCGTTCCTCGCGTTCCAACCGCCGCAGTTCGACGGCCAGCTCAGCGCCCATGACCTACCTCGGCGAAATCGGCGAGGACGCCCCGCAACCGGTAGCGGGCCATGGCCAGATTGCCGGTGTCGCCGTCGAAGACGACGTGCACGAACAGTCTGCCGTCGAAATCGCCCGGCACCGGGTTGAGCAGGTGGTAGCCGAGGGTTCCGCACACGATCAGTTCGGTGATGTCGTCACCTTCGCGAGCGGTGGTCAAGGCCGAACAGCCGACGACCGCGCGGATCACGTCGGTCGTCGCCGCCGCGTCCTCGTGTTCGTCCACCAACTCGTGTCTTCCCGCCGCGGCGATCGCCAGACCGCTCGCGCCGTCGACCAAGGTCACACTGCGCGCACCCGGAATCTCCATGATGCGTTGCAGGCAGCCGTCTATACCGATCACCGCGCCCCGCCCTTGTCCTGTAAGGGTTTCTGGGTTGCAGACGCTACACAGCGTTCGCGAGCCGCGCAAAGGAAACGGTGAGAATTCCCGCCCCCGAAGCATTTTCCCAGCAACCGCCGGAAGAATACCTTTCGGTTTCTCAATTCCGGCGCGGGGCGGGCGACCACAGGTTCGAATACCGCCGGGTAACAAAACCTTTCGGTCTCTAATTTGCGCCGTGCCCGCCGACCGCTGTTCCGCGCCCGCGCAACGTCCCGGCGACCGCCCCGGCCGACGCCGGGCAACCCCACCGCCGTACACCTCGTCGACGCCGTCGCCGCCGCCCCGACCGGACAGATCCGTCCGCGGACGGGCGCGCGCGTCACCCGAGCACAGCGCGCGGCATTACCTCGGGCGTTATCGCCCAACGGAATACGACGATATCCAGCGGCACCGCTGTGACACCGCACAACAACACCCGCGCTTTCGCGCGCCGTTCCCGAGGCGGGCACCCGGCGGACCGGACGCGCGGGCCGGTGGATACCGCTCGCCGCGCGCCGCGCGAAAGTTCCCGGTACCGTTCGTCATCACAAGGACTCCGGGGCGCCGCCCGGGCAGTACCGTCCTGTCCAGCGATTTTCGCCGGTCCGGGCGATCTTGTTCGACTGCGAAACAGTCGGCGACCCTTTATCCGAAAGAAATACACGACACCGCGCGCGGAATTGTGTCACAGCAGCGGAATTCGGTGTTCCGCAAATTCTCGCGAACTCGGGAAATGCACCGTAGAGCGGTCTACGTAATAGGGCGTTCGCACTTTTGCGAACGCTCGGCGGCACACCCGACACGCCCATGACGGAAACACCGGGCCCCGTGCGGGACACGCGCCGCCACACCGCGTCTCAGTCGGTCGCGGCGACAGCGATCGACCGCGGCACCGCCGCCGGGGCCGGATCCGCGCCCCTCGGGGCGAGCGCCGCCAGGGTCGGCCCGACGCTGGTGAACAGCGAGCCACCTCCGGCCAACGGCAACCGCGCGGACGTCGTCCCCACGAACTCCACGCGACGGTCGTCGGGGTAACACAATTCGCTGTCCAGAGCGCGCGGCGCGGACAGCGCGTCATCGGTCGCGCCACCCCCGCCGAGTTCGAGTCGGTGCCGCAGCAGCGGGGTCACGACCTCGGCGGTCCGCAGATCGGCGATCAGATCGCCGCGCCAAGCGCCCACGTCCTCTCCCGCGCGCCCGATCTGGACGCGCTCGCGCAACCGCAGGCGCGCGTCCGCGGCCAGGCGCACCGTGGTGCGCACCTGGTGGCGCGCACCGCCCGCCACCACCAGCGGTTCCGGATCGACGTCCAACCACCCGCCGGAATCCACCTCGAAACTCCAGTGCGCCACCGAGATCGGCGTCGCGGTACTCGGCAGCGCCAACGTCGCCGCCACCGAGCGCACCGTCAACCGCGCGCCCGCACCGACCACGACCGTGACCTCGATCTCGTCACCGCCCAAGGGCGTGGCCGCCGTTCCGATCAGATGCACCCGATCCGGGCCGGTGCGCCGCGCGGCCAGCCCGCCGAACGCCTCGATCCGGGGCAGCGCGCCGCGCGCCGCGACGATCCTGAGCTCAGTGCGCAACCGCGGCCGACTCGTTCGCGATCCGCAACTGTTCGCGCACCCACGCCAGGACGGGCCCGGCCGCCGGGTCCGCGGTCAGCGAGATCAGCGCCGTCGGCCTGCCCTCGCGCACCGCCGCCGCGTCACGTTCCATCACCCCGAGATCCGCGCCCACCAGCGGGGCCAGGTCGGTCTTGTTCACCACCAGCAGATCCGAGAACGTCACCCCCGGACCGCCCTTGCGCGGCACCTTGTCCCCGCCCGCGACATCGATGACGAAGATCTGCACGTCGATCAGGCCCGAGGAGAACGTGGCGGTGAGGTTGTCGCCGCCCGACTCGACCAGGATCAGATCCAGCGGCGGATTCGCCGCGATCAGGTCGTCGATGGCGTCGAGGTTGGCGGTGATGTCGTCGCGGATCGCGGTGTGCGGGCATCCGCCGGTCTGCACGGCGGTGATCCGCTCGTCCGGCAGCACCGCGTGCCTGCGCAGGAAATCGGCGTCCTCGGTGGTGTAGATGTCGTTGGTCAGCACCGCCAGCGACAGTTCCTCGCGCAACTGCCTGCACAGCGCCGCGACCAGCGCGGTCTTCCCCGACCCGACCGGACCGCCGATCCCGATCCGCAGCGCCTCCCCCGCGCTGCGCTCGCGTTTCGGACGATCGTGGGAATGATCGTGCGGTTCACCATCGATCAGATGCGGCGGCATGGCGGGTGGTCCCTTCTCTCGGAAAATCGGTGTCAGCTGGCGAACAGCGGCATGTCGCGGCGCAGGTGCCGCTCGGCCAGCACGTCCTGGAGCGGATCGGACAGCGCGGCCGGTCCGGCGGCGGCCTCGACGGCGGTGCTGTCGCACAACGCCGCCAACCGCACGGTGCAGGCCGCGACGGCGGCCGGGTCGAGGGCGAGCAGGCGCTGCGCCGCGGTCGCCGCGCCGCTGAGGGTCGTGTACACGACGACGTCGGCGATCTCGGTCGCGGTCAGGTCGCAGGCCGCGCCCACCGCCCCGAACACCGTCGACAGGTGCGGACGCGGCCCGAGCGCCGCCCAGTCCCCGGCAGGCCAGAGCTGTTTGGCCAGGCGCAGCAGACCGCGCCCCTGCGCGCGCGAGGCGGCGCGGGCGGCGGGTGACGGGGTGCGCGCGTCGGCCTCGACCTCGGCTTCGGCGACGTCGAGCGCGCCCGAGCACACCGCGGCCGCGAGCGAGGCCGTCACCAGCGCGGTGGTGCGCACGCGGCGGCGCAGGTACTGCTCGACCGTCGCCACGTCGCGCACCAATCCCGAGGCCACGGCCTCCTCGACCCCGCCCGAGTGCACGTGCCCGCCGATGGGCAGCCGCGAATCGGCCAGGGCCAAGAGAATCGCCCGACTCCGCGCACCGCTGTCCCGCATCCGACGATCCTATGCGCGCGCCGTACGGGTATTCCTACGCACCCGCGCGGGTAGAAGCGCGCTCGCGCCCGCTCGCCCGCCGTACGACGATGGACCGATGTCGCACCAGGGGGAGCCGCCGGTCTCCATCGCCCAGTGGATCGCGCGCGCCGTGGCCGTGGTGATCCTCATACCGCTCCGGCTCGTATGGGAAGGGGTGAAGCTGTGCGGCAAGGTCGTCGTGCTGAGCCTGGTCTTTCTCGCCGAACACCTGCTGTTCCCGCTGTGCTCGTTCACCTGGCACTGGGTGATCCGGCCGCTGTGGCTGTTCTGCAAGGATTTCCTCTGGGGTTGGCTGCTCCAGCAAGTCCTCTGGGGGCTGATCCTGACCCCCGTGCTGGCCTTCGTCCTGGATTTCGTGCTGCGACCGCTGCGGCACGCGATCGAACGGTGGCTGTGGCAGCGGGTGCTGCGGCCCGCGCTGACCTGGCTGTGGCGCGCGGTGCTGCGACCGGTCCTCGAATTCGTGCTCGGTGCGCTCTGGCTGACGATCGAATGGCTCATCGTGCGCCCCTTGGTGGTGCTGTGGCGGTACGTGCTGAAGCCGCTCGGCCGGGCACTGGGCGCGACGCTGCGCTTCGGCTGGCGCGTCGCCACCCGCGTGGTCCGGGTGCTGCTGGTGATCCCGTGCGCGTTCGTCTACCGCATCGCGCTGCGACCGGTGCTCGTCGCGCTGGCGGCGGTCTGGGTGCTGCTCGTGGCGCGACCGGTGGCCTGGGTGTACCGCACGGTGCTGCGGCCGATGAACAAGTGGGCGGCCGAGATCGTCACGAGCGTGTTCGGCAAGTGAGCGACCACGCTTCGAGCCGGACTGGTCGGCATGGACCGGACGGCGCGGGTGGGCGCGGGTCGGCACGGGTCGGGCCTCGAGAGGTTCGTGCGGGCGCGAGGCTCCGACGGTCGAGTGCGGGGTGATCCTGTGGTTCGACATCACGCCTTCGGCGCGGACCTGCGGGTCGCGACGAAGGCGATGACCGCCATGATCACCAGCAGCGCCGCCCCCACCGTGGTCGCCACGTGCAAGCCGTCGACGAAGGACGCGCGCGCGGCATCGGACAGCGCGGTGTCGGTTCCGGCGATCTCGATGGTCTCGCCGAGCGTCGCGGCGTAGTCGCCGCCGGAGCGGAAGACCAACGCCGCCAGCGATCCGAGCAGCGCGAGGCCCAGGGCGTTGCCCAACTCGAAACTGGTCTCGGAGATGCCGACCGCCGACCCCGCCCGTTCCGAGGGCACCGAGGACACCGCGACATCGGAGACCAAGGTGAACGACAGGCCGTAGCCGACGCCCGCGATGGCCGAACCCGCGAGGTACCAGCCCACGCCGCCGTCGACCGCGATGCCGAGCAGCATCAGGTTGCCGACCGCCGAGGCGAGCAGCGCCACCACGAACGTGGCGCGCACGCCGAGGCGGTGGGCCACCCGCGCGCCGCCCATCGAGAACACGAACACCGCCACCGCCATCGGGATGCCGAACAGGGCCGCGGCCAGCGGATCCCTGCCGGTGACCGATTGCAGGTAGATGCTGGTCAGATAGCTCATCGCGGCCAGCGACATCATGCCGACCAGGCTCGCGCCGATTGCCACCGAGAACTGCGCGCGCCGGAACAGGCGCAGGTCCAGCAGCGGTTCGGCCAGGTGCCGCTGACGCCGGACGAACAGCGTCAGCATGGCCGCGCCGAAGACCAGAATGATCAGGCTCTGCGCGTCGACCCCCTCGGCCGCGGCGTGTTTCACCGCGTACACCACCGGCAGGATGCCGCCGATCGAGAGCGCGACGCTGGGCAGGTCCAGCGGGCCGAGCACCGTCGAGCGGTGTTCGGGCAGCAGGAACGGCCCGAAGGCGAGCAGGATCAGCAGCACCGGCAGATTGATCAGGAAGACCGCGCCCCACCAGAAGTGGTGCAGCAACAGTCCGCCGATGATCGGGCCGACCGCCGACCCGCCGGCGAAGAAGGCCGTCCACACGCCGATCGCGGCGGCGCGTTCGCGCACGTCGGGGAACAGGCCGCTGATCAGCGACAGACTCGACGGCAACAGCGTCGCGCCGCCGACGCCCATCAGGGCGCGCGCGGCGATGAGCACGCCCGCGCTGGGGGCGAACGCCGCGAGGACCGAGGCCAGACCGAAGATCGCCGCGCCCGCGAGCAGGATGTTGCGCCTTCCGACGCGGTCGCCGAGATTGCCCATCGTGATGAGCAGGCCCGCGATGAGGAAGCCGTAGATGTCGAGGATCCACAACTGCTGGGCGGCGGAGGGGTCCAGATCGGCGGTGAGGGTGGGCATCGCCAGGAACAGCACCGAGATGTCCATCGACACCAGCAGGACCGGCAGCAGCAGCACCGCCAGACCCAGCCACGCGCGCGGCGCGCGGACCGGCGCGTCCACCGTCTCCACCTGTGTCATTCCCGTCGTCCTCTCCGTCTCGCGTACACCGTACGCGTCAGCCGGGTACAGTGTACGCATGACCGACGACAAGCGGAAGCGGGGTCATGGGATGACCGACCGGAAACTCACGCGCGAAGCGATCATCGACACCGCCATCGCCCTGGCCGACGCCGAAGGACTCGACGCGCTGTCCATGCGGCGCATCGCCGAACGCATGGAGACCGGCGCGATGTCGCTGTACCGCCACGTCGCCAACAAAGACGAACTGCTCGCCGCGATGACCGACGAGGTCTCGCGCCGCAACCCCTATCCCGATGCCGCGGGCACCGGATGGACCTGGCGCGACCGCGTCCGCATCGCCGCCGAGATCGACTGGGCCCTCTACCGGCAGCACCCCTGGGTGATCCTGGCCTTCGCCACCCCCCGCTACAGCTTCGGCCCCGCCGGTCTGGCCTGCCTGGGCTGGCTGGTCGAAGGATTCCGGGAACTCGACGTCACCCCGCGCGAGGCGATGCAGATGTCGTTCTCGGTGTGGAACTACATCTCCGGAGCCACCCTGCCCGAGATCAGCTCGGCGCTCATGGCTCGCAAAGGCATCGAACCCGACACCACCAACGGATTGCGCGCTTTGCTGGTCGGACGGCCGATGTGGACGCCGCCCGCCGCACTGGCCGACCTCGAGGGCGCCGGGGTGAGCGAACTCACCTCCGAGGAACTGCTCTACGCGGGTCTGGCGACCCTCTGCGACGGCATCGAGGCCCGCCTGCGCGCCCGCGCCCCGCTGCTCGGGGCCGATCGGACATCCTGATCGCCCGCGCGCTTGACCCCAACCTCACTCGAGGTTGAACAGTGGTCCCATGCACGCGATCCGACTGCACGCCTTCGGCCCCGCCGAGAACCTCCGCCTCGACACCGTCCCCGACCCGGTCCCCGGCCCTGGCCAGGTGCGCGTGGCGGTGGCCGCCGCCGGGGTCCACCTGGTCGACACCACGCTGCGGCGCGGACTCCCCGGCCCTTCCCCCCGCCCGACCTGCCGACGGTGCCCGGCCGGGAGATCGCGGGCACGGTCGACGCACTCGGCGACGGCGTCGACCCCGCGTGGCTGGGCCGACCGGTGGTCACCCATCTCGGGGCAGCACCCGGCGGTTACGCCGCCCTCGCGGTCGCGAACGTCGAACGCCTGCACGACATCCCCGACGGCCTCACCCCCGCCGAAGCCGTCGCGATGATCGGCACCGGACGCACCACCGTCGGCATCCTCCAGTACGCCGATCTCGGCCCGGACAGCGTCGTCGCCGTCACCGCCGCCGCGGGCGGCATCGGCACGCTGCTGGTCCAAGCCGCCGCGCACGCGGGCGCACAGGTCATCGGGTTGGCGGGCGGCCCCGACAAAGTCGCCCGCGTCGCCGCCAACGGCGCGCACCTGGCCCTGGACTACCTCGATCCCGCCTGGCCCGAAGCGCTCCGCGCCCGCTACGGCGACCGCGCGGTCACCGTCCTCTTCGACGCCGTCGGCGGCGACGTCGCGGGAACCCTCACCGACCTGTCGGCCGACGGTGGCCACCGCCTCGTCTACGGCTTCACCGACGACGAACCCCCGGCGAGCACCCGCGACGTGACCGTCACCCACGTGCTCGGCCCCACCCTGCTGGCACCGGTGGGCGGGGACATCCGCGTCCTCGAGACCCGTTCGCTGGCCGAGGCCGCGGCGGGTCGGCTACGGCCTGCTATCCAGGCGTTCCCCCTCGCCGACGCGGCCGCCGCGCACCGCGCGCTCGAAACCCGCGCCACCACCGGAAAAGTCGTACTCATCCCCTGACCGGACGCCGCGGCCACCCGTTCGGCGTCAGGAGTCGGTGTCGTCCGCGACCACGGCGTAGGCGAAGCCGTCCCAGCCCTTCGAACCGACGGTCTGCACGACGGTCGCGTCGAGGCGGGGTTCGGCGGCGAGTTGTTGACCTTGTCGGCGTCGATGAACACCAGATCGAACGGGGCGGGCCCCTCCTCCAGCAGCACGGGGAGGCTGTCCAGCGCCGCGCCCACCCGGATCTCGACCCGGTCGCCGACGCCCGCCGCGTCGAGGTTGGCGCGCGCCACCTCGGCGTGCCGCGGTTCGTACTCGAGGGTGAGCACGGACCCTCCTCGCCCACCGCGCGCGCCAGCCAGATCGTGCTGAAGCCGCCCAGGGTGCCGATCTCGAGCACCCGGCGCGCGCCGACCGACCGCGCGAGCAGATGCAGGAACTTGCCCTGCGCGGGCGAGACGTCGATGGCGGGCAGTCCCGCCTCGGCGTTGGCCCGCAGCGCGGCGGTGGTCTGCGGATCGTCCACCACGCCCGCCACGATGTAGTCGTCAACGGTCGCCCAGTCAGGTGCAGTCATGATCGAAAGTCTGCCACCGGACGGCGCACCGTGGGGATGCCTGCGCTCGCCGTGCGCGCAATGGCGATGCGTGGCGGACGGCGTCATCCGGGCAGGTCAACCTCCGCGCCCCTGTCCGAAGCGCCTCGGACGAACCCGACCGTCCCCGGCGATTCGCTGGCCGCCCACCCGCTATCCCTGCTTCTTCTGATCTACCGTTTTGCACATCAGCCCGGCAGTGACAAACCCACGAGCACATGTCTCAATGCGCATATTTACGTATCCGAATGGTTTTGCGATCAGCCGAACCCGAGCGACCGAGATCGACGCGACTCCCGATCAGGAACCTCGCGAGAAAGTTCGGACACACCGCTGCCGCCACTCGCACGGCCAAGCCGACCGCGACGACCGTATCTTGCGGACGATGACAACCGGCCGACCACTCCCCCACGCCCCCAGCGGGATTCACCGATAACTCGGGTCGTTCTCCTCGCGATGACTGGTGACGGTGAATCGGATGACGCGTTCGAGATCGGTGCGCAGGCCGACCCGGTCCACGGGTTCGGCCTGGATCAATCCCCCGCTGTTGCGCACCAGGTAGCGCCCGTCCGGGTAGTCCATGACGTGGAAGCCTCGCGAGGGCGCGGGACGATTGTCGAACGCCGGTCCCCCGTAGACGGCGAAATGCACGACCAGACTGCGCGGACGTTCGAAGAAGCGGCGGGCGCGGGTGCGCGGCGAACGGTCGGCGTCGTCGTACCCGTAGGACCGGCCTTGGTCCTCCTCTTCGATCTCGCGGCGCGAGACCTCGACACCGCTGCCCTGTCCGCGCGGGGTGTCGGGCAGCAGTCCGACCAATCGCTGCGGTAGTCGCCCGGCGTCCATGATGGTCAGACGCACGGTGCCGCCACGGTAGGGCGACCCGGTGGGTTCCTGCACCAGCAGGACCGCGTGCTGATAATGCGCGGCCGCGTGGACGCGCAATTTGTCGCCGTCCTTGGCGCCGGCCACCTCGATGCGCGCCTCGGGTTCGGCCAATACCCGGATCGCTCCGTACAGTTCCTCGTCGAGGACGCGATGCAACGCGTCGGCCTCGACCTTCCACGCCTCGTCGTGTTCACCGACCGTCGCGAAGGTGGATCGATATTGCAGGGGATAAGGCAATACGTCGCGGTCGGCCGCACGCCACAACACCTTGAATGCCAGCGGGGTGAACTCCCACTCCCGTAAGCTCATTCGCCGATCACCGGCGGAACGGTCCTCGCCCGGTTCACCTCATCCAATCCCGTCAGTTCCTCGCCGTTACGCTGATTGATCAAATAATCCTTCGTCTTGCGCTCTTTGTCATCTTCCCCGTTGTTTCTGGGCGACATTCCGCCCATTCCGGGGGTTCCGGTGCTCGCGCGGCCCGTCCCGGCGCCACGATTCCCGGAGGCCGCCGCCGCGGCGCCACCCGCTCCGCCGGGGGTTCCGGCGCGACTGCGCCCGGGCGACCCCGTGCCGTTGCCCGTACCGGACCCGCCGGGGGTGCGGGAGAGTCCGGGCGTGCCGGACAGACCCGGACCGCCGGACCCGGGCGTGCCCGATCCCGGTGTGCCGGTGGTGGGCCGGTTCTGGGTGGGATCGCCGCCGGGGGTGGTCGGCGTGGCCGAACTCGGGGTGGTGGGCGTGTAGTTCGTCGAAGAATCGACGCCCGAAGGGGTGGTCGACTGCCCGGCGCCCCGGGGGTCGGTGGCGGGAGCGCCCTGGGACGCGGGGTCGGCGCCGGGGGTGGCGGGATTTCCGGTCGACGGCGTTGCGGTGCCGCCCGGCGAATATCCGCCCGATTTCTCGTAGCCCGGGTCTTTCGGTTGCGGCGGGTCCGTCGAATCCTGGATCGGGTTGTACGGTTTGGGCACCAGCGGGACCTGGGTGTCGGCTTCGCGCACGGCGGGATAGAACACATTGCGCACGACATTGACGTTGGCGTCGTGATATTGCTCGTCGCGGTGATGGTCCAACCGCCAGGTGGGGCCGGGCACCCAGCCCGCGACCGTGCTCGACCACGTGGAATCGGGGGCTTCCTGGACGGCGGGTTTGGTGATGTCGACCGCCGAGCGCACGATTTTGACCTTCTCGGCGATCAATTGGACCGAGCCGACCAGATCTCCGGATTTGTCGACGTAGGCCGTGATGCCCTCGGCGGCGGCCGAACCGGCGCTGCCCGTCCATTTCTCGGCGATCGCCTTGGTGATCTTGTCGCTGAACACCGGCAGGCCGTCCCGCAATTTGTCGCGGATCGCCTCCCAGCGATCGTGCAGGTTCTTCAGCTCGCCCGGCTGCATGGCCTGGACGCGGGCGACCAGATCGTCCATGCCGTCGGGATCGGCGAAGGAACTCGCGGGCACCGCGGACCCTTGGTAGGTGACCGACTCGACCGCCTCCATGACCTCACGGATGCGGTTGCGCGCCTGGATGGCCTCGACGCTCTCGTCGCCGGACAGTTCGGGCGGACCCGATTTGCCCTGTTCCATCAGCACCGCGGCCATGGCCACGATGAACGGTAGTGCCATCGCTCCCCCTGCTCAGCTCGCCCATTCGGATCCGTCGATCATGCTTGCAAGTTTGGACGCGCCCGCGCCCCCTTCGGTTCCCCCGAATTCGTCCGTCCCGGGGGAACCGTCATTCCAGCCAGGACCTGCCCTGGTAGCACAAATCACCTCGCTAGACCCTACCGAGCGCGCCACGCCGACCCGCGTGCCGGTCCGCGCGGCCCGGCGCGCGAGCTCAGAACAGGAAATAGCGCTGGGCCATGGGCAGTTCCGTCGCGGGCTGCTCGGTCCAGACCTCGCCGTCGACGCGCACGGTGAAGGTGTCGGGGTCGACCTCGATGCGGGGCATCGCGTCGTTGCCGGGCATATCGGCCTTGGTCACCGCGCGAACGTTCTTGACCGGCGCGAGTTTTCGACGGACGTCGAGGCGATCGGCCAGTCCGTCGGCGATGGCCTGTTCGGAGACGAAGTGCAGGGAGGTGGCCGCCGCGGCGGGGGCGGCGGCGCCGAACATCGGGCGCGGCAGCACCGGTTGCGGTGTGGGGATCGAGGCGTTGGCGTCGCCCATCGCGGCCCAGGCGATCATGCCGCCCTTGAGCACCGCGTGCGGGCGCACGCCGAAGAAGGCGGGCTCCCACAGCACCAGATCGGCCAGTTTGCCGACCTCGACCGAGCCGATCTCGTCGTCGAGACCGTGCGCGATCGCCGGGCAGATGGTGTATTTCGCGACGTAGCGACGCGCCCGCAGATTGTCGGCGCGGCCGTCGCCGGGCAGCGCGCCGCGCCTGCGCTTCATCACGTGCGCGGTCTGCCAGGTGCGCAGGACGACCTCGCCGATGCGGCCCATCGCCTGGGAGTCGCTGCCGATCATGGAGATCGCGCCCAGATCGTGCAGCAGGTCCTCGGCCGCGATGGTGGAGGGCCGGATCCGGCTCTCGGCGAAGGCGAGATCCTCGGGGATCGAGGCGCTCAGGTGGTGGCACACCATGAGCATGTCGAGGTGTTCGTCGAGGGTGTTGACGGTGTGCGGGCGGGTCGGGTTGGTCGAACTGGGCAGCACGTTGGGGTGCGCGGCGACGGTGATGATGTCGGGCGCGTGCCCGCCGCCCGCGCCTTCGGTGTGGTAGGCGTGGATGCCGCGGCCCGCGATGGCCGCGATGGTGTCCTCGACGAAACCCGCTTCGTTCAGGGTGTCGGAGTGCAGGGCGACCTGCACGCCCGCCGCGTCGGCGACCCGCAGGCAGGCGTCGATCGCCGCCGGGGTCGACCCCCAGTCCTCGTGCAGCTTGAAACCGGAGGCCCCCGCGCGCAACTGCTCCCACATGGCTTCTTCGCTGACCGTGTTGCCCTTGCCGAGCAGCACGATGTTCAGCGGCCAGTGATCGGTGGCCTCGAGCATGCGGGCCAGATGCCATGCGCCCGGGGTGACGGTGGTGGCCTTGGAGCCTTCGGCGGGGCCGGTGCCGCCGCCGATGAGGGTGGTGATCCCGCCGCCGAGCGCCTCGTCCATCAGTTGCGGGCAGATGAAGTGCACGTGGCAGTCGATCGCGCCGGCGGTGAGGATGCGACCGTTGCCCGCGATGATCTCGGTGCCGGGCCCGACGACCAGGTCCGGGTGCACTCCCGACATGGTGTCGGGGTTGCCCGCTTTGCCGATGCCGCAGATGCGGCCGTCGCGAATGCCGAGGTCGGCCTTGACGATTCCCCAGTGGTCGAGGATCACCACGCCGGTGATGACGGTGTCGGGCGCGCCCTCGGCGCGGGTGGCGCGCGACTGCCCCATGGATTCGCGCAGTACCTTGCCGCCGCCGAAGACGGCTTCCTCGCCCGCGAGTCCCGGTCCGCCGCAGCGGTCCTCGGTGATCTCGATCAGCAGATCGGTGTCGGCGAGCCGGATCCGATCCCCGGTGGTGGGCCCGAACAGTTCCGCGTAGCGGGCCCGACTCAACTCACTCATCTTCCGACCTCCCGGTCTCGCCGCGTCCGTTGCCGTGCCCCGCAGCCATCGAGTCGACCGGGCGGGTTCGGGCCGATGCCGTACACCTCGCGCGTGCCGCCCAGCGGTACGAGCCGGACGCGTTGGGCCAGACCGGGTTCGAACCGGACCGCCGTGCCCGCCGGGATGTCGAGGCGACGGCCGTGGGCGGCGGCGCGGTCGAACTCGAGCGCGGCGTTGGCCTGCGGGAAGTGCACGTGGCTGCCGACCTGCACGGGTCGGTCACCGGTGTTGACGACGTCGAGTTCCACGCGCGGCGCACCCGCGTTCAATTCGATGACGCCCTCGTCGCAGAGGAATTCTCCGGGGATCACGCGCGCCCCTCAGCCGATCGGATGGTGGACGGTGACGAGTTTCGTGCCGTCGGGGAAGGTGGCCTCGACCTGCACGTCGTGGATCATCTCCGGCACACCCGCCATGACGTCGGCGCGGGTGAGCACCGTGCGCCCCGAGGACATCAGTTCGGCGACCGACCGCCCGTCGCGCGCGCCCTCGAGCACGTGGTCGGTGATCAGCGCGACCGCCTCGGGGTGGTTGAGTTTGAGTCCGCGTGCCTGCCTGCGGCGCGCCAGTTCGGCCGCGTAACTCAGCAGCAGCCGCTCCTGCTCGTGCGGCGACAGTCGCATCCGGGCTCCTCACCGATTCCGACGACACGGGTGACGGTCATTCTGGCACGGCCGTTCCGGGGATGCGGAACGAGCGCTCAGTCCCGGTTCGGCAGGTTCTGCAACCGCACCTGGCCGTGCGCGACAGGGCGGCGCTGTTCGTCGACGATGACGACCTGCCACAGTTGCTGGGTGCGCCCGCGGTGCACCGGGGTCGCCTCGGCGGACAGGGTGCCTTCACGTACCGCGCGCAGGAAGTCGGTGTTGTTGTTGACGCCGACGACGGTGCCGCCGGTACCGAGCCAGACCGCGCCCGCGATGCTGGCCAGCGTCTCGATGACGGTGCAGTAGACCCCGCCGTTGACGATGCCCATGGGCTGGTGCAGATGCGGTTCGACGACCCATTCGCCGCGCACCCGGTCGGGGGTGATCTCGGTGTAGCGCAGGCCGACCACGTCGGCGAAGGTCCCCTTGCTCGCCTCGTTCATCTGCTCGGGGGTAAGGCCCGCCAACGACGCGGGGCGCTCCTGGTTGCTCATGCTCTCACCTTGGCATTGCCGGCGGATCGCCCGCGTGGGGGGTGTGTCCGCGCGCCGGAGTGCGCTGTGCGCGTGGGAAAGACCGGCGAAGACGTAGCGGCGGGCTCCCACCGGAGTGGAAGCCCGCCGCGGCAGGGGATCGGGGGTCACCGCAGCCCTCGGGACTCTCGCTCGATCCGTACGCCGTGATCAGTATAGGTCAGGCTTACCTAACTAAGCAAGGGCTTCGGCGCACCGGCAGTCCGCGCTCCTCGAGGGCGAGCAACAACCCTTGTCCGCGGCGCGCGCCCGCCAGCGCGTCGGTGCGCGCCAGATCCGGGACGTAGGTCGCCGCGCCCACGATGGATTCGCCCACCAGCGACCAGAATCGGCGCGCGCTCAACCCGGAGCACCGACCGAGACCGTGCTGGATCAACGACAGCGAGGCGACGCAGCGGTGCGCCAGCCACACGTACATCGCCCGCTCGCACGGCAGCGCGACGACGCCGGGCTCACCCGCGCGCCGATCGCCCGCGACCACGCGGATCGTGGTGTCCGACAGGCCGGCCCAGTCCAGGCCGCCGTCGTTGTCGTTGTGCACCCAGAGATTCTCCAGACCCGGGTCCCACGCCGCGCCCTCGGCGACCAACAGCGCGGCGACCCGGCCGACGACGGCGTGGATGAGCGCCGTGGCGACCACTTCCGCGGCGGTGTCGGCGCTGATCATCTCCGCGGCGTGCCGCCGGTACATGAGTTCGATGCGCCCCTCGTGCAACCCTTCCGACAACTTCCACCAGCGGCGTTTGCCCTGATCGTTCATGGCCGCGACGGCGTAGACGCGCGGATGCTCGGGTTGCAGCGCGCGCAGCCGATTACAGGCATGGCCGAAGACCGCCTCGCTGTGGCGGGCGGCGAATGGTGTCATGGGCTCGAACATCGAACCTCCTCGGGGTCGGCTCCGTCGCAGAGTCGAATCAAAAGATAGGTTAGGCTTACCAGACCTAGCAACCCCAGCACCACCTCTAGTCAGGAGTAAGTTCGTCGCCGTGACACCACTGGGTTCCCTGAGGCGACGCCGCTTGACCGGCCTGCTCGCCCTAGTCGCGCTGCTCGCGCTCGCGGTGCTCGCGAGTGTCGCCATCGGCACCCGATCCCTCTCCCCCGCAACCGTTTACGACGCCCTCCAGAACGCGCTCAGCTGCCCCGGCGGGCCCTTCAGCTGCCCCGCGGAATCGACCGCCGCCGAGATCGTGCGCGGTCTGCGACTGCCCCGCACGGCGTTGGCGCTGGTGTGCGGCATCGCACTCGGGGCCACCGGCGCGCTCATCCAGGGCTACACCCGCAACCCGCTCTCCGACGCCGGACTGCTCGGCCTCAACGCCGGCGCGGCCTTTCTCGCCGCGCTGAGCATGTACCTGTTCGGCTTCACCCGGCCCGACCAGTACATCTGGTTCGCCTTCGCGGGCGCGCTGATCGCGGGAGTCGTGGTCTTCGGCGCGTCCTCGCTCGGCGGCAAGGCCAGTCCGCTGAGCCTGGTGCTGGCGGGCGCGGCGGTGACGCTGTTCCTACAGGCCATGACCAACGCGGTGGTCACGCTCGACGCCTCCGCGCTGGACACCTACCGCTTCTGGGTGGTCGGCACCGTCGCGGGCCGCGACGCCGAGATCTTCTGGCAGATCCTGCCATTCCTCGCCGTGGGCCTGCTGATGGCGGTGGCCGCCTCCCCCGGGCTCAACCTGCTCAGCCTCGGCGACGACGTCGCGCGCGGACTCGGCGTGAACATCGGCCGCAGCCGCGCCATCGGTCTGGCCGCCATCGTGCTGCTGTGCGGGTCGGCCACCGCGGCGATCGGCCCGGTCGCCTTCCTCGGCCTGGTCGCCCCGCACATCGCCCGGTTCTTCACCGGCCCCGACTACCGTTGGCTGGTCCCGTATTCCGGCCTGTTCGGCGCGCTGCTGCTGCTCGGCGCCGACGTCCTTGGCCGTGTCGTGGCCCGCCCCGACGAACTCCAGGTCGCGGTGATGCTCGCGGTGATCGGCGCGCCGTTCTTCCTCGTCTTCGTCCGCCGCCGGAAGCTGGTGAGTCTGTGAGCGCCACCGTGAAGACCGACGCCGACACCTTGCGCGCAAGCCGTCCCGCCCTGCGGATCGGACCGCTGTCTATGGTGCTGCGCCCGCGGATGACGATCATCGCGCTGGCGTTGATCGCGGCGCTGTTCGTCCTGTTCTGCCTCGACATCGCCGTCGGCGACACCCACATCCCGCTGGACCGGGTGCTCGACGTGCTCGGCGGCGGCGGTACCCGCGCCCAGCGCTTCATCATCTGGGAATCGCGGATGCCGCGCGCGCTGACAGCGCTCGTGGTCGGCGCGTCCCTGGGTCTGGCGGGCGCGATCACCCAGTCGATCCTGCACAACCCGCTGGCCAGCCCCGACATGCTCGGCATCACCTCCGGCGCGAGCCTGGGCGCGGTCGTCGTGCTGATCGGCGTCGGCAACACCGGCTTGGCGGCCTCGGTCGGCGCGCCCGCGGCGGCCGCGTTCGGGGGCCTCGCGACCGCGCTGATCATCTACGCCCTGGCCTGGGGACGCAGCGCCACCGGCGAATCCGGGGCCACCGGAATGCGGTTGGTGCTCATCGGCATCGGCGTCAACGCGGTGCTGGTCGCGGGCATCAGCTGGGTGCTGACCCGCGGCTCGCTCGAAGACGCCACCCGCGCGCAGTTGTGGGTCAACGGCTCGCTCAACGCCGCCGACGACTCGACCCTGATCCCCGCCGCGCTCGTGCTGGGCCTGTCGCTGCTGGTCGCGACGATCTCCGCGCGCACCTTGGCGGTGCTGCGCCTGGGACCGGAGAGCGTCACCGTCCTCGGCGTGCGGGTGCAGACCCAACAGGCGCTGCTGCTCGGCACCGCCGTACTGGTCGCCTCGGTGGCCACGGCGGCGGTCGGCCCGGTCGGCTTCGTCGCGCTGGCGGCGCCGCAGATCGCGCGCATGGTGTTCCGCACACCCGGCGAACCACTCGTCGGCTCGGCCCTGTTCGGTGCGATCCTGGTGGTGGGCGCGGACGTGGCCTCGCGCACGATCTCGCCGGTCGAGCTGCCCGTCGGCATCGTGACCGCCGCCTTCGGCGGACCGTTCCTGCTCTACCTGCTCGTGCGCATGAATCGGAAGGCGACCTTGTCATGACCACCGCACCCGACTCCACCGCACCGGAAGTCACCGTCCCCGCCGCGCAGCACCGCCTGCGCGCCGAGGGCGTCACCCTCGGCTACGGCGAACGCGTCATCATCGACGGCTTGGACCTCGAGATCCCGACCGGTGTCGTCACCACCGTGATCGGCCCGAACGGCTGCGGCAAGTCGACGCTGCTGCGCTCGCTGGGCAGGCTGCTGCGCCCGCACCAGGGGCGCGTGCTGCTCGACGGCAAGGCGATCACCTCGATGAAGACCAAGGACGTCGCCCGCGTGGTCGGCATGCTGCCGCAGACGCCGGTCGCCCCCGAGGGGCTGACCGTCGCGGATCTGGTCGCGCGCGGACGTCATCCGCACCAGTCCTGGATCCGGCAGTGGTCGGCGACCGACGAGGCCGAGGTGATGACCGCGCTCGAGCAGACCGGCATCGCCGATCTGGCCGACCGCGCGCTCGACGAACTGTCCGGCGGGCAGCGCCAGCGCGCGTGGATCTCGATGGCGCTGGCCCAGGGCACCGACATCCTGCTGCTGGACGAACCGACCACCTACCTGGATCTCGCGCATTCGCTCGAGGTGCTCGACCTGGTGGACCTCCTGCACGACGAGATGGGCCGCACCGTGGTGATGGTGCTGCACGACCTGAATCTGGCGATCCGCTACAGCGATCGGCTGATCGTGATGCGGGCCGGCCGGATCGTCGCCCAGGGCGCGCCCGCCGACATCATCGATGCCGAGCTGTTGCGCGAGGTGTTCGGTCTGGCGGCCACGGTGCTCGAGGACCCGGTGTCGGGTCGTCCGATGATCGTCCCGATCGGGGCCAGGCACGTCCTGGGATCGGACACGCCGCGCTGACCGGGTATGACCAATACCACACAGCTACCCGACAGTTACGACAAGGTGTAGTACGCCATTGCGTCGTTGAGTCTCTAAACTTGTGGGATGGCAGGACTTGGTGAACTCGAGAAGGCGGTCATGGACCAGCTGTGGTCCAGTGACGAACCGCAGACGGTCCGGCAGGTGCACGAGGCATTGGCCGCACGCCGTGAGCTCGCGTACACCACGGTGATGACGGTGCTCCAGCGGCTCGCGAAGAAGAATCTGGTGGTGCAGCGGCGCGACGACCGCGCGCACCGCTACGCCCCCGTGCACACCCGCGACGAATTGGTCGCGAGTCTCATGGTGGACGCGTTGCAACAGGCCGAGGAGGCGGGCAGTCGCGCCGCCGCCCTCGTGCACTTCGTCGAACAGGTCGGCCCCGACGAGGCCGACGCCCTGCGGGAGGCACTGGCTAAGCTCGAATCATCCGAAGGTTCCTGATACCTTCGGCGCGACGCGCACAACGCCGTGCGCGTCTTGGCCCCACAACGCAGTGAGCTGAGTCGATGAACGCAACCGCGCCGGTCTTCGCCGGTCTCGCTTTGCTTCTCGCGGGGCCTGCTCCAGCGCTGTTGAGCCGCGCGACGTGGCCGTACCGAACGCCACGCGCGGCGTTGGTCCTGTGGCAGGCCATCGCGCTCGCCGCCGTGCTCAGCGCCTTCGGCTCCGGCCTGGCGATCGCGGCGGAACTGTTGGTCCCCGGCCCCGACGGCCGCCCGACCACCTCGCCCACCCGGGAGATCGACGCCCTCGGACTCCCCCTGTGGCTGGCCTACGTCACCGTCTTCGCCCTGACCCTGCTGGTCGGCGGCCGCCTGATGTTCTCGATCGTGCGCGTCGGCGTGCACACCCGCCGTCGCCGCGCCCGCCATCGCATGCTGGTCGACCTGCTGGACCAGAGCGGGCCGCACCGCCGCGCCGCCGACATCCGGGTGCTGGCCGCCACCGAACCCATCGCCTACTGCCTGCCCGGCCTGCGCCAGCGCGTCGTCCTCAGCGAGGGCACCCTGACCAGCCTCGACGAACCCGAGGTCACCGCGATCGTCAGCCACGAGCGCTCGCACCTGCGGGCCCGCCACGATCTGGTGCTCGAGGCGTTCACCGCCGTGCACGAGGCGTTCCCGCGCGTGGTGCGCAGCAAGGCCGCGCTGGGGTCGGTGAAACTGCTCATCGAACTGCTCGCCGACGATTCGGCGGTCAAGGTCACCGGCCCCGCGCCGCTGGCCCGCGCGCTGGTCGCCTGCGCCAAGTCCACCGCGCCGCAGGGCGCGCTCGCCGCGGGCGGGCCGACGACGCTCATCCGCATCCAACGACTCAACGAACGCATCGGCGATCTGCGGGTCGCCTCGGCCGCGTATCTGGGGTCGGTGGCCATCCTGGTCGTCCCGACTCTCGCGGTCGCGGTACCCTGGTTGGTCGAACTCAGCCGACTCTTCCACGGCTGACGCGACCGGCGGCGGCTCGACGAGTCCGCCGTGGCTCCGTGCGGTGGGACACACCACCGAGACCGATCAGCGCCACCGGTCGCTGAAATACGAAAGGCACCTTTTGACCTCCTCGCTCACCGCTGCCTCGACGTCCCCAGTGACGTTCGCGGACCTGGGCCTTCCCCCCGTGCTCGTCCAGGCCCTGCGCCGCGACGGCATCGACGCCCCGTTCCCGATCCAGGCGGCGACCGTTCCCGATGCCCTCGCGGGCCGTGACGTGCTGGGGCGAGGGCCGACCGGATCGGGCAAGACCCTGGCCTTCGGCCTGCCGATGCTGGTCACGCTGACCGGCGGCGCCGCCGCGCCCGGCCGCCCGCGCGGTCTCGTACTCGTGCCCACCCGCGAACTCGCCGCCCAGATCGAGAAGTCGCTCGACGCGCCCGCCCTGGCGCTGGGCCTGCGCATCGCCTCGGTCGTCGGCGGCGCGCCGATCAAACGCCAGGCCGACCGGCTAGCGCGCGGCGTCGACCTGCTCATCGCCACCCCCGGCCGCCTCGAGGACCTCATCGCCCAGCGCTCGGCGGATCTGTCCGACGTGCGGGTCACCGCGCTGGACGAGGCCGATCACATGGCCGACATGGGCTTCCTGCCGCAGGTGGTCAAACTGCTCGACCGCACCCCGAAAGACGGTCAGCGCCTGCTGTTCTCGGCCACCCTCGACGGCGACGTCGACAAGCTGGTCAAGCGCTATCTGCGCGATCCGGTCACCCATTCCACCGCGCCGCCGTCGGCTTCGGTGTCGACCATGTCGCATCACCTGCTCTACGTCGGCGACAAATTCGCCAAGCGCGCCGTGGTCGCCGAGATCGCCGCGCGCGACGGGCTGACCATCATGTTCGTGCGCACCAAGCACGGCGCGGACCGTCTGGCCAAGCAGTTGCGCGGGGTCGGGATCGCGGCGGGCGCGCTGCACGGCGGCAAGGCGCAGAACAACCGCACCCGCACGCTGGCGGCCTTCGCCGACGGCACCACTCCCGTGCTGGTGACCACCGACGTCGCCGCGCGCGGCATCCACGTCGACGGCATCTCGCTGGTCGTGCACGTCGACCCGCCCGCCGAGTCCAAGGCGTATCTGCACCGGGCCGGGCGCACGGCGCGCGCGGGCGAGGACGGCGTGGTCGTCACGCTGGTCACCGCCGAGGAGCGCTCGGACGTGGAGAAGATGACCCGCAAGGCGGGCGTGGACGTGGTCGGCGTCCAGGTGGTCGCGGGCGACCGCGATCTGCGCGACATCACCGGCGCGCGGACGCCGCCCGGACCGGGCGCGGCGATCGTGCCCACCCCGCCCGCGAACGTCGCGAGCACGGATCAGGCCGGTACGTCCACGGGTCGCCGACGCGGGCGCGGCGGTGCTTCCGCGCGCGGTCCGGTGGTGGGCGCGACAGGTGCGGCGGGCTCGTCCCGGCGCGGTCGCGGTTCCCGGCAGGGCGGCGAATCCGACTCGTCGACCCGCTCGGGCGGACGCGACGGGGCGGGCTCGGGGCGCACCGGCGGCGATCGTTCCG